>JAJYLN010000002.1 GCA_021787665.1 bacterium
TCCGATGGTTATTAAGACACCTCCTGTGGTCAGTGAGTCTGTGTCTTTTTATCTATGAGCATATCAGAAAGATGATGACCCTGGTATGCTCAGGAGGTGCACTTTATATGATTATCAGCCCTTGACATAGGACATTTGGAAAATCGGGGGAACGGGAAAAAGAGGGACATCTACCATTTTCATTAAAGAGTTATTAAACCCATGAACTCATTCAAAGACATTGCCTATCAGATTTTGAAGGAAGCCGGGAAGCCGCTGCACTGCAGCGACGTAACTTCCGACCCAAGCTTCGCTTGGGTACCCAGCCCTCTTAGCCTAAGAGGGATAACGCAGAGGTACGAGATGGGGGAGGAATTGAGGGACAGTGTCCGTTTTCATTTTACGCTGTACTTTGTAAGGGGCAATCATGGTTGACTATAACGGCACAAAACAAACCTCTCCGGACGGTCGGTCAAGGACGGTGAGAGGAAGGCCATTCGTGAAATGGGCAGGAGGGAAAAGACAGTTGATAGATATTCTTCTGAAGAATGTCCCGCCGCAGTATAATACGTATATAGAGCCCCTCGTAGGTGCCGGGGCCTTACTTTTTGCACTCGCTCCGACACGCGCCATCATTTCTGATATTAATCCTGAAATTATCAATGCGTATCTTGTCATACGAGATAACGTCCATGCAGTGGCTTCGAGCTTAACGAGACACAAAAATACGGAAGAATACTTTTATAAAGCCAGATCAAAAAATCCGAACCAGTTGTCTCCCGTGCAGAGGGCAAGCCGCTTTATTTACCTGAACAGGACCTGTTTCAATGGGCTATACCGTGAGAATTCGAGAGGCGAATTCAACGTACCCTTCGGAGACTACGAGACACCCAAGATACTCGATAAGGGAAATCTCCTCGCCGTATCTGATTACCTTGGTTCTAACCATATAAGCATACTGTGTCAGGATTATAAGAAGACCGCATTACTTGCTAAACCCGGTGACTTCGTTTACTGTGATCCGCCTTATTATCCCCTGAATACTACATCGTCTTTTACGAAATACAGCAAAGGAGATTTTACGGAACAAGACCAGGGAGAGCTGTCGCAGGTGTTCAGGGACTTAGATCGTAAAGGGTGTTATGTTATGCTCTCTAACTCGAACACGCCGTACATACGAGGACTTTACAAGGGCTATGATATCGAGGAGATCGAGGCGTATCGAGCCCTTAATTGCAAAGCGGAGCGAAGAGGGAAGGGGCTGTATGAAATTCTGGTCAGAAACTATGGCAGAGGCACAAAGGGATAGAAAGCGATGGAAGTGATGGTGGCAGGGAGGCGCGGGCAAGCCGGCAGCAGGAGCGGACGGGGATGAAGCCGCAGCCGGAGGTCATCGTGTGTGTGGGCACGGGTGGTGTGGGGAAGACCACGGTCTCAGCAGCGATAGGTGTCGCAGCGGCCCTGAAGGGCCGCAAGACGCTCGTTTTGACTATCGACCCGGCAAAGAGGCTGGCGCAGTCCATGGGACTCAAGTCCCTCAAGGGCATACCCACGCAGATACCCCTGCCGAACCCGGACAGCGCAGTCGTGCCGGGCAGGCTCGATGCCATGATTCTCGAGACGAAGACGACCTTCAACAACCTCATCAGGAGGTACTCGAAGTCACCGCAGAAGGCTGAGGCCATATTGAACAATAGCTATTACCAGTACGTGTCCGGCGAGCTTGCAGGCTCAGAAGACTATATGGCGATGGAGAAGCTGTACGAGATAAAGAACGAGTATGACTATGACCTGATCGTGGTCGATACCCCCCCGGCACGGCACGCTATCAATTTCCTTACGGCTCCGAACAGGCTCATCCAGTTGATTAGCTCCGGGGTGCTGAAGTGGCTCGTAAGGCCGTCCATGAACATAAGTCTGCTCGGACTGAACATTCTCGGCAGGGCGCCGCAGAGAGTCGTCCGACTTCTGAAGAACTACGTGGGCCTCGAGATAGTGGAGGAACTCGCAGCATTCTTCAGCGAGTTCGAGGAGCTATACGCCGGCTTCAGGGCGCGGGCGAAGGACGTCCAGTCCCTGCTTTCGTCGAAGAAAGTGCATTTTTATATGGTGACCGTGCCGACTCACGATGCGATCGAAGAGGCGCTCTACTTCTACAGCATCATGAAGGGCTTCGATATAACCTTTGCAGGGTTCATCATCAATAAGGTCCACAGCGTCTTCTATGACAGCGATGCACTCCGGGCAGAGGTCGCCAGTCTCGTACACGGGCTCGGCAGCGATGATGACCTGAGGAAGGCCGCGGAAGAGACGCTGAGCATGGACAGACTCGCGCTTCGTGATGCACGCCTGATAGACTACCTGAAGGCGCGGGTACGACTATCGAGGATAGAATACCGCAGTATTCACCTGATGATGGATCGGGAGCTCACCAGCATTGACGCGCTGGTAGAGCTGTCGAAGACGCTTGAGGGGATATAATGGGCAGCAGAGAGGACATTGCTAAAAGCGCGGGTGTGGTAAGCATTATGACCCTCGTCAGCAGGATACTCGGGCTGATAAGGGACATCAGCTTTGCCTATTTCTTCGGCGCGGTCACGTCAGCCGACGCTTTCTTTGTGGCCTTCAGGATACCGAACCTCCTTCGCAGGCTCGTAGGCGAAGGCGCCATGAGCTCGTCCTTCGTGCCGGTGTTCACTTCGTACCATGCAAAGTACGGCGCCATCGAGGCGAAAAAGGTATCCGATATAACTTTTACGTACCTGCTGATCGTGCTCGTCGTCATAGCGGTTTTGGGCGTGGTCTTCTCGAAGCAGCTCGTATACCTGTTTGCGCCTGGCTTTGAGTCCAATCCCGGGAAGTACGACCTCACCGTTCTCCTGAACAGGATCATGTTCCCATTCATTCTGTTTATCAGCATTGCAGCGTTGTGCATGGGCTTGCTTAATTCCCTGAAGAGATTTTTCATACCGTCACTGTCGCCCATCATCCTGAACATCTCTATCATAACCTTTATCCTCGTAGCGAACCATGGCAGGCATGCAATCCTGATAGTCGCTATCGGCGTGATCCTGGGCGCCATGCTGGAGCTGGTGCCTCAGCTTTTCCTGATGCGTAAAAAGGGGTTCATGTTTTCTCTCAACTTCGATTATAAGCACCCGGCCCTGCGGGAGACGCTCTTCCTGTTCCTGCCTATGATGTTCGGTGCGGCGGTGTACCAGCTCAACGTGTTCGTGAGCAATGTACTCGCCTCGTTCCTCAAGACCGGTAGCATATCCTACCTCTACTATGCCTCGAGGCTGTTCGAATTCCCGCAGGGTATATTCGCTGTATCGCTGGCCATCGCCGTGCTCCCGGCCATGTCCCGGGACACAGCGACCGCAGGTGTCTCCCGACTGAAGGACTCGCTTGCGTTTTCGCTGAGGCTTCTCAACTTCGTCACCCTACCGGCGACCGTGGGGCTGATCATCCTCGCGCGGCCGATAATCATGGTGCTGTTCCACAGGGGCTCGTTCAGCTTGTCAGACGCCGCTGCTGTTTCTTCTGCCTTGGTATTCTACGCGATCGGTCTGTGGCCGGTCGCGCTCTCGAGGGTAGTCACGCAGGCCTTCTACGCACTGAAGGATGCCAGGACGCCGGTCGTGATAGCCTGCTTTACGGTGGTCATTAACCTGCTGCTGAGCGCGTGGCTGATGAACGGTATGGAGTACAGGGGGCTTGCTCTGGCAACGAGCGTGTCCGCCTACTTCAACATCCTTTATCTGCTGTATGCTCTATGGCGCAAGGTCGGGACCATAGGGCTGAGATCGATAGTGTGGTCGTTCGTAAAGGCGTGTGCAGGGTCCGCAGTGATGGGGCTAACCGTAGCAGCAAGCTTCAGCGGGATCGTTTTGCTCCATACGCATTACTCTGCACCGAGGCTTTCGTTGCTGCTTTTACTCGCGATCCTGCTTGGTGTCGCAGTGTATATCGCTGTATCGTATGTCCTGAAGGCCGGGGAGCTGTACGAGGCTGTGGCCTTCATAAGGAAGAAGCTTTATAATCCCTGATTGCTCGTTGTTAACGATTTGTGTATTTTTATACATTTTGATGGTATCAGGAGAGGAGAGACCGCTTCCCATTTTCTCGATATCATGAGGCGCAGTCTCTGTTACCAATACGGAGGTATGACATGGAAGAGCTTGATCTGAAGAAGGCGATACGAGAGGTGCCGGACTTCCCGAAGAAAGGCATACTGTTCTACGACATTACCACGCTGCTGAAGGACGCAAGGGCCTTCCAGCACACGATAGACATGCTGGGGAACAGGTACATCGATAAGAATATCGATGCCGTCGTAGCCATCGATGCGAGGGGCTTTATAATTGGGTCCGCACTTGCATACAAGCTCGGCAAGGGCATCGTGCTCGTGAGGAAGAAGGGCAAGCTGCCCTCCAGAACGGTCAGGGCAAGCTATAAGCTCGAGTACGGCATCGACGAGGTGGAGCTACACCGGGACGCAGTTACAAGGGGAGACAGGGTACTCGTCGTCGATGATCTCCTGGCGACCGGCGGGACCGCTTCCGCAGTCATTGAGCTCGTCAAGAAGGCGGGCGGAAAGATCGTCGAATGTGCGTTCGTCATTGAGCTGATCGGTCTGAGGGGGAGGAACAGGTTAAAGCCGTATCCAGCCTTTTCCCTGTTGCAATATCCATGAGGGTAAAGAGTACCCTCTCTTTCGCTGCTGCTGCCTTTCTTGTCCCGTGTATGCTCATGGGTGCCCATGACGTGCGTGCGGAAGGACACGGACTGAGGCTGTCGTCGCCGGCGTTCTCTCCTGGCGGACCGATACCGCGTAGGTATACCTGCGACGGCAGTGCCACGAGCCCGGGGCTCGTCATTCAAGGTGTCCCGCGCCGGACAAGATCGCTCGTGCTGATCGTAGTCGACCCGGACGCCCCGGGTGGCGAATGGACCCACTGGCTTCTCTGGGATATAAAGCCGGACACCGGCATGATACGGGAAGGCGCCAGCCCGACCGGCGCAATCAGCGGTATGAACGATTTCAGGAGGTACGGCTACGGAGGTCCGTGCCCTCCCGGGGGTACCCACAGGTACATCTTCAGGCTGTATGCACTCGACACGGTCATCCATATAAGCCGTAACTCAAAGAGGACCGTACTGGAAAAGGCCATGCAGGGGCATATCGTCGGACGGACGGAACTCATGGGCCGCTACACGAGGCGATAAGACTTGGCACTCTCTCCTCGTTGATTCTTATAAGGAGAAAGTTTTTGACAAGAGCTTCTTCCTCTTTCCGGATCCTTATCGATGATGTCTGTTGTGCTGTGTCTGTAGCTCTAACTTGGCGAGCGCCTTCATCGCGGCCTTCTGCTCGGCCTCTTTCTTGTTCCTCGCCTCACCGTACGCTATGATCTTTCTGTTGAGATCTACCGCAACCTTATATACCCTCGCCCCGCTTACCATGTATTCGTTTACTATCTTGTAGTCAGGGGGCATCTTGTAGATATCCTGCGCGATGTTGTTCAGCTTCGATTTGAAGTCCCATTCAGGCCGCTCCTTGATGTGCTGAATGTCGTTTTCGAAAAGTCTCTTTATGAACTTGAACACCGCATCGAACCCCATGTCCAGGTAAATCGCGCCTATCAGAGACTCGAAGATGTCGCCGAGCAGGGTGTCGCTCTTCGAGAAACCGTTCCTCTTTTCCTTGCTGCCCACGAGAACATACTCGCCCAAACCGAGATCCCTCGCTTTCCCGGCCAGGCTTCTCATCTGGATGAGCGAGTCTTTATAATAGGTGAGTCTGCCCTCGTCCTCGTCCTTGTAGAACGCATAAAGCATGTCCGATACGATGAGCCCGAGCACCGCATCACCGAGGAACTCCATCCTCTCGTAATTGTTGTGCTCGTCGGCGATCTTCGACGATTTGTGCGTCAGAGCTTTTTTCACGAGGTGGTGGTTCCTGAACATCTTCCCGGTGAGGTTCTCTATAATCACTAAAAGATTTTCAATCTCGGCGTCCACCTCGCGCCGGGACCGGCCCGAGAACAGGGCGCCTATAAAGTCCAATAATCCGTGCGTTCTTCTTTTTTCCTGCATAGTCTACAACCTTTACCTCTTTGGTCTCCTGAGTTTTTTTATCACTCTCGAAATGATCCATAACAGCACGACGAATAAAAGTCCATAGATCGCGATGTCTGCGTCCATGTAGTCCCTTATATACTGTGCGTAAACGGTCCCCAGGTACATGATCCCGAGTACGATCGTGTTGGCCCAAATGACGGCACCGAGTGTATTGTACAGGAAAAACTTCCCGAAGTTCATCAGGGACACGCCGGCGACCGGCCCGGCGAATATCCTTACGCCGGTTATGAAACGTGCAAAAAATACGGTCATGCCTCCGTGCCTGGCGAAGAACCGCTCCGTGGAGCGGACGCCGTTGAAGATCCAGGGCACCCGCATCTTCTGCAAGGTAAAGTCGACGAGCTTCCTGCCCCCGAGCCGTCCGATCCAGTAGCCCATGTTGTCCCCGATCACCGCGCCGGCCGTCCCGCTGATGATAACGAGACAGGGATCCAGCTTGTGCGATGCCGAGAGTATGGCTGCCGCAATCATGATGGCCTCCCCGGGGATCGGGACTCCTGCGTTCTCTATCATCACCCCTATGCCGATAATGAGGTACGACCATGGGTACAGTTCGTAGAGCAGGGTATCGATAATGTTCATGGTGCACTCTTGAGTGTTATCTCTATCACCATCGACAGTATGCTGCAACAGGCGTTTTTATAAGCAAAAATGGCTTGACAGTCGTGAAAATTACTATTACTTGTATATACATGAAGGTACGTCATCTGATAGTGCCGATCCTTTTAATATTTGCAGACGTGTTTTTAGCGGCTTCGACAGCACAAGCCGTGCAGTATGTCAGCCAGGGCGCGTGGGCTGTCGCCCTTGTCCGGGGGCGTGGATGGGAGAAAAAAGGCATCCCGCCGCAGCCGTCCCTGATGGATTACTTCGACCTGCTGTCCGGCAGGAACTTCATCAACGTGAACCTCCGTGATTATGCAACGAGGCTCGGAACCATGCCGGATACGCTGACGTACGACGTCAACGTGGTACATAGCGGCAGGTACCGCCTCATCGTGTACGTGTCCGGTAACCCGGTGCTGTTCACACTGGACAGCGACCCGACCGTGGCCTCTTCTATTTCCTATGGTGGCAACTACGAGGACCTGGGCACCTTCATATTGATGAGGGGTATTCACAGATTAAGCATTACGGTGCCGAGTGGCGGTTCGGTAGTCGCGCTGTACCTGAGCTCTTTTGCGCAGGACGCCATCCAGCCCAAGGGGGGATGGATGGCAAACAAAGTGCTCGACTACGGTGCCGAGGCAAGGACGATGGCGATCTCCATGAAGGATGCCGACAGACTGCCTGTCCGGGCCCAGATCCCTTCGGCCGTCAGGGTAGGTCAGAATATACGGGAATTCACTTTTCAATTGCAGTCCGACCCTGTTATACGTTTTAGCCTGACATTTCAGGGCCCGTCGAAGGGATATGTCATGGTGGACAACTCCATCGTCGTCCCTTATACGTTTAATGCTGACGGCGCTAATCCTCTGAACTTGCGGGCTATAAACCTCGGAGCCGGGCCGCATACTGCGTATTTGAAGGTTCTGTCCGGGCAAATGCCGTCCCTGTTCGCTATCGATCAGCTCGACGACTCCTCGGAGGCTTGTGTTACCCTCATGAGACTGTTGGGGTTCACCATGGGAATGGCCTATCAGCCCGTGCCATACACCATCGCCAGTGCGACGCTCAACGGCCTGATGGCGCAGATAACGAAGAAGCCGGCGGGCAAGGTCTCCCTTGAGCAAGCCCCTGTCGAGAAGACGAAGCTGCCTTCGCAGACAGTCCTCAGGACCTATCAGGAGTCCATCAGTCCTATGCGACCGTTCGAGGAGTAGGGAGTCCTTGAGGAGACGATGAGAAGTATTCTTTTAGGTGGGTGTATTTTTTTATTGTTGTACGGCAGCCCGGTGCTCGCAGGAGAAATCGTGTACGCACCGAAAGGTTTTGCCGTGCCCGGCGGATCGGGTATAGCCGTCGCGCCATTTCAGAACCTTACAGCAGCACAGAACGCGGGTGAAGATTTCGCGAGCGACATCTCTGAGTCCTTTTCCAGAGCAGGTATCTTCCGCATGGTAGGGACGGCCCAGTTCAAGGGCCGCCTCGTCGCCGCAGGGGGAGGGAGGTTAGCGTTTGTTGATCGGTCCATTGCCCAGATCGTGGGAAGGGAACTCGGTGTAAACTATGTGGTGTTCGGGAGCGTGGTTGAGTATGGGTACGAACTCGCCGATGACGGGAGCAGGACGATACCGATCGCGGGCGTGGATGTACGGATCGTAAACGTCGATACCGGTACCATCGTTTTTGCGGGCTCTTTTGTTAAAGAGGGATCGACCGGTACGTCGTTGTACACGGTCGCAAAGGACGTTGCAGATGCGGTCCGGGAAAAGGTCATGCGGTGAGGTCAGCAGAAAAGCTCATAGCCATCGCCCTGATCGTCGTGTCGGGGTGTGCGTCTTCGGTGTCCTCGGAATTCCTCCTGCCATCCGAGAGTGTCAATAACGTGAGCTGTATCGCCGTATTGCCGCTAAAAAATGAGACGCAGGATCCGCAGGCAGGTGACGTGGTATCGGACATACTCTCGATCGAACTCATGCAGCGCGGCGGCTTCAATGTGATGGACAGGATGGAAGTCGAAAGGGCGCTGGGAGAGAGGGACATTCGCGTGCCCCATGGCATAGCGCCGGAAGACGCTGCTGGTGTAGGGATCATTCTGGGTGTTCAGGCGGTGTTAACCGGCAGGGTGACGCGGTATGTATATCGGCCGTCGGCACTCCCGACAGAGGGAGCGGTGCCTGCAGCTGACTTCAGTCTCTCCCTGATCGACACGACGACCGGACAGACGATTTGGAAGGGAAGCGGGAAGTTTGCCCCCTCTGGTCTGCTCGCGATGGGGACGACGCCGCTGACCGATGTAGTCCAGGACGGTGTGGAGCGCCTGCTCGACTCGCTCTACTCTGGTATAGGACAGAGGGCGGAGACGTCCGGAGGGATGTGCTGGTATAATCCCAACACGATACTGTCCGGGCTCGTTGTGGCGAGCCGTCCGGTGTATCCCGCTTTCCGTCCGGCAGTGGCCCCTGTTCAACAGCCCGTACGGCAGCAAGTGGCGTCGGTAAGGCCGCCTGAGCAGAAATCGCAGGTGGTACAGGCGACCGCGCCGGCGAAGGTATCCATCCTCAATGCGAGCGGTAATCCCAGGGTATCGGCCTTGATTGGTATCACGCTCATCAAGAACAAGATCAACGTCGTCAATGTCAGCGTGGAGAAGGTCCCGGTGCCGTCGAGCGTGATATACTATACGCCGGCGTACCATGACCAGGCCCTGGCCATCGCAGGGATGCTCAAGAAGGCTCCCAAACTTGTTCAGATGGGGACGGCCAAGTGGAACATTACCATAATCGTGGGCAAGGACTATCGATGAGGGTCAGGCGGGAATCGTGAGAAGATATATTTGGGCGATACTATGCGCTTTTTTCGTGGGCGGCGCGATGCTCATGCCGCGGGGCGCCTATGCACATTCCAGGAACAAAAAGCTACTCAGGGCATACCTGTCGTTGAGCGATGCGTACGACACCAATGTCCTGAAGGCAGGAGGACAGGCCGCGAACAAGTCTGACAACATCGCCTATGTTCAGCCCTCGCTCGACCTGTTTTTGCCGTTCAGGTTCGGTGCGGACTTCGATATCAATTATACATTTACCTATCTCGACTATAGCAAATTTACGCAGTACAATACCTATTATAACGACCTTAATGCGTCGATCAACTTTTATCCGGTGAGACACCTCGTGTTCGGGGTGTCGGACCAATATACCGTGGTACCCATATCCCCGCGGCTCCCCACGTTCGCCGTCACGAACATAACGCAGGCCAATTATCTGAACCCATATATCAAGTACGAGTTCTCCATTGTACGGAGCTTCGCTCTGGATGTCAGGTACGACTATATAAAGACGTACTTCCCGGGAACGCTCGGATACTCCTACGATATCCAGGAGCCCCAGATCAATGCCCTGATCAGGCTTGGCCACTACCTGCGGCTGAAGCCGGGGTTCGAGTACATAGCGCAGAAGTTCGCCACGCCGGTACTGGGCACGATTAACCAGACGCTTCCCTATTTCGAGCTCGATGTCTCCGATGGATCGAGGCTTTCCTTTACCGCGAGATACAGTTATATCTCCCTCAGTTTTACCCAGGGCACGCAGGACGGAAACCTCTACCTTGCAAAGATAGACTATAAAGCCGGGAAGAGGCTCGATACCGACCTTTACGTCAACGGGTCAAAGTCGTTCGATATCTTCGGCAGGCTGTACAATCAGATCGGCGGAGGGCTGGAGGCGAACTATCGACTTACGGAGCGGCTGACCGGCATCCTCGGGGCACAGTACCTGAAGCTCAAGTACGCAGGTGAGAATTACTATACAGATGCCTACGGATTTGATATAGGGGTGAACTATAGGTTTGCGCGATGGGCCGAGGTATTCGCGACCTATTACTATTATGATGAAAGACCAGAGTCTTCAAATGTCGCTATCAAAAAATACCAGGACTCCAGGATACTCGCTGGTATCAGGGCCGGGTTTCTGTAAGCTTATCCTCTCGCTATTGCTTGTCACTGCTGTCACCGTATCCAATCTGCACGCCCAGGGGGAATACCGTATCGGTCCCTCGGACGTCCTGCACATCGATGTCTTCGGCGAGAAGGACCTGTCCGGAAACTTTACTGTCTCGCAGGACGGGACGATAAAGAACATACTGCTCGGTGATATCCGCGTGGAAGGGTACACCACCTCACAGGTAGAGGATCTGCTCACCAAGAGGCTCGGCAAGGACTATCTGGTCAACCCCAAGGTTTCTGTCTCCATCGAGGAGTACAGGAGCCACAAGGTCTATGTGCTCGGAGATGTGGAGAAGCCCGGCACATACGCACTCACGACCGAGAGCCGGCTGCTCGATATACTGCTCAAGGCGGGCGGTCCCACCTCGAGCGCTGGCGACAATGTATCGATCCTGCGCCGCGAAGGTGGGGCTCTGAAGCACATTCGGGTCGACATCACGAGGCTGTTCGTCGACGGGGACCTGAGCCAGAACATCCTGATCAAGGACGGCGATATCGTGTATGTTTCCCGCGAGGAGAAGGGCAATATCACGAGCCGTTTCTATGAGAAGAGGCTGAATGTCTTTTATGTCGTCGGAGAAGTCAAATCGCCCGGCGCCTACGAGTTGCACGAGGGCTATACCGTGCTGAATGCAATCCTGAAAGCGGGAGGCTTCACGGACTACGCGAAAGAGAACGGCGTCATGCTGGTGCGGTACAAGGACGGCAAGAAGGAAGTCTATCACCTGAAGATGGGGGACGTCATGGGCAAGGGAGATATGACGGACGACATGCGCGTGCAGGCATCAGACCTCGTTATCGTCCCGGAGAGCCTGTTTTAAATGCCGGTACATGCGCCCGAGACGAGGGGCGATATAAAATACTACCTCGATATCCTGTACCAGCGCCGTCTGCTCGTCGCTGTCGTGTTTGTCGCCACGATGCTCATGCTCATCATAGCCTATGTCGTTACGCCGCCGGAGTACACGGCGAGTGCAGAACTCCTGATAGAGCCCGAGCAGTATACGAACCTCAATGGAAACAGCATGGGACAGGGCCTTCAGTCCTATTATTTTCAAACGCAGCTCGAGCTTATGAGGAGCGAGCCCGTGCTCAGGCTTGCCGGGCAGGTGCTCAGTGCCGGGGAGCAGACGCAAGGGTACGGCGCTGTGATCGGAAGGCTGGGCCGGGGGCTTAGCGTCCAGCTGATTCCTGACTCGAGAATCTTCATTATCTCGATGAAGTCACGTAGCCCGTCGTTTGCTGCGACGGCCGCCAATGCGGTGGCGGACGGCTATATAAGGTTCCTGAACGAGGAGCGGAAGAAGCGGATCGGCGACGTCACTTTATGGCTACAGGGGGAACTCACCTCCCTGAAGAACAAGGTGGAAGAATCGGAGATGAAGCTCATCCGGTATGTCGAGAAGCAAAGCTCGGACAGCGGCGAATCCGTCACGTTCCTCGGTTCCCCGGATGACAATGCAGCATCGAAGGCACTCTCCGATCTCGAGACAAACTATACCTCGCTACAGATCAAACTTACCAATATGCTCCAGAAGTACAAGGACAAGTATCCTTCAGTCATCCAGCTCAGGAGCGATATCGAGGCGCTGCGCACGCGAATCAACACGATGAAGCAGGATATGCTGGAGGCTAACAAGAAGCGCATCCAGTATATCATGCTGAGCAGGGACGTAGAGCTCAGCAAGGACCTCTACAGCATGTTGACGAAGGAGCTGAAGGAGGTGAACGTGTTCGGTGAGATCGGCTATCCCACTGCCACGATTATCGAGCACGCCGTCAGGCCTTCCGGCAGGTCCAACAGGGGGCTCCTGTTCTGGCTGCTGTTCGGCCTTTTGGTATCCTCCGTTACCAGTGTGATGTCGGCGCTCGTTGCCGATCAACTCGACAGCAGCATTAAAGGGGAGGGGGACGTGGAACGCTTTATCGGATATCCTATCATAGGAACGCTGCCGTTCCTCGAGGAGCTCAAGCTCAACGAGCCGCATAAGCTGATAGGGGTCCTGAATAGCGCATCATCCCAGGCCTATACAGAGGCCCTCAGGCTCGTCAGGACTAATCTCAAGTACTCCTTCGTAAAGAGTGCCGGAAAGGTGTTGCTCATCACGTCCACCGGGGAAAACGAAGGGAAGACAACCATATCCGCGAGTCTCGCGTACTTCCTTTCCCTTACGGGCGCGAAGGTCCTTCTGCTCGATGCGGACGTCAAGAAGCCGGCGGTGCACACGCTGTTTGCGGCCAAGAAAGAGCCAGGGTATACCGAACTACTCGTTGACGAGAAGCCGTCCGTAGCGGATGCGATCAGGCAAAGCGATCAAAGCTTGCTGTACTACCTGACTTCCGGCAGACAACCGCCCAATTTCGCAGAGCTCATTGACACTGCCCGGTCAAAGGAATTTATGGAGATGTTGAGGAGCGAATTCGACTATGTCGTTGTGGACTCACCGCCGGTCGGCATCATCTCGGACGCGGCGATATTATCTTCGCAGGTCGATGGCGTTCTGTTCGTCGTGAAGGCGGGCGGCTATCCCAGAGAGCAGGTCATGAGGGGCATCAGGTCACTCACCGCGATCAATGCGAAGATAGCGGGCATCGTCCTGACCCACCTCGATAGGGGTAAGGGTTATTATTACAGGCATTACTACAGCAAAGGGTATTACCATGAGTGAGGGGCTAACTTTGTATTGAATAAATTGATCGGTATATGGTAATTGCACTCTATGCAGCGCGGCATCATTTTTGTTACAGTATGTCTTTTCTCGATTCTTGTCGGATCAGATGCTCAGGCGATCGATCTGTCTTCCCTCCTGACGCAGAACGGCGTTATAAAATTCAGTGCAAACAAGGTAAACTATAACGATGCGACCGGCGTTTACGTTGCAGAAGGAAACGTCAGGATAGCGAAAGGCGACGCAGTCGTATCGGCCAATCGCATCATGTTCAACTCGAAGACCTACGACATCTCCGCACAGGGGAACGTACACTGGACCGTCGGGAAAGAGGTCATTCGCGCGGACAAGCTCGAGATGAATCTGTCCAGCCAGACCGGCGTCATCCATAACGGCTACATATCCGTCGAGAACGGCAGCTATACAATCAGCGGGAAGGTCGTCAGGAAATTGTCGAACGTCCATTTCATCATCGTAGACGGCAAGCTTACCACGTGCAAGTGCGACCTGACAAAACCGGCATGGGACATCAGCGCAAGCTATATCGATGCGACCCTTGGGGAGTATGCCACCATTAAGGATGCTTTCTTCAAGGTTAAAGACATACCCATACTCTATGTGCCGTGGGCCAGGGTGCCCGTAAAGACGAACAGAACGTCCGGGCTGCTCGTGCCCACCTACACGTACTCGGGCATTAACGGGTTCACCATCTCTTTGCCTTATTTCTGGGCGATATCCCAGGACAAGGATGCCACCTTCACGTTCGATGCGATGACCGGGAGAGGGCTTGGCGTAGGGGGGGACTTCAGGTATGCCAATACGATCAAAGACAGCGGAGAGTTCGGTGCGAGGTATTTCAAGGAGCTCTTTCTGCCGTATAAGCGGGACAGATACTATCTGTACGCACACTATTACCAGGACATAGTGGGAGGGGTCTTCTCGAAGGGGCTGCTCAACTATTACAGCGACAGGCAATACCTCAACGACTTCGACATCCTGCTCGAGCTGGCGTCCGTCGAGTATGTCGAATCGAAGTTTACGCTCCAGAAGAACTTTGATGACGCCGACGCGCTCGCGTCATTGATATACCTCGAAGATATGTGGGCGCCGAACAACGACAATACGCTTCAGCAGCTCCCGTTCGGATCGATCAGCTATTTTCCGGTGCGCATTCTGCCCAAGGTACCGTTGTACGCCGAGTGCAATACCAATGTTGAGAACTTCGAGCGTAGCAATCCAGCTCTCCCGAAAGGCCAGAGGTACGAACTCCTCCCGGGTCTCTATCTGCCGTTCACCATCGGCGACTATGTCTATTTCAATTCAGAGGCGCAGTACAGGGCCTATCTGTATAATGCGGGGACTTACGGTATCTACAAGCCCGGCAGCATACTCTCGGCCCACCTCTCTGCCCAGGTATCGACGAAGCTGTCGAAGGTATTCAAGATAAAGGCCGCTGCTCTGCGGGCCGTCAAACACATCGCGGTGCCGTTCGTGAGCATAACGGCGGACCACATCATGAAAGACGATGAACCTAATATCTTTGATGAGGTCGAGAGCAGTCCCCGCGACGAGAGATACATCACCGTGGGCATTCGGAACAGCTTTATAGGCAAGGTCAAGCCCTATGAGAACAAGGTATCGTATCCTGTCATAGGGAGGCTCGACCTGAGCTCCGGCTATGATTTCATAGAGGCTGCCCGACCGCTGACCGGTCCGACCGATCGCCGGAAGCCTTTTTTGCCGCTCCAGCTCAACCTGGTACTCCAGCCGCCGAACTTCCTGAACACGAACATAGAGATGCTTGTAGACCCAGCGACCCTGAGCCTAACCCAGACCACGGTCATAGAATCCGCCAACGATCTAAGGGGAGACAACGTAGCGCTGGGCTATTCCTATCTCAGGGGCGTGGTAAGCGGCATCGACGCAGTCGTCAATCTGGCAGTGACCCCCCATGTGTCCCTGTACGGCAGTGCAAACTATTCATTCTATAACCGAACGCTTATCCAAGGTGTCTATGGTATACGGTTTGGTACGAGCGCAAACTGCTGGAACATAGACGCATCGTACATCCAGAGGCCGCTGACGCCGTCGCTCAGCACGGTGAGCGTTTACCTTACCCTGACCGGGCTCGGTACGATAGGCAGATAGCGGAATAGGCAAAAATATAGTTAAAAATATATCTTGACTTGTATACACGTCTGTGATTTTATATGAATGAATAATCATTCATTAGGGAGGATGCTATGAAGGATGGCGGAAGAAGCGCTGTGATAGTTTCAGCAGCGAGGCTGCCGATCGGTAGGGCAAAGAAAGGCTTTTTTGCAAAGACAAGGCCCGACGATATGTTTGCCGCAGCGATGAGAGCGTCCTTGAAGAGACTACCCGCGTTCGATTATGGCCAGATAGAAGACATCATATGCGGTTCTGCTTTCCCGGAGGCTGAGGAGGGCATGAACGTTGCAAGGGTTGCGGGTATCCTTGCCGGCTTGCCCATCGAGGTCCCGGCCACTACGATAAACAGATTCTGCGGTTCCGCGATGACGGCCCTGCACAAGGCCACGTACGAGATCATGGGCGGTGCAGGCGATGTGTTTATCGTCGGCGGGACGGAGAGTATGACGATGATACCGATGACGAGCAATAAGCCGACACCCAACATCAAGTTCGTGCGTGACGGGGCGGCGTTGCCCAACGTGTATGTGTCGATGGGCGAGACTGCCGAGAACGTGATAGATAGATACGGCAAAAAGTACGATCTCAGCCGTGAGCGCCTCGACAGTTTCTCGTACAATTCTCATAGGAAGGCCGTTGCTGCACAGACGGCTGGCCGGTTCAAGGAGGAGATAGTGCCGGTGATGGTGAACACGATGACCGGCGACATAGAGATCTACAACGGCGGCAGTTTGGCGGACGGGTGGACGCTCGTGGACAGGGACGAATGTCCCAGGGCTGATACGACGGTGGATGCTCTCGCAAAGCTAAAGCCCGTGTTCAGGGCGAAGGGCAGAGTCACGGCAGGCAATTCGTCCCCGATCAACGACGGCGCGTGCGCAATGGTCATGATGTCGTCATCGAAGGCGAAGGAGCTCGGTCTCAAGCCACTCGCAAAGGTTCGTGCAACCGCCGTCAGGGCACTGGAGCCCGAGGTAATGGGTATGGGGCCCGTATACGCGACGAGGCGCGTGCTGGAGAGGGCGAAGATGTCCGTGAAGGACGTCCAGCTTTTCGAGATAAACGAGGCGTTTGCATCCCAGTCCATTGCCTGCGTGGAGGAGCTCGGCATTGATCCGGACAAGGTAAACGTGAACGGCGGGGCTATCGCCCTCGGTCACCCCCTCGGCACCTCCGGGGTACGGATACTGACGACCCTCCTCTATGAGATGATCAGGCGGGACCTGAACGTTGGCCTTGGCACGATGTGCATAGGCGGGGGGCAGGGCATAGCGACGATCATCGAACGGTAAAGAGAGAGGAGGCATTCACATGAACTATCAGATAAAGAGGGTGACCATCATAGGATCCGGGGTCATGGGGGCCGGCATCGCCGCGCACCTCGCGAACGCCGGCATTTCGTCGTACCTGCTCGACATAGTCCCGCGGGAGATTACCGAGGACGAGAAGAAGGCCGGGCTCACATTGAAGGACCCCCAGGTCAGGAACAGGCTTGCACTCTTTGGCATCGAGCATATCAGGAAGGGCAAGCCGGCCCTTATCTACTCCCAGAGAGACCTCTCGTACATAACGCCGGGCAATATGGAAGATAACCTCGATCTGATCGGGAAGTCCGACTGGATCATCGAGGTTGTCACGGAGCGGCTCGATATAAAGAAGAAGGTCTTTGAGCAGGTCGATGCGCATAGAAGACAGGGCTCCATCGTAAGCTCGAACACATCGGGCATAAAGCTGAAAGATATGGCGGCCGGCAGGAGCAGGGACTTCCAGCAGAATTTCATGATCACCCATTTTTTCAATCCGGTGCGGTATATGAAGCTGCTCGAATTCATCGTGGGCGAGGACACGATGCCGGCAATGGTGGACTTCATGAAGGAGTTTGCGGAGAACGTGCTGGGGAAGGGCGTCGTTTTTGGGAAGGACACTCCGAACTTCATCGCCAACAGGGTCGGCGTGTTCTCCATGCTCGATACCATGAAGATTATGGTGGACGACGGCTACGGCATCGACGAGGTGGACGCTATTGTGGGCAAGCCGATGGGAAGACCGGGGAGCGCCGCATTCGGCACAGGCGACCTCGTTGGGCTTGATACGCTCTACCATGTCTCGAAGAATGTCTACGAGAATACGCCGAACGACGAGAAGAGGGACGTGTTCAAGGTGCCGGCGTTTGTCGAGAAGATGGTACAACAGGGCTGGCTCGGAGACAAGGCCGGGCAGGGGTTCTATAAGAAGATAAAAGACGAGAAAGGTAAAAAGAAACTGGTGCTTGATTACAGCACGATGGAGTACAAGGACACACAGAAGTACAAGTACGACTCGCTCGCTATGGCGAAGAACGCAGAGACGCCTGCCGACAAGATGAAGTCCCTCGTAACCGGCGATGACAGGGCGGCAAAATTTGCATGGAAAGTGACCAGGGACACCCTCGTCTACGCTGCGGGCAGGGTCCCCGAGATAGCGGACGACATAGTGAACGTGGACAATGCGATGAAGTGGGGCTTTAACTGGGCGCTGGGTCCGTTCGAGACATGGGACGCGATAGGCGTTGCAGGCACTGTGGAGAGGATGGAAAAGGAAGGTATCAAGGTACCGGAGCATGTCAGGAAGGTGCTTGACAGCGGATACGGCAGGTTCTACCTCGATATAAAGGGAGACAAGTACTACTTCGACTTCAACAGCGGCACCTACAGGCCGGTGGTACGGAGGGACAACGTCGTATCCCTCGATGACCTGAAGAAGAAGGGCAGGGTGGTCGTAGAGAACGGGAGCGCAAGATTGATAGATATCGGCGACGGGGTACTGTGTGCCGAGTTCAATGCCAAGATGAACGCCATCGACGACGAGCTTATCGCCATGCTCAACAACGGCGTCGACATGCTTGAATCGAGGCGCGACGTCGTCGGGATGGTGCTTGGCAACGAGGGCGAGACCTTCAGCGCGGGCGCGAACATATTCCTGATACTCATGGCAGCGCAGAACAAGGACTGGCCTTCCATCGAGAAGTCCGTACGGGGCCTGCAGGACGTGAACATGAGGATGAAGTACGCGTCGAAACCGATAGTAGCCGCTCCGTTCAATATGACGCTCGGAGGGGGGTGCGAGGTCGTGATGCATACCCACAGGATTCGGGCGTACGCTGAGCTCTATATGGGGTTCGTCGAGCTGGGGGTGGGCGTTATACCCGGAGGAGGCGGCACCAAGGAGCTGTACATCAGGGCGCTGGGAAATAATGTCGTCAGGCCGGATCCGATGAAGGCGGCCATGCATACCTTTGAGACCATCGGTATGTCGAAGGTATCCATGAGCGCAAAGGAGGCCATCGAGCTGTACGGCTACCTGAGCCCGGCGGACCAGATCACCCTGAACAAGGACAACCTTATCTACGACGCGAAGCAGACCGTTCTTGCCATGGCGAGGGAGGGGTTCAGGCAGCAGCGGCCGAGGACCGATATCCCGGTCGCCGGCAGGGAAGCGATCGCTACCCTGAGGCTGGGTGCTGGAAATTTGAGACTTGGTGGTTATATTAGTGAGTACGATGAGTTCATAGCGAAGAGACTCATCAATGTTATAGCGGGCGGGGACGTAGCGCCGGGTGCCATCATTGATGAACAGAGCATGCTCGATCTCGAGAGAGAAGCTTTTCTGGGTCTGTGTGGCGAGCAAAAAACGCAGGACAGACTGCAATACATGTTGATGAATAATAAACCCCTCCGCAACTAAACGGTGCAGATCTTGGACCCCTCCACAGGTCTGCACCACCTCTCTTAGGGGTGCGTAATACTTTTCATTGACAAGCGATACGCCGCTGTATAAATTCGGCTGATGTATGTAGGTGGGATAGTATCATTTTCAGTCATCATACGGAAAGGGTAGTGCTGTGGACAAGGTGTTGGACAGGATCTGGAGGTTCTTTAGCTCGGTCAAGCTCGCAATAGTACTTATCATACTGATTGTGACGACCGCTATCATAGGGACGGTAATCCAGCAGGGACTGCCCGTCGAGGCATATATTCAGCATTACGGTTCGTCCACGTATCGGTTCCTCAATTTCTTCGAACTATTCGATATGTACCACTCGTGGTGGTTCGAGTTGCTCCTTATCCTCTTTATCATCAATGTTGCCGTATGCAGCTTTGAGAGACTGCCGGCTATTGTCAAGATGGTATCAAAGCCAAAACTCAGGATCCCGGTGGAGAAGATAAGCGCATTCAAGGAAAGACAAACCATCGGGTATACGGGCAAAAGGGACGCTCTGATCGCTTCACTGTCTGACAGGCTGAAAGAGATATACAAAGAGCCGGTCCATACTACCGCGGCAGAAGGCGATTTTATGTATCTTGAAAAAGGACGGATAGCGAGGTTCGGCCCCTATGTTACCCACCTGAGCCTCATCATCATTTTCATCGGTGTCCTGATAGGCTCGTTCCTGGGCTTCGATGCCTATGTAAACCTCGTCCCCGGAGACTCCACGAACATCGTCAGGACGACGAGGGGCGATAGGGATCTGACCCTCCCCTTCACCATAAAGTGCAACAAGTTTCATGTCGAGTTCTACCGCTCAGGCATACCCAAGGCCTACAAAAGCGACCTGACCCTGCTGAGGGACGACCGGCAGATAGCACACAAGGTCATCGATGTTAACCAGCCACTGACGTACAAGGGCATCACGATATATCAGGCATCGTACGGGCCGGCGAGCGCGAGCGGCTTCGATATCGCCCTGACGGACGGTAACGATAAAGAAGACGACGTGTCGCTCGGCCGTAATCAGCACTACCCTATAAAGGGAGATGTCTCCATAGCAGTCCTCGACTATTCCCCCAACTATCAGGGGTTCGGCCCCACCATACTCGTCGGCGTGTACAAGGGGCAGAAGCTCCAGAGTACTTCCCTGTACCTCCAGAAGTACCCCGACTTCCACGGCGCCGAGAAGATAGAGGGTTATCGTATGCGGTTCGTGAAAGCCAACGAGAGCTATTATACGGGGCTCCAGGTTGCCAAAGACCCAGGCGCGCCCTATGTCGCAACCGGTGCCATTATCCTCATCGTAGGACTGATGATGTCTTTTTTCAGCTACCGGCGCAGGATATGGTTTTTTATACCCGAGAAGTTCAGCGGGACGTACACGGTCGCCGGTGTGGCGGACAGGAACAAGTATTCGTTCGAAATGGAATTTGAGAAGCTCGTGAGCGATATCAAAAAGGGAGTGAAATAACGATGTACATAATCATAGGCGGTCATCAGATCAATGCTCTGGGGATTGCGACGTTTGTCTATGTCGGCGCCATGTTTTTGTATCTGTTCGGTCTTGTCTTTAAGAGGAAGACCCTTGATGTGACCGGCTTTGCGGTATTTGTCAGTGCTTTTCTGCTCGAAACCGTGGGATTAATAGCACGATGGGTGAGATCGTATCATCTGGGGTACGGCCATATACCGATAACGAACCTCTATGAGTCGCTGATATTCCTTTCGTGGACGATAGCGCTGACGTACATCATCGTGGACCTTAAATACAAGATACGAAAGCTGGGATTCCCCATCTCGCTTACTGCTTTTGTATTTATGGCGTACGCTTCATTTTCGACCAACGTTGATACCAGGATAGAGCCGCTCGTGCCGGCCCTGAAGAGCAACTGGCTCATCTTCCATGTGGTGACGAGCTTCTTCGGTTATGCCTTTTTTGCTCTGGCATTCGGAGCATCCGTTTTTTATCTGATCAGTCATTGGTATACGAAGCATACGAACGGGAAGGCGCTCTCGTACCTACCGCCCATGAAGGTGCTCGACGATATGAGCTACAAGCTCATCATTATTGGTGAGGTCCTGCTGGCGATCGGTATCATTACCGGAGCGGCGTGGGCAGATTATGCATGGGGGAGGTACTGGAGCTGGGACCCCAAGGAGACCTGGTCATTGATCACGTTCCTGATCTACATCGTGTATGTGCATCTGAGGTATTCCTGGGGCTGGCACGGAAGGGCCGCTGCCATCTTCGCAATCATCGGGTTCCTGTTCGTGCTGTTTACCTATCTGGGCGTCAACCTGGTATTGTCCGGCCTCCATAGCTACGGAAGCGCATGAATGGACGAGCTCTGCGAGTGACAGTCATTTAATTGTTGCAACGATGCCCTGCGTGGATGGAGAGACGACGTCGATCGAATTGGTCAGGATGTCGCTTATGTACGCCTGTCCTGTCACCGGATCCGTGATAACATGCTGCGGTAAACCAAGACCAGCAACGGTGTTCGTCCCCTGGGCGGCCGTCGTATTGAAAGAGAACAGATCGTCATTGTTTAATACCATGGTGCCCGGATTTATATAGAAAGATACCCTGTCGAATAAACTATCGAAAAAGCCGCCGTCAACGGCAGCAAAGGGCTGTAGTCCGGAAAGTGAACCGATAACGGTGTAGTCTTTTGAGCCCGCTCCGTAGATGACGCTCCATGCCTCGGACTGGGTTGTACAGTCGTTGGTGGTTATAGCCTGGATAGACGGTGCCTCACCGGTCGGAACCGAGCTGGTGAGCCTGAGGCCTGATACGGAGCTGGGTGTCGAGGGAATATTGCACCCATAGTCGATGTCGAGGAAATGCAGGTAGCCGTCGGCGTTGGCAACGATACCGAGGTAGGAGAAATGACCATCGTTGAGCAGTACCCTCTGCGACGTGATGGCAAAGTCGTCCGGAATCCCGGGCACGGTAAACTCGTATCCTACACTGCCGGAAGTCACGTCTATAGACTCGAAAACATACCCTGTCCCGTTCAAAGCCATGGCGTACAGCATGGTCCTGTCGTACTGATCCAGGGTATGCATGACAGTGATAGGATAGTCTGTATGCACGAGGCTGATTTGCCTGAGGGTGACAGGATCGTAGACACCTATGATCGCCTTATCACGTGATGAGATGAGGAGCGAGCCCCCATCGGGTGTCGTCGCTAAGGATGAAGGGGTAAAGTCAAGCGGTGCCGATGCAGCCGGAGTGATGACGCTGCCCGCGGTGAATGACTCTATGGAGACGGAGCTCCCTGCTGCGTCGAGCACGTAGAGCATCGAGGTTTGTGGGACGAACAGTGTTTTCAGCGGGTAGCCCCTGAGGATTTGCGTCGTGGTGGTATGGTTGTCGGCCAGGTCGAGCGATTCAAGCATCGCTGTCGATTGGGTAAAGCCGGCGATGTAAAGATAGCCGTTATGGTATTCCAGAAATTCTGGATACAAATTGAGGGGTAGCGCATGGTAGGTTCCGGAGGCTGTGGTAATGGCCATGACGGCGTTCGTGGACGTGTTTATCTCCGAAATCGTTCCGGTGAAGGTGTTGGCGACGAAAAGGGTCCTTGTACCCGATGACGGGAGGTAGCCGAGAGCCATGGAAGAGGGGTAAGTGAAGTTGCCCGGTGACGAGCCCGATGTGCTGCATGCGGGCACCCCTGCCGCAAGCAGAAGAAACAGAAGTGCACGGGACAGTCTCTTCATTTGAGCGTATACACGACGGTAAAGTTGGCCAGGTCTACCACGTCCATGCTGTTGTCGCTATAGTTGAGGACGTAAAGCTCACGCTGATCCGGCGAGAGTGCCATGGCGAAAGGACCGTTCCCCACACCGACGATATTGGTGACCGTCTCGGTGCTGGTATCGATCACGTAGATTTTCTCCGAGCCGTAACAGGCCACGTACAGGGTCGATCCGTCGGGACTGAGGAGCATCGCCCCCGGCGTTTTGCCGACCTTTATATAGTTCTCGACCGAACTATTGCTGGTATCGATGACAACGATGCTGTCGAGACCCACGACGCTTACGAAGATCTTCTGCATGTCCGGCGTCATAACGATCCCTCTGGTCACGGCGGGTGCAGTGCCAACGCCGGTACCGGGTGTATTCGGTATAGATATCAGGCCGCTCGATGCTGTGGTAGAGAACGTGAAATTGTCTCCCGTAGCATAGCTCTCAGTGGGGGCGAATATGGTGAACCCGACATACCCGTTGTCGGAGACGTATGGCACGCCCACCAGCGCTCGCTTTTTCATCTTTCCGGACACAGAGCCGCTTACCACGAAGTCCGCTGTCGTGGGGCTGAAGCTTGCCGTCCAGAGCTCCGATTTTGTCTGGCAGTTGTACGTTCGTACGGACGACATGGTAGCGATGTTCCCGGACGTTACCGTGTTGAACACCGGGACCGAAGCGGAACTCGGGAACATCGGGTTGAACTCGCAGTGGTCGTTTATCGATATGACCGACAGGTTATTGTCTGCGGCCCTCGTTATGTAAGCGTACCTGTCCGGGGGCTGGTTGTTTATGACGACAGGCGAGGGTGTTACCACGGCATTCAGGGGCGCCGCATCTGCCCCGTTGTTGGTGAGAGGGACTCTGTACAGCTCCTTCAGCTGGTCGGCCGAGACAAAAGATACGTCGTTCGAGGAAAGATCGCACACGAGCATCCAGATGTCTCCGTCGACGGTACCTATCGGTGCTATGGATATCGGGTTCTGATCCACGGGAATCGTTGCCGTTATAGTATGTGCAGAGGTGTCGAAGAGGAGTACCCTGTTGTCATCCCTGTCAGTGATCCAAAGCTGCCCGGTGGAAGGAGAGAAATAAGACTCCGCTACCAGCGATATGTTGGCGCCTTTATAGGTGATCGGTATGACGCCATTATACGACGGCTGCCGCGGATCCGATAACGAGATTTCCGACAGAAAGCTCGAGCAATACCTCGAATCAGCGTTGCTGTTGATCACGTAGAGAACATTGTCCGGCAGTACCACCAGGGAGACCGGCCCATCCATTGAGTTTGACGGGGGGGGTGTACACCGGGTGGTATAGACACATCCGCCCAGGGTCATAAAGAACAACACGATTAAGGCTATGCTCTTCATCAATACTTTTTCAGAATATAGTACTGCTGACCTATGCTGAACAGATTGTTCATGGTCCAGTAGAGCGCAAGTCCCGAGGGGAACTTCCATAAAATCACCGTTAGGAACAGGGGCATGAACCACAGGAACAGCTTCGCTTGCGCCGGGTCCGTGGTCGTCGGGGTGAGTGCCTGCTGCGCAAACATGGTCATACCCATAACGAGTGGCAGCACGTGTATGCCGACCGTGAAGCTCATAAGATGGATCGTCCCTATGGTGTCTGGAGCTGACAGGTCTTTGATCCACCAGATGAACGGCGCGTGCCGCAGCTCTATCGCAGCAAGGAGTACCTCGTAGAGTGCGAAAAAGATAGGGATCTGTAGCAGCATAGGCAGGCAACCGCTCAGAGGGTTGATCTTGTAGCTCCTGTAAAGGTTCGTCGTTTCGCGGTACAGCTTCTCTTTGTCGTTCTTATATTTCTCCTTGAGCTCGTTGATCTTGGGCGCAAGCTTCTGCATCTGACGCATCGACTTATAGCTTATCTGTCCGAGGGGGAATAGCAGTATCTTTATCAGTATCGTCAGCAGGACTATCGCCCAGCCGTAGTTGCCGGTAAAGCGGTCGATGAACCTCAAGACGTAGAAGAGCGGCTTGGCTATGACGTTGGCCCACCCGAAGTAGATCGCCCTGTTTAGCGAAGAGCCCACGTTGTCAAGCACGTCGATGGCCTTCGGTCCCAGGAAAATGGTATAGGTTTTTGTCTGTACCGAATGGGGTGGGATAGATACGGCATTATAGATGTACGTCAACAGCAGGGGGACCAGACCCTCTGCTCCGGTGCCTGCCTTTGTTGCATAGAGGTGCGATGGGGCGGATTCGTGTGGTAATACCGTCTGGATAAAGTACACATTCTCGATGCCGAACCATGTAATGAGACCGTCATAGGATTTCGAGAGGTTCAGCGATTTTGCCTCTATCGTCTCCCTGCTGTTGTTTATCAGTACGATACCGTCGGCAATATTGTACCGCGAGCCGAGCTCGCCGCTCAATCCAATCCAGTTTATACCCAGTCTCTCAGTCGCGGGCTTGTTCGATCGGTTTTCGACGGCGAGTTCTACGGTGGCGGTGTAAGAGTTTCCGTAGAAGGTGATGATCTTTTTTATCCCTATGCCCTGCTCGTTGTATGAACAGACAATATCGGCCCTGGCACCCTTGTCCTTTACGGTCAGCGTGAAGCCGGAACAGGTGTACGGTATGTGTGCAGGCACGGAAAAGCTTGAGCCGTCAAAACTTTCCCATAGGGGATAGATGGCAGGGGATGGAGTGTCGATGAGATCGACAGAGGGGCTCTTTTTCCCAAGCCCTGTCCTGTAGTCCTTGAGGTACCAGTGCTTGATGGTGAGATTATCGGTCGACAGCTCCGCGCTATAGAACGGTGTACTGACGTATACGGTCTTCGCTCCGGCAGGCTGTTGGGGGAGGTAGGGCGGGTTGACGCCTTCTCTCGGGGTCAGTGCTTGCCGGGGGATCGGTGGCATGAGAGCGTGCTGTCCGGTCGGCTGTACCGGAGGGTGTTTCTGTGCGGGTACGAAGAGCCACTGGTACAGTACCAGCACGAGAAAGGATAGAACTATGGCGAGAAGTGTTCTGTTCTCCATGGCTATGGTACCGGGTCATCCCCGCCGGGATGAAACGGGTGGCACCTCAGTATCCTTTTGACCGACAACCAGCCGCCTTTCAGAATTCCGTACCTGTCTATCGCTACGATCGCGTATTCAGAGCATGTCGGGTTGAACCTGCACGTCGGACCGAGGAGCGGTGAGACGATGAGCTTGTAAAGCTTTATAAGGTATATAGCGACGGCGTCGATACTACCTACGTGCTTCATCGTATGAATCGTTCTTTCCATGCGGTACCTTAATTTTTTGTTACCCTCAAAAGCTCGTCCCTAAGCTGCCCGTACGAGATGTCCCGTATGTTGCTTCTGGCTATGACAACATAGTCCAGTTTCTGCATGACGGCCTTGTTCAGCCTAAAGAACGCCCTCATCAGCCTTTTGATCCTGTTCCTTTGTACGGCATTCCCTACCTTCTTGCTGACAATAATGCCCATCCTCGGATTATCCAATTCGTTGGTGTGCATCAACACGATACAATGCGGTAATTCCACCTTGTTTCCACGGTGTTTCAGGTCCTGATAGTCCCCAGAAGAAACGATCCTTTCTCTCCGGGAAAGGCCGTACCGTTTTAGAATGGCTTGCCGCCTATGTCCACGGTCAGTCTCCGCCTGCCCTTCGCCCTTCTTCTGCTCAAGACGGCCCTGCCTGTCCTCGTTTCCATACGTGACAGAAAACCATGGGTCCTCGACCTTTTCACATTGTGTGGTTGGTATGTCCTCTTCATTGTTATCTCCAGATTGAATCGGTTTAATCCTGATCTAAAAAACACAGAGAAACCCCGTTGTCAAGCAACTACACCGCAAAAGCCGATAAGCCGACAAGGTCTTCTTGACATCACAACGGGACTTTTATAGAAAGGATTGGCTCTGAGCCGCTAGCTCAGTCGGTAGAGCATTTGCCTTTTAAGCAAAGGGTCGCCGGTTCGATCCCGGCGCGGCTCATACGTCCCCATCGTCTAGCCTGGCCAAGGACATCACCCTTTCAAGGTGGTAACACGGGTTCAAATCCCGTTGGGGACGCCATTTTACAAGGTTTTGATTCTTGAAGCTGATTACTCTCAAACATGCATGGATAAAGCATTTGCGCTGTTTTCTGCATTATTATCTTTTATCACACTTTAACATCTTTTATGCCCGTTTTTACTGACATAGTGACATAAAAAGTGACATAGTCAATCTGGACGTTCCCTACATTCAACCCCTCAACCGCTGGGACCGCAGCATATCGTAACGGATAGCCTTATCCGATGGTGAACTTAAAGAACAAATGGCTATTAAGGGACTATAAAATGAAGTGGAAGGCAATAAGAGGGGTCAAGTCTTTACTTTTGATCATTCCTACTTTTGATCATTCTAATTCTTCAACAACCGGCTGATCGTCGAGTAATGGAATCCGAGTATGTCGGCAATCTCTTTCTGACGGTACCCGTACAGCATCACTGCATCATATATTGTTATGTTCCGCTTGGTCGGACAGAGGAGGGGTCAGCCCTTGACATGGGACATTGGGAAACCGAATAATACATTCATAACTCCCTTCCGTCCCCCTTATCTTAAGCGGGATAACGCAGAAGCTTATGTGTCAGTTGCAAAAATCCCTCCTGCCACCCTTTGTTAAAGGGAGGAGAAATTTTTCGAATCGAATGGCGGCTCAGTAGGGCCAGGGCTTGTAGGTCGTCGTCGGCGTAAAGTCGTTTGCGAGCAGGCCCTTAAGGCTGAACACATAGTAGGTGTTCGACGACGCCGGGCGCCACGTGGGGCCGCTGCCGGACTCGTAGGCGACCGCGATATCGAGGTCCGTGGGCGCGTAGGCTATCGATATGATGTCTCCGGACATGGCCACGGCGCTCGCGATGGTAGCGGCCTGCGCGAGCCCGATCTTCGTTGGTGAGATATTGTTGAGCACCTTCCAGAAGGGGCCCCTGTTGTTTATATAGGTACCCCCGGTCTCGTAAGTCTTTATGAGCCAGTACATGGCCCAGTACCTGTTGACGTCCTGCAGCGGGTCCCCGTCGTCGCCCCCACAGGCGGAGAGATTGAAGTCGGTATTCCCCGGGCCGGACGTGGCCGTCTGCGTCTGCCTGATGGAGGGAGTGAGCGCGACGTCGCTCTTGAATACCGCGTAGGACATCGGCAGGCCATAGTGTATGCCCGGCGTGATGCTGCCATCGACCTCGTACGACGGGTGCAGGGGGCCCGTATCTGCCATGACATCGTAGGTGAAAGGGCTCGCTGCCGTGAAGGTCCTTCCGACGGGCAGGCCGGCCCGCGCGTCCGTGAAGAAGGAGCACGTGGAGTCGGTCAGGCACGTCGCCGGCTTCTCGTAGCAGAACTCCACCGGCATCGGGCTCGCCGAGGATGATGGGTCGGTCTCCTGCCTTTCGAGCACAGCGGAAGTCACCGGGTTACCCTCGTTGTCGATCCATACGGCGTTTTTCTCGATGTCGCTGTCGTCCCTGAACACCGAGGTCGTCATGGAGTCCGACTCCACGGAGTACGCCCCGGCGTCCGCGCCGCTGCCGGACGGGTCGCCGTACGAGAACATCCAGTTGTAACCCCCGGTGTTCGGCTTGTCCCTGAAGTCCCATAGGATGGTCTTTACCTGGGCAAGGTTGCCTGCAGTCGAAAGGATGTCGCGCATCCTCAGGGACCAGGGCTCGCCCTGGTAGGTCGTTGCCGTGTTGTGGGAGCCTATCTCGGACACCGTGATGCCGCTCATGTTCATGCCGTTCAGCGCGCCGAGCAGGCCCGTGTACGTTGCCATGATATAGGGTATCTGTCCGTCCGGCTCGTACACAGCGAGCATTTTGTAGTTCGCGATACCCGTATCGCTGTTCCAGTCGAGGTCTCTGGACGAGAACATCTTACCGTCCACGGTCCTCGGGCCCCATGCGGCGAAGAAGCTGCACGAGAAGTAGTCTGTTATGACGATGATACTGTTGAGGACGTTCTGGAGATAGGTCCGCTCCGTCGTGTCGTCCGTCAAAAAACCTGCCGCGACCGTGCCGTCCACGATACCACGTATCTCATCGTTATACTCCTGAGGGACGTAAGGCTGATAGTTACCGTACAGACCGGTGAGGACGGTGAGTGCGCTCGGCTCGTCAAGCCCCATCTGCAGGTTTATCGTGGACATGAAGGTGTCCCACAGGTCTATGATCTTGTCGCCGAGCAGGTAGCCCTCCTGATAGCCCATGTCATAGTAGCTGCCCTTGAAGTGTGCAACGATGAGCGGACCTCCGTCCGTCTGGACCGTCGCCACCTGTGCCATATCCACGATCTGTGCGCTGGCGCTGGTCTTGGAGCCCCCGGAGGAGCAACCCGCTGCAACGACCAATACGAGCGCTGCCGCGCCGTACCTTGCGACTCTGTTCATAGCGGACCTCCTTGTTATTGAAGGGCCTCGCTGTTCTCAGCGCGGCCCTTCCTCTCTGAAGAATAGGTTAATCGGACAGCTCGCCCGATCCTTGTACCCGCTTGTCCTTTGTGTCCCTCATGGCCTCTTTGAGCGAAAGCCTTATTTTGCCCTCCCGGTCGATGTCGAGCACCTTGACGGGTATCTCGTCGCCCTCTTTGACGACGTCTTCCACCCGTTTGACCCTGTGTTCAGCGAGCTGGGATATGTGGACGAGTCCCTCAGTCCCCGGGAAGATCTCGACGAACGCACCGAAGTCCATGATCTTCTTCACCTTGCCGTTGTATATCGTCCCGATCTCTGCGTCCTGTGTGAGTGACTTGACCATCTCTATGGCTTTCGCCATACGGTCCGTGTCGGTGGATGCTATCCTTACCTTGCCGGAGTCGTCCACGTCGATCTTCACGCCCGTTTTCTCCACGATGTTTTTTATGTTCTTGCCGCCAGGGCCAATAAGGTCTTTTATCCGGGCAGTCTTTATGGTCATGTTGACTATCCGGGGCGCGTACTCGGAGATGTCAGCTCTGGGTACGGGGATTGCCTGGAGCATCGCGTCGAGGATGTGCAGCCTCGCTCTCTTTGCCTGTCGTAGCGCATCGCTCATGATGTCCTCGGTGACGCCCGCTATCTTTATATCCATCTGGATCGACGTGACGCCGTCCTTTGTCCCGGCGACCTTGAAGTCCATGTCACCGAGATGGTCCTCGTCGCCGAGAATGTCGGTGAGGATGAAGTACCTGTCCTTGTCTTTTATCAGCCCCATGGCGATGCCGGCCACCGGAGACGTTATCGGGACCCCGGCATCCATGAGTGACAGGGTCGCGCCGCAGACGGTCGCCATGGAAGAGGATCCGTTGCTCTCAAGGATGTCCGAGACCACCCTGATCGTGTACGGGAACTCGTCCTCGACCGGCACGATCGGGAATATCGCCCGCTCCGCGAGTGCGCCGTGACCGATCTCCCTGCGCCCGGGTCCCCGCATCTGTTTGACCTCGCCTACGGAGAACGGCGGGAAGTTGTAGTGCAGCATGAACCTTTTCCGGTTCTCGCCGCCGATCTCGTCTATGAACTGGACGTCGTCGAACGTGCCTATGGTCGTAACGACGAGGGCCTGGGTCTCGCCCCTGGTGAACAGGGCAGATCCGTGTGTTCTCGGCAGCATGCCCACTTCGCACGTGATGGGCCTGACCTCGTCGAGGCTCCTCCCGTCGATGCGCCGCTGCTCCTTCGTGATCATCTCGCGCGCCATCTCGGATTGCAGCTTCTCGAGCGCCATCTCGACGTCCGCCGCATCGTGTTTCTCATCGGCGGTCAGTTCCTCCACTGATTTCCTGTACAGCTCCCGCGTCTTCGCCTGTCGCTCCTGCTTCTTCCTGGTCGTAAGGGCGTCCCTGAGGGGCGCTGAGTATTTGGTCTTGACCAGGGTGTAGAGATCGTCTCCTATCAAGCTGCCACTGCACTCTCTCTTCTTGACATTGAGCTCCCGTGCGATCGATTCCTGCATCTCGATGAGGGGCTGCATCATCCGGTGTCCGAAGAATATGGCCTTCTGTATCTCTTCCTCCGGGACGTTCTTTGCTCCGCCCTCGACCATGACGACCGCGTCCCTGCTGCCGGCGATGATGATGTCCATGTCGCTTTCGAGGAGCTGGTCAACCGTAGGGTTGAGGATGAGCTCGCCCTTTATCCTTCCCACTTCGATCGCGGCGATGGGTCCGCCGAAGGGAATGTCAGAAAACGTCAGAGCTGCGGACGCTGCGGTCAGAGCCACGATGTCCGGGTCGTTTTGCTGGTCCGCCGATATCACGGAGGAGACGACCTGTATGTCGTAGTTGAACTCCTTCGGGATGAGCGGACGGATCGGCCTGTCGGTCAGCCGCGACGACAGGATCTCTTTTTCCGAGGGCCTGCCCTCTCTCTTGAAGTATCCGCCCGGAATCCTGCCCGCGGAGTAGAAGCGTTCCTGGTACTCGACGGTGAGCGGTACGAAGTCCTGCTTCTCGATAGGTTCGAAGCCTGCGACCGCCGTCGTCAGGACAGCGGTGTCCGCATAGCTCACATAGGCAGAGCCGTGTGCCTGTTTGGCCATCCTTCCTGTTTCTATGGTAAATTCCCTGCCACCAAGCTGAACAGATTTTTTTATTATCATGGTTATTTCCTTATCCCTAGTTTATTTAAGAGTTCGTTGTACCTTTTCCCCGAGTCTTTCTTCAAATAGTTTAAAAGACTGCGCCTCTGACTCACCAGCTTCAGGAGACCCTGTCTCGAGTGGTGGTCCTTCTTGTGTGTCTTGAAATGCTCTTCCAGCATGTTGATCCTCTGTGTTATGAGAGAGATCTGTACCTCCGGCGAGCCGGTGTCCTTGTCGTGCAGGGCATAGCTGCCGACGATCTCTGCCTTCTTCTCCTTTGTCAAAGCCATAGTAACCTCCTCTTGTACACTCTTTAACCTTTCAAAAGTTTATTTGTCTCGTATCCAGTATCATTATTCCGCAATAAATTCACAGTCTGTTCTGGCCCTGCCCGCCCGCAGGACGGAGAGAGAACGATGAATTCCAGGTCCATTGCCGGCCGGCCCGTCTCCAGTACCACGTTTGCTCTCACGATGTCTATCGGGCCTTGTCGGAAGCACCGCGCAGCATGGTCCAGCCGGTATGCCTGCCCTATACTGAAGCCACCGACACTCAGGCGTCTCAGCGCACTTACGTGCGCACCACAGCCTATACCATCCCCGATGGATTTTGCAAGGGATCGTATATAGGTCCCTGAAGAAACCTTCGCCGTAAGGTCCGCATAGGGGGGAGAGAACCCGTCGATGGACAGTTCACCGATGTGTACGGTCCTCGGCTTGACCTCGACCGTCTGTCCGCTCCGCGCATACGTGTAGAGGGGCCTGCCCCGGTGCTTGATGGCGGAGAAGAGGGGAGGGTGCTGTGTCTGATCGCCTCTGAGTGTCCGTGCGACCTCTCGCAGCGCCTCTTCCGTTATGCCGCTGTAGTCGCGCTCCCGAAGGATAGTACCCGTGCTGTCCATCGTGTCCGTCTCCTGCCCGAGCCGTATCGTGAAGGAATAGACCTTGTCCAGCTTCAGGAAACGGTCCGCGAGCTTTGTCGCTGCGCCCAGGAGGAGGATCATGAGGCCGGTTGCCAGCGGATCGAGGGTGCCGGTGTGTCCTATCTTACAGCCCGGTATGGCCCTTTTTATCTCCCGTACGACGTCGAACGACGTGATTGAGGCCGGCTTGTCGATCAGGAGTACCCCGGAGATGCGTGACTGCGTCTGCATGACCTACTTCAATCTCTCCAGCACTGAGTTTAACACTTCGTTCTTGACATCCAGCAGTCTCCCGTTTACGGTAAACCCTGCCGCGTTCGTGTGTCCTCCTCCGCCGAATTTTTCCGCAATCTCAGCGACGTCGACGTCGTTCTTCGACCGGAGGCTCACCTTGTACCTGTTGTCCCCGGTCTCCCTGAAGAGGATCGCCACTGCGACTCCGCGAATCGATTTCGGATAGTCGATGAGTCCCTCAGCATCCTCACGGGTGGTCCCGGTTGCGCTGTACATGTCCCTCGTAAGTACGCTGGACGCAATCCTGCCGTCCCGAGAGAGCTCGATCGTGTCGAGCATCGACTCGATCAGCCGTAGTCTCCCGATGGACTGGTTCTCGTAAAGCTTCTCGGCGATGTCCGATATGCTGGGCCCGTTCCTCACGAGTTCTGACGCTATGCGCAGGGTCCTGGCGGTCGTGTTCCGGTATCTGAATGAGCCGGTATCGTAAATGATGCCGGCGAGGAGCAGGGACGATATCGCGCTGTCGATTCGCACTTCCATTTTTTTAAAGAGGGCATAGAGGAGCTCGCACACGGCGGAGGCACAGGGGTCCACAATGTTGAGGTCCCCGAAGAGGGTGTTCGTCCTGTGGTGGTCTATATTGACGGTCTTCCCTCTCCTGAGCTTGCCGAAGTCGTCGCCGAGCATATCCAGGCCTCCGGCGTCGACGCTTATGGCCACATCGAACTTCCTGTGCGGTATCGTGGTGATTATGACGTCGGAGTACTGCATGAACCGTATGAATGCCGGTATGCCGTCCGCGTTATAGACGACGACCTTTTTGCCGATGCCTTTCAGGTAGTGGTACAGGGACAAGGCTGCTCCTATGGTGTCCGGCTCAGGGTTCACGTGCGAGAGGATAAAGAAGGTTGTATTCTTTCGTATCAGGTCCATGAGCTTTCTGATGCTTGTCGTGTCGATCATGACTGCTTCAGCTTCCTGAGGACGTTGTCTATCCTCTCACCGTAATCGAGGGACGTGTCGTACCTGAATGTCAGCGTCGGCAGGTGCCTGACGTTGAGGTGGAGGAGCATGAGCTCCTTTCGGATAAAGCCGGACGACTTCTCGAGGGCGAGCGCAGCCTGCTCCTTCTGCCGGTCGGAACCGAACATGGTGTAGTAGACGATCGCGGACTTGAGGTCCGGGCTCACGGCCACCTCGTTGACCGTAATAAAGCCTATCCTCGGGTCATGCATTCGTTTCGATAGTATGGTTATGATCTCCTCTTTGAGGAGTTCTCCCAGTCTCTGCGGCCTGTTCGGTATCATGGATCAGCTTGCGATCTCTTCCTTTTCCATCCTGAAGACTTCCAGTTCGTCGTTCTTCTTTAAATCGTTGAACTTCTCTATGCCGATACCGCACTCGAACCCCTTGTCGACGTCCCGCACGTCCTCCTTGAATCTCTTCAGGGAGCCGATCTTGCTCTCGTAAACCACAACGCCTTCCCGGATAATCCGGACATTGGCGCCCCTCTCGATCTTGCCGTCCACGACCATAGAGCCGGCTATCACGCCCACCTTGCTGATCTTGAAGATCTCGAGCACCCTCGCCCTGCCGATGGCCTTCTCCTTTATCACCGGCTTGAGCAGTCCGGTGAGCGCCTTCTTTATGTCTTCGATCAGGTCGTAGATGATGTTGTAGGTCTTGATCTCTATGTTGTTGGTCCCGGCGAGCTGTACGGCCTTCGCGTCGGGCCTCACGTTGAAGCCGATGATAATGCCCTCGGACGCCGCCGCGAGCATGACGTCGCTCTCGTTGATGCCACCGATGCCGGAGTGGATGATCCTGACCTTGACATCCTGGTGCGTGAGTCCACCCACGGCGTCCCGTATCGCGCCGAGCGAGCCCATGACGTCGCATTTGAGCAGGACCGGCAGTTCCTTGATGCTCCCTTCCTCTATCTTCTTATAGATATCTTCGAGGGACACCTTAACCTTCTTGGCGGCCGGTACGAGCTGCTGCTGGCTTATCCGGTGATCTCTCACCTTCCTTGCCGTCTCCTCCTCTTCGACTGCGAAGATCACGTCACCGACCTCCGGGAGCGACTCAAAGCCGATGATCTCAACCGGCATCGATGGTCCGGCGGACGTGATGACGTTGCCGCTGTCGTTCAGGAGCGTCTTTACCCTGTTGTAGTTGGGACCGTAGATGATATAGTCGCCCTTTTTCAGTGTCCCCTCCCTCACTATCCCGGTAGCTATGACCCCGAATCCCCTGTCCATGCGGGTTTCAATGAGCGTGACCTTCGCCCTCTTGTCCGGATTCACCTTGAGTTCCATGATCTCTGACTGCAAGAGGATGAGCTCGAGCAGCTCGTTGATCCCGGTTTTTTTCTTTGCGGATATCATAGCGTAGAGCGTGTTCCCTCCCCACTGCTCCGGGACGAGCCCCTGGTCAGAGAGCTGCTGCATCACCTTCTGGGGCTGGGCCTCCGGCTTGTCGATCTTGTTTATCGCGACGAGCATCGGTACGCCGGCAGCTTTCGCGTGGTCTATCGCCTCGATCGTCTGGGGCATGACGCCGTCGTCCGCCGCTACGACGAGGACGACGATGTCGGTCACTTTCGCCCCCCGTGCGCGCATCTCCGTAAAGGCTTCGTGACCAGGTGTATCGAGGAACACGATCTGCTTCTTGTCGATGTTTACCGTGTATGCACCGATGTGCTGAGTTATGCCCCCCACCTCGCCTTCGGCAACTTTGGACGCCCGAATGGCGTCGAGGAGGGTGGTCTTGCCGTGGTCGACATGTCCCATGACGGTTACCACCGGGGGACGTAGCCTGAGCTTCTCCGGCGGGTCGGCAGCCTCATTGAGGAGGGCCTCCGGCGAGGGCTCCTGCTTCATGCTCACCTCGAAGCCGATGTCCTTGACGATGAGCGACGACGTCTCGGCATCTATGACATCGTTGATGCCGGCCATGATGCCGAGGGCTATGAGTCTCTTGATGATCTCCGTGGCTTTTACACCCATGACTTGCGATAGGGCCGATACGGTCATCCTGTCCTCTATCCTTACGGCCTTTTTCTGCTTCGGGGCAGTGGCAGGCTGCCTCGTGCCTGCATCCGGGGCCCTTTCATGCCTCTGCCGGTGCTGGGGGGACGTCTTCTTCGTGTAGGTAACGACGTTCTGGAGAATGGTCTCGTCCTCTTTGTTTTCCTCGAGCAGGTCGATCTCCTCGGCCATGTCCGTCTTTATTTTCGAGAGGATCTTTTTCTTGATGAAGGCGCCGCCCTTCTCTGATTTTAGCTTCGTCTTGATGCCCGAGTCGGCGGTCTCCAGCGCTGGCTTCTCCTGCTTTTTGGCGCCGGCTGCCTCCTGCTGCGTTTTCGCGGCCTGTGGCTGGGGGGGGTGCTGTGCGGCTGCGGCCTGTTCCGCTTGCTCGGGCGGCCGGTGATCTGACGACTTCTCATGCGGTGCCTGCGCCTTTTCCCCCTGTCTGATGGGGGATACGGGCTGCTCATGGACCACCGTCCTTTTCTCAGCCTCGCTTGCCGTCTCAGCGGCCGAGGGGTGTTCCGGGGTAGGGGAGGACCTGACATCAGGTGTTACCTCTGTGACGGGCTGTGTCCTCTTTGTTTCAGCATGCTCTTTTTCAAGAGGCCTTGCTTCCCCGGCTTCTGTCGTCACCTGCCGGGGTACCGATGTCTGCTGTTGGGTCTCCGGTGCCTGAGACGCGGTATCCTTTTTCTTTCTCAGGATCGTTTTCGGCCTACCTTCCTCTCTGGACTTTGCCTTCGATAGGGACTGCTTGAGGGCCTCAATGTCCTTGTCTTCCACCATGCTGCTATGGCTTTTTACGGGCACGCCCAGATCGTTAAACCGCTGGAGGAGCTCCTTGTTTGTCAGGTTGAGTTCTTTCGCTACCTCGTTTACCCTTTTTCTCATCTTCCCTCTTCTCTCAATATCATCAATGGGCCGCCGCAGACTTGTCTGCTGGCTTACTTGCTACCTGATCTGGCGTCGTATCTGCTGCCTTATCTGGCGCCTTGTCCGCCGATTTTTCCGGGGTCTGCTCGTCGGCTATCCTTCTCTTAAGATGCTCCGTAGCCAAGTCCTTGAGCTGCTGTGCATTCTTCTCGTCGAAGCCCGGGACCTTCTTCAGGGCGTCCAGCGGCGCGTCGGCAAGCTCCTGGATCGATTTTATGCCATACCCATAGAGCAGCTCTGCGGTCTTCGTGTTGATGGCGCTGAAGCCGGCGAACGCCTCGTTCGCCTTCTCCTTTATCTCTTTCAGGTTCGTCTCGCTCTTGATGTCTATCTTCCAGCCTGTGAGCTGTGCCGCGAGCTTCACATTGACGCCCTTCCTGCCTATCGCGAGCGAGAGCTGGTCGTCCGGGACGATGACCTCGATGTACTGCTCCTCCTCGTCGACCGAGACTTCTGATATCTTTGCCGGCGCGAGGGCTGCCACGATGTACTTTGCGTGGTCCGGTGTCCATGCGATGATGTCGATCTTCTCTCCGCTCAGTTCCTGCACGATGTTCTGCACCCGTGCGCCGCGCATACCGACGCAGGCACCCACGGCATCGATGTTCTTGTCCTTCGAGGAGACGGCTATCTTCGCCTTGTTTCCCGGCTCTCTCGCTACGGCCTTTATCTCCACGATGCCCTCAGATATTTCCGGCACCTCCGTGGTAAACAGCTTGACCAGGAACTCGTCGTTCGTCCTCGACAGGATGATCTTCGGGCCCTTGTTGGTCATCCGAATCTCCTGGACGAAGACCCTTACCTTGTCGCCTACTCTGAAGTTCTCCTTAGGGAGCTGCTCCGACGGGGGCAGCACGCCCTCGGTCTTCCCGAGGTCCAGGATAATCGTCCGGCCCTCGAACCTCCTCACGACGCCGTACACGACTTCTCCCTTCTTGGTCTTGAACTCCTTGTACACGATCTCCTTCTCCGCGTCGTTGATCTTCTGGAGTATGACCTGCTTCGCCGCCTGTGCAGAAATCCTTCCGAACTTCTGCGTGTCGATCTTGATGCCGATGCTGTCGCCGACCTGCGCATCAGCGTCCATGGCCTTTGCTTCCTCGATGGTGAGCTGGGTGTCCTTACTGACCACGGTTTCCACGACCTCCTTGAACTCGAAGACCTCCACCTCGCCGAGTTGCTCGTTGAACTTTGCCTCTATTTCAGCGTTGTACTTTATCGATTTCTTCGCTGCGCTGATCATGGCCGCCTCGATGGCGCTCAGGATAATGACTTTATCGATGCTCTTGTCACGCTCGAGCTGCTCTATGATTTTTGAAAGTTCTGAAAACATCATGGCCTCCTATACTTAAAACATCAGATTAGCTTTCTTTATAATATCGTACGGTATCGAGACCTCGATACCGCCGTCGTCGATAAGCACGTCCTGTTCGCTCATGCCCCTGAGGGTTCCCTCGAGGACGACCTTGTTGGATACCGGCCTTCTCGTGATGATCCTGATGTCCCTCCCTATAAACCTCGTGTACTCGTCCTTCCTCTTCAACTCTCTGGTCAGGCCTGGCGAGGACACCTCGAGCGTGTAGGGGAAGTGTATCAGCAGACTGGCGTCGATGGCGCTGCCCAGCAGGTTTGCCACTCGCTCGCAATCCTCTACCGTGATCGTGCCCTTCTTGTCGATGAACACCCGCAGCACGTTCCCGGACTTCTCCTTCTGGTATTCCACGTCTATCACCTCGTAGCCGGCCCTGGGCAGGCTTCCGGAGGCTATGTCGTAAATCTTTTCAGCTATGCTCCTGTATTTGTCCATACTCTTCTTCCAATTTCCAGCGGTGCCCACCTTTATTGCAAATAAAAAAGTGGGTTTTTTTACCCACCTTTTCAACACCGTATCATATCTAAACACAAAACTTTTCGATTTTCAAGTGGTTTCTTGTGTATGTCAAGCTAATCCTCTCGCGGTGCCGAAAATGCATAGGTGCCGAGCGATCCCCGGTCCCAAGGGATAAAGGAGTAGTGACACAAGGGCTTAACGAACAGCATGGACTACCGCCGACGAATCGTCCCTAACGGGAAGAACACAAAAAAGGGGGTGGGCTTGCGCCCGCCCCCTGTAATTTAACTCCAAGGCCTCAGTTCTTTCTTTAACTGCAAACTCCAGACTCCAGACTCCGTCACTTATTCCCTACCAGTTCCCTCCGCCCGCGAACTGCGGTGGGTTAGGCCCTGAGACCGGGAAGTACTGCGGGCCCTGTGTTACGCCGACGATTTCGGTTACCGTGGCGCTATTATAGTAATTCGTTACCCAGACATTGCCCTGGCTGTCTATGGCAATACCAAGAGGGCCGTCATCCTGGAAGCCACTCCCGATGGTAATTGTCGTTATCACGTCTCCTGCTGTATCGATCTCGGTTACCTGGTCACTGTAGGTATCAGTAACCCAGATATTGCCAAGATGGTCTACAGCTACACCAACAGGGTCTTTATAGCTTGTGCCGAGGGCGTACAGCAAACCAGTTGTATACGACGGCGAGGCTATGTCTAACATATCTTTGACATGAAGGCCGTTTCCTGCAGGCGCGACCCATAGATTGTTGAGCATATCCATGGCTATGCCATTGGAATAACTAAGATTCGTTGGGAAAGATCCTGTTTTGGCATAGGTAGTGGCGTTTATTTCGTATAGATCGGACCCACCAAAAGCACCCTGATTGGTGGCCCATACGTCGCCCGTACCACTTATCGCTAACCCCATACCGCCCATCACAGAACCAAAGCTCACGGTTGTTACAAGGCTTCCTGCGGTAGTCACCACGCTTATCGAAGTACCCGGGGGTGCACTATTGGATGCGTTGACGACCCAGATGTTGCCAGAGCCATCTATAGCGATATTCTGGGGATACTGTGCGACTGTTACCGTCATCGCAAGAGCGCCTGACGGCGTTACCTCGTTTATTGTGGTGCCCGGGTTCAAGCCATTCTGGTTATTGGTGACCCAGACATTGCCACTGTGGTCTATTGCTATGCCCAGGGGGCCATTGCCCACGGTAATAGTGGTTGTGTTGGGTGTTCCAGAAGTAGTTATCCTGCTTATCGTACCCGGAGAATTTCCGCCATTGAAATTGGTGACCCAGACATTGTCCGATGCATCTATGGCTATGCCCTCGGGTTCCGAGCCTACGTTGTATTGCAACAGAATCACCGTTGGTATCGCGGTCGCCTCGTTCGAGTACACGCTCTCGACCTGTGAAGGCGGATTGACCAGCGGGTCGTTATACACGGCGGTGACGACGAAGTAATATTGAACGCCGTTGGTCAGGCCCGTTATCGTGAAGCTCGTTGCGGATGGTGACGCTACATACGTGTATGCTCCACCCGATGTGGTCGTTATGTAGACATTGTACCACAGCACGGATGCCGAAGGCGTGCTCCATGTAAGGGTCGTCTTCTGGTAGCCAGCTACCGCGGTCAGACCTATCGGTGGAGGGGCTATAGCGCCCACGACGATGTTGGAGTACCCGCTCTCGCCCGTGCTGTTCACTGCGGTCACCGCGGCGCATAATACCGCGCCGTCGGGCAGACCACCCTGCGACGTACTGCTCAGGCCAGTCGTAGAATCTACAAACGCGAAGTTCAACGGATTGCAGGTATAGGCGGAGTTGATGTAGTCTGCCGGGCCTGCAAATATCTTGTAGCTCGTTGCGCCCGTGGACGCGTCCCAGCTCACCGTGACCGAGGTCGGGTCGTACGCGGTCGTCGCGGTCACGTTTACCGGCGCCGCCGGGATGCCCGGGATCGTCTGTACCGGCAGGCTCGCGGTTACGCTGCCTCCGTTACCGTCACTCACGAGCACTGTCACAGAGCCGCTTGCCTGATAAGAGCCCGGGGAGGTGAAGGTTATGGAGTCCGTTCCCTGTCCTGTCCTTATCGTCCAGTTCGCCGATGTGGTCCACGTGTAAGTCAGCGCATCGCCGTCGGAATCGTTTGCACTGACCGTCGCGCTCAGTGTCGCCCCCGGAGGTGCCGGGTTGTTCTGAACGTACAGGTTATTGATGTTCGGTACGCTGTTGTTCACCGTTCCGATAAGGATGGAGCCGTAGGTTACGCCGCCTATGAGGTCGCTGACTGTTACATAGACGGTGTCCGTTGCCCCATATTGCTGCGGCGTCGTTACGGTTATCATTGTTCCGGTTAACGGCGTGGGTATCCACCCATTTGCGTCAGTCCATGTAATGGACAGCGGGTCGTAGTCCGCGTCCGTTGCCGAGACCTTCAATGCTATGGTACCGCCGGTGATCGCCGGGTTGGGGAACGCGCTCGTGCTGTTTATCACGGGATTTAGGTTGCCTTCGGTTGACAAGAGGATGCTGCCCGTAGTGGAGCCGCCGTTACCGTCGCTGACTTCCACGTATGCGGTAGCGCCTGCATTGTAGGTGTTCGGCGGCGTTATTTCTATACCGCTTGTACCCTGTCCGGACCCAATAATCCATGTTGGGTTTGATGTTGTCCACGTGTAGGTAAGTACGTCGCTGTCCTGATCGGTCGCCGAGACGAGCAAGGCGACCGTACCGAGCCTGTATACCGGGTTGGGTGTTGCGGACACGCTGTTTATTACCGGCAAGCTGTTGGCCTCAGTACTGAGCGCTATGGTACCTATCGCGTACATGCCGTTGGTATCGCTCACCTCGACCGTCGCAGTGCCGGACGCGGAGTAGCCATTCGGGGCCAAAATGCCTACCGACTTCCCGTTGTTTACGCCCGGTATCGCCCAGCCGGTCGAGACCGTCCATGTATAGGTCAGCGCGAGGCCCTGTGCGCTCTGCGCGCCCACCGCTGCCGTGAAGAGGGTACCCGGGGCCGCCGGGCCGCCGTACACCGAGAGGCTCTGGATCACCGGCATGGTCGGGCCTGTAGGACCCGTTGTACCGGTCGTGCCGGTCGGCCCTGTCGCGCCAGTTGCCCCTGTAGGCCCCTGCGGACCTGTGGATCCTGTTGCTCCTGTCTGGCCTGTCGCCCCGGCCGGACCTGTCGATCCGGAACACCCTGCCATGACTGCCATGGCAAGCACTAACATAAAACCTATTCTTATTAGCTTCATTATTATTCTCCCTATTATTTTGTTACTTTGGCAGGTTTAAAACCCGCGTCTACTCTCCGTCACTCTGAGCCTTCGCTCCGCACCTTCAGAATGACATACCCCTTGTAGGAGTCCGAGGTTATCTCTTTGGAGGAATAAAGATCCCTTTTATGACATCGATATTTGGAAGTGTTTCGCTGCTTATAAATAAAAGTGCCATGGTGAGTGCCACACCCATGTTATTTGTTGTCAGCATGCAATTATTGGGGTCCGGGGTGTCATCACTGGACCTTCTCCAGAAACGATAGACAGAGATGTACCTTTCCATAGCCGTGGTGGGTTTGAAACCCTCTACGACGTTTTTTCTCCCGGTCAGAGAGGCTGCCTGATAATTGTCCTGCTGAGGCGCAGCACTGTTTTTGACAAAACACAGGGTTACACACACTGCGAGGAACAGCAGGCATATATAAAGCACGTGCTTCACTCTATACAAATAGACCATACCTCGTATTCTTACTTTTCGATTGTTAGGAAGTCAATGATAACGATCACACTTATCTTTCTGAGTGTGGCGAAGTACACAGATATCTCTGCCCGTGGATCGTTTGCCAAATTCTTGCAGTGTGCTTACTTTATGTCGGACCGTATGTTGACAAAGAGAGGAGGAATTCTATGACCGATAGATCTTGGGACGAGCGACTGAAGAATTCCCTGCTAGCATTTCAAAGGAACGAGATCACCGAGCACCTCGTCTACAAGAGGCTGTACGAGATCTGTGGAGACAGAAACAGGAAGGTCCTTGAGCGGATATCTCAAGACGAGCTGCGGCATTATGAGATATGGAAGAAGTATACGAAGGTGGATGTCAGACCCTCCCGGCTCAAGATCATATTTTACATCCTCGTGGTCAGGCTGCTGAGCCTGACGTTCGCGATAAAGATGATGGAAAAGGGAGAGGGCAAGGCGCAGGAGGCTTATAAGCAGCTCGAGGGCAGACTCGATGAGGCGGCGTCCGTGATTGCGGAAGAGGAAGGCCACGAGAACGCGCTTATAGCGCTTATCGACGAGGACAAACTGAACTATGTTGGGTCCATGGTCCTCGGTCTGAACGACGCGCTCGTGGAACTTACCGGCACCCTTGCAGGTTTGTCGTTCGCGTTCCAGAACACCAGACTCATCGGGGTCGCCGGTCTCATCACCGGGGTGGCCGCTGCTCTGTCTATGATGTCATCGGAATACCTTGCGAAAAAGTCCGATGGTGGCGACAGGAGTCCCGTCAGGGCATCGATGTATACCGGCATCGCCTATGCGGTCGCCGTCCTCCTCCTCATTACGCCGTTCTTCGTGTTCCACGTCTATTATACCGCCATGCTCTCGTCCATTGCCGCCGCCGTCGTCGTTATCCTCTTCTTTACCTATTTCATATCCGTTACAAGAGACGTGGCGTTCTGGAGCAGATTCCTGGAGATGGCTGCGATAAGTCTCGGGGTCGCCGGGTTGTCCTTCCTGATCGGCTACGTCCTTAGAGTATTCCTGCGTGTGACGGTATAGGGGCATATGCTCGTGACAGTCATGAAGACACTCATCGTGAGCGATTTCGACGGGACGATAAACAAGAAAGACCTCGGGGAAGAGTTCGGTAGGATACTGGCAGCCTCCCCGGGTCTGCGCGATGAGTTCGGGCGGGGAAAGCTCAGTGTGCCCGACCTATACAGGAAGCTCTTATGCCATGATGGCCTTTCGTTCGCTTCCGTCAGGGACTTCTATGTGGAGCATGCTGCCATAGACGGGCACTTCGCCGGGTTCCTCCGCTTCACCGGCGACAGGAACATCGCCCATATCATCGTGAGTGATGGCTTCGATCTCCTGATAAAGGCAACACTAAAAGGCGCCGGTATACCTGATCCCCAATGCATATTCGCCAACACGATTCGGGAGCTGGAGGATGGTATCGGACTCGAGTTCCCGTTTCAGGACGACGACTGCGCCTTCTCCGGCGTGTGCAAGAAGGCCGTCATGAGGGCCTTCAGGCCCTACTTCGACAGGATCATCTATATCGGTAACGGCTATTCTGACATCGATGCCGTGTCAGAGGCAGACGTCGTCTTTGCGCGGTCCATGCTGAAGTCGTACTGCAACGACAAGCGGATACCGTCGCTCTGGTACGACGACTACGGTGACATCATGGAAAAGCTCGGCAGGTCTTTCAGGGGGGTCATATTTGATCTGGACGGAACCCTGATAGATTCTTTCTTAGCCATATACGAGAGCTTCAACTACACGATGAGGGAGCTCAGGCTGCCGGCGTACAGCTACGACGATGTCCTGAAGACCATCGGGATGCCGCTCGAGGATGTGATGGCGCACGTACCGGGCGTCACAGACCCGGACTACGCTGTCAGGGTGTTCCGATCCAAGTATGAAACAATCTATCTCGACCGTACCACGCTGCTCCGGGGCGTGCGGGAGACGGTCGATGCGCTCCATAAAGAGGGCATCTCGATGGCGGTCTCGACCAACAAGCTCGGCAGGTATTCCCGCACCCTGCTCGAGCACCTCGGTATGAGCGGGTACTTCAGGTCCATCGTGGGTATCCAGGACGGGCCGAGGAACAAGCCGTATCCCGACTCGATCGACAGGATTGTCTCGGAGCTCGGGTTGGACAAACAAGAAGTCGTTTACGTGGGAGACTCCCTTGTCGATGCCCAGACGGCCGGCAATGCGGGCATCGAATTTATTGGCGTCTCGACCGGCCCCACGACGTTTTCCGAGCTCGCCGGTGCAAGGCCCTACGTGGTGCTCGATTCCCTTTCGAAGCTGCCCCTGTACATACGGCCCATAGGGTAGGGCGTACGCCCTTAGGCTGTCTGGTCTGTTTGACATCCGTTCTTTCGGTGATAAAATATAGAATTCGATATGATAGACGCTACGCTTGAGACCGTAAATCATGACCATATAAAAGCAGTCGTGACCAGCGAGATATGGCAGAGGGGACAGCGTTATTTCAGGCACGACGCCGTCCTGTCCCTGGAGCGCGGTATTCACGGTCTTACCGCGTCAGTGCAAGGCACGGGCGATTACCCCTATCAGGTCCATATTGGCGAGACAGACCATAGTATAACGCACATGGACTGTAGCTGTGCCTATGCGTCGAAGTGGGGGTGGATATGCAAGCACATCGTTGCCGTCCTGCTCGCGTGGATCGAACGAAGGGACTCACCCTCCCATCAGGAAGCCGTCCGTCTGCCGGCCAGGGGATATACCGGAGGGGTGTCCCGGCACGTGGGCCTCTTGTACGGCATACTGTCTTCATGGTTCCCGCTCTCGGTGTCTCTGCGTGCTCACATCGACCTCGATGGCGATGGTCCAGGACTGAAGATAGCGCTCTTTTCCGAGGTCAGCAGCAGGTCCGCCCTCCTCGCGGTGCCGGGCAACGAGAGCCCGGACATACTGCTGAGGCTGAAGGGTGCGCCAGAAGTCGATCTGTCCGATGCGGTAAGGAAGATCAGGTTTCTACGGCAGAAGGTATCGTACGAGCTTCAGGCCCAGTATGATGAGAAGGGCAGGCTGGAGCTGACGCCGGGCTACCGCGTGACGCTGGAAAACGGCCGGCGTGTCTTCCTCAAACATGCGGAAGTAAAACCGTCAATCCTGGCCGGCAGATGGCTCTGGTACGACAACGCCTTTGCGATGGTAGGGCCTGTGCCGGAAGAGCTTGCTCCCTTCTTCGATGGTCGGAAGCCCCTTGTTGTCCAGGGGACCGGCATCATCGACTTTTTTACCTATGCGATGCCCGCCCTGGAGAATACAGATGGCTTCGAGCCTTCGGACGAGGTCAGGGGCACGCGCATACTGTCCGGGCCACGGCTCAGGCAGCTCGGTGTCGAGGACAGCGGGGACTGGCTCTATCTTGCACCGTACTATGTGGCCGATGAGATACCCCTGAGCATAGAGGAACTTACGGCACACAGGAACGAGGACAGGTTCGTTAGGAAGGGCAACACGTGGATCTATATAGCGGACGACATCGTGAAGGCATGGAGGGACATCGGCGATGTCGAGAGCGGCAGGGTCAGGGTGTCGCGGCTTGCCTACACGCGGCTGAGGGCCGAGATAAGGGACAGCGTGCATATCGAGGAGCCCCCCGGCCTGCGGGATTTTTATGCCATGCTGGACCGGGTAAAGGATGTCGGGAGCGCCCCGGCCGTGGAGGGCATGAAGGGCGTGCTGCGGGACTACCAGGCTGCGGGCTATAACTGGCTGTACTTCCTGTACAGAAACGGGATGAACGGCGTGCTCGCAGACGAGATGGGACTCGGCAAGACGCACCAGACGATGGCGTTGCTCTCGGCCGTCCACCAGAAGGGAACAGGCCGGCCATCGATCATCGTGGTGCCGACGTCCGTCATGGACCATTGGGAATCGAAGCTCCGGGAATACCTGCCGTGGATCGCGGTCAACAGGTACTATGGGAAAGATCGCTCCACCGGGTCTGGCAGGCCCTACCATGTACTCCTTACCACGTACGCGGTCATGTCGAGGGACATCGCCGCGCTCTCCGGGATAGCGTGGGAGTGCGTCGTACTCGACGAGGCACAAAAGATAAAGAACTACAAGACGAAGGCGTACCGGGCTTCGAAGCTCCTTTCTGCACGGCACAGGTTGGCGCTCACCGGTACCCCTATCGAGAACAGGCTCACGGAGTTGTGGGCGATCTTCGATTTTCTTCTCCCCGGCTACCTCGGGACGCTGGAGCGGTTCGTCAGGGACTTCGAGACGCCGATAGTAAGGCACAACGATGAGAGAAAGGCGGAAGCGCTCCGAAGGGTCATATACCCCTTTAAGCTGCGGAGACTCAAGGCTGACGTTCTCAAGGAACTGCCGCCGAAGATAGAGGACCGCCGATATTGTGCCCTGACGTCCCACCAGGTGTCCCTGTACCGGTGGCTCATCGGCACGCAGGGCAAGACCCTGATAAAGGGCCTGAGCGACGAGACAAGACCTGTTGAGTACATGCACCTGTTTGCGCTCATCACGAAGCTGAAGAGGCTGTGTGACCATCCTGCGCTCGTGATGAAGGGGCACGACGGCCTCTCCAGCTCCGGGAAGTTCGAGATGTTCAAGGAGATCATGGAGGAGGCGCTGGACTCCGGGGAGAAGATCGTCGTGTTCAGCCAGTACCTGGAAATGATGGACATGATACAGCAGTGGCTCGGATCCAGGAAGGTGGCGTTTGCGTCGCTGCGGGGCACCACACGGTGGCGCGCTGACGTCATAAAGAGGTTCCAGGAGGACGATGCCTGCAGGGTATTTGTCGGGAGCCTCATGGCAGGCGGGCTCGGTATAGACCTGCATGCCGGGTCCGTGGTCGTGCATTACGACCGGTGGTGGAATGCGGCGCGGGAGGAGCAGGCGACGGACAGGGTGCACAGGATCGGGCAAAGGAGGAGCGTCCAGATATTCAAGTTAATTACCAGGGGCACGATCGAGGAGAAGATAGACAGCATGATACGACAAAAGTCCGGTCTCATGAGCAGTATCGTAGAGAGCGACGATGCGATCATGAAGAAGCTCTCGCGCGACGAGCTGATCGAGCTCCTCCAATCTCCCTGAGTGAACTCTTTGTTTCGTATAATACTTCTTGACATCTACTCTCCCTTTTGGGTATATATGATTCAGGGAAACGCAGCATAGGCTTAGCACCTCTGAAGGTTGATTGTTAAAGGCCCTTGAGTGGGCGGGACAATATAGACAATTGAACAAGGAGGAGTTTATGAAGCAGTCAAAGACTGTGTGTTCGGCACACACACACACACACACACACGCTGTGGTGTACATTTTTGGGGTTAGTCGTTAGTGTAGTATTGTTTTCTGGCATTTCTCAGGCATCAAGCTATAGTGTTCTTGTCGGAGGCTCCATTAAATCGACTTATTCTTTTATTACCTATGGAGCTGGTGCAAATCTCCATACGAACGCGAGCATCAAGAACAATGGATTATTCAAGGTAAGCGGAGACGCGGAGATCGTCGGTTCGCTCTTTTCAGCCAGCGGCACCCACCCTATCGAAGCGACGGGTAATATTGTCCTACCTGCGCAATATATAACGATCCCTGTACTCTCTCCCCAATGCTGGTCAAACGCAAACTACCGATTTGAAGGCGGGGCTTCCAATAACAGCGGTTACATCCAGATTTATGACAACAACGGGAGCCTTTTACAAACGATTTCAGGCGGAAGATGGTCTGATCCCTCGGGCAACGACTGGCAATACAATGCAAATCTTAACAGGTGGCAGGTGGAAGGAGAGAATCCTGATGTGCTCGATGGCATTGTATATTTCGACACTGCATTCAAGACTGATGTGCCGGCACTGGACATAGGAGATCCCATGAATGCAGGTATGCTTATAGTAAACGGGAATTTTCAATCGGAATCGGCATTACACATACAGGCCCTTTTCTCTTATGAGCATGCGATAGTTGTATTCGGAGATGCAGAATTCCACGGTGGCGAGGATGAAGAATCGGAGGCGGAAGGGCATAAAGGCTGGATAGATGATTCGGATGAACGCAATGTAGGGTACAATAACCTCATAAAAGGCAGGGTCTATATAACAGGCAACCTTGAAAGCACATCGCCGACCAAGATAGATGGTAAGCTCACCATTCTTGGCAGCCTCGATACAGAAGGTGCAATGCGGGTCGAATACATGGAAGGTGCGACCAAGGTTGCAAGCTCTATAATTGCACAGCATTTTTCGCAGCAGGTAACATTAGCAGCGAGTGAGAATTTTTCAGACCCGACAGGTGGCTCGATAAATATGTATATTTTTGCGATGGGTAATGTTTCAATTACGCCGACGACAAATTTTCTCGATTTAATCAACTCCGTAAGTACCTTTACCGGAGGATCTGTCCTTGTATTGGGTGGAGCGGACGAGACGAGCCCACCTGTGACAACGATTTACAATAACTATCCCAATTCAGATATAAAAGGCCTTGTCCAGATGATAAACGCATTGGAAAACAATTATCATGTTAATCTTCAGGATATAGCAATCACAAATTTTATCCACACATATCCGAATGATTTGTGGGTCACCATAAGCTTAACCGGGACAACATTGGGCACATTTTTATTGAGCAGGGGCGCACAATTTTATTCCATGACAACAGATGGCCTCAATCAATATCTGCAGCGGATTGATTCGTTTAAAACAAATTATCCTCAGCAATGGCTGCAGTACCTGCAGGCTTCTCAGGCGCAATGGGATTATTTTTTGCAAACAGGCACGACAACTCCTGAACAGACTCTTTCCCTGCAATCTCTTGGAACATTGAGTATGCTGGACGAGTATTCGACACCCACGGTGTGCAGTGAAGATCCAGTAATAACCGATGATAATACGTGTATTCTGACACCTGTTACACGGCACGATGTACCGGGATATTTTGACACCCATTTTTATAACAACAATCTCACGCCAGATGAAGTCTTAAAAGCAACTATACTCTTTTCACCTTCTGACAAGCTTTTTTCTCCTCTTGTAGGAACAAGTCAGGTTTATAATCCACCATCTGAAAACACACCAGAATATCTAGAGTTATTTGGCTTTAATTATGAGCAATATAATTCCCAGGATTACGATAATGTACCGGCTTACGGAGACAATTTATGTGGCCCGACAGCAGGTGCAGCGGCTCTGGGATATTTTGGTCTTAATGGGTCAACGGGATATGAGTGTGTATATACCCATGATCTTGCATCGATACAAGCCAACAGTTCTACCTATTTCACGGTAGTTCCCCCGTCTGTTCAAACTGTCGATTTCTATCCGTATCAAACATCTGCGTATTCATCTCCCTACTTTGAATATGATATGTGGCCATACCTTATGTTAGAGGGAGATTTGGTTGGACCTATGAATACGAATAATTGGTGGTATTTATTAGGGGCAAGCATGCCCGGCACAGATCCATCGGATTTTGAGTGGGGCATTGAGAGTTACCAGATGCGCGATTACACAGGCAAATATTATAACGGTTGTTTTAATAGTGGCGATGAAATAGACCCTACATCTGTTTGGGGGTACGTTCAGACTGAAATAAATTGGGGACATCCTGCAATAGTTCTTTTCCCTAACGCTTATGGTGAACCACATTATGTTACAGCCTTTGGTTATCATCAGGAGCACTATACCAATGTCTGTAAAACATACTGGACATGGTGTTTGCCTGATATAAAGTGTCAGGTAACTACATGTTATCCATGTTTCAATGCAGATTCGTTCTGGATCACATACTCAGATAACCAAGGTGATACAGACGTAGAATCTGCGATAGAGTATGCAATACCGGTCACTGGGTATGCAGGTACAGGTTACATCTATACGATGGCCGGCGGATATTGGGCGCCACTGTATATATGGATACATCCGAATGGTGGAACATGTAATAACTGTGTTGCAGTTCCGCCGGTGATTTTGGGCGGTGGAGGTGGTGGCGGCGGTGGTAGTGGAGGAGGGACTTGTACTACCAGTATGGTTCCATTATCACTATCCATTACTGTTAGCAATATACTGATGTTATGTTTGCCTGGCATATTCATCTTGATTGTAAAAAAGAGGACAAAAAAGTCATGACATCAAAGCGTCATAAATAAGAATGAAAATATTCCCCCCTCTTTTAATAAAGAGGGGGAATTCCTTGCATCTCCCATTTGGGAAAGAGGGAAGAGGGGGGATTTTCGGGAGAAATGAAAAAGTAAATGAGAAGCCATAAGCTGAAATTATTGTTGGGTCTATCGGCCATATTCCTTTTTTTAAATTGTCCATGGCAAAATGAGGAGGCACAAATGTTTCCTGAAATAGACCGTTGGTGGCTCGATACTGCATCGGATCAGCTCTATGTAGTAGCGTCTTATTTGGGTGTGTTTAATAACATAAGTACTACAAATGGAAGCATCCTGCCGGCTCGTTTTATTTCAGCGCTTTCACCTACACCGACTACTTTTTACATTCAGGGAGGCCTGTGGCTCGATGCCGCATCAGACCAAATGTATGTCCTCAGCTCCCCACCGAACTATTATAATAGCTATAGCAGCATCCTCGTTTTTACCGCTGCAAGCACCATAAGTGGGGATGTTGCCCCTGCTCGTGTTATCTCAGGGGCGAAAACCGCATTAAACTCTCCTAATGCCTTATGGCTCGATTCTACATCGGATCAACTTTATGTAAGTAGTGGAGGCAATAGTGTTGGAAATGGTATTCTTAATGAAGGTGGCAATTGCATCCTCGTTTTCACCGATGCAAGTACCATAAACGGGGATGTTGCCCCTGCTCGTGTTATCTCAGGAACAACAACCGGGTTAAAATCTATTGTGGCCTTGTGGGTTGATGCTACATCAGACCAGATATATGCCCTTAGTTCTCGGCCACCTTCTTATTATAAGACAAATAGCAGCATCCTCGTTTTCACCGATGCAAGTACCATAAGTGGAGATATTGCCCCTGCCCGTGTTATCTCGGGCACGACAACCGAGTTGAGCGAAGCTAGGGCCTTCTGGCTCGATGCTGTATCAGATCAGCTCTATGTTAGCAATGGAGGTAATAACAATATCCTCGTCTTTAATAATGCAAGTACCATAAACGGGGATGTTGCCCCTGCTCGTGTTATCTCAGGAACAACAACCGGGTTAAACTTTCCTGATGCCATGTGGCTCGATACTGCATCGGATCAGCTCTATGTAAGCACTAGAACAAGCAAAGAGATAAGTTCAAAGGGTAGCCGCGTACTTGTTTTTACCCTGGCAAGTACAATAAATGGTAACATAGCCCCAAGCCGAATCATTGGTCTTAAATGAGATTCATTGAAATGGTTGGCAAGTCACAGATGCATCGCTACGGCAAGTTATTGCTCGGGTGGGAAAATGGGGTCACCCAATTTCTACACACATTCATTTTTGGATTTAAGGTGTGCCCTTTTTCTCTTCAGCTTCAGGAGGACTTTCAAGTTCTCCCTGTAATGAGGTTACTTTGGCTTGGAAATCCGGTAATGAGTAGCAGAGAGGGTCAATTATAGGTGTATGTATGCTATGGAGAAAGATGAATGAACAGTCCTAAAAGAGGGTTAGTTTTACTATTTTTTAGCTTAATCTTATTTGAAGGCTGTCCACCTTCATACGAGGCCTCACTTGCACCTCCCCTGTGGAGTATATGGCTTGATTCGGCATCCAATCAGCTCTATGTGGGGAAGGGCGGTAGTATATTTGTATTTAATGACGCCAGCACGGCAAATGGAAATGTATCTCCAGCCCGCGTTATTTCAACAACTGGGTTAACCCCCCAGACTTTATGGCTTGATTCGGCATCGAATCAACTCTATGTGGGTAGTATTTACACCAATAGTATCCTTGTGTTTACCGATGCAAGCACGGTAAATGGAAATGTATCTCCTGCTCGTGTTATTTCAACAACTGGATTAGCCACCCAATCTTTATGGCTTGATTCGGCATCCAATCAGCTCTATGTGGGGAACATTCATAGCAACAGTATTCTTGTGTTTACCGATGCAAGCATGACAAATGGAAGTATATTGCCTGCTCGCATTATTTCAGGAACAATGACTGAATCAAATCTCACCTTTACGCTGTGGTCACCAACTGCTCTCTGGCTTGATCCGGCATCGGATCAACTCTATGTGGGAAACGTAGGAGGTATAAGTACCTTTCGAGGTATCCTTGTGTTTACCGCTGCAAGCATAGCAAATGGAAGTGTATCTCCTGCCCGTGTTATTTCAACAACAACTGGGCTATCCTCCCAGTCCTTGTGGCTTGATCCGGGATCGAATCAACTATATGTGAGTGCGGGTAATGGGATAGCTGTATATAATGACGCCAGTACGACAAACGGAAATGTATCTCCAGCCCGCGTTATTATTTCCACTATAACAGCCGATTCAGGTCCCCCTGTTAGTTTGTGGCTCGATTCAACATCCGATCAACTCTATGAAGCTTGTAACTCAGTTTCACATAAGGGGAAGCCCTATATTCTCGTATTTGACAATGCGAGTACAATTAACGGCTATGTTACACCGTCGAGGACAATATATCCATGAGCTGGGGAAGGGAGAAGAGGGGTCACCCATGTAAAGGAAGAGGCAGTGGGAGGGGCCCCTTATTTTGTATAGTCGGGTGCTATGGGCTGGTCGATCTCGATGTGCGTACCGAGCGTCTCAGGTGATTTGCCACCGATAGTCAGCCGCACCGCGTTGACACCGGGGATGTTCCGGGCTATCGAATCGACGATCGCATAGACGGCCGTGATCTCGGCAGAAGAGCCCTCCGGCGTCTCCCTGACCAGGTTGTCCGAGAGGTCGAGCAGGAGTACGCCGTTGTCCTGCCACGACGCGCTGTTTACCTGGACGTCAGGGGGAATAGGCCTCGAGAGCCCTGTCATCGACCCGCGCCCGAGCTCGGACACGATCGTCCTGCAGGTATCGAGCGTGTCCATCGAAGTGGTGACCATCCTCTGCTCCGGCTTGAGGGTATCCGTGTCCGGACTGTAGAAATACAGGGTGACGATCCGCTGCGCAGGCACCGGCTTTGCCGGCGGCAGGGCATGCCGGGCAGATGACCTGTGAATGAGGTAGATGCCGATGACCACCAGGAGAAGGAGGCCGATTACCGTGAGTGTGACTCTGTTTCCTTTACGCATATTCATGATCCTCCAATACTACTTTATGGATATTGCTGTCGATATCCAGAGAGAGGAGCAGTCTTCCTATCCTCTTAAATTGAAGAGGATCGTCCGTCACAAAAAATCTCATGTCCCCCGGCGCAGGGGGCCGATGGGATGTGTCCCCGGTATTTTTTAATAGGTCGTGCGAGAACAGGTATTCATACGCCTTTGCGGCAACGGCCTGGCCCGAATTAATCAGCCTCACCTTACTGCCCATGACCTTCTTTATGACCGGGGAGAGAGCAGGGTAGTGCGTGCACCCCAGAATAACGGTGTCTATGCCGTGCCTCTTCAGCGGTGCGAGGTAGTGCTCCGCCATGCCCCGTGCCAGTGCTGACGTATGCATACCCTCCTCGACAAAAGGAACAAACAGCGGACATGCCTGCTGGAACACCTTTATGTCCTTGTCGAACCGGTTGATGGCCGTCCGGTACGATTCGCTCGTGACCGTCGCTCGTGTCCCTATGACCCCTATCCTCCTGCTTGCTGTATTTCTGACAGCTTGCTCCGAGCCGGGCTCGATGACGCCGATGATCGGAAGGTCTGTGAACCTGTGCCGCAGTGTTTGGAGGGCGACCGAGGACGAAGTATTACATGCGACGACGAGTAGTTTGATGCCCTGCTCGATGAGGAAGCCCGTGTTCTGGACAGAGTACTTGATGATCGTGTCTCTGGATCTGTTCCCGTACGGCACGCGCGCCGTGTCCCCGAGATAGAACAGGTCTTCTCCCGGCAGCAGCTTTCTGATCTCCTTCAGCACGGTCAGTCCGCCGACGCCGGAATCGAATATGCCGATGCCCCTGTCCCTTACCGAGCCCTGCATCGGTCCGACTGCTCGAGCACAGATTCTGCCTCTTGCTTCCTGCCCGTCCGCATGAGGATCAGGCCCTTCGCCGTATACGCCGGGCAGTACGAGGGGAACCGCTCGATGAGTTTGTCATACTCGCCCAGTGCGGTTGCGTAGTTTCCTGATAGGTAGTACACCCCGGCGAGCAGCGGCATGGCCAGTTCCGGATTGGCCCCGTTTCGGATAGCATCGTGCAGGGACTGGATGCTCATCTTGTCCTTGTCCGCGAGGTAGTACAGTGCTCCGAGCTTGATCTGGATACCAGAGTTCCCCGGCGACAGGGCGCTGGCCTTGACGTACGATAGTATCGCATTGTTGAACTGCTCGGTCCTCTGCTCGCCGCTGATGTTCTGGGAGTAGGCGTAGTATATGTTCCCGGCGATGACAAAGGCGTCGGCGTCGTTCGGGTCTATGGAGATGGCCTTTTTTATGTTCTCTATGGCCTTCTGGAGGTTGTCGGTTCTACTCTGTGGCCTGCTTTGCCCGTGCGGCTGTCCCGGAAGAATGGGCATAATAGGCATAGCGAGATATGCGCTCGCTGTGCCCTTGTAGGCATGCTCGTTGTTCGGGTCGTAGTGCAGGACGTACGAATAGGCCTGTACCGCCCTGTGGAACGCCTTGAGCGCGAAGTAGTCGTCTCCGGCAATATTGTATATCCGCACGTTCAGGTCTTTGTCCTTGAGGGACTGGATCTGGGGCAGTGTTTTGTTGATGAGCAGGATGGAGTCGGCGTAGCCGGCCTGCCGGTACATCGCCTTGATGAACGCTATCATGTATCGGGCGTAGAGGTAGAGGTCGGCCGCCTTTATCTTTTCTGCACGCTCGATGCCCCTTTCCAGGCTGCGCTTCGCCTGGTCCCTGCGCCCCTCGCTTTCCTGGAGCATCGAGAGCGGGATGAAGGTGCCGATAAGGGACCGGTCCAGCTCGATGGCCCTTTTCAGGTTGTTGATGGCCGGGACCGTCTGGCCCATGCCTGCGTATGCCATGCCGATGCCCCGGTATACGGCCGGGTTCTTCGGGTACGAGGCCAACGCCTTCGTGAGGCTCGCGACCGCCCTGCCGTAGTCTTTCTTTTTCAGGTAGAGTACGCCCCACCCGATGTCCGAGATAGGTTGGGAGGCTACGCCGGTCAGGGAAGCCGCTGCCTTGGCGTACTGGCCGTCGAACGTATCGATCTGGGCCAGGTTAAATACGACGGGGTAGGCGTTGCCCGAAAGCATGTCCGTGTTCCGCATGATGCTTTTCCCGACGTCGTGAAGTCCGCTCGTGTAGAGCGCGACGGACAGGTTGTTCATGACCGCGACGTCCTGCGGGTACTGCTCCAGCATGGACTTGAAGACGTAGATGGCGTTGTTGGTATAGCCGGCAATGAGGTATGCCGTACCCAGGTTCAACGAGTCTTTATAGCTGAACGGTCCGGTTCTTGACGTGAGCATCCTGATGACAGCGTCGTATCTTCCTTCCTGCATGTACCCGCAGCTCAGGCAGGACGCCGGCTGCTGCGGCTGTTGCTGGATTGTCTGGACCACGGGCGTAAGGGGCTTCTGTATCCCGCTGGATGCAGCGCACCCCGTACCAGCAGCGATCAGCAGCGTTAGGGCGATTTTCGGTACTTGGTATCGGCTCATACGGTCACGTTACTCCTTAAATATATTTGTTGCAATGACCAGCCTCTGGATCTCTGAGGTGCCCTCGTATATCTCCGTTATTTTTGCGTCCCTGAAGTGGCGCTCAACCGGATAGTCGGTCGTGTAGCCATAGCCCCCGTGTATCTGGATGGCCTTTGTAGTTATCCACATGGCCGACTCGGCCGCGTACAGCTTCGCCATCGCAGCTTCCTTGGAGAACCTGGCCTTCCTGTCCTTCAGGTATGCGGCCCTCAGGGTCAGGAACCGCGCAGCGTCGAGCCTCGTCGCCATGTCCGCGACCATCCATTGAATCGCCTCGAAGTTATGAATGAGCTGTCCGAACGCCTCCCTCTGCTTGGCGAACTCCACGGACTCTTCCAGTGCTGCGCTCGCGATGCCGAGTGCCTGGGACGCAATGCCGATCCTGCCGCCGTCCAGCGTGAACATGGCGACCTTGAATCCGTCACCTATGCCCGCAAGCATGTTCTTCCTGTGTACCCGCACGTCTTCGAGGACGAACTGTGCCGTCGAGGACGCCCGTATGCCGAGTTTGTGCTCGAGCCTGCTTACGGAGAACCCTTTCGTGTCCCTCGGTATGATGAACGCGCTTATTCCCCGGTGTCCCTTCGTTTTATCAGTCATGGCGAACACGATGGCGATATCGGCCTCTTTGCCGTTTGTTATGAAGTTCTTGGTGCCGTTGATGACGAAGCTGTCGCCGTCCTGGACCGCCGTTGTCTGCTGCCGCGCAGCATCGGAGCCGGCGTTCGGCTCGGAAAGGGCGAAGCACCCGAGCTTCTCTCCCTTTGCAAGGGGCATGAGGAACTCCTTCTTCTGCTCTTCGCTGCCGAACTGTGAGAGGGGGTCACACACGAGGGAGTTGTTCACGGACATGATCACGCCTGTGCTCGCGCACGCGGAAGCTATCTCCTCCATTGCGAGGACGTACGCGATCGTGTCCAGACCGGAACCGCCATATTCCGGGGAAACCATAATCCCCATGAAGCCGAGCCGCGCGAGATCCTTTACGATATCAGACGGGAAGGCACCGGTTTGGTCCAGCTCCTTCGCTCTCGGCCTGACGACCCCGTGTGCAAAGTCCCTCGCCGTCTGCTGTATCAGCTTCTGTTCGTCTGTAAGCTCGAACTGCATTTGCTTCTCCTTCAATCGTACTTCTGCTCTGAAGCGGCATGCGATCACCAACAAAAACCGCCATCACGCCCTCCAGAGGCGTAGCATCTCTTTAGGTGTCCTTGAACGCCGGCTTTCTCTTCTCCAGAAAGGCCTTCAGGCCTTCCGTATGGTCTTTGGTGGAGAACAGCACCGCGAAGGCATCCCGCTCTATCTCGAGCGCGGTCCTCAGGTCCGTCTCTATACCGTAGTCTATGGCACGCTTGGCCATCTTGATGGCGGTCCTGGACTTGGACGCTATCTTTGCAGCAAACTCCTTCGCCTCACCCATCAATTTGTCTTTCAGGACGACCCTGTTTACGAGCCCAAGTTCCTTTGCCTGCTGGGCCGTTATCATATCGCCGGTAAGGATAAGCTCCATTGCCACGCCTTTACCCACGAGCCGCGCGAGTCTCTGTGTCCCGCCGAAGCCCGGTATGACCCCGAGGTTTATCTCCGGCTGTCCGAATTTCGCGTCGTCGCTTGCGATGATCATGTCGCACGACAGGGCGAGCTCACAGCCCCCACCGAGCGCGAAACCCCTGACCGCCGCAATGAACGGAATACCGAGGTCGTCCATCTTTTTCTTCACGTCCTCACCTTTTGCGGAGAACGCCGATGCCCCGAACGGGTCGAGAGAGCTCAGCTCTTTTATGTCGGCCCCGGCCACGAAGGCCTTCTCGCCGGCGCCGGTGAGGATGCATACCTTCAGCTCCTTGTGCAGTTTCAGTTGCTCGAGGCACAGCCTCAACTCGTCGAGCATCTGCGAGTTGAGCGCGTTGAGCACCTCCGGCCTGTTGAGGACGATCGTAGCGACCGCGCCGTCGAGCTCCAGTCGTATCGTTTTGTATTTCATACCATTCCCCTATTTATTGATGGCGCTGCGCTCGGAGGGATAGGTATAGAAGCCGTTTCCTGTCTTCCTCCCGAGCATGCCCGCCTCGACGTACTTCCGCAGGAGCGGGCAGGGCCTGTATTTCGGGTCGCCCATATCTTTATACAGCACCTCGAGGATTGCAAGCATGGTGTCGAGACCGATGAAGTCTGCGAGCTCCAGGGGGCCCATCGGGACATTGGTGCCGAGTTTCATCGCAGTGTCGATGTCTGCCGGCGTCGCAATGCCTTCCAACAGTGCATAGACGGCCTCGTTTATCCATGGAGCGAGTATCCTATTTACGATGAACCCTGCCGAGTCTCTCGAGACGACTGTCGTCTTGCCGAGCTGCTGCGCGAGATCGAGGGTCGTGCCGAGGGTCTCGTCCGAAGTCGTGATCCCTTTTATGATCTCGACGAGCTTCATCACCGGTACCGGGTTCATGAAGTGCATGCCGATGACCCTGTCGGCCCTTTTGGTGACGCCTGCTATACGGGTTATGGATATGGACGATGTGTTCGATGCGCAGACGATATCCCTGTCCAGGAGCGCATCGAGTTTCCTGAAGATATCGAGCTTCAGCGCCGGGTCTTCCGGTACAGCCTCTATGACGAACTTCGCCGTACCGATGTCGGAGAAGCTGGTCGTTGCCTGTATCCGCTGTATCGCCGCGGCCCGGTCCGTGTCCGTCATCTTTCCCTTCTGGACGGAACGGTCGAGGCCCGCCCGGATTATCCTCATGCCCCGTTCGAGGAACTCGTCCTTGATGTCGTAAAGGACGACGTCCTTGCCTGATACAGCGCCGATCTGGGCTATACCGCTGCCCATCTGCCCTGCACCAAGCACTGCGATCTTCTTTATCATACGGTCTCCTTTCCGCTCTGTTCTATACACAACTATGCGCGGCAGGCAAGGGATTGGGCGGCAAGAGACCTCTGGAAGATCCGACGTGGCCGGTTTGACACCGATGCGGGAATAGCATAGCCTGATTCCCATGAAGGCGACGCTTCCCTCGTTAGTTCTTGCGACGCTCGCATTGTTTGTTGCCGGGTGTGCCGGCAAGGAGGCGGCTGTCAGGCCTGCGGCTCACGACGCTGTGTGGTCCGACGGCACCTGGCTCAGGGACGCGCAGGGCAGGGTGATCATCGTCCACGGCATAAATGTGAGCCAGAAGGTGCCTCCCTATCTGCCGGACGATCCGCCCGCGTCCACCATCTCGCAGACCGCGGCGTACTTCTCGAATATCGGGCGCGCCGGATTCGATGCCGTGAGGCTCATCATCATCTGGGCCGGTCTCGAGCCTTCCCCCGGTACCATCGATACGGGCTACCTTGACCAGATTCAGCAGGAGGTGCAGCTGTGCCGGGACAACGGGCTTCTGGTGTTGCTCGATATGCATCAGGACCTCTACAGCCGATACCTCTGCAACGGAGACGGCGCACCCAAATGGGCGTGTGACCTCAGCGGGTTCGATGTCAGCCAATGCAACACGAGTATGTGGGGGCTCAATTATACGGTCCCTGCAATCGTGCAGTCTTTCCAGGACTTGTGGGACGATATGCCCGGTCCGGACGGCACCGGCCTGCAGGAGCACTATGCAAAAGTGTTTCGGGCAGTGGCACAGAGGTTCAGCGGCACGGTCAATATTCTCGGCTACGAGATCATGAACGAGCCTTACCCGGGAACGTACAATCTCTTTACCACGGACTTCGAGATCCGGGCATTGGTGCCGTTCTATGAGAAGGTCGCACGGGCAATCAGGGCAGCGGACGCCGTGCACACGATAGCTTTCGAGCCTTCCGCGGTAAGGGCGAACATACTGCACGACTATGACACCGGCATCAGCAGTACCACATTCCCGAAGGACTTCGGCGGTCTTGTATTCGTGCCCCACTACTATCCGCTGAGCTTCGGCAGCAGCATAGGCAACACGGACATATCCTCGTTGACCTCAACCATACCTTCCATAGTCCGCGTCAGCGCCGCGATGAAGACCCCGTACATCATAGGCGAGATGGGGCTTGACCACAACGAGGATAACAGCGCTGCCTACATGACGGCGCTTCTCAACGAGCTCGACAGCGAGCTCGGAAGCTGGATGTTCTGGGCGTACGGCGATGCCTTCGCCAATAATGGCACCGGGCTCGAGTTGCTCGGCCCGACCGGCGCGAATGCATTCCCGATCATGGACGTGCTGACCAGGCCGTATCCTCTGCTGACCGCGGGTACGCCGATGAGCATACAGTATCCCCTGACATCAGACCCTGCTTCCTTTTCCACGACGACCTTTACCTATACGTACAGGGAAGACGGTATCGGTCATGGAACGACAGAGCTGTTTCTGCCCCGTATACATTTCCCCGATGGCTTTACGGTCACGACGTCGGACGGTTCCGTAAGCTTCGATGGAGCGACCGATATCCTGAGCTACACGGCAGGCCCGCGTTCGACGCATACCATAACGGTAGCCCCATGCAGCCCGTCCGCATCAGGCTGTGTCCAGTTCCCGCCCCTCTGATATCATCCGCCCTGACCTTACCGGTGCATAGGCCGAGCAGGACGCTGTCCGTTATCGTCGATCTCCGATAGCAGGATAGAGCGGGGCGTACTCAGGTCTAAGTCTATGATTCACAGGAACGGGTTGCGCCTCGTGTCGTAATAATGCATCTCGCTACGACCATGTTCGTCATGGCAACAGCATTGTCCGGGTATGCAATCGTTCTTTATGGTCTCAGAGTTTCACCCCTCTTAGGCCAAGAGGAGATGGGGGAGTTACCGTACCATATCCTTGTTCATGACATCTTCTTTCTACGCGAGCATCCATAATAATGGATAATCTGCTTTTAAAATAGGGTAGCTATAGGGTACCTACCTTCCCCTCTAAAAGGGACACAGATTTTCCTTTGCTCCTTGGGAGAGGGCGGGCATCCAAGTTCATCTTGGGTCGTGATCGCTTTTGGGGAGGTGGAGAAATGACAAAAACAAATGAGTCGGAGCGTAGGTTCACTCGATGGCGATGTTCCACCGTCGAGAATAATATATCCATGAAGATTGTCGCTGACACCTCCGGCAATGTCTGGGGGATCAATGTCGTCGACATCATGGTCACGGAGTTCGCCGGATTGGCCAGGGGCCCACAATATTTTCCCTATCAGGGACCACAATGGCGCGGGAGCAGAAACTGGTAAGCGCCGTCGCATCTTGATAGAGCGCAATAGCCGATAACCTGCCTCTGCCATAGCACTGAGCGCACAGGAATACATGAGTATTATCGTTGAGCTCTTGTGCTATCCATATTCTTTGGTCCTGGGCGCACTCAGTTCTTTCTTTCGTTCTATTGCAATTATTTTGTCGTGGTGTATACGTACCCGCTATGGATGATACTTTTATTATCAGGGACGGATGGCGATACATTGGCTTTTTTGTGGTGCTTACCCTTGTCGGGCTGCTTCTTCCACACGGCTATTTCGTTTACGTGCCTTCGGTCCTGTTGCTGGCGTTTGTTGCATGGTTTTTCAGAAACCCGGAGCGACATACGCCGCAGGACGGCCACGTGGTCTCGCCTGCAGACGGGACCGTCATAAAGATTGAAAAGAATGGGAAGTATGAACAATTTATGGGGAAGGACGCGGTATGTATCAGCATATTCATGTCCGTTTTCAACGTTCATGTGAATAGGTTCCCGGTGGACGGCCGCGTGCTCGATAAGGTGTACAAGCCGGGGAAGTTCCATATTGCTTCCGTGGACAAGGCGTCGGAGTTCAATGAGCAGACAGCCCTGTTCGTGGAGGACACAAAAGGCGGGAAGCTCGTTGTCGTGCAGATCGCTGGATCTGTTGCAAGAAGGATAGTATGTGCTATAGATAAAGGTGCGGAGATGACAGCCGGCAAAAGGTATGGTATGATCAAGCTGGGGTCGAGGCTCGACGTCTATGTCGGACCCGGGAGAGAGATACGGGTCAAGATAGGCGATACGGTGAAGGCTGGCGAGACCATACTGACTCAGTAGGATAGAAGACAGGTATGCCAGAAAAAAACATTGTAGATATAAACAGGGTAACGACGAAGGAGCCGAGGGCGGGAAGGAGGCCCGAAGGCAGGGTCAGCAAGGGCATCTATATGCTGCCCAACCTGTTTACGTCGGCGAGTCTGTTCTCCGGGTTCTACTCGCTCATCGCGACCTTTAACGGGAGCTATTTTTATGGGGCGGTCGCGATCATATTCGCCGCCTTTTTCGATGGAATCGACGGGCGGGTCGCGCGGCTCACCAATACGACGAGCGCGTTCGGCGTTGAGTACGACTCGCTCGCAGACCTCGTGAGCTTCGGTGTTGCGCCGGCGTTCCTGGCCTATGCGGTCGCGCTCAGCTCGTTCGGCAGGGTGGGCTGGGTCATCGCGTTCATCTATGTGGCCTGTGCGGCGATACGCCTGGCGAGGTTCAACGTTCAGATCAACACCGTGGAGAAAAGCATGTTCAACGGTCTGCCGTCTCCGGCGGCGGCCGGTCTCGTCACGACGACCATACTGCTCTATGTGACGCCGTCGGCCGGGCTCGACGAGGACAAGAAGGCGTTGTTCTCGTCGGTCATAAAGCACCCTATCGACATCATCTTGAACAAGCCCATCGACTTTATCCTGTCGCAGCATTTTACGATACTCCTGCTCGTACTCATTGCCGGCCTGCTCATGATAAGCACGGTCAAATACAAGAGCTTTAAGAACGCGGAAATGATAAAGGCGAAGCCGGTCTCGTTCCTGATGTTCTCTATCCTCGTCATGTCGTTGATCGTGCTCGAGCCGGTCAAGGCACTGTTTGCGATCTTCCTTGTCTACACGGCGTCCGGGCTCGTCGTCCTCCTACTCCCCAAAAGGGGAGAGAGAACTGCAAAATCATAAACCTTATTTTTTTCTTTTTTTGATTCTCATCGTGGTTATTGAAAAAGGAGGATAAACAACATGAATAATAGAATCTTGATTTTTGATACGACCTTGAGGGACGGCGAGCAGTCTCCGGGATCGAGCATGAATATCCAGGAAAAGCTGGAAGTGGCCCAGCAGTTGAAGAGGTTGAATGCAGACATCATCGAGGCCGGCTTCCCCATTGCCTCGGATGGCGATTTCGAGGCCGTGCGGGAGGTAGCGTCAACGGTGAAGGGGGTGACCATCGCCGGGCTCGCGAGGACGGGCAAGGCTGATGTGGAGAGGGCGTACGAGGCCCTGAAACCCGCGGACAGGCCCCGGATCCACGTCTTTGTTGCCACGTCGGACATTCACCTCAAGGCGAAACTGAAGAAGACCAGGGAAGAGGTCGTTCAGATGACCGGGGAGTCTGTCGCGCTTGCGCGGAAGCTCGTGGACGACGTGGAGTTTTCGGCAGAGGACGCGACGAGGAGCGATCCGGATTACCTCGTGAAGGTCTTTCAGACGGCCATCGACGCAGGCGCGACGACCATCAACATACCGGATACCGTGGGCTATACGATACCCGAAGAGTACACGAAGCTCATCGAGTATATCCGGTCACGCATCAGGGCACCCGGCCAGCTCGTGATAAGCGTCCACTGTCACAACGATCTCGGCCTCGCGGTAGCGAACTCTCTTGCCGCCATCAGGGCCGGCGCACGGCAGGTCGAATGCACGATCAACGGCATAGGGGAGCGGGCCGGCAATGCCTCGCTGGAGGAGATCGTGATGGCTTTAAGAGTGAGGAAGGACTTCTTCACCTACCAGTCGGACATCGTGACCGAGCAGATTTATCCGTCGAGCAGACTGCTCAGCCAAATCACCGGGATATCCGTCCAGCCAAACAAGGCCATCGTCGGGTCGAATGCATTCGCACACGAGGCCGGCATCCACCAGGACGGCGTCTTGAAGGAGAAGCTCACCTACGAGATTATGACGCCGCAGTCGATCGGTCTGCCCTCGAACATGCTCGTCCTCGGCAAGCATTCCGGCAGGCACGCATTCCGGGAGAGGGTAAAGACACTCGGGTATGAGCTGACAGACGCACAGATCGACACCGCGTTTATCGTGTTCAAGCAGATCGCCGATAAGAAGAAGGAGGTCTACGACGAGGACATCGAGGCGATCATCGCTGACCGGGTGCTGAAATGGGCCGAAAAGTACCGGCTCGAGTCCGTGAATATCTCGTCCGGTACCGATATTCTGCCTACCGCGACCGTGCGGATAAGCATGGAAGGGAATGCCGTTACCGAGAGCGGGAGCGGCGACGGACCGGTCGATGCGGTCTATAAGACCATCGCATCGATAACGAAGACCAAGAGCAGGCTCTCGCGGTATCAGGTCAACGCCATAACCGGTGGTACGGACGCCCAAGGAGAGGTCATGGTTCGGATCGAGGAGGACGGGCACATGGTCAGCGGCACGGGCTCGGACACCGACATCATCGTTGCGAGCGCGAAGGCCTATGTCAACGGACTCAACAAGCTGGAGCACAAGAAGACGAGCAGGATAAAGGGATTTTGAATGCGGAGTCTGCCCTCTCCGTCTCGGAGAGGGAGAGAAGAATACAGAGAAAGGACAAGATTATGGGAATGACGATTACGGAAAAGATACTGGCGGTTCATGCCGGTGCGGTCCGCGCCGCGCCGGGGGATCTCATTATGGCGAGCGTTGACCTGGCACTGGGGAACGATGTCACCGCACCTATCGCCATCGATGAGTTTAGAAGGCATGGCGGGAAAGAGGTGTTCGATAAGGGCAGGGTCGTGCTCATGCCGGACCATTTTGCACCGAACAAGGACATCAAATCAGCGGTCCAATGCAAGATACTCAGGGACTTCGCACGGGAAAAGGGCATTGAGAACTACTTCGAGGTCGGCCAGATGGGGATAGAGCATGCCCTGCTACCGGAGTCAGGACTCGTTGCGCCGGGCGATCTGGTCATAGGCGCCGACAGCCATACGTGCACCTACGGGGCCGTGGGGGCCTTTTCCACGGGCGTGGGAAGCACGGACCTTGCAGCGGCAATGATGACCGGGAAGGCGTGGTTCAAGGTTCCGCCGACGATAAAGTTCATTTATCATACTGACGCGAAGGGCAGACTGAAAGACTGGGTCTACGGGAAGGACGTGATACTCTACACGATTGGCGAGATCGGCGTGGACGGCGCCCTGTACAAGGCGATGGAGTTCACCGGAGATGTGATCGATGCCATGGGTATGAGCGAGCGGTTTACCATGTGCAACATGGTGATCGAGGCTGGCGGAAAAAACGGCATCGTCATACCTGACAGGACGACCGTGGACTATATCAATCAGCGCGTGAAGAGGCCGTACACCCTGTTCACCCCGGACCGGGACGCAGCATACGAGCGGGTCTATGAATACGACCTCTCGAACCTGAAGCCGCAGGTGGCGTTCCCGCACCTCCCGGAGAATACGAGGAGCATCGACGAGATCGGAAAGATCGAGATCGATCAGGCCTTCGTAGGCTCGTGTACGAACGGCTGGATAGAGGACATCAGGATAGCCGCAGACATCATGAAGGGCAGGAAGGTGAGCCCCCAGGTGAGGATGATCGTCATCCCGGCGACGCGGAACATCTACCGGCAGGCCCTGAAAGAGGGCCTGATAGAGGTCTTTGTCGATGCAGGCGCCGTGTTCAGTACCCCGACGTGCGGGCCGTGCCTCGGTGGGCACATGGGCGTGCTTGCCCCGGGAGAGCGGGCCGTAGCGACGACGAACCGCAACTTCAAGGGCAGGATGGGTGATCTGAGCAGCGAGGTGTATCTCGCGAACCCGGCGATCGTGGCCGCTTCCGCAATACTCGGAAGGATAGGATCACCGGAAGAACTGGGGATAAAAAAAGGATGATTGATCAGAGAGGCGGGGTCACCCCTGCCCCTCCTAAACACGAGATTACAGGAGACACAAATGATCATACGAGGTAACGCACATGTGTTCGGGGACGACATCGATACGGATGTGATCATCCCGGCGCGGTATTTGAACACCTTCGACCATGACGAGCTTTCTCGGCATGCGATGGAAGGGGTGAGCCCCCATTTTTACAAACGGGTGACCAAGGGAGACATCATCGTTGCCGGGGCGAACTTCGGCAGTGGCTCTTCGAGGGAGCATGCCCCGATAGCGATCATGGCCACCGGTATTGCCCTAGTAATAGCGAAGAGCTTTGCACGGATATTCTACAGGAACGCGTTCAATATAGGGTTGCCGCTGCTCGAGGTAGGCGAGGGTACCGACAGGATAAAACAGGATACACCTCTTGAAGTTGATCTTGACACAGGCCTGATAAAAGAGCTTTTAACAAATACGGTGTACAAGGGCTCGCCCATTCCTGAGTTTATGCAGGAGCTCCTGAAGGCCGGTGGGCTGATGAACTATATGGAAAAGAAGATACGGTAGAGAAATGAAGAAACGCATTGTTGTTTTTCCCGGAGACGGGATAGGGCCGGAGGTCGTTGGACAAGCGAAGAAAGTGCTCGTCAGGGCCGCGGAGATGGGCAGCCTTGCGCTCGACGTGCAGGAGTTCCCGATAGGCGGGGCCAGCATCGATATCTTCGGGGTACCGCTAAAAGAGGAGTACCTGAAGGTCGCCAAGAGGGCCGACGCCGTCCTGCTCGGCGCTGTCGGGGGGCCTAAGTGGGACGTCGTGGAGCCGTCGATACGGCCGGAGCAGGCACTGCTCGCGTTGAGAAAGGGACTCAAGACCTACGCGAACCTGAGGCCGGCAAGGCCGTATTCTGCTCTGCTGAAGGCGTCCACGTTGAAGGAAGAGGTAGTAAAGGACGTGGACATACTCGTCGTCAGGGAGCTTACCGGCGGCATATACTTCGGCAGGCCGCGGGGCATAAAGGACGGGAAGAAGGGGTACAACACGCTCGTCTACGATCGTAAAGAGATAGAGAGGATTGCCCGGAAGGCGTTCGACCTAGCAATGCTGAGGAAGAAGCACGTCACGAGCGTCGACAAGGCGAACATACTCGAGACCTCGATGCTCTGGCGGGAAGTCGTCAAGGAGGTGGCTGCGGGTTACCCGGCGATACGACTCGACCATATGTATGTCGATAACTGTGCCATGCAGATCATCCGGTCCCCGGGACAGTTCGATGTGATTCTTACCGATAATATGTTCGGGGACATCCTGAGCGACGAGGCGTCCATGCTGACCGGCTCCCTCGGTATGCTCCCTTCGGCGAGCATAGGAGACAAGAAGGGCCTTTTCGAGCCCATCCACGGCTCCGCACCGGACATAGCTGGCAAGGGCATCGCCAATCCTATCGCAACGATTGCGTCGGTCGCTATGATGCTGGAGTATTCGTTCAGCAGGGTAGACCTTTCCGCTCTGATCGAGGAGGCAATCCAGGAGGTACTGCAGGACGGGCTGCGAACGAAGGACATCGACGACGGCAGCGGAGACGTTGTCTCGACCGAGCGTATGGGAGAGGAAATAGTGAAAAGATTCGAGCACAGAGCGTCTCAGCGCGGGATCGGGAACGTAGGAAAGACAAAATAAAGAGAACATAAGGAGTTTGCAAGATGGGAAATAAGAGCTATTCGGTCGCGATTGCAGGCGCGACCGGTGCTGTCGGAAATGTGATGCTGCAACTGCTCGAGGAGCGGAAATTTCCGATACGGGAGCTGAAGCTCCTCGCATCGAACAGATCGAAAGGAAAGACCCTCAGGTTCAAGGGAGAGCATATATCCATAGAGGAGCTCGGTGACCGCTCGTTTACGGGCACGGAAATCGCGCTCTTTTCCGCGGGCGCATCGAGGAGCAAAGAGTTCGCAAGACGCGCCGTCGAGGCGGGCGCTGTCGTTATCGATAATAGCTCTGCGTTCAGGATGGAGCCGGACATACCGCTCGTGGTCCCGGAGATAAACCCAGACGCGATTAAGCAGTACAGGAAGACGGGGATTATCGCAAACCCCAACTGTACGACCATCGTCACCCTGATGGGGGCAGCGCCCCTGCACAGGTACGGCAGGATAAAGCGCATGGTTGCCACGAGCTATCAGGCCGTGTCAGGCGCCGGCGCGAAGGCCATGGCGGAGCTCGAGACACAGGTCAGGGCATGGGCGAAGGGCGAGCCGCTGAAGGTGGAGGTATTCCCCTACCAGATCGCGTTCAATGTACTGCCGCATATTGATGTTTTTCTCGAAAATGGATATACAAAGGAAGAGATGAAGCTGATAAACGAGTCGAGAAAGATACTGAATGACCAGACCATAAAAGTCTCTCCAACGACGGTACGGGTCCCGGTGTTCAGGGCACACTCGGTCGCCGTCAACATACAGACGGAGAAGAAGATCACGAGGGCGAAGGCGATAGAGCTGATCCATGCGTTCCCGGGGGTACAGGTCGAGGACGACCCGCTGAACAAGAAGTATCCCATGCCGCTCTTCGTTGCCGGGCAGGACGACTGCTTCGTGGGCAGGATACGCGAGGACGACTCCGTCGAGAACGGCCTGAACTTCTGGGTGGTGGGCGATCAACTCAAGAAGGGCGCGGCACTGAACGCGATCCAGATTGCGGAGCAGATGATAAAAGACGGGATGCTGTGAACGGAACCAGGGGAAAAGTGATAGGGTTGCTCGTAGCCGTGACCTTCGTGGCCATGGCTGTAGGTACAGCGTATGCTTTTCCGAGCACAAAAGTCGCCTCGATAGGGGTGCACGCCGGACCCTACGGTATTGCAGCGAATGGGAACTACGCCGTCGTGGCAGGAAGCCAGTCTGGCTATATCGACATCATCAACCTCTCCAACGATACCGTTAGCTCCCATTATATCGGTCTGAACCCCTCCATGGTGACCATCAGCGCGGATGGCTCTACGGCCTATGTCACCAACTACGGGAACAACGAGGTCTATAGCTTCAATCTGAACAACAGCGTTTTTACCACTTCCACGGTCATGGTGGGCAATAAGCCTATCGGCATTGCCATAGCCAATAACAGGGTGTTCGTGACGAATTATCAGGACGATACGTTCTCCTTCTTCCAGGCCGGCTCCTCCTCCGTAACCAATGTGAATACATGGAATGGAGGGCCCATCAGCATAGCCGCGGACTCGAGCGCTACCAATGTCTACGTGGCCAACAGTACCTCGAACGCCGTGAATGTGTTCCAGTACAATTATCTTGCCTCCAATACCTACGGCGTAAAGGCCACCGTTACGGTCGGCGCAACCCCGTCCGCGGTCTTGCTGTCGCCGCATGGAAGGAAGCTGTATGTTGCCAATGCAGGTGACAACACGGTCTCCGTCATAGACACCACCTCCAGCTCATATCCCGTGACGACGATATCCCTCTCGTCTCTGGGCGGGCATCCGAATGCGCTTGCGCTGACGCCGGACGGCTACCTGATGGTCATCAATTCGCCGGTAGGCGGCATCACTGTCGTACAGACATCCAACGATCAGGTCATCAGTACGTTCAACCTTGGTTCGTACCTCGACCAGGTGTTCCTGACACCGAGCGGCTCGGACGCGTATATAACGGACTTTGCTGCGAACCAGGTCTATGATCTCTCGAGCATCATTACGATAGCTTCAACGATACCCTCGGCGATAAATGCAACCACCAACGACGTCTCCACGATCGCATGGACCTCGACCATGTCGGGTACCTATGAGGTCGAGATCGGAGGCAACGGGACGAAGGGCAGCGGCACCGTGATACCCGGTCGGGGAGGCTCCGTGTCAGCAGGACAGACCATCGATACGCCGATATACGCGTCCGACTTTACCGGGGACCCGGATGGCCCGTACACGATATACCTTTATCTGACCGTGACGAGCCCGAGCCTGACCGCCTATGCGTCCACGAATATCGACCTGCTGACCCATCTACCCGCAGCACCGCAGGGCCTGACAGCGCTACCGGGGGATAGCACGGCGAGCCTCAACTGGACGACGACCAGCGCTTCCCAATATATCAGCGGATACACGGTATATTATTCCACGACAACGTTCGATGTAAACAACCTGCCGTCCAGTTCTGCAAACGCAGGTAATTCCAGTTCGTATACCCTGAAGGGCCTCACCAATGGTACCCTGTACTATATAACCGTGCAGGCTGAAGACATCGCCACCAACCTGAGCGCCTTGAGCAATACGGTGACCGTAACCCCTGTTTACATACCGAGTCCCGCAGCCCTCGCCGGTCAGAAGGGCAACTGCTTTATTGCGACCGCCGCATACGGATCATACGACGATTTCGACGTTTGGGTGCTCAGGCAGTTCCGTGACCGTGTCCTTCTCGTGAGCGGCCCGGGAAGATGGTTCGTCAGGACCTATTACCGGTTGAGCCCGCCTCTGGCCCATTTCATTGCAGGGCATGGAGCGCTGCGGGCCGTTGTACGGGGAATGCTGAAGCCGTTTGTGTACATGAGCATGGTAGTGCTCTATGGGACGTCAGCACAAAAGCTGACCATGCTGTTTCTGTCGATAGGTACGATGCTACTGGCGATAATTTTTCTTATGAGGAGAAACAGGTATGCTTAAGAAGACGATCGTTCTTGTTCTTATTCTGCTGACCTATGGTTCGCCCGGCCGGGCATCCGAGGCCGTTCACTACGAGCTCACCCTCGGAGCTGGCGCCCTGCGCTTTACCAAGGACCCTGTACTGCAGTCTTTCTATAAAGGCAGGTACGTCCCGGTATACAATCTCAACGTGGGCGTTCTTTTTTATCATGTCGTGGGCATCGATGGCTCGCTGGGTTTTATCTACGGCAAGAACACGATTACGGTCGCGCAGGGTATAGGGAACGACTATACCCTGATGGTATACCCGGCGCGGCTCGACGTGGTGGCGCAGTTGAGGATCACAGACGATCAACCTGTGTATCCTTACGTCGGTGCCGGGGGGACGGCAACGGGCTTCTATCAGATCAGGTCATCGGATAAGAAAACGGTGAGCGGCTATCGTTACGGGTATAACTGGATAGCAGGGGTCCATTTCCTGCTCGATCCTATCGACAAGATGCATGTGGGTTATCTGCGCACCGATTACGGCATCGACCACGTCTATATCGACATCAGGATAGGGCAGGACATGGTCGATGATTTCGGCAAGGGCAGTGGCTTCAATTTTACGGACCAGTATATAGCCGGTGCTTTCGGCTTTGAGTTTTGAATCTGTTGAAGAGCCGCAACATTAAGCTGGTCATCGAGTATGACGGAACGGGCTACAGAGGCTGGCAGGTTCAGCAATCAGGGGTGGGGAACAGGGGGGGAAAGGCCCGGAGCGGTACGGCTGTCCTCACCATACAGGGGACACTTCAGGAAGCGATTCGGGAAATAACAGGCGAGGATGTAGCGATCACAGGGGCAGGCAGAACGGATGCAGGCGTCCATGCACGGGGACAGGTGGCAAACTTTCACACAGCATCAGACATCACGGTCGAGAGGTTCCCGTTTGCCGTGAATGCCCATCTTCCCCCGGCGATTGCCATAAAGTCTGCCGAAGAAGTACCGACGGGCTTCAATGCGAGAAGGAACGCGAAGGCGAGAGAATACATGTATGTGATCAACAACCACAGGTTCAGGAGCGCGCTTGCGAGGCTCTACAGCTTTCACGTCCCCTCGATGCTCGATGTAGGTGCCATGATGCAGGCGGCGCAGAACTTCAAGGGCGAGCACGATTTCTCCGGGTTTACCTGCACTGATTCCCATAAGAAATCCCTCGACGCCCCCCATCCTCCCTGGTCAAAGGCGGCGGGGGACCCGGGCGAGCATACGGTCGGAGAACCTCTCAATATCCAGAGACCTGGTGGGGTCAGAAACATCATGGATCTCGGCATAGAGAGGCGCATGGAGTTCATCTACGTCACCGTGAAAGCGAACAGTTTCCTTATGCATATGGTGCGCTATATAGTCGCGGCGTTGTTGGAGGTAGGCAGGGAGCACATGGGACCGGAAGACATCAAGCTCTACCTCGGTCCGTCACCACGGAAATGGACGCACTCGAGGGCACCCGCCAAGGGACTGTTCTTGATGAAAGTTGAATATTGATGGACACCTCGCATATCAGGAACTTCTCTATCATAGCGCACATCGACCACGGGAAGTCTACGCTCGCTGACAGGATACTCGAGCGTACCGGGGTTCTCTCGATCAGGGAGAGGAAGGACCAGTTTCTCGACCAGATGGACCTCGAGAGGGAGAGGGGCATCACCATAAAAGCCTCGCCGGTGAGGATAGACTACCGCGCCAAGACAGGGGAGGACTTCGTCTTCAATCTCATCGACACTCCGGGGCATGTCGACTTTTCCTACGAGGTGTCGAGGAGCCTTGCCGCATGCGAGGGCGCGCTGCTCGTCGTCGATGCCACGCAGGGCGTCGAGGCCCAGACGCTCGCGAATGCGTACCTCGCCATAGACAACGACCTTGAGCTCATTCCGGTGATAAATAAGATCGATCTCCCGGGTGCCGACCCCGGCAAGGTCAGGAAAGAGATAGAGGATATTATCGGCATCGATGCGTCGGGCGCGATACTGGCGAGCGCTAAAGAGGGCATCGGCATAGACGAAATACTCGGTTCCATCATGACCCATATACCGCCGCCCGGAGGAGATCCGGACAGGCCCTTGAGCGCGCTCCTGTTCGATAGCTGGTACGACAGCTACCAGGGCGTCGTCATGGTCGTGAGGCTGTTCGACGGCCACGTCAGGATAGGCGACCGGATACGGCTGTTATCCACGGGCAGGAGTTACGAGGTCACGAACCTTGGCGTCGTCGCCCCCATGGTGCGGGAAGTGTCCGGCCTCTCTGCCGGCGAGGTCGGGGTCATCATCGCCGGCATAAAGGACCTCCATGAGACGACGATCGGCGATACCATTACCCTCGACCGTGACCCGGTATCAGTCCCGCTCCCGGGGTTCAAGCACATCAAACCCATGGTGTTCTCAGGACTCTACCCGATCGAGAACAACCAATACGAGCCCCTGAAGTCCGCCATCGAGAAGCTGAGCCTGAACGACTCGTCGTTCACGTACGAGCCGGAGACCTCCACGGCGCTGGGGTTCGGGTTCCGCTGCGGCTTCCTCGGGCTGCTACATAAGGAGATCGTGCAGGAGAGACTTGAGAGGGAGTACGGTCTCGAGCTCGTGACGACCGCTCCCACCGTGGCGTACAACATCTTTATCCAGGGAGACCAGAGGATATCGGTGGACAACCCTGCCAAGTTCCCGGAGGACAGATCGATCGAGAGGATAGAGGAGCCTTACGTCATCCTGACGATCCATATACCGTCGGAGTACGTGGGTGCCGTCCTGAAGCTGTGTGAAGAGAAGCGGGGGTTCCAGAAGGAGATGAAGTACCTGACCCAGAGCAAGGTCATGATCGTCTACGAGCTCCCCCTCTCGGAGATGATAAGCGACTTCTACGACAAGCTGAAGTCCCTGTCGCGCGGCTATGCGTCGATGGAGTACGAGTTCCTGGAGTACAAGGTATCGGACCTCATCAAGCTCAATATACTCATCAACGGCGAGTCCGTGGACGCGCTGTCCATCATCGTCCACAGGGAAAGCGCGTACTACCGGGGCAGGGCGCTCACCGAGAAGCTCAGGAAGGTCATACCGAGGCAACTCTTCGAAGTGAACATTCAGGCTGCCATCGGGTCCCGGGTCATCGCCAAGGAGAGCGTCAAGGCGCTCAGGAAGGACGTCCTGGCGAAGTGCTACGGCGGTGACATCACGCGGAAGCGCAAGCTGCTCGAGAAGCAGAAAGAAGGCAAGAGGAGGATGAAGCAGGTCGGCGTCATCAACATTCCGCAGGAGGCGTTCCTGTCGGTGCTGAAGACGGAGTGAGGGCGGGCATTATCGGTTGTATTGTTGGAAGGAGAGACTATGGCTAAAGAGAAGAAGAAAAAAGGTATCGTGAGGGAGTATGCGGAGGCGTTCGCGACCGCGATCGTGCTCGCCCTGATCATACGGGCGTTCATCATACAGGCGTTCAAGATCCCGTCCGGCTCCATGGAGCCGACCCTGCTGGTAGGGGACCACATCCTTGTCAATAAGTTCATATACGGGATGCATGTGCCGTTTACCAACGATGTCGTCTTGCCGGTCAGGGCGCCGCAGCGGGGCAACGTGATCGTGTTCGAGTACCCGAAGGACGAGAACATAGATTTCATCAAGCGGGTCATAGGACTGCCCGGGGACAAGCTGCAAATCATAAACAAGCAGGTCTATATAAACGGCAAGAAGCTCGATGAACCGTATGCGTACCACGGCGACCCGGAAGTGTTGCCGGCATCCGAGTCGCCGAGGGACAACTTCGGACCGATCATCGTCCCGAAGGGAGAATACTTCATGATGGGCGACAACAGGGACTTCTCGAACGACTCGAGGTTCTGGGGGTACGTCAAAAGGGACCTGATTCTAGGGCAGGCCGACATCATATACTTCTCGTGGAACCCGAAGACGCTGCATATAAGGTTCGACAGGTTCGGGAAGATCATACGTTAGATTCTTACTTTGTAAGATCTATGCAAAATGCAGAGAAGATTTTTCGGTTGCGGCTGAAAGCCGCCTTTGATTCTTTTCTTGACGCATGATTATCGAGGTGATAAAAAAACAATGTAGGAGCGACCCGACAGGATGCCCCAGCTCAAGAGGGCGAATAATCATTCGTCCCTACAAAAGGAGGAAGGTATGGGAAAAGATATTCTCAAGATTCTCGGACTCTCGGCCCTTGCGGTCATTGTTGCCGTGTTCGCGTACGACTGTGGCAGCAGCAGCGGCGGAGGCGGAACTTCGGGCCCGACTGTCTCGCTGACCTTCTCGCCGACGTCCGGTACGATAGATGCAGTCAATCAAAATTCGATGTTCTATGAGAACATAGCGACATCGATCGGCAAGACAGCAGGCACGATTGATCCGTCATCGATACAGATCAGCATATCGCCGGCTTTGAGCTTTACCACGACAGTGGGGATCGCCGGCGGCAAGTTTGCAGGCTATGTAGACATTGTCCCGACCGGCTTCCTGGCGGCAGGAACGGCCTACATCGTGACTACCCAGTTCAAGACCACGATCAGCGGCAAGATTTATCCGTTGACCCAGTCCAGCTCGTTTACCACGGTCACCACTGTCGGCACACCAGCGACTCCCGGCAGCAGCTTTTTTATCAACATAACCGGTGTGTTGCAGCCCTCGACGCTTGCACAAGTGCTCGCCGGTGGCTTGCCGAACATTGCTATCAGCATCATTACAGAGACCACGGCGATCAACAATGCCGACGCGGACGGCAGTATGATCATGTACGGCGGAGCAGCAGCCAGCAATACGCTGCCCACGGACATCCAGCCTGCCGGCTTTACGCTCCCGCTCGTGACGCAGTACCGTGGCCAGTACTTCAAGTCAGCAGGCAGCGTGATACTCGATGTATCGAGCTTACACATCCCGCTCCAGACCTTCGATCTCAGCGGTACGTTCAACGCGGCCGGCGGGATCGACAACGGTACGCTCTATGCGGTGCTCCACTGTACGGACACCCAGTGCTCGAACCTGGGCACGACCGCCGGGCCGATCGTGGCGAGCTATATCGACTCCAATATGAACATGGCGGTACTCGGGACCTTTACAGGGACTGCCAATGCGCTCCCGGCACAGGGCTGGATCGGCGCATCGGATGTAACCGACACCACGCTGGTCAACGGTGCCGGACCGATGTCGACGGCGACACTCGAGGTCACGACGACGGCGTCCGGACCGCTTACGACGACAGCAACGCTGTCGTTTATCATACTTGCACAGACAGACTCGAACAACATGCTGAGTATCGCTGCAGACGGACAAGGTAGTCTGGCCTTTACCGGCACAGGTCCCGGAGGCTCTCCTTATACGGTGACCATAACGTACCCGCTCGTCACGCCGGACACGGGTGTCCCGTTTACGACCAGCGCGCGAACACCGTACACGGCCTATTACCTGTTCGGTCTGTCGCCGTCGCTGACGACGCAGTTTACGCCTTAAAAAAATATTTTAAGGCCGGGCCATCCGGCTCTTGGAAGCAGGAGAGGCAGGCGAAAGCCTGTCCCTTCCTTTATGCTTGACAGTATTTTTATCGTGGTGTATGAATAAATAAAAAAGGGGAGGACCAATGAAGTCGAATAAAAGAACGGTGTTAGGGATAGCGGTGGCGATGGCAGCACTATCCGGGCTGGTAGTCGGTGGATGCGGAGGGAACAAGCCGAGTGGGCCAAATATACAGCAGTTGACAACGGATGGCTCGAATGCCCTGATAAATAAGAACCCGACGGCGGCGAAGACCAGTTTCCAGTCGGTGCTGAATGCGAAGGCCAATGATTGCAACGGCGAGTGGGGCATGGTCCTTGCGGACATTCAGGACGCGACGGTAAACCAGATTCCGAACCTGCCTTCCAACCTTGTCAGCGGTGTCCTGGCGGACAACCTTGCAAGCATTTTTACGGGGGTGAGCACGGACCTTGCCGATATACCGGCGAGGACTGCAGTGATAGAGTCGAAGGGCTGTGAGTTTACGCTGTCGAGCCTTCCCATCGACATCAAGCCGGACTTCAGCTCCCTGATCAACGAGTTGCAATCCCTGGGCATCAACCTCAGTATCAACCTGTCGATAAACTACTCCTTCAACCTCGGGAACCAGTGGGGACCTGCCGAGGCGAGGATACTCGGTGCGGGGTCGAACGCGCTGCTCGCATTCATCAACATCCTCGGTGCGCACCAGCTCGATGTTACGGACATCATGAGCAACCTCAGTACGCTGGAGGGCCTCCTCACGGGCGGTCTGAACCTCAGCGACCCGATCAAGCTCATAAGGTCGCTCGGTCCTGTATTTACCGCGTTGCCGAAGCTGCTTGCGTTCAACAACTCCGGCACCGGCCCGGCAGACATAACGACAGCGGGCGCGGAGATCAACGCGGCGCTGACCGAGATAAGCGGCATCAATGACAGCCTGCAGGCTGACAAGGGCATTGCCGCCAAGGTCATCTCGTACGATGACGCAAACAGCAACGGGGTTGTGGATGCCGGCGATACCTTTACCCTCGGCATCATGGACCTCACGCCGACGACCGGGCCGGTCAATGTGCTCGTGGAAGCGACCGGCAGCGAGACCTTTACGGTCCCTGCGTACCCCGGCTATGCCGGCGAGTACGGAGACTTCAATGTATCGAGCAACACGATCCCGGCGGCCAAGGCCCTGCTCGATAAGTTCATCAACAACCTGACAAGCGGCTCGCCGAATATCGTTCCCACGGACGTCAACGCGCTTCTGGCGGCGATAGGCTTTACCGGCTACAGCTTCACGACCTCCGTTGTCGCCCTCAACCCATCTTCGATATTTGCGAACCCGGAGCCTTTGAGGACCTTCTTCCCGACACTTTCAACACAGTCATGGACTACAACGACACCCATAGGTCAGTTCCAAGTCGAGGCAGAGGTAGCGAACGTGCTTACCACGACCGCGTGGTACTACGAAGCAGGGGATGACCCCCATTTTACGGACACGACAGTGAGCGGCATATCGATAACTGCGGACGGTGTCTCCGTGCCTTCCTCGGCGGCGGACCTGTACAATGGCAGCCTCATGGGCACTCAATTGACCATACCGGCCATGCTGCCGTACATATCGTTCAATGACCCGACCTTCGACGGGGTGCTTTCCATCGACCTGAGCCAGTTGCTCGAGTTCTGCGAAGGTGGTCCGTCGTGCCCGGTGAGCAGTCCTACAGGGTTCAAGGCCGCGACAAGCTACAGTCTCAACAAGGTCATAGCGGCCGGCGTGTACGGGCTGTTCACGGATACAACAAGTAGCCCTGTTGGACAGCACTTCACCACGGAGGACCCGATCTGGTAAGAGTATAAAAAAGCCAAGTCCCTTTCGCCTTCCCCTCGATAGGGGAAGACGGGGATCGATAAAGGGGCGAGAAGGACTCGCCCCTTTTTATTTCTTTAAATCTTCCTGATTTATTGATATATTGATCGTGATGAAGGAAAGAAAGACCAAGGCCTACATATTCTATGGGATAATCTCGCTGATCGCGCTTGCGATTGTCGTCGTACTGAGAACGGATGTCATCGAGAACCTCTTCAAAGACAGGATAGCGCGGTTTATCTCGGAGAAGACCGGGATCCAGATGTCCATCGGCAGGATAGACGTGTCCATCCTCTCGTCGAGCGTAACGCTTTCATCCCTTGCCCTCAAGAGCGACGGGACGACCGGTGCGGACATACGGAGGCTGACCTTCGTCCTGGAGCCACCGAGCATTTTTGCCCGCAAGCCGAGACTGAAGCTCCTGTCGATAGACGGGGCCGAGTTCTCGGCGACGATAAGCGCCGGCATGACCAGGGGGCTGACAAAGGGGATGCAGCGGAAGGGCCATGGCCTCGCTATGAGGGCGATAGCTGGCATACTCCCGGTGTCTCTGAACCATGTCGTGGTGAAACATGCGTCCCTCTTGCTGAACGTGCCTGCTTACCGTACGAGCATCTGCGTGCGTGACGTATCGATGGACACTTATCCGGACCTGGAGGACAATACGATAAAGGGCTCGGTGGAGATGAAGGGGACGACGCTGACAAGGGCCGGTATCACGTTTACGGTGGCAGACCTCAAACTCGACGCCGGTCTGGACAACCGCGATATTTCGATACGCAGCCTGGACCTGCATGCTGATCACGTCAGACTCTCTGCGAGCGGCGTCATAAAGGACTACGAAAACCCCTGGCTCGCGCTGGACCTGAAGGCGTCGGTCGATCATATCGAGGGATTGGACCCTGTCCTGAAGGCCCTCCCTGTCTCGTTGCCGTACCTTGCGGGCAGCTATTCGCTCGACGGCAATATCAGGGGGAACCTTCTGGATCCGTCCTCGGCCGGCAGGATAGGCTTCGCCGATATGATGGTCGGCGGTATACGCGGCGGTTCCGGGACGATCACCTATTCATTCAGGTCCGGCAGGATATTCATCAAAAACGGGGACGTCGACATTGCCGGGGGCAGGGTAAAGATGAAGGGGAAGGTCGACCTTTCGAATAACAAAGTGCCGGCAGACCTTTCTCTCGACCTTGCCGGGATTAGCTTCGGCAGATTGCTCGATGCATTGACGGTATCCGGTCCCTATGTCGATGGCAAGATAACAGGACAGGTATCTGTACGGGGTACGTTCAATCCGGTGTTCCTATCGGGCAGCTCGAAAGTGCAGTTCAGAAGATTCTCGGTCTACGACGGTCCTTTCAACGGTAAGGGAAGACATACCATTATGGTCGTGAAGCCCGTCGATATCGCGACCGGTGTCATTTTTACGGACCGGTGCGCTTATATTACGGACACGACGGTAACATCTGCACGGTCGCTCGTCCACGCCACCACTGCTTTATTCTTTACCGGCGCCATGCGCCTGAGCTTTGACTCTGACAAGGTGGATATGCAGGACGTCAGTCCTATAGCGGACATCCCGTACACCGGCGTCGGCAGGGTGAAGGGGCTCATCGCGGGGCCGTTTACCGATATCGCTATCTACGGCGATACTGCATTTCGCGATTTCAGCATGGAGCACATAAAGCTCGGCGCCGTGACCGGCGGTGTAGGCTTCAGAAAGGACACCCTGTCCCTGACATCGGTTCGGGCAGCGACTGCCGCCGGGTCGCACCTGTATGTCGACGGCGGCATACGGTTTGCCAGCAGGGTCGGGCTCCGTTTCGGAGTAAAGTTCGCCCCCCTTGCTATGGTCGATATCGCACGGAATGCAGGGATTACCCTGAGCACTGGCGGCTCCATAACCGGCAGCGCAACGCTCGACGGCCCTGCGCTTGCGATGAGCGGCGCTGCGGACCTGCGCTTTTCGGAGCCAGATTTTTACTGGCAGTCATTCGATCGGGGAGACGTCAGGCTGCGTATAGATCGGGGGACGTTTCATATTGTCGGGGCGGAGTTCACACAAGGGCACAGTACGGTCCACGTCGGCGGCTCCCTGGCCGAGGACGGCACCGTCGACGTCGGCTTTTCCAGCGATGGGTTCGATGTCGCAGATATCGATCCGGTGGTCAGGTCAGGCATGCCCCTGAAGGCGCGGGCGGCCTTCGATGGCCACATCAGCGGTACTACCTACGACCCGTTAGGAAGCGCCTCGGTAGAGATAAAGGACTTCTTTTATGACGGCAGCAGGATGCCGGACGCCTTGGCGCGCCTATCCCTTTCGCACGGCGTGCTCTCGATGATTTCCCGGCTTTTCGACAGGTCCCTCGATGTTCGTGCAGGACTGGACCTGTCCCGGGGACACCCGTTCGAGCTGACGGCGTGGCTCCGCAGATTCAACGCGCTCCCCCTGACCTCTGTCCTCTTCGGGGCTGGGGTCACGTCCGACGTTACCGGCGAGCTGCGGTTTACCGGGAGGCTCAGCAGTATGCCGGACTCCCTGGTCGGCTCCGTCTATCTGCCGACCATCGCTATCGGGGCTTCGTATGCGGTATTGCACAACAAGAGGCCGGTGTCCATAGACATTGCGAAAGACGACGTGCACGTCAGGGATTTTACCATCGTCGGAAAGAACAGTGTTCTGAACATAAGCGGGTCCTATGGCCTGAAGGGGAGTGTCGATATGCTGGTCCATGCCGATATCGACCTCGACTATCTGCCGGTATTGACCAACGTCGTTGCCGGGGCGACCGGGAGCTTTAAGCTCGACACGCGGATCTCTGGACGGGGAAAGAACATCGCCCTGCATGGCGGTGCCGATCTGAACGGCGATGCGACTTTTGCAGATCTGCCGTTGACGCTGTCCGGCGTCCATCTGTCCGTGGTCATGGCCGGCAACACTATCATGGTGAAGACCCTGACCGGGAACATCAATGCCGGTACGATGTACGGGAGCGGGAGGATCATTACCGCGGGGTTCCTGCCGGGCATTTTCAGTCTCTCCCTTTCGTTCAAGGGCATGAATTATGTCTACGACAACACTATACCCCTCCTGCTCGACGGCGATCTCGGCATCAAGGGTACATATCCGTCGCCCGTACTCGAGGGCAATATCAAGGTCGTGAATGCGGTCTATACGGACTATATCAACTGGGAAGACCAGATGCTGAAGTTCCAGCACAGGAGGTATGAGCCCGAAGGTCTCGAGCACAAGGGCGGACATCCCCTGAGGCTGAATGTCGGCATAGAGGCCAACAACAGTATCGTCGTCGACAACAACATCATCGATACCGTGCTCAGTGCTGAGCTCAAAGTCCTCGGTAACGTCGATGACCCGGTCATCGTGGGCAACGTCTCCACGAACGAAGGCAGGATCTACTATCGGTCTACCACCTTTAAGGTCGACCAGGCACTGGTGACCTACACCCGGGAACACCCCCGCAACCCGTTCGTGGATCTGAGGGCGTCCACGTCCCAGCGGTTCCTGGTAGACAGTCAGGCTGGAACCCCCGAATACTCGGACTACAGGATCTACCTTACCATCGCCGGAGAGCTCGACAAGCTGAATGTCAATCTGACCTCGAACCCTCCCAACCTCGGTGAGATGGACATCATCAGCGAGCTCACCTACGGCGTGACCACTGCAGACCTCATGAAGAGCGGCGTAAGCTCAGCCGCTGCCTACGAGGTCGGTACAGCGGTGGGGAGTAAGCTTGCGAAGGACATCTTCTCGAACATCATCGGCAGCGAAGGCCTGAATAAGCTAAAGAAAATATTCTGGTTCGACAACCTCCAGGTAGAACCCTACTATCCTCTCGGTGCCTTGGGCATGCCCACCACGAGCATACGACTCACCGTGACGAAGAGGATCTCCAACAAGTTCAATATACTCTATTCCAACGACCTGAGCGGCTACAACCTGCAGCGCTTCCAGGGGGAGTATAAGCTGAGCAGGAGGCTTTATTTTATCGGGAGCTGGGACAACAGTTACCTCGATTCGCAGTCGAACACGAGCAACAGCGGCATCGGCGATCTGGGCGGTGACATAAAGTATAAGTACGAGTTCTGAAGGTGTCCCTCCCCAAGCCCATAATCGCTTTTTTCGTGTTGGCGGTCTCTCTGTCCTTTATTCCCCGTGTCTCTGTGGCGTCCGCTGTTCAGGACGTCGGCTCATATAACGGCATGCCCGTGTCCGGCACAACACTCGATTTTCCGCCGGGCGTGAGGACCAGGAGCATCAAGCAGCTCATCTTGACTCGGCCGGGCAAGCCCTTCAGCATGGACGATGCGGACGATACCCTGAGGCTCATCTATTCTACCAACCAATGCTCGAACGTCGGCCTCGGCATAACGACTGCCGGCCGGGATGTATTCCTCACGTACACCTGCGTGCCCATCGTCTCGGTGTCCAGTATAGAGTTCCACGGCGTGGAGAGCGTGTCCATCAAGGCCCTCGATCATGCGGTCTCCTTGCCGCAGGGAACGGCCTTCTATGCCTTCCTGCTCGGCGTCATAAAGAAAAGGGTGATCAGGTTCTACCATGACAACGGATTTATGAAGCCGGTCGTAACGGTCTTCTTTACGCAGACATCGTACCGTACCGGTGATGTGACCGTGGACGTCCGGGAGGGGAGACCGGTGCTCGTACGAGCCGTAACATTTACCGGTAACCCGGTACTGAGCAGTGTGGCGCTGGCCGGTGAGATACCCATAGCACCAGGCAAGCGGCTCGAAAAAAAAGGCCTGGACGGGGTGATTGGCGCGCTCGAGGCGTACTATCATTCCCGGGGCTACTGGCAGGCGTACATAGAGAAGCCCACGGTCGTCTACTCGGAGGACCTCGGGGAGGCGTACGTCGACGTCCGTATCAATGCAGGGCCTGTGTATGTCTTCGAGTTCAGGGGCGCGAGGCACCTGTCCGAAGCCGGTCTCCTCGACATCATCGGTATCAGCAAGGGCGGAGGATACCTGAACTTCGAGATCTACAGGATTCGGTTGGAGGACTACTTCAAGGACCGGGGATACTATTTCTGTACCGTGAAATATGCCGTGGCGAGAAAGAAGCGGATACATGTCGTCTTTACCATAACCATGGGCAGGAAGATCTACATCGCGGGCATATTCTTCAGCGGCAACAGCCATATCCGGACCTCTGCGCTGCAGGCGCAGATGTTGACACGGCCGTGGCGCATCTATGCCTATATCTACGATTACACGTACAACGGTGTCCTTGCGCCCCGGCGGTTTGAGAACGACATCAAGGCAATCATCTACCTTTACAAGATACACGGCTTTCTCAACGTGAAGGTGCGCGACGTGAAGATAGCCTTCGTCGACCCGAGAAAGGAGTGGATCAACGTGACCATCGTCATCGACGAGGGCGCCCAGACGACCGTAAACAGCGTGCGGGTAGACGGCGTATCGCAGGCGATGAACAGTCAGGTCATGGACATCATCGGCCGAATCAAGACCAAGGTGCCGTTCAATGTATGGCAGGTGCAGGACGCGAAGCGGAAGATAGAGCAGGTTTATTTCTCCCATGGCTATGTCAATGCAGGGGTAGGGTACGACTATATGATACGGAAAGACCGGGCGGACGTATCGTTCCTCATTCACGAGGGATCGCGGATTTCCATAGGGAAGGTCATCATCGCCGGGAATACGAAGACTGCGACGTGGGTTATTCGGAGGAACCTCGAATTCAGGACCGGCATGTATTTCGTTCCGGACAGCATCATCCACAGCAGGATAAATCTCCTGAAGACCGGCTATTTTGAGAGCGTCGCTATCAAGCCCGTCCCGGACAAAAGGCTCAGGAACACGGTGGACATAGACGTGATCGTGAGGGAGCGCAAGACCAAGGGCATTTCCGGATCCGTCGGCTATGGTACCGTGGAAGGATACCGTGCGGCTGTCGATCTGTACGATAATAATATTTTCGGTACGGCACGGTCGCTGAATTTCCACGCGGGCGGGGCCGTGCAGCCCGCGGTATATGCGTTCAGGAAGATGTTTAATTTCCATAACTACACCACGACCGAGAGGGACCTTGAGCTCGGGTACAGAGAAAACTATCTTCTGAATACCGGGGTGACCGGCAGCATAGACCTGATCGATTCCTATGTAAAAAATCTATGGGTAGGGTATGGCCTGAAGAGCGAGAGCGCCGTGGTGGGTCTGAACAGGAACATCGGCTCGGCATGGAAGCTCTCCCTGCAGTACGACTTCGAGATACGGGAGCCCACGGACGTGCAGTCGACAAAATATCTGAACCCTGCGGACTACGAGCAGAGACAGCTCGGCATCGTGTCCCCGATCATACTGCTCGACGAGCGCAACGATCCGTTCAACCCTACCAATGGCTTCCTGCAGGTCCTGAGGGTGGACTGGGCCAAGCGCTGGCTTCTGTCGCAGGAAGAATACCTGAAGCTGTACTATGCCGCAACGAAGTACATACCGATAGCGAGCTGGGTGACGTACGTCCTGTCGATCAGGGGCGGGTACGCATGGCCGATGGGAACGACGGTAGATCTCCCCATTGAGAAGAGGTTCTATCTCGGTGGCGGTACCACCATACGGGGCTTCGCAGAAGATTCGGTGGGTCCCCGGACGGACGGCACGTACCTCGGCGGGGACATCATGCTCAACTACCAGACGGAGTTCAGGATCAAGCTCATCGACAACTTCGACGGCGTCGTATTCACAGACGGCGGAAACGTCTGGTCGTCTCCGGCCACCTTCGAGTTGAAGGGCATGCACGATATAAGAAAGACCGCGGGTGTCGGCATACGGTATGTGACGCCGGCCGGGGCATTGAACCTCGACGTGGGCTTCAAGCTGGACCGGAGGCCCGGGGAAGACCCCACGGCATGGAATTTCTACATCGGTACGGTGCTGTAGTACACCGTCATCGTGGTAGGGAGGGTCTGCAATCTGCCCCTGCGGGAGTGCCTGGACCAATCTGACGATCGATTCCCCGGATTTCCGGTCAATGGCGTGTCCGGTATACGCACCGCACACCGACGAAGTCGAGCTGTCGTGAGGGAGAGCTGTTGTAGCGCAAGGATGCACGCAGGAGCGAAGGATAGCCGGCGTCCCATGATCCGCCCCGCAGTATGCGGTAAGCCCCCCTCGAGGGGCCGGCTGGGTTACGGACCGGCGCGCTGGTGTAGTCCATGCCGTACCAGTCAGCACACCAGTCCGCCACGTTACCTGCCATGTCCATGACCCCGTAGGGGCTCCTGTCCAAAGGATAGCTTCCTATCCTGCAGGTATGGTCATGGCTGCACGGGCTCACCGAGTTACAGCTCCTGTTACAGTTCCCCTTGTTGCCCCAGGGGTATATCCTTCCGTCCGTACCCCGCGCTGCCTTTTCCCACTGTGCCTCCGTAGGTAATTGCTTGCCAGCCCATCGGCAGTAGGCATTCGCCTGGTCCCAGTCGACGCAATTTATAGGGTCGTCCCCTCTGCCCGGTACCCCGGCATTGCACCCGCTCCCGGTAGCGGCCGTGGTGCAACCACCCGCGCGGACACACTTCGTGTATTCGTTCGTCGTTACATCGTCTTTGTCGATAAAGTACGCATCGAGATATACCAGATGATACGGCTTCTCGTTGTCCATACAAGTCGTGTCGTTCGGACTGCAGCCCATCCAGAACCAGCCCGCCGGGACGTAGGCCATGGGGCCACCTTTGGTCCCCGCAGGAACGGCTTCCCGTGCGGTGCGCGGTGCGTGCCGGCTTGCTCTCACCGGGACTTCCTGCATGTCTTCTGCTGCACGCTGGAGCGACTCGCCTCCGAGATAACCCATCCGGGACGTTGTGGCCTTCATACCCTCGATCCGCTTGAAGAAGTCGACACCGTTGGTCAGCCAGCGGCTCTGATCCACGGTGATGAGGCACATCGAAGTGGCTATCGTGAGCAGGAGCAGCCCGTAGATCGATTTGCCCGGATACCCCTGGATAATCTCGTACAGCTTCGCCAACAGGATCCCGGTTATCGCTGCGAGCCCGGCATACGGCAGGGTCAGGTAGTGGTCTATCCCCTGGAAGATGAAGCCACTCGGAGTCAGGGTCGGAACATTGCCTATCCCGCTGCCGGGCAGGAAATTGGCACCGTACCAGAGCAGCCAGAAGGTCACCGGAGGTGCGCTCGTCCTGTAGCGCCATGCTAGGGAGGCGATCAGCGCGAGGAAAAGTATGGAGAGAATCACGAACGGGCTTGACCATCTCAGCATGGGCCAGTGGGTGTAGTAGGAGTTTATGAACAGGGGAAGGATCTGGTTGTGGGGATAGGTAAACAGACCGGCCGTGTTGATAATCGCCATCTGGAGATGATAGAGAAACGGGACGCTGTTCCCGCCTTCGACCGGGCGCAGCAGGAAAAGGTAGGAGAGGGCGAATCCGAAACCGATACCCACGAGGACAATGTATCCTTTGTATGCCTTCTTGAGCTTCCCGCGGTAGAAGAGCAGATCGTATATGAAAAACATTACCGGCAGCATGAATGCCGTGCCCTTGCTCATCAGGGCCATACACCACAGGAACAGGCCGGCTACGAGACGCCTCCGGTCGTCCGTCTGCCGGTAGCGAATGTAGCAGAGAAACGAGGAGAATATGAAGAGGTCGGCGAGCGTGGTCTTCATCTCCGCCACGAACATGACGGTCTCGCTCTGTATCGGATTGATGATATAGAACAGGCCTGCCAGCACACCCGCGTACTTGTTGCCGGTCATCCTCCACAGGATAAGGTACAGGAGAACGCCGTCGGAAACTTGCAGGAAGACGTTGGCCATATGGAACGCCGGGGAGTTGAGTCCGAAGAGCTGGTACAGGACCATGTAGGCCATGATGTGCAGGGGGGCCCATTTGTCCGTGAACGTATGGGTGAATGCGGCGACGATGTTGGTAAGGCTGACCCCGCGGATGTAGGGGTTGAATACGATATAGAACATATCGTCCACGTAGAATTGCGAGATAAACAGGGCCTGATAGAGGAACAGGCCGAGGGTCAGGAAGACCATGGAAACCATGATGGTGAACGTGGCGTCCGGCCGGGTATTGGACAGGTACCTTTGTCTGAGTTCCTCCCCCTGCCGGTTTACCGTGGCCCTGGAAGAAATACTTGTTCCTTTATCTTTCATGAGAGGTCCTTCGTAGCATGTCTGATAGTCATACCAAGCGTTCCTCCTTGTCAACCTTACGCCGCACAAGGCGACGATTGCAAGATTCCTGCCCTTACGATATGAGAATCTTACGTTGGCATATCTTTGTAAAATGCAGAGAAGATGTTGTACATCGTTGGAAAATTCCCCTTCCTCCCCCTTTGACAAAGGGGGAGGGGTACCCAAGTTCCTCTTGGGTCGGGGGGGGTAGTTTGGGTGCGGCTGAAAGCCGCGTTAGGAGAAGCCGTTATGAGACCCGTGTGCCATGAGCCGGCATTAATAGGAGCGACAGGGGGAAGGGCGTGGATACCAACCCATCCATCCAATACATAAAGGGCGTGGGCCCCGGGAGGTCCCGCCTGTTCGAGAGGAAGGGCGTTACGGACCTCGTATCGCTCGTACACTTTTTCCCGGTCAGGTATGAGGACCGGAGGCGGATCATCGGGATAGGAAGCGTGAGGTACGGCAGGAAGGAGGTGGTCGTCGGTGAGGTGTACAGGGCCAGTATAAAGAAGGCCAGGGGCAGGAGCATCTTCGAGGTGATCATACGGGACGACACAGGCTACCTTGCGCTGGTCTGGTTCCATTTCGAGTACGCATACATGGTCAAGAGGTTTAGGAGTGGATCCCGCATTCTTGCGTACGGGGACATCGGCTCTTTCGGGAACATGCCGCGTATGATACATCCGGACATCGAAGAGTTCGATCGTACCGGCGATGATACCCTCAGCTTTGGACGGATAGTCCCCGTGTACCCCGCGTTAGAGGGTATGTCGCAGCGGATCGTGAGGAAGATCATGAAGGTTGCACTCGATACCCACGTAGGAACCCTGTCCGAATACCTGCCGGAGGCGGTCAGGAGGCTGTACACACTGCCCGGCTTCTCTGAATCGATCTACGGCCTCCATTTCCCCGGAGACGAAGTCTCGGTGGAGGCGCTGAACCAGCAAACGTCCCCGTTCCACCGGCGCATCAAGTTCGACGAGTTCTTCTTCTTCGAGATGGCGCTCGCCATAAAAAAGAGGCAGAGCAGGCACCGGGACGGCATCGTCTTTTCGCCGTCCGCTTCCGGCATGATGGACGCCTTCGAAAAGGGCCTCCCGTTCTCGCTTACCGACGATCAGAGGCGCGTCGTCGGGGAGATCTCGGGCGACCTCGCCTCCGGCTACCCCATGAACAGGCTTCTGCAGGGAGACGTGGGCAGCGGCAAGACAGTCGTAGCACTTTATGCAGCCGTGCTTGCCATCGGCAACCACTACCAGGTGGCCTTCATGGCACCTACGGAGATCCTGGCCGAGCAGCACCTCAGAACCATCGGGTCACTGACGCGGGGCATGCAGGTCCGCTCTGCACTGCTGAAGAGCGATACGAAGCCTGCCGAGAGGAAGCGGATCCTCGGAGAGCTCTCCGACGGCACGCTCGGCCTCATCGTGGGTACCCATGCGCTCCTCCAGCCGGAGGTCAGATTCAGGAACTGTGGCCTGATTGTCATAGACGAGCAGCACCGGTTCGGCGTCGTTCAGCGGATGGAACTCAAGAAGAAGGGGAACAACCCGCATATGCTGATCATGACGGCGACCCCGATTCCCAGGACGCTTTCCATGACCGCATACGGGGACCTCGATATCTCCATCATACGACAGATGCCGCCCCACCGGAAGCAGGTGCGGACCCTGCTCTTTTACCGGAAGGCACAGAGACAGGGGATCTATGATCTCCTGCGCCAGGAGATGCAGAAGGGCCGTCAGGTGTATGTGGTCTATCCGCTGATAGAGGAGTCCGATGCCATCGAGCTCTTGGCGGCCACGAAGATGTACGAGGAGCTCAAGAGGGAGTTTTACGGCTTCAGGGTGGAGCTCCTGCACGGTAAGGTCAGGGGCGAAGAGCGCGAACAGCGCATGGCTGATTTCAAGGAAGGCAGGATCAGCATGCTGGTCGCGACCACCGTCATAGAGGTGGGCGTCGACGTGCCCAACGCGACCGTCATGTTCATCGAGCATGCCGAGAGGTTCGGGCTCTCGCAGCTCCACCAGCTCAGGGGCAGGGTAGGGAGGGGTGCCGAGCAGTCGCTCTGCATCCTCTATGCGCACAGCCTTACCGCAGAGGCGCACAAGCGGCTCGATGCCATGGTCAGGACGAGCGACGGATTCAGGATAGCCGAGATGGACCTCGAGATACGGGGGCCCGGGGAGATGCTCGGCATTAAACAGTCCGGCATGCCGGATTTCAGAATGGCGAGCATCGTCAGGGACATCGATATACTCAAGACGGCGCGGGACGCGGCGTTCGACGTGGTGAACGGCGTCGTCGCGCTCGATAGATCGGACAAGCTGATGCTGTACCACCACCTGCGTGGCTACGGCTCCAGGGCGGTCAGTCTGATAGGGGTGTAAAAACCCGATACCGTAGCCCTGGCCTAATGTTTGCCCCGCTTCAATCTCAGTTATTCCCGCCGCCCGCGAATTGCGGACCCGTGACCGGGAAGAACTGCGGACCCGTCGTCGCACTGACAAGCTCGGCCACAGTACCCGAGTATTGCCAATTGGTGACCCAGACGTTTCCGGATGCATCAATGGCTATACCTTCGGGGGCAGCACCAGCGAGGAGATATGACCCTATGAGTTCGCCCGCAGGATTCAATTCTGTTACCGTGCCGTCACCGTCATTTGCAACCCAGACATTGCCCTTGTGATCGATCGCAATGCCTTCCGGCCCTGAACCTACAGGATACGTACCGATGGTTACACCCATCCCACTCAATTCGGTTACGTTATTACCGCCATTATTCGCAACCCAGACATTGCCCTGCTGATCGATTGCAATGCCTTCAGGTCCGGAACCCACGCCATACGTGCCGATAGTTATACCGGTCGAGCTTAATTCGGTTACCGTCCCATCCCAAGAGTTTGTAACCCAGACATTGCCCGTGAAATCTATGGCAACGCCCCATGGATAGTTGCCAACGGTGTAGGTATAGGCAATGCCCGTTGTCGTGATGTATTCGACCACTGTGTTACGGCTTCCTCCTTCGTCCGAAGCCCAGACATTGCCCGATGCGTCTATGGCAAGGTTACTCAGTCCTGAGCCTATGGGATAGGTCACGTTCGTGCCCGCGGTACCTATTTCGGTGGCCCCTCCATATTCCGAACCCGGGACCCAGACATCGCCTGCGGCGTCTATGGCTATGCCCCAAGGATATGAGACAACGGTGTAGGTCAACGTGGTACCTGCAACAGTCAATTCATTTACCGTGCCGTCAGATTGGTTAACAATCCACACATCGCCGGATGCATCTATAGCAACGCCTGCCGGGTAGTTGCCGACCAGATAGGAATTGATAGTGACGGGTAGGGCGCTCGTTTGATTGGAATATCCGGACTCGCCCTTGCTGTAAGCGGCGGTAACGACGAAGTAGTACCGGGTGCCGTCGGTCAGCGGCGATACCGTGTAGCCTGTTGTCGTTGTAAAACCTACATAGTTGTAAGGCCCGCCTGATATTGTCGAATCATACACCTTGTAACCCGTAATACCGGCCTTCATCTCTGTTACCGTGTTACTACCGTTATTCGCAATCCATATATTGTCGTTAGAATCTATCGCTATGCCCGCAGGACCACTGCCCACCGTATAGGTGCCTGCGGTGACATATCCGCTCGTCGTAGAGGTTATTTCGGTGACATTACCACTCCCATTATTGGTGACCCAAACATCTCCCGAGGCGTCTATTGCAATATCTTCTGGGGATGAACCTACATTATAGGTGCCTGCAGTGACATATCCGCTCGTTGCAGCGGTTATTTCAGTGACATTTCCACTACCATTATTGGCGACCCAAACATTCCCCGAGGCATCTATTGCAATACCTACTGGGTATGAACCTACATTATAGGTGCCTGCGGTGACATATCCGCTCGTCGTAGAGGTTATTTCAGTGACACTACTACTAAGATTATTGGTGACCAAAACATTCCCCGAGGCGTCTATCGCAATACCTTCTGGGTATGAACCTACATTATAGGTGCCTGCAGTGACATATCCGCTCGTCGTAGAGGTTATTTCAGTGACCTGACCAACAGCATTATCATCGGTGACCCAAATATTGTTCGAAGAGTCTACCGCTATCCCCCATGGCTGTGTATTGAAACTATAGATACCTATGGTTGTGCCCGCAGGGCTTAACTCGGAAACATAGTTGCTCCTATAATTCGCAACCCAGATATTGCCTGAATGATCTATCGCTATGCCTGCAGGACCATTACCCACCGTATAGGTGCCTATGGTCGTACCCGCCGGACTTAATTCACTTACGGTGTTACTATTATTATTGGTGACCCATGCATCCCCCGATGCGTCTATTGCTATACCCCATGGCCCTGAACCCACGGAATACGTATTCCAGCTCAGTGATACCTGCGAATCACCCGCAACCGCTACAAGGTTATTTGGGCCCGGTACAGCCGGCGTGGCGCTCACCTCATTCGAGTATCCGCTCTCCCCTATACTGTTCACCGCGGTAACCACGAAGTAGTATTTGGTATCGTTCGTAAGCCCCACTACCGTATCATTAAGATTTATTGTTGAGGTTATTTTTACGTACCCGCTCCCAGAGGTCGTGGACTCATAGACATTGTAGCTCGTTGCTCCCACGGATGCGCTCCAGGTCAGGGTAACCTGTGTATTCCCTGCCACTGCAACAAGATTGGTTGGTGCTGCAGGTGTAGTCGTCGGGGACGCAGGTGTTGCACTCACCTCGTTGGAGTATCCGCTCTCGCCCGCGCCGTTGACTGCCGTGACCACGAAGTAATACTTCGTCCCGTTGGTCAGCCCGGTCACCACGACGTTGGTATTGGTGGTTGAACTGATCCTTTTGTAAGGGCCTCCCGTGGTCGTTGCATCATAGACGTTGTAGCTCGTTGCTCCCTTTGAAGCGCTCCACTGCAGGGTTACCTGCGAGTTTGCCGGCGTTGCCGTAAGACCAGCAGGCGCTAAAGGCTTTGAACCGGAACTCTTGGAACTTCCCGAACAACCTGCCATGACTATCATGGCAAGTATACCAATCGTTATAAACGTAAAAATGGTTTTTGCACGCATGGTATTCTCCTTTATTTACAGCTCTTGCCTGTATAGCTTTGTAAGGGCGGTTTGCGAATCGCCCCTTTATTATGACATAGTCTAGGACATAAGTGATCTGTATGTCAAACATTTTAGATTAACGTAAAAATCCACCGTCTTTGACGGTGGTAGTTCACAAAAGCACGCCGGCGCATTGTGCTCAGGAAGCTCGTCGACTCCGGCATGATCGTGCGCGAGGGCAACGGCAAGAACGCGGTATACTCCGTGAGAGAAAGTAATCCCCGGTAGAAAGTCTTCCGGGGCGGATCAGTCCTTTGGCTGAAAATGGGGTGAGCAAGTCTCACGTTGTCCTTGACATTATTATCAATCAAACATAAAAACCTATCATGAAGTTTGCGGCGCTCACAGGCGGGATCGGGATGGGGAAGTCCACGGTCGCTGACATGTTCAGGTCGCTCGGTGCGCTGACTGTCGATTCGGACGCAATCGCACGGTCTTACCTCGGGATCGGCACGCAAGGCTACGAACGGGTGGTGGCGCGCTACGGCAGCGACCTCTTGGACGACAGACGCGAGATCAGGAGGGACAGACTTGCAGAACGCATATTCAAGGATACGGCGGAAAGGAGATGGCTGGAGTCGGTCGTCCATCCCTATGTCTATGAACGGATCGGACAGGAGATCGAGGCCGCACGGGAGAAGGAAGGTATCATGATCATAGAGGTCCCGCTGCTGTTCGAGACGAAGGCGGAAGCGTGGCTGAGGCCGGTCATCCTCGTCGTGTGCAACAGGGACGCACAGATAGAGCGTATACGGCGGAGGATGCCGGGGCTTTCCGAGGAGAACATCATCGAACGGATAAACGCACAGATGCCCATCGAGTTGAAGCAGAAGTCCGCGGACTTCATCGTGGACAACGCCGGGGACATCGCGCATACCGTCGGACAGGTAAAGGATATATGGAACATATTATTAAAGGATGGTGCGTATGAACCAGAAGGTAGATAGCGTGCTTCGGTCGCTTGCCGCCCTGCCGATCGGCGACGGGGAGAACAAGGTCATGAGCGCGGCAGACGCCGTGAAACGGTTCGTGAGACCCGGCATGTCGATACACATCGGTATAACGAGCGGCATACCCTACGGCCTGTCGAACGAGCTGATACGGCAGTTCTGCCGATCGAAGCCCGGTTTCGACATCATCACCCTCGGTGCGATCAACCACGTCATAACCATGATGCATCTCGGCATGACCAGGAAGGTCGTTACGACGTACGCGGGCGACCCCTACCCGTCGCCCACCCCGAACATGGTAGTGCAGAACCTTTACCTCAACAAGCAGGTGGAGATAGAGAACTGGAGCATACTCGCGTTTACCCTGAGGCTCATGGCAGGCGCGATGGGCGTGGGCTTTCTCCCGATCAACTCCATCACGGGCAGCACCATGGAGCAGGAGAACGCCGACAGCTTCAAGAAGATACCCCTGCCGTTCGACGGGGCGGGCGACATCGGTGTACTGAAGGCGTTCAACCCCGATATATCCCTATACCATGCCTTTGCGGCGGACAGGTCCGGCCATGCGATATTCACCCCGCCTTACGCGGAGGAGTTCTACGGCGCCTACGCGAGCAAGGGGGGCGTGATCCTTTCGGCCGAGCACATCGTGGACGAGGACACGATCCGCAGGTACTCCCACCTGTCGAAGCTGCCCTCGTACCTGGTGAAGGCGGTGGTCCCCATGGAGTTCGGGGCCCACCCGAGCGGGATGTCGGAGAGCGGGTTCTCAGAGTTCGACGGGTACAGCGAGGACTACGACTTCATTCTCGGGTTCAGGGAGGCCGCAAAGTCCGTGGACAAACTCGATGCGTGGATCGAGAAATGGGTAACGGGTGTCAAGGACCACGATGGCTACCTCAAGGGGCTCGGGGGACAGAAGATGCTCTACCTGAAGGGCAAGGTGAAGCCCCTCTCCTGGGCAGACGAGATCAAGGACGTCGTGGACGACATTTCCGTGTCGGACCAGCCCTCCAAGGGCGAGCTGATGACCGGCATCGCTTCGATGCTCCTTGAAGAGAGAATCAGGGCTGCCGGCTACAAGGCCATCCTCGCGGGCATCGGAAACTCCAACCTGGCGGCGTGGCTGACCGCGGTCAAGCTCAAGAAGGCGGGCGTGGATGTCGAGCTCATCGCCGAGGTCGGATTTTACGGCTACTATCCGAGGCCGGGGAACCCTTTCATCTTCAACTTCGCGAACATACCGGCATGCAAGATGTTGACGAGTGCGTACGAGGCGCTCGGGCTGATGGTGGGCGGCGCTTCGAACCGGACGATCGGCATCGTCGGCGCAGGGCAGGTTGACAGGTTCGGGAACATAAACTCGACGAGGGTGGGGGACGGCATATTCCTCGTCGGCTCCGGCGGAGGAAACGACGTCTCGGCCGGGGCCCGGGAGACCATAGTCGTCTGCCCGCTGAACCAGATGCGCTTCGTGGACAAGGTCACGTACATCACGGCACCGGGCAAGCGGGTGAGCACCGTCGTGAGTGACATGGGCGTGTTCGAGAAGGACGCGAGCGGGGAGCTCGTGTTCACGAGGTACCCCTCACGGAAAGGCATGGATCTCGATGCGCACATCAAGGTAGTCAAGGAGAAGACCGGATGGGACGTCAGAATAGCCGACAAGCTGGTGCCGATGGAGTACCCGTCTCTCGAGTCCCTTATCACCATGCGCCTCTTCGATCCGCGCAAGGCGTTCCTGTGAGGCATAGATCGAAATGTATCCCTCGTGCGATACGAGGGTTAACACAAAAGAAATTTCTTGTGTCATGCCTCCTTTTGTTTCTTTTGACCTTTTTCATCCCTCTCTGTATCCTACGGACTGCACGTGCCGACAGCCCGGTATCCGGCAGCATCCTCGTCGATACGAGGACGCAGACTTCCAACGGCGATCTGTCCCGGGAAGAATATCGGCTTACCCTGCAGGCATCGAAAAAAATCCGGAGTTTTTATGCCTACGGGGAGGTCTGGTTCAGGGGGTTCGGCATAACGCAACCGACGTCGTATCTGCCACAGCTCCAGCAGTACAGCTCCAACCCACCCACGTACCTCGATGTACGACAGATATATGTCGAGTTCTACAGCTTTCTCCTCGACGACCTCGACGTCAAGATAGGAAAGCAGATCCTTACCTGGGGTACCGCCGACGAGCTGAATGTGACGAACAATGTAAACCCCTATGACCTGGAAGACCCCTTCAGCTTCAACAACAAGCTGCCCGTGCCCCTGCTTGTCGCTGAGTACTACTTCCCCAAGGATATATCCCTGACCGGGGTACTGGAGCCCCTGTTCGTGCCTTCCGTCCTTCCTTCGGACAAATGGATCGCGGCATTCATCCCGTCGGTGCCCATTCCCTCGGGGATACACATCAGCCAGATCAATATCAATGTGGACACGCCGAGGCAGTCCATGCCAAACGATCTGAGCTACGGCTTCAGGATAGCGAAGAAGGCGCTGTTCAACTACGATGTGTCTCTGAGCTATTACGACGGCTGGTATACCCTGCCGGAACCGGTGTCCGCAAATGCCACGCTCTCCGGGAGCAATATTATAGCGACGGCGAACGTCAAATTCCCGAGGCTATCCATTATAGGCGCCGATTTTGCCGGTTCCATCGGAGACCACGGTATCTGGGGCGAGGTTGCCCTGAACATCCCCCACCAGCCCGTCAGGTTCGAGAGCACGGTCATGGGTATTCCGTATCCGGCGGCTTCGTTCAACATTGCGACATCTCCGTTCGTGAAATATGTGCTGGGCACGGACTATACGTTCAACGACGGGACGTACGTGAACCTCCAGTTCCTTCACGGCGAGTTCTACGAGATAGGCAACCAGCTCCAGAATTATATCGCGCTCATGTCGAACAGGAGCTTCCTGTACGGTCAGCTCATGGCACAGATCGCCGTGGTAGTCGAAGTGGCTCCCCACAACAAGACCGGCTATATGTTCTACCCGGAGCTCGACTGGATGCCCTACGACAACGTGAAGATCGCCGTCGGCAGCTTCCTGTTTGCAGGGGACAGCACCTCGGATTTCGGCAGCGTCGCGTCGGACTCGGAGGTCTTCCTGAAGGCCAGCTATATGTTCTGATGAAGGTCAAGATATGCGGCATAACATCGATGGACGATGCCCTCATGGCATGCGAGTACCGGGCAGATGCGCTGGGGTTTGTTTTCTATAAAAAGAGCCCACGGTATATCGCACCCGAAGACGCGCAAGTCATCATAGAAAGAATACCTGCCTTTGTCTCGACCGTAGGCGTGTTCGTGGACGAAGACAGGAAGCGTCTGTATGCCGCCATGGACACGAGCGGGATCGACTACGCCCAGCTTCACGGCGACGAACCGATTGCTATGGTCCACCGGCTCGGAAGAAAAGCCATCAAGGCGTTCAGGGTCAGGGACGGCGGCTCCATTGAGCAGGTGAACCGCTCCGGTCTCCGCGTCGTGCTGCTCGATGGCTACACGGAAGCCTACGGCGGGTCGGGCAGGGGCTTCGATCTCGGGCTCCTCAAAGGCCTGTCCGAAGACATCAGGGTAGTCCTTGCGGGCGGAATTACGCCGGATAATGCCGTAGAGATAGCACGCACCTACCGTCCCTATGCCATCGATGTGTCGAGCGGCGTCGAGGAATCACCCGGAAAGAAATCCAGGGAGAAACTCCGACTGCTGTTCGAGAGACTCGCTGATGCCGGCATACGCTGACAACCGGGGGAATTTCCCTCCCGATACTAAAAATAGGATGGGCCGGGTACCCAGGTTCTCAGTCAGAGACTGATAAGTCCTTTAGCTCAGCTGGGCGTCCGGCCCGTGGCAGTACCTATACCACCGGCAGGTCTTTCAGCGATTTCTTTATTTCGGCCTCCGGATACTCGTAGTCCTGCAGCTTGCCCCTGAGGAAGCTGTCGTATGCAGAGAGATCGAAGTGTCCGTGTCCGCTGAGATTGAACAGTATCACCCGCTCCTTGCCTTCTTCTGTTGCCTGCTTTGCCTCGTTGATAGCTCCGAGTATGGCGTGCGCTGACTCCGGCGCCGGTATCAAGCCCTCGGTCCTTGCGAACACCATCGCTGCCTCGAACACCGGGAGCTGGTTATACGCTACCGCCTCTATGATGCCCTCGTTGTAGAACTGGCTCACGAGCGGCGAGTCACCGTGATACCGCAGACCGCCCGCGTGTATGCCGGGAGGCACGAAGTTATGTCCGAGCGTGTACATCTTGACGAGGGGCGTCAGCCCGGCCTCGTCACCGAAGTCGTAGGTGTAGGGGCCCTTGGTAAGGGTAGGGCACGATGCAGGCTCCACCGCGAGCGCCCTGACTGCTTTTCCTGCAAACTTATCCATGAGGAAGGGGAACGCGATGCCCCCGAAGTTGCTGCCCCCGCCGCACGATGCGATGACGACGTCCGGATAGTCGTTGACCTTCTTAAGCTGCTCCTTTGCCTCCAGGCCGATGATGCTCTGGTGGATCAGCACATGGTTAAGCACGCTGCCGAGCGCATAGTTCGTGTCGGCGTGCGATACCGCGTCTTCCACGGCCTCGCTGATGGCTATGCCGAGACTGCCCGGGGACGACGGATCTTCGGCAAGGACCTTTTTGCCGGCATTGGTGAGCTCCGTCGGGCTTGCATGGACGTTTGCGCCCCACGTCTCCATGAGGATCCTCCGGTAGGGCTTCTGGTCGTAGCTCACGCGTACCATGTAGACCGTGACATCGATACCCATGAACCTGCCGGCCATCGCGAGGGCGCTGCCCCACTGCCCGGCGCCCGTCTCGGTCGCGAGCCTCTTGATGCCCTCCTTCTTGTTGTAGTAGGCCTGTGCAACGGCGGTGTTCGGCTTATGGCTGCCCGGGGGGCTGAAGCTCTCGTTTTTGTAGTATATTCTCGCCGGCGTCTTGAGGTACGCCTCGAGTCTGTGCGCCCTGAACAGGGGCGACGGCCTCCAGAGGGCGTAGATCTTGAGGACCTCTTCCGGTATGTCTATCCACCTCTTTGTAGAGACTTCCTGCTCGATGAGCCCCATGGGAAAAATGGGCTTGAGGTCGTCCGGGGTAACGGGCTTCTTTGTGCCCGGGTGAAGCACCGGGGCAGGCGGCTTCGGCATGTCCGCCATGATGTTGTACCACCTTCTCGGTATCTCTGTCTCGTCAAGTACTATCTTCGTCTGCATGTTATCTCCTTTCTGTACTAAGACTTGTTTTGAATCCGCTTATAAGCTCTCGTAGTTTCTTCGCGGGCGAGTCGGCACACATGAGGGCCTCTCCTATCAGGAACCCGTCTATGCCGAGTCTGAGGAATTCCGCTATCGTGGTTGCCGATGCTATCCCGCTCTCTGCTATCGTGTATACGGTATCCGGTATGTGCCCGGCAAGCTTTTTGACGACATCGGTGTCAATCTCGAAGGTCTCGAGGTTCCTCGAGTTGATGCCGACCATCCTCGCACCCGCATCCAGTGCTGTGGATAGCTCGTCCTCGCTGTGTACCTCCACCAAGGGCTCCATGCCAAGCTTCCTCGAGAGCCGGATATAGGCGCCGATACCGTTGCCGAGCAGCCTCACGATCAACAGAAGAGAATCGGCCCCCAGCGCCCTGGACTCGTATACCTGGAACTCATCTATGATAAATTCTTTTCTGAGAACGGGTATATCCCCGCTTCGCTTCGCTGCAGCAAGGTCTTCGGTGCTTCCCCCGAAATACGCGTTGTCAGTCAATACCGATAGTGCACAAGCCCCTGCAGACGCGTACTCTGCGGCGAGCCGTACGACATCGATGGGGCCGGCGAGCGTTCCCTTCGAAGGGGACCTCCTCTTGATCTCCGCGATGATGCGCGGTTGACCGGCCATGGTCAGGGCCTGCTCAAGAGAACGGGCAGGCGGAGCTTTATCGATGAGCTGCCGGAGTGCTTTGATGCCGCCGGCCTGCTTCATCAGCCCGACCTCCCTGCGCTTGTCGGCCACGATATCTCTGAGGAAGTTCCTGCTATCGGCTGGCCCCGCCATGGTCCCGTGTCCTTGCGCTGTCGAGTTTAAGCTCCTCCAGTTTTCTGGCTGCTCGGCCAGAGTCTATGACGTCCCGTGCGAGAGCGATGCCGGCCTGAATGGTGTTCGTCTTGCCCGCTATATACAGAGCGAATGCACTGTTTATCTCGGTCATGTCCCTCATGGGCCCCCGAACGCCGTTCAGGATGTCTTGCAGAATCGATGCGTTATAGCGAGCATCGCCCCCGTTGAGCGCCTCTGCCGGAGCGAGTTGGTAACCGAGTTCTTGCGGGTCGAACGTGTACGACCTGATTGTTCCGTGACTCAGCTCCGACACGTCCGTCGTGCCCGTCATGGTCACCTCGTCTGCCCCGTCGCTGCCATGGACGACGCACGCGGACACACTGCCTAGGCTGTGCAGGACCTGTGCGATCGTAGCCGTGAGCCTGCGGTCGTAAACCCCGATCAACTGGTAGCGTACGCCGGCCGGGTTCGTGAGCGGGCCGATCATGTTAAAAATAGTCCGTATACCTATCTCCCTGCGCGGCCCTATCGCGAACTTCATGGCCCTGTGATACAGGGGGGCGAAAAGGAAGCACATGCCGACCGTATTGAGGAGACGCTCCGCCCGATCGCTCTCTGTGTTTATATCGATACCGAGTGCCTCGAGAACATCGGCGCTGCCGCTCTTCGAGGAAACGGAGCGGTTGCCGTGCTTTGCCACTCTGACGCCTGCACCTGCTGCGACGAACGCCACCGCTGTCGATACGTTGAACGTACCCTTCCCATCGCCGCCGGTGCCGCAGGTGTCGAGCACGACCTCGTGGCCCGTGTTGATCCGTACAGCCTTCTCCCGCATCGACTTCGCGGCCCCGGCGATCTCGTCCACCGTCTCTCCTTTTATTCTGAGTGCCGTGATGAGCGACGCTATCTGCGCGTCCGTCGCATTGCCGGACATGATCTCGTCCATGACGGTATGCATCTGCTGTTCAGACAGGGAAACGCCCTGCACCACCATGTCGATCGCGTCTTTTATCATGCTGCTATTTTTGGACCATGTGCAGGAAATTTGCAAGCATCTTTTTGCCGCCGGAGGTCAGTATGGATTCCGGATGAAACTGCACGCCTTCGATCATGAACCGTCGATGCCTGATTCCCATAATCTCGTGGTCTTCCTGCGACTCGGCGGTAATGGTGAATTCGTCGGTAAACGATTCCGGCAGCGTCTTCCTGTCTATAACGAGCGAGTGGTACCGTGTGGCGGTCAGGGGGTTTTCGAGCCCCGAGAAAATGGTGGCTCCGTCATGCTGTATCCTGGAGGTCTTGCCGTGGTATATCTTGCCGGCTTGTACGATGCGCGCGCCGAACGCGTACCCGATAGCCTGGTGTCCAAGGCACACGCCAAGTATGGGGTATACCCCGGCGTACCGCTGTATCGTTTCTACGGTAATGCCCGCGTCAGCCGGCGTCGACGGTCCCGGAGAAACGACGATGGCATCGATGCCCAGGCCGCCGATCTCGCTTGGCCGCAGGGCATCGTTGCGATACACGACTACCCCCGCACCGAGCTCCCCGAAATACTGTACGAGGTTGTACGTGAACGAGTCGTAGTTGTCGATGACGAGTATCTTCATGGCATAGTTCTCATAACCTTCACCCTATTTCTGCCGCCTTCTTCAGGGCGTCCATCAGCGCCTGCGCCTTGGACCTTGTCTCCCGATACTCCTTCGCCGGCTCAGAATCGTAAACGATGCCTGCGCCGGACTGGACGTGTACGCCATCGTGGTCAACGAAGGCCGTACGTATCGTTATGCATGTGTCCATGCTGCCCGTATAGCTGATGTATCCGACGGCACCACCGTAGGGGCCCCTGCTGTCTTTTTCGAGCTGCTCTATGATCTCCATTGCCTTGACCTTGGGTGCGCCGGAGAGCGTACCTGCAGGGAAGACGGACTTCAGGATGTCGATCGTGTCCCTGCCGTCGAGTACGCTGCCGCTGACTTCTGAGACGATGTGCATGACGTGGGAGTACCGCTCTACGGCCATGAGTTCGTCGACCCGGACACTGCCGATCTTCGAGACCCTGCCTGCGTCGTTTCTCGCGAGGTCAACGAGCATGACGTGCTCCGCGCGCTCCTTCTCGTCCGCGAGGAGGTCCATCTCGAGGGCACGGTCCTCCTCGGCGGTCCTCCCGCGCTTCCTGGTGCCCGCTATGGGGCGTATCACGATTTTCCCGCCCTCGAACCTCACGAGTACCTCGGGCGACGAGCCGATCAGGTGCCGGCCTCCCATGTCGAAATAGAACATGTAGGGAGAGGGATTGATGAGCCTGAGCGCCCGGTAGAACGATACCGGGTCGACCAGCGACCGTGAGGAGAACCGCTGCGACAGCACGACCTGGATGATGTCACCGTCGGCAATATGTCTTTTCCCTTTCCGGACTATGCCTTCATACTCCTGCGGGGTCATGTTCGATTTGAAAGGCCTGACTATGTGCCGCTTCTTCTTCGCAGGAGCGAGAGGCCTGTTCAGAATCGATACGACCTTTTTTATCGAGGCTATCGCGCTGCGGTAAGCGTCTTTTGCGTTCCGTCCGTCCGTAAATGCGTTGGAAAGGATGATGATGGTGTGCCTGATGTTGTCAAAGATGACGAGTCTGTTCGTGAAGAGAAGAAATACATCGTCGAATCCGAGGGAAGGCTTACCGCGGTCCGGCACCTTTTCGAACGTCTTTACCATATCGTAGCCGAAGTATCCTACGGCGCCGCCCACGAAGCCGGGCAGTCCCTCGATGACGGCCGGCCTGTATTTCCTGAGTTCGGCCCTCAGGATCTCGAGAGGGTCCGGGACAGCGCGGTATACCTGTGTAACGGCGTGCCCTCCGTTGTATCTCGTTATGGACACGTTCCTTTGCCTGACCCTGAACACCGAGGACGGGTCGAATCCGATAAAGCTGTACCTGGCCCACCTTTCTCCGCCTTCGACGCTCTCGAGAAGGAACGGGTACGAGAAGTATTTTAGCTTCAACAGGACGGAGACCGGCGTCTCCACATCGGAGAGTATCTCCGTATACACGGGTATGACGTTGGAGTGCCTGGCAAGCTTTACAAACGCTTCATAGGATGGATGAAAGATACCGTCCATGTCACTGCAGCGGCACTTCCTGTAACCGCTGGGGACTGCTGCCCGTGTTGTTGTTCTGCGGCGGGGGGGCCGGCGCGTAGTACTGCGTTGCCGGCTGTTGTGTCTGACCTTGCGGCGTTTGCTGCTGGGGGGCCGGCGCGTAGTACTGCGTCGCCGGCTGTTGTGCCTGACCCTGCGGCGTTTGCTGTTGGGAAGCCTTTATGGCAGTTACGAGCCATTCGATGATGTTGAGGATCTCTTTGCGTGTCTCCGGTGGGTCGTTCGTATATTCCATATAGGCGGTCAGTTCGGTCTGGGCGTCTGTGTAGTCCTTTCTGTGGTAGTACAGTAGTCCAAGGGCCATGTGCGCATCGGCAAATCCAGGGTAGAGGGCGAGTGCCTGCAGGTAGTACTGCATCTCCTCGTTGGAATCGTTCCTCAGGGCGACGCCCTGATTGTAGAGCGCTACCGCTTTCTGTCTCAGGTCCGGACTCACCGTCTGTCCCGGCGTGCCCGATGATGTTCCACTCAGACTGGCTATCGCCTTCCTGACCTGGGCCTTCTTTGCCTCGTCGCTCGAGTACTGAAGGAATTTGTTGAAGCTGTCGATCGCTTCCGTATTCATGTTCCTCCTCATGTATATGATCCCCATGTTGTAGTAGGCCGGAGCGTACGTCGGATCGATCTGGACGGCCTTCTGATAGCACGCGAGCTCCTCGTTCGAGTTGTTGTTCATGGCAACGCCCCTGTTGTACCAGTCCAGTGCCGAAAGGGGCTTCGAAGACTGCTCCTTGATAAGCTGCTGCGTCGCCGAGTTTTCCGTTGCTCTGTTTATGGACTGGGCAGCAGCGTACCCGCTGACCATGATAAAGCAGGTCATCGAGAAAACGATCAATCGTCCGTTCATACGGCCTCCCTGTGCTTTTTACGTATCATACTGCTATCCTCTTGCGAGGCTGATTTCATAATAGCAGACGCAGAAGGCCGTGTCAAAATGGATCTTGCGGCGTCTATCTCTTTTTGTAAGCAGGTGATCTGCCCTCCTGCAGGGCGGCTTTCCCCTCGACGTAGTCTTCGGAGGACACAATCGTGGCATAGTCCTCGATGTCCTCCCGAACGACTGCCATGAAGTCTTTCAGAGTCGAGTCCACGATCGACCTCTTGGCCGCTGTCATGGCGAGCGGCGCATTCCTGGAGAGGCCCTTCAGCATCTTTATGCCCTCTTTGAGCAGGCTGTCCTCCTCTGCCAGGGCATCGATCAGCCCGCTATCCAGTGCAGACCGGGGAGTGAGCAGCTTCCCTTTGAGTACGAGCTCCCGTGCCCGCGTCTCGCCGATGAGCCTGACCAACCTATAGATACCACCGAAGGGCGGAAATGTGCCGAGCCTGACGTCCGGGAAGCCTATGTTTATCTCCTGGTCTACAGCTATTCTGAAATCCGTAGCCAGGGCGAGCTCGAGTCCGAAGCCCACACAGTGGCCGTTTATGAGGGTCAGGGTGGGCAGGTGTAGCCGCTGTAGCGACAGAAGGGCCTCTGCTACCAGGCCGAGCGTCTTCCTGAGCTTCCGCTCGTTGTGTCCGTCTGCGATGTCCACGACTTCGTGCCCGGAGGTAAAGATTCCTTCGATGGCGCTGGTCATGATGACGCCATCATAGTCGTGATGGAGCGTAATACTATTGATCTCGTCGCGGAGCTGCTCCAGGACCGGCAGCTTTATGAAGTTGTCCGGGGGTCTGTTGATCTTCAGAACGAGAATGTTCTGGGTGTCCTCTTTCACGATAAACTCATTCATGGGGTCAGTATAGTTTGAGCAGCGTCCGATTTCAATAAAAAAGTTGAAGATGAGGAATGTATCGTACCTGCGGTACTGAAAGCACCGTGTTGCTGCATGAGCTCTCGTATGAAGAAAAATACAGGTACAAGGTCAAGAAGATATACTCCCCAGACCTAGGGACGATTCCAGCTCATCCGCGGACGCCGTTGCCGTGCCGAGCTTGCCCACGACGATTCCTGCAGCGTGGTTCGATATGACGCATGCATCCATCCACGTGGCCTTCACGGCGAGTGCGAGTGTGAGTGCCGAGATGACGGTATCGCCGGCACCGGTAACATCGTATACCTCTTTTGCAATGGTGGGTATGTGCTGCACGGTACCGTCTGACTGGAACAGGCTCATGCCGTATTCGCCCCGGGTTATGAGAATCGCATCGGTGTGGTACGCCTTCAACAGGTACGTCCCTGCCTTTGCCAGCGCCTTTGCCGAGTCGATTTTGAACCCGCAGGCCTCCTCGGCTTCTTTCTGGTTCGGGGTGATGACCGTCACGCCCCGGTAGGACCTGAAATTGCGTATCTTGGGGTCCACGGCGACGACCGTACCGTTCCTGTCTTTTGACCCGAGGATGTGGGAGATGATGCCCCTGTTGATCAAGCCTTTCCCGTAGTCGGAGACGATCACGGCGTCGAACCTATGCAGCTCTGTATCAAGAAACGCGACCATGCCGCTGTACGCTTTTCTCGAAAGCTCCTCCTTCGACTCCCGGTCGAACCGTACCACCTGCTGGTGCTGCGCGACGACCCTTGTCTTTATCGACGTGGGCCTGGGCTCATCCACGATGATACCGTCAGTCCTGTAGCCGTCTTCCTTGAGCATCTCCAGCATCCTCTCGCCGTTGTAGTCGTTGCCTATCACACCGACCAACACTGCCTCGCCACCCAGCGCCCTGATGTTCTGGAGGACGTTCGCGGCGCCGCCGAACATGATGCTCTCCTTTGTTACCTCCACGACCGGGACGGGCGCCTCCGGGGATATGCGGGAGACCTTTCCCCACACGAACTCATCGAGAATGATGTCTCCGATCACAAGGACCCGTGCCTTCCTGAAATTCCTGATAATCTTGAGTAGCCTCTTTGTGTTCTCCATTCAACCCTCCGTAGGTGCATTGAGAATCTGTACTGCGTGCCGCAGGACGAGATCGCTGTCGATAGCCCTGGCGCATGCGGTCCGCGCATCGTCGCTGCACGGATAGTCGGGGCACACGTCACAGTGCCTGGGCGCGGTAATCGCGACATAACGGTCTCCGGCCGGCTTCCATTTCCTGATGTGCTCCTCGAGACCGCGCATCGGAGGATAGACGATGACACCCGGAGTGCCTACCGCATCGGCTATATGACACGGGCCGCTGTCGTTGCCTATAAACAGTGAGGCACGTCGAATCAGGCAGCTTACCTGTCTGAGCGGCAGCCCCACGGCTGCCGATGCAGCGCCGGGCCCCACGGTGTTCAGTATCCTTTGTATCGTGCCCGCTTCCGCCGCATCACCGATTACCACGGACCTGACGTGGTGGACCTGTGCGAGCCTGTCTATCACGGACGCATAGCCCTCCGAAGTCATGCCCTGGCCGCCTACCGTCTTGCCGCCCGGGTGTATGACTGCATACCGCCGGTCATCCCCGGGCCCGGTCCCCCTTACGGCGGACATAATTGGATAGGTGGTGCATTCATCGGTGCCAAGCTCGAGGGACAGGTCGTTACTGAATATGCCGAGGGGGCCAACGAGCTTCATCGTAAGCTCCACGATATTCTCGCCCTCCGTGTATTCCACACGGTCTGTCAGGAAGCGCGATCTGCCTTCCGTCTGGAACCCTATCCTCCTCTTTGCGCCGGAGAGCATGCCGATCAGCTCGCTCCTGAGAAACCGCTTGAACAGTATCGCTACGGCGAAGCGTCTCTTCCTCAATTCTCTGATGAATCCGACGTAGCCCTTCAGGGACCTGTGTGCGCCGTACATGTCGTAGACCATGACCTCGTCTATCCACGGTATGCCGTTGACGAGGTCATCGATGCCGGGAGAGACGATCATGGTTATGGAGGAGTCCGGGTACTGTTTCTTTATCGCCCGTACTGCCGGGATACTCACCAGCGTATTGCCTATCGAGCCGAATCTGACGATGAGTATCCGCTGCATGCTATACCGACAGTATCGACATACCGAGCCTGCTCCTCAGCAGGAAGTGGCTGTCCGAGAGGTAGAACTGGAGCATGTCCTTCATCATCTCCGAGGACGAGAAGACGCCTCTCCTTTTCTCCTTGTTCGAGAGGAGCGAGGCATCCCCGATGTGCCATTTGACCAGCGATGAGAAGACCGGCTCTATATCGCCTACCATGAACAAGGCGGTACGAACGCCCGTCATCTCGATGCCGGTAAACCAGTCTTCCATGTAATGATTTGTCACCTTGAGGTATTTTTTGACCGGCTCATCGAGTGCGCCCCTTTGTTTTTTCGAGAGTGTGTCATCGAGGACGTTTTTGATGGTACCGGCACCAGGGTCCTTGTCGTACGGTGCAGCAGCAGAGGGGTTCAGTATCAATATCAGGGCGCCCAGGAGTTGCGAGAACCTCTGCCTGCCCAGTTTCATGGGAAGGGTGAAGCCGGCCTTGACGTACGTGAGGTACTCCGTCAGTACAAAAGCCTTCTCCGCGGCAGACATACCGGTGAGCGCCGAGGTGTTCACGATGAGCGACGGCGGGTCGGTGTTTTCGATAGCGATCCTGAAACTGCCCTGCGATGTCTGATAGACATCCATGTCCCTGATGCCGAGGGTTTGCAGAAGTCCCTCGTACTCCTGCCACGCGGCGGACTTCGATGTTACTCGCTCCTGCCTGCCAACGCCGTAAAACTTCAAGTCCGGCCTGAATATGCTCTCCGCGTTGTCCGGGAATGCATTCACGATATCCTTGAGCGGGCCCCGGGCCTTCATGTGGAGCAGGTGTGCGGTAAAGAGATCGTCGGTAACCGGGGACTTCGGATGACGGGGCTGTTTGCCTCTGTTGGCGTCCACGAATATGCGCTCCATGTCTTTCTCCTGCCCCAGCAGCTTCAGTGCGCTATAGTACGAGAACACACGGTCGTAGTCCTTCTTCTGCTCGTAGAATTTCGCAAGGAACCGTACCGCCTGGGTGCTGTCAGGTCGTTGCTTCAGCACGACGCCGTATTCGCGCACTGCCTCCGCAGTGCCGGATTTGCTCTTCGACAGTAGCTCTGCGAGTGCGCTATGTGCATCGGTGTCGGAAGGCTCGATGTTCACTATCGTCTGGTACTGCTGAACGGCGAGATCCGGGTCGTTGAGCTTCGTGGTGTAGAGCGCTCCCAGCTCTTTTATGAGAGGGAGTATCCCCTTCGGTTCCTTGGGCAGCAGTACCTTGATGAATTTCTGGTACATCTCAGCCATGCCCTGGAAATTGCCCTGCTGCTCAAATATGCTGCCGAGCCCCTTCAGAGCGGGTATTGAAGACGGCTCCTTCTTCAGTGCCTCGAGGTAGTACCTCTTTGCAGCATCCGGGTCGTTCTTGAGCTTGAGGTAGATCTCTCCGAGCCTCATCGAGGCATTGACGAGACCCTCCGTGGACTTCTCTGTCAGGAGCAGTCTCGTCAGGATGTCTATTTCGTTGTCGGTGTCGGACTGCTCGCGGTATATGCTAAGGAGCTCATCGTATATCTGGACGTTATCGGGTACGATCGCCATGGCTTCCCTGAGGAAAGGGATAGCGCCGTTGAGATCATAGAGCTTGTCGTGCCTCAGTTTCGCGATCTTTATCAGTACCTGGGCCCTATCCTGTGGCTTGGACGCGACCTTCGAGAGCTTGATCAACACTTCTATCTCGAGCTCGAAGTTGCCGAGGTTTGCAGTCAGCTCGTCGAGGGCTCTCAGACTTTCGGCATCCCGGTCGTTTATATCGACTGCCCTCAGCAAATACTCGACTGCCTGCTGGATGTTGCCGAGCTTCCTCGCTATGTCCGACAGGAGCTTGTAGAGAGGGAGCAGCCTTGCAGGATCCAGCTCCTGCTCATGTGCGTAGGTAATGTTTTTCAGGGCATCGTACGCGTCCTTGTAGAGTCCGGTTGCGTATGCGGACTCCCCGAACGCTATCCTGTAATCGATGTTCGAGGGCGATCGATTGTACGCGTTCTTGTAGGCGGTGCACGCTTCCGCGGCCTTGCCGCCTTCTTTGAGGAGACCGCCGTATTCGTAGTTCAACGCTGCTATGGTCTCGTCGGGCACGGACTTCGATTGGATCGCCTCTCTGTAGTAGTTCAGAGCGCTGTCCTTCGAGTGTTGCGAAGCACTCAATCGTGCAAGCCTGATGAGCACGTCGCTGTTCGTCCTGTCAAGGGCGAAGGCCGACTCGTAGGCCCGGATCGCCTCAGGCTCGTCGTGCATGCGGGACGAGAGCAGTTCTGCGGACTTGATGAAGTAGCCGATCTTTGTTTCTTGCTGCGATGCGTTGGCCGCCGCAGACCGGTAGAACCGGTCAAGCAGCGCATCGTCGCCCTTCTTCACGAGCAGGGCCTCGAGCAGGGCGTATACCGAGATGTCCGAAGGCCTTTCTTTCACGATATCCTGATAGATGGCTATCCCTCCGTCCGGGTCGTGCAGCTTGTCCACCCGTACGGCGGCGAGCTTCTTCTGCATGTCCGTACGCTCGTCGCCGGTCTTCATGCTCTGGAGCCGCTCCTCGAACAGCGCGGCCAGGGCCTTAAAGTCTCCGGACAACTCGTAGATGCCGGCGAGCGCGGAAAAAGCCGCAGCGTTGTCAGGCTGAAGGTCAAGGACATCATGGTAGATGCCCGCTGCGGCCCTGACGTCGTCATGCCGGGCAGTGGCAAGGCCGAGCAGCAGGTCCACTCTTTGCCCCGCAGGTATCTGGAACTTCAATATCTCTTCGGCCGTGGAGATCAAGCCATCCCGGTTGTTCATTTTTTTGTACAGAGCGTTCAACCTTTCATAGACGGCGAGCTCCTTCTTCCCGGTCTTGATGAAGTCCTCGAGGGTCGTTACCGCAGAGGGACAGTCGTTGAGGTTATCGTCCAGTATCGATGCCCGTCTGAGCACGATTTCCGCTCTCCGGGCTTCGTCCCCGGTCAGCTCGGCCTCTTTTTTGAGGGCGTTTGCCAGCAGGGAATAGTCTCCGGTGTTCGTGGCCAGTCTCGCGAGCCATTGGTACTGTTCCGGGGTCGGGGGTTCCTTATCGATCAGCTTCATCAGGTAGACGGACGCTGTCCTGAGGTCGCCGGCACCTTCGTATGCGACCGCGAGTTTCCGGTAGATCTCATTGGTACTGTCGACCTGCCCGTTGCCGGACGCCGGGAGTTTCAGGAGCGCCTCGAACGCTACGATCACGGCAGCGTTGTCTCCGCTCTTGTATGCGGAGTTGCCATAGGATTCGGCGAACTTCCTCTCGGTCTCCTTGAGCTCAAAGGCCATCCTGTAGTGCTGCAGTGCCTGCTCCTGTCTGCCGAGCTTGTCCAGGATGTAGGCACACTCGAACGTAAATTCCGGCAGTGCCTGTTCCTCTACGATATGGTGGCCAAGGGCGAAGTCATAACGCGGGGCAGCTTTTTCCCATGCGCCCGCATTGAAGTACAGCTTCGCGAGCGAGAGGTCCGCGTCGCCGTTGGTCGGGTCTATGGCGAGCGCACGCTCGAACGCGGAAATCGCCTTCTGCGGATCTGCGAGCTTCTCGTGCCTTAGATGCCCGAGCTTTACGAGCAGCTCCACACCCGTTTGGTCTGTGTGGGGAGCGCTGTCTATCAGGAACGAATAGAGCCTGTCGAAGCCGTTAAAGTCCCCGGTCGTCTCAAAAAGTCGCTTCAGGACATCGATCGCGGACGAGGACGATGGCCTGAGTTCAAGCGCCTGCCACAGGTAGTCCTGCGCCCTCACGACGTCGATGCTTCTATCGAAGAGGATCGAGCCGAGCTCGATGAGTACGTCGTACCGGTCGTCGGTCACGGACAGCTTCTTCTCGAGCACTGTAACAAGCGCCGGATAGTCGCTGTTCTCTCGGTAGATCCTCTCGAGCGCTGCCAGGGCGGGCTCGCTGTCCGGGTGCCGGGCTACCAGTTCGCTGTACAAGGCAATGGCCTTGTCGTATTCCATGGTGTGTTTCAGGTAGATGTCCCCCAGCATGAGCTGGAGCCTGGTTCTCTCTCCGTCATCGTCCCCGCGCAGGTGGATGAGCCTGACGATGGTCTGCTCGGCCTCCTGCCACTTCTCCGAGGAAGCGTACAGGCCCTCCAGCGCCTCCAGGTAGCCGGCGTTGTCCTCGTCGAGCGCGAGAGCCCGGTTGTAGCTGTCCAGGGCGTACTCGTAGTGGGAAAAGCCCCTGAGATAGGCTTCGCCCAGGGATGCCCAGAGGACTGCGGAATCCCTGTCGTCCTCCTTCCCGTTGAGTCTTTCAAGGTAGAATGACACCAGGCTGTTGTAGTCTCCGCTGTCCTTGTATATCTGCTCGAGGAGGGCGTAGTGCGACTGATCGCCGGTGAGCGACACCAGCGCAACGATGAGACGTTTTGCCGTGTCATAGTCCTTTCTTTCGATGAGAACCGGCAGGGCCTTTCGATACAGTTCTTCTTCACGGGGTGCGTCGTGCTCGAGGTCAATGAGTCTGCGGAGCGCTTCGTAGGCGCCATCTGCGTCGTGCGTTGAAGTACACGTGTCCATCTGCGCATAAAGAAGGTCCTTGTCGTCCGGCACTGCAGACAAGGCGGCCTTCAGGAAGGGTAGGGCTTTCTGGGGCTCGCCGAGTTCCCGGTAACTCATACCTATTCTTTTGTCGATGTCCGGTGCGCTCTCTGTGGACTGGTGATCCTTCATCCGCAACAGGATCGGCAGGGACAGGAGTGGTTCGTCGCCCAATCCGTATTCAGGAGATGTGTATATGCGGTACAACTGCGGCACTGCCTGTTCCTCGCTGCCTGCTCCCAGTCCGAGGGCGGTCTCGTAGCTGCAGGCGCTCTCATAGAGGTCGCCCCGTACGCTCTCGTACATGCCCGCGAGCAGGCAGTAGAGGCCGGCCAGCTCCACACTCACGGCTTGCCCTCCGGACTCCAGGGCGTTTATAAAGAGCTCCCGGTACTCGAATATCGTAGAAAATGTGCCGCTCTTGTTCAGGTCCTCGTATGCGGTCCTGATGGCATCGTACGGAGGGGCCGTCGCAGCGGAGAGCATCGGGAGGGCCTCGTCGTACATCTTCAGGGAGATGTAGTTGTTGATGATCCGTTTCCTGAGATCCGCTGCCTCTGCTTCGTCCTGCGAGAGCAGGACCTTGCCCTCAAGCAGGATGGTGAGCTCCGGCAGCATGTTCAGGGTTTCGAAAATCTTAAGGAGGGCATCGATGACAGACTGCTCGCGCGGCTGGAGCTCCAGGGCGTCTATATAGAGCTCCACCGCCTTACCGCTGTCGTTCAGGTTATCGTAGTATATGCTCGCTGTCTCGGTGAGGTATGAGAGACGATCGCCGTTTTCCTCGGAAAGGCTGAATAGCCTCCCGTAAGTCTCTATGAGTTCGTCCCACTGCTTGTTCGCTCTGTATAACTCTGTCACGCCTTTCAGAGCAGGGACATTCTCCGGTTCGCTCTTGAGTATATCGAGATAATAAGTAAGGTTGTCCACCCTATACGCACCAGGCTGAATGGGATCGTATCGTGATCGTCCTTCAGGCGAAGATATTGTAGAACAGTGCTATGAGCCATCCCACGATGTATCCGGTGACGAACCCGTAGATCAGTCCCAGGAGCGAACCACCGAAGGTTATAGAATAGCCCCTGTACACCTGATCGATCTTTACCAGAGTTCCCCCGCCATGATGGAGCAAGATGATGTAGTTTGTGAAGAGGAACAGTCCGATACCTGTCAGCAGCCCCCAGGCCAAGCCATAAGCGTTCTTCTTTAGCATATTACTTTACCTCCTTTATTTTCCCTTTGATCACGAATTGAGGGTACACCCATCCGTCTATAGTGAGTTTATTGCTCCGTATATGGAAATAGGAGAAGCTCTCGTTGAGAAAGAATTGGCCCACGAAATCTACCCTTACCGGCCCTTTGATGCTCCGGATCTGCTTGTGTAGCCTGAAGTCGTTTCCGAGGAACGAGAATACCGGGATGGAGCTGCCGAATCTGTACTTCAGGTTGTCCGGGACCTTGAGTGTCACGGACTTGGTGAAGGCCGTCTGTGCGTCTATGGCGAGCTTTCCGGATGCCTCATCCAGCAGGTTCTCTGCGCGCCGGTATTCGTTGCTTTTGTACGCATCCAGTGCGGCGAAGTACTGATGGACTGCGTACTGGCTCGGTACGAGCAGGTTGTCCATTTTCGCCCTTGTCGTTTCAAGGTGGTTCTTAATGGTATCCTTGAGTCGCTTCAGGACCGTGTAAGCCCTCTTCGCCTGATCGCGGGCCTCTCCGGCAAAGTTTTCAGCGGACGTGTAGCTGCCTCTTTTGCGGGCGGACCGGGCCTTTGCCATGTATATCCTGTATCCCTGTGTGTCCACGGCCTCCGGGTGGAGTGTCAAAAGCCTTTCGTACGACGTCTGTGCCTGCTCGAAGGAAGTCCGTACGTCTATCGCCGCCGGACCGCATCCCATCACAGAGATGATTGCCAAAAATATCAGTGTTCTCTTCATAAAGTACACCCTATATGAATATTTGTTTTTTTTCAACATATTTTATGGTAGAGCGGTGTCATGTCGAAATCGTTGGTAACGGGCGGAGCTGGGTTTATAGGCTCGCATCTGTGTGAAGAGCTCTTAGCACGGGATGAAGAGGTTTTCGCCCTGGACGACCTTTCGACAGGAAGCCTCGTGAACATAGAACACCTGAATACCCATAAGCGCTTCCATCTGGTCATCGGCTCTGTGCTGGATGAAAAGGTTCTCGATGGCCTCATCGGCGAAGTCGACCGGGTGTTTCATCTCGCTGCGGCTGTAGGCGTGAAGCTCATTATGGAGAGACCCGTCGATACCATCGAGACGAACGTCCTCGGTACCGAGAGGGTATTAAGCCTCGCGAGCAGGTACCGGAAGAAGGTGCTAATCGCCTCGACTTCCGAGGTCTATGGGAAGCACAGGGACCATATATTGACCGAGACGAACAATATGGTACTCGGGCCCACGAAGAAGAGGAGGTGGGCATACGCGTGCACGAAGGCAGTGGATGAGTTCCTCGCGTTTGCGTACCATGAGGAAAGGGGACTACCGGTCGTGGTCGTGCGGTTCTTTAATACGATCGGCCCTCGGCAGACCGGGCAGTACGGTATGGTCGTGCCGAAGTTCGTCAGGAGCGCCCTGCTCGGCGAGCCGATAACCGTGTTCGGGGACGGCACGCAGTCGCGCAGCTTCACCTACGTGAAGGACGTGGTGAGGGCCGTACTCGTGCTCATGGAAAAGCCTGCAGCCGAGGGGGACGTTTTTAATATAGGGGACGGGCGCGAGATAACGATCCTCGACCTCGCCCGCAAGGTCAAGTTCCTCACGGGCAGCCCGTCTGAGATCGTTTTCGTTCCGTACGACAGGGCCTACGGCACGGGGTTCGAGGACATGGAGCGGAGGGTGCCGGACATAGCGAAGATACGGGAGCTTACGGATTATGGCCCCTCGATCGACCTCGACGAGGTCCTCGGGATGATCATACGGCACATGAGAAAGTTGAAGAGTTAAGGGATTGAAGCGTCGGAACTCCGGAGCACGACACTCGGGGATTCCGCATTTCGCAACTTCATAACTCTATCGCTCGTTCGGCAAAAAAATGTTACTTTTTCTTGACAATCAAAAATGTGAGTTTGTATACAATATTCAAGTTTAAAACGTGCTGACGAGCTGAAGTGCTACAGGACTGTAGTTTCCTTTCTGCCCGGGTCAGGAGGACAGAGTGAGCTGCGAAGCATGACGACGTATACAAGTGAGGAGGCACTATGGGTCAGAACATGGTACAAAAGGTAATCTCGTCCCATCTCGTTTCCGGCAGGATGAATGCCGGAGAAGAGATCGCGATAAAAATAGATCAAACGCTTACGCAGGATGCGACGGGCACTATGGCGTACCTTCAATTCGAGGCGATGGGTATCCCCAGAGTAAAGACGGAGTTGTCCGTCAGCTATGTGGATCACAACACCCTGCAGACGGGCTTTGAGAACGCGGATGACCACAGGTTCCTTCAGACCATAGCTTCCAAACATGGGATCTTTTTCTCAAAGCCCGGCAACGGCATCTGTCATCAGATACACCTCGAGAGGTTCGGGGTACCCGGAAAGATTCTTCTCGGCTCAGACAGCCACACGCCGACCGGCGGCGGCATCGGCATGATAGCCATCGGGGCCGGAGGGCTCGATGTCGCGGTCGCGATGGGCGGTGGACCGTTTTATTTGAACATGCCGAGAGTCGTGCTGGTCCGATTGACGGGCAGATTGAGGCCGTGGGTCAGTGCGAAGGACATTATCCTCGAGTTGCTGAGGAGGCTGACCGTCAAGGGCGGCGTCGGAAAGATATTCGAGTACGGTGGCGATGGAGTAGGGACCCTTACGGTCCCGGAGCGTGCGACCATAACCAATATGGGGGCAGAGCTCGGTGCAACCACCTCCGTGTTCCCTTCGGACGCCATGACAAGGACGTTTATGTCGGCGCAGGGCAGGGCAAAGCAGTGGAAGAGGCTCGGGGCAGACGTGGACGCGGCGTACGACGAGACTATAGACATCGACCTGTCGAAGCTCGTGCCTCTCGTGGCACAGCCGCATAGCCCGGACAATGTGGTAGAGATTAAGTCTATAGAGGGACTGAAGGTCAATCAGGTCGCGATCGGAAGCTGTACGAACTCTTCTTATAAGGACATGACGACGGTTGCGAAGATCCTGAAAGGCAGGAAGGTACATCCGGAGACAAGCCTTGCCATATCTCCGGGCTCGAAGCAGGTCCTGAACATGATTGCCCGGTCCGGCGCACTGTCCGACATGCTGACCGCCGGTGTGCGGGTCCTGGAGACCGCGTGCGGGCCGTGCATCGGCATGGGGCAGGCGCCTGCGAGTGCTGCGGTGACCATACGGACCTACAACAGAAACTTCGAGGGTCGCAGTGGCACACCCGATGCAAAGGTGTATCTGCTCAGTCCTGAGGCAGCAGCGTTCTCCGCGATAAAGGGCGTGATTACGGACCCGCGGAAAATAGGCAAACCCCTCAGGGTTGCGATGCCGAAGAGGTTCGTCATCGACGACAGCATGATCATCCCTCCCTCGAGACACCCGGAAAAGGTCGAGGTCGTAAGGGGACCGAATATACAGCCGCTCCCGAGAAAGGAGCCGCTCGGCGACCAAATCGCCGGCACCGTCATCTTGAAGGTAGGAGACAATATCACGACGGACCACATCATGCCCGCCGGTGCAAAGATTCTGCCGTTGCGTTCCAACATACCTGCAATAGCAGAGCACGTGTTCGAGAGGGTTGATCCGGAATTCGCAAAGAGGGCAAAGGAAAACAACGGCGGGTTTATCGTGGGCGGATCGAATTATGGCCAGGGCTCGAGCAGGGAGCATGCGGCCCTTGCGCCCATGTACCTGGGCATCAGAGCCGTCATCACCAAATCGTTCGCACGGATACACTATGCCAACCTGGTCAACTTCGGTATCTTGCCGCTGGTATTTGCCGATGAAGCGGACTACGGGCAGATAACGGAAGGAGACAACATAACGATCAAGGACATACGGGCGCAGATCAGGAGCGGAGCTGCGATCAAGGCGTCGACCGCCTCCGGCAAGGGACTTGTATTAAAGCATAGCTTGACACCCCGTCAGGTAGAAATCATACTTGCCGGCGGCCTGCTGAACTATACGGTCCAAAACAATGCGTAAAGGAGAGATATAGATGGCAATGCAAGGAACAAAGATAGGCTTTAAGAACGGTAAGCTGGAAGTAGCTGATGATCCCATCATTCCGTTTATAGAAGGCGACGGTACCGGGGCTGACATTTGGCGGGCTTCTGTGATGGTCTTTGACGCCGCTGTCCAGAAGGTCTACCGGGGCAAGAAGAAGATCTTCTGGAAAGAGATTTACGCCGGCGAAAAGGCATTCAAAAAGTTCGGCACATGGCTCCCGGATGAGACCTTGAAAGCGGTGGAGGAGTACATCGTCGGCATCAAGGGCCCCCTGACGACGCCGGTCGGGGGCGGTATCAGGAGCCTGAACGTTACCCTAAGACAGAAGCTCAATCTGTTCGCCTGCGTACGGCCCGTGAAGTACATCCCGGCAGTACCGAGTCCGGTAAAGCATCCCGAAAAGATGGACATCATCATATTCAGGGAGAACACCGAGGACGTCTATTCCGGCATTGAATGGGCACAGGGTACGCCTGAGGCAACGAAGGTAATAAGATTCCTCAAGGAAGAGATGGGCGCGAAGTTCAGGGACGACGCAGGCGTGGGCATAAAGCCCATCAGTATAACCGGGACGAAGCAACTCGTGCGCATGGCAATACAGTATGCGCTCGATAAGAGGCGCAGGAACGTTACGATAGACCATAAAGGCAACATCATGAAGTACACGGAGGGCGCGTTCAGGGAATGGGCGTACCAGGTCGCAAAAGAAGAGTTCAGAGACAGGATTGTGACCGAGGAGGAGATCGAGAAGCAGTTCGGCGGTAAGCCCCCGGTAGACAAGCTGATCGTGAAAGACCGAATAGCCGACAATATGTTCCAGCAGATACTGACGCGGGCCGACGAATATGACATCATCGTGACCCCGAACCTGAACGGCGATTTTCTTTCCGATGCATGTGCCGCGCAGGTCGGGGGGCTCGGCATGGCGCCGGGCGGGAACATCGGCATACCATACGCCATGTTCGAGGCCACGCACGGCACGGCACCCAAGTACGCAGGCCAGGATAAGGTCAACCCGGGCTCCGTGATCCTTTCCGGCGCCATGATGTTCGAGTACCTCGGGTGGGACCCGGTAAGCGCGGTCATCAAGGAGTCGCTCGGAGAGACCATAAAGCAGAAGAGGGTCACCTACGACCTCGAGCGACAGATGGAAGGCGCGAAGCTCCTGAAATCATCGGAGTTCGGGAAGGCGATCGTCGAGAACATGGACGGGGCAATAAAGAAACTCAAGATAGAGAGGTAACATTAACAATGACCTCCTCACCCCTCCTTCAGGGAAAGAGGGAGGGCGAGGGAGATTAAAAAAAGGAGGTTTTTATGGCACGAAAGAAGATAACAGTAGTTGGCGCAGGACGCGTCGGTGAGTCGACTGCAGCGCTGCTTACGGAGAAAGAAATAGGCGACGTTGTAGTCGTCGATGTCGTTCCGAACATGCCGCAGGGCAAGACTCTCGACCTTATGGAAGCGAGGCCGGTCTATGGGACCGATATAAACGTCGTTGGCTCGAACGGATACGACGAAACTAAGAATTCCGATGTCATCGTCATCACCTCGGGTATGCCGAGGAAGCCGGGCATGAGCAGGGAGGACCTGCTTTCGACGAACGTCAAGATCGTCCAGAACGTTACGGACAATATCGCGGCCAGATCTCCCAACGCCATCATCATCGTAGTGGCAAATCCAGTCGATGGTATGACCTATGTCTCCTATAAGATCAGCAAGTTCCCGAGAGAGCGGGTCATGGGTATGGCGGGTGTGCTCGACGCTGCGCGGTTCAGGACTTTCATAGCGATGGAGCTGAACGTGTCGGTCGAGGACGTCAGTGCGTTCGTTATCGGTGTCCACGGTGACGAGATGGTACCCTCCGTCAGGTACACGAGTGTAGCAGGTATACCGGTTTCGGAGCTCATATCCAAGGAGAGGCTCGACGGGATCGTGGCAAGGACCAGAACGGCGGGCGGCGAGATAGTGAAGCTGCTGGGATTCAGCGCCTACTATGCACCTGCGGCCTCTGCCGTACAGATGGTTGAGTCGATACTCAAGGACAAGAAAAAGATCCTTCCCGCCATCACGCTGTGCAATGGCGAGTACGGGCTCAAGGACGTGTTCATGGGCGTGCCGGTCAAGCTCGGTGAGCATGGCATCGAGAAGATATTCGAGATAAAGATGACCGCAGAAGAGGCGGCGGCGCTGAAGAAATCCGAGGAGGCCGTTACCAGGCAGAAGAACGAGATCGACAAGTTAAAGCTGTTTTAAGAAGAATAGATGAGCAATCGGGGCGCGGCACCGGGGGCGCCACGCCCTTAACTCCCCTTGCCCCACTTATCGTAAGAGGGAGATACAGAAAAGTGTTAAAGGTGAAAAATGATGCGAGAGGTAAAGGTTAAGCAGATCACGGACGCCGTGAGCAGGCTCTGCATGGAGGCCAATTTCGATATCCCGGCCGATATTATGGATGCAGTCAGCAAGGCGTACCGTGAAGAGGCCTCGCCCCAGGGCAGGGACGTGCTCAAGCAGATCATAGACAACGACGAGATAGCCCACAACGAGCGGGTACCCATGTGTCAGGACACCGGACTCGCCGTGTTTTTTGTCGAGCTCGGACAGGACGTGCACATAACAGGCGGACTGCTGAACGATGCTATCAACGACGGGGTACGGAAGGGCTATAAGGAAGGCTACCTTCGGAAATCGACCTGCAACCCATTCACGAGAAAAAACGTCGGGGACAATACGCCGTCCGTTATCCATGTCGAGGTCGTGGCCGGTGACAGAATAAAGATCACGATGGCCGCGAAGGGTGGTGGCAGCGAGAACATGAGCAGGGTTATGATGCTGAAGCCGTCTGACGGTCTGGAGGGCATCAAGAAATACATCATCGACAGGGTCGGGGAGTCGGGCTCCAACCCGTGCCCGCCCGTTATAGTCGGCGTGGGTATCGGAGGCACGTTCGAGCGATCAGCGCTGATCGCGAAGAAGTCGTTACTCCGTCCCCTCGATGTGCCGAACCCGGATCCGGAGCTTGACAAGCTGGAGAGGGAACTGCTTACATCTATAAACAAGCTCGGCATAGGTCCCATGGGACTTGGCGGCAGGACTACGGCGCTTGGTGTCCACGTGATCGTTGAGCCATGTCATATCGCAAGTCTACCGCTTGCCGTCAATATACAGTGCCATTCTGCGCGGCACAAGGAAACGACGTTATGAGGCGAATATGGCTGAGGTACTAAGGATAAAGACACCGTTAACGGATGCTGTGGTCTCGTCGCTGAAGAGCGGCAATAGCGTGCTGATAACCGGCGTCATGTATACGGGCAGGGACGCTGCACACAAGAGGATGATAGATGCTCTGAACAGGGGCGAGAAGCTCCCGTTCGATATCCAGGGGCAGATCATCTATTATGTGGGACCTTCCCCGGCAAAGCCTGACAGGCCGATAGGGTCAGCAGGACCAACCACGAGCTACAGAATGGACGCCTATGCACCGACGTTGATAAAGCTCGGGCTGAAGGGCATGATTGGCAAGGGATGGAGGGCAAAGGAAGTCATCGACGCCTGCATGAAGTACAAGGCGATATACTTCGGGGCAACGGGCGGTGCGGGGGCCCTGATAGCGAGATCGATCAGGAAGGCCGATGTGATCGCATACGACGACCTTGGCCCGGAAGCGGTACGGAAGATCGAGGTGGTGGATTTCCCCGCGATCGTCATAAACGATGCTTACGGGAACGACCTTTATGTGAAAGGCGTTGAAGAATACAAACAATCAGAGGAGGCACATACATGAAAAAAAACGTTTACGAACCGCGCTACAGGTATCACGCGGGTACGGTTGCCTGGATACTGCACAGGCTGTCCGGGCTTGCGTTGATACTATACCTGGCCATGCACATCTGGGTCATACACCACCTGAACAGGCCGCTGGACTTCAACAACATCATGGCTTTCCTGAACGAGCCTGTTTTCAAGATACTGGAGCTTGGTCTGTGGGGAGTCATTGTCTACCATGCACTCAACGGACTGCGGATAATCATGATTGACTTCTTTACCAGAAAGGGTGCCGCCGTACAGAAGCAGATGTTCTGGGGCGCCGTCGTGCTCGGCGTGGTCGTTTTTGCAGCCGGTGCGATCCCATTCGTGGGCACTATGATAAAATAGGAGGTATAGTACATGAATACAAAGCTTGTTACGGGCGATTCCGGGGTGAAGAGGTGGTTCTATCAGAGGCTCACGGGGATATTCCTCGCCGTACTTCTGATAGTACATTTTGCGGTGATGCATTTTACCGGCACGGGAGAGACGAACTATCAGATAGTCGAGGCGAGGCTCGCTTCGCCGCTGTGGAAGACGTTTGATCTGGCGTTCCTGGCCTTTGCCCTGTATCACGGTATGGCAGGACTCTGGGTGGTCATCGACGATTATGTACACCGGGACGGATGGCGGTTACTCATCTATTCTGCTGCGGTGCTCGCTGCTGTACTGTTTTTCACACTCGGCGCGGTCACGATCATAACGTTCAGGCCGCACATCGTGTGGTTCCCACCAAAGGTGTAAGGAGAACATAATGGCTATAAACATCGAAACACATTACCACGACGTCTTGGTTATCGGGGCCGGACTTGCCGGCTCGATGGCCGCTCTGAAGGTAGCGCCCGTAGCGGACGTTGCCGTGCTTACCAAGGTCTTCCCTACGAGGTCCCATTCGACGACAGCGCAGGGTGGCATGGCAGCGGCACTCAACAACAACAAGTCGAAGGGCGAAGACTCATGGGAGCTCCACATGTTCGACACCGTCAAAGGTAGCGACTACCTGGGCGATCAGGACGCGATAGAGACCCTGACGAAGGACGCCATCGAGGTGGTGTACGAGCTCGAGCATATGGGTACGCCCTTTTCCAGAACGCCGGAGGGCAAGATAGCCCAGAGGCCGTTCGGTGGCCATTCCAGGCCACGGATCGCGTACGCAGCGGACAGGACCGGTCATGTGGCACTGCACACGCTGTACGAGCAGAGCCTCAAAGAGAAGGTGAACTACTATTCAGAGTTCTTCGTGACGAAGCTGATTATCGAGGACAATACGGCCAAGGGCGCGGTGGCCGTAGACCTGAGGACCGGCACCATCCATGTTTTTAGCTCAAAGGCGGTCATGATTGCGACCGGGGGAGGGGGACGGATTTACAAGGTCACGTCCAATGCGCACGAGTCTACCGGCGACGGTCTCTCGCTCGTGTACAGGGAGGGCCTCCCACTTATGGACCTTGAGTTTACTCAGTTCCACCCCACCGGTATCTATCCGCTGGGTATCCTCATAACCGAAGGTGTCAGGGGAGAGGGTGGGTATTTGGTGAACAGCAAGGGAGAGCGGTTCATGGAGAAGTATGCGCCGGACATGAAGGACCTTGCGCCCCGGGACATTACGTCCAGGGCTATATACACCGAGATCAATGAGGGCCGGGGTGTCGGTCCGAATAAGGACCACGTGCTTCTTCAGATACATCACATCGGCAGGGAGAAGATCCTCGAAAGGCTGCCGGAGATATATAAGTTTGCGATCACCTACGCGGGCGTCGACTGCACCAAGGAGCCCATACCTGTGGCACCGACGATGCACTACTTCATGGGAGGCATACCGACGAACGCACACAGTAACGTGATACGGGACGAGAAGGGTACGCCGGTCGCCGGGCTGTATGCAGGCGGAGAGGCCGCGTGCGAATCCGTTCACGGTGCCAACAGGCTTGGTGCCAATTCGCTCGTGGATACTACGGTTTTCGGCAGGCGGGCCGGGAAACACATGTACGACTTTGTGCAGCAGGTCGGTAGACCGGTACTCCCCAAGGACATCGCCGAGAGTACCGTGAAGATGCTCGAGTGGCTTCTGAGCGGGAGCGGGAAGGAGAATGTTTCGAAGCTGCGGGAGGACATGCAACAGCTTCTCTGGGATACCTGTCCGGGGTTCCGCGACGAGAAGGCGATGCAGAAGGGGCTCAAGGAAATAAAGGTGCTCCAGGAGAGGTACAAGAACGTCGGTATAAGCGACAGGGGCCGGAACTTCAACATGCAACTCAAGGATGCGATCGAGCTCGGCAACATGCTCGAGTACGCCGAGGTTGTCCTTGCATCGGCCGATTTCAGGAAGGAGAGCAGGGGGGCCCATTCCAGAACGGACTATCCCAAGAGGGACGATACGAAGTTCCTGAAGCATACACTTGCGTTCAAAGGCAAAGACGGTACGCCGGTGATGAGGCAGAAGGAAGTCTCCATTACCCGATACCAGCCTCAGGAAAGAAAGTACTAAGGAGGAAGCAAAGTGAAGGTGACGTTTAAGATACAGAAATTTAACCCGGAGAATGATACAAAGCCGTATATGAAGGAGTACACGGTTGCGACACACCCCAACGCAGCGGTGCTCGACTGTCTCAACGATATACGCTGGCACCAGGACGAGACGCTCTCATTCAGAAGATCGTGCGGCCATGCAATATGCGGATCGTGCGCTATGAACGTCAACGGGAAAAACGGGCTCGCGTGCCAGACGCTCATCAAGGACCTGAAGCAGGGGGTCATTACGGTGAGGCCACTGCCATCGTTCCCCATCATCAAAGACCTCGTGGTCGACCTCGACAAGTTCTACGCAAAGTTCAGCAAGGTGATACCTTACCTCAATAATGACGGTCCAGTACCGGAGAAGGAAAGAATCCAGTTGCCGGAGCAGCAGAAGATCATAGAAGAATCCACGACCTGTATCCTGTGTGCGTCATGCACCTCGTCGTGCCCTTCGTTCTGGGCAGATGACGATTACCTGGGTCCTGCCGCGCTCGTCAAGGCGTTCCGCTATGTGTTCGATACGAGGGACACGACGGCGGAGAAGAGGCTGAAAATGGTGAACGACAAGAACGGCGTGTTCAGGTGTCATACGATATTCAACTGCAACGAGGCGTGCCCCAAGGACATAAACATCACAGGCCATATAGCCGAGCTGAAGCTGGCACTCGTCACCACGAAGATGTGAGAGCGTGCGAGATGAATATACACGAATATCAGGCAAAAGAGTTGATGATGAGGTTTGGTGTGGCGGTACCCAAGGGGAGGCCCGCGTTTACGCCGGATGAGGCCCTTGCTGCAGCGCAGCAGCTCGGGGTCGGCAGGTTCGTTGTCAAGGCGCAGATCCATGCGGGCGGGAGGGGCAAGGGTGGCGGAGTCAAGCTTGCGAACTCCCCGGAAGAGGTAAAAGATATCGCCGCGAAAATGCTCGGCATGACGCTGATCACCCATCAAACAGGTCCGGAAGGCAAGGTGGTGAAGAAGGTTTATATCGAGGAAGCAGGCGCGATAGCCAAAGAGCTTTACCTCGGTATGATCATAGACAGGACGTCCAGGCAGATAGTCGTGATGGCGAGCACCGAGGGCGGCATGGAAATAGAGGAGGTCGCAGCGAAGACGCCCGAGAAGATCATCAAGGAATTCATCGATCCCGTGGCTGGCATGCAGGATTTCTATGCAAAGAAAGTCGCCTATCGGCTCGGACTGAGCGGTGACCTCGTCGGAAAACTCGTGAAGTTCCTCAAGTCGCTTTACAGAATGTTTCTCGAGCTCGACTGCAGCCTCGTGGAGATCAATCCTCTCGTCCTTACCAAGGACAACAACCTCTTTGCGCTCGACGCAAAGATCAATTTCGACGACAATGCGCTGTTCAGGCACAAAGACATCGAGGCGCTCCGCGACGTCAATGAGGAAGATGCAAAAGAGCTCGATGCCAAGGCGCACGGACTCAGCTATATCAGCCTTACCGGCAACATCGGCTGTATGGTGAACGGTGCCGGGCTTGCCATGTCGACCATGGACATTATCAAGCTCTACGGCGGCGAGCCGGCAAATTTCCTCGATGTGGGCGGAGGGGCGAACAAAGAACAGGTCACGCACGCGTTCAAGATCATCCTGGCTGACGAAAAGGTGCAGGGCATCCTCGTCAATATATTCGGCGGCATCATGAAGTGCGACGTCATAGCGGACGGTATCATCGCCGCGGCAAAAGAGGTCAACATCCGTGTTCCCCTTGTCGTACGGCTCGAAGGTACGAACGTGGAGCTCGGACAGGAGAAGCTCGCGAGGTCCGGGCTGAACATCATAACTGCCAAGGGCATGGCGGAGGCAGCACAGAAAGTTGTCAGGGCAGTGAGAGGTGAGCTATGAGTATTTTCGTAGACAGGAATACACGGGTAATAGTGCAGGGCATAACCGGGAAAGACGGCATGTTCCATACGAAGCAGTGCCGCGATTACGGAACGAAGATCGTCGGCGGCGTGACCCCTGGAAAAGGCGGCACCGACGTGGAAGGCATTCCGGTCTTTAACACGGTGGTTGATGCGGTTGTCGCCACGAGGCCGAATGCATCGATGATCTTTGTACCGCCCCCGTTTGCAGCGGACTCCATCATGGAGGCAGTTGACGCAGGCATCGAGCTCGTGGTGTGCATTACCGAGGGTATCCCCACGCTTGATATGCTGAAGGTCTCGTCCTATCTTAAGGGTAAGAGGACACGGCTTATCGGTCCAAACTGTCCCGGTATCATCACCCCCGGGGAGGCGAAGCTGGGCATCATGCCAGCCAAGATCCATAGCCCCGGGAAGGTGGGTATCATTTCGAGGAGTGGGACCCTGACATATGAGGCCGTTTACCAGATCACCGTACTTGGACTGGGCCAGTCTACCGCCCTCGGCATCGGCGGCGATCCAATCATTGGGACCAGCTTCATCGATGCGCTAGAAGCGTTCAACGATGATCCAAAGACGGAAGCAATCATTATGATAGGGGAGATCGGAGGGACCGCGGAAGACGATGCCGCTCGGTATATCAAGAAGTATGTTGAGAAGCCCGTGGTAGCATTCATAGCAGGTCAGACGGCACCAAAAGGCAAGAGGATGGGACATGCCGGGGCCATCATAACGGGCGGTAAGACAACGGCACAGGACAAGATCGAGGTGCTCGAGTCCGTGGGTATCAAGGTCTCGAGGAGCCCGGCTGAGATTGGACAAACCATGTACGATCTGCTAAAAAAAGTGAAGGCGAAAACAATGACGAAGAGAAAGACAGGTAAGGCTGCCAGGAAGTCAAAACCATCTGCCAAAAAAAGATGATCCGAAAGGGGAAAAAGTAAATGGCTGAGGCGCAAACAGTGGAGAAAAAACCACAACAAAAACACAACATAAAAATTATAGAAGAACGCTGTAAGACATGTGAATTGTGTGTAGTTTACTGTCCAGAGGACGTTCTTGCCATGAAAGAGCTGGTCGTTACGGTTAAAAATCTAGACAAGTGTACCGGTTGTATGAGGTGCGAGCTGTTCTGTCCGGATTTTGCTATCTACGTCGACTTGCCGGAAAAACCTTAAGACAGTCGATTCTCACCTGAAAAACGATGAAAATTCTCGAGGAGGAATGATGGAGAAAAAGGCTTTACTCATATCGGGCAATGAGTCATGTGTTGAGGGCGCCCTGTATGCCGGTGTGCAGTTTTATGCGGGCTATCCTATAACACCTTCGTCCGAGATAGCAGAAGGGCTCGCCAAGAAATTACCGAAGTACGGCGGCGTTATGATACAGATGGAGGATGAGATTGCATCGATGGGTGCCATTATCGGAGCTTCCCTTACAGGCAAGAAGTCCATGACCGCGACGAGCGGTCCGGGGTTTTCCCTCAAGCAGGAAAACCTCGGCTTCGCTTCTTTCAATGAGATACCGTGTGTGATCGTCAATGTCATGAGAGGAGGACCGAGCACGGGTGCCCCGACCGGCCCCTCCCAAGGAGACGTGATGCAGGCACGGTGGGGTACGCATGGGGATCACCCCATCGTGGCCCTTGCACCGAACTCTATCCCCGAGATATTTACAGAAACGGTCCGGGCGTTCAATATCTCGGAGAAGTACAGGATCCCGGTCGTGCTGCTGCTCGATGAGATCATAAGCCACATGAGAGAGAAGATAACCTTTCCGGAGAAGGGCGAGCTTGAAGTCATAGATCGCATGAAGCCGACCGTCCCGCCGGACCAGTACAAGCCGTTCGATGTATCCAACTCTCCCTTGCCCCTCGTTCCACCGATGGCGGCGTACGGGACAGGGTACCGGTTTCATGTTACGGGACTGAACCACCGGACCGATGGCTTTCCCACGAACAACGGCGAGCTTATAGAAAAGGAGCTCCACCGTATTATGGGGAAGCTTGATCTCTACAAGAAAGACATGTTCAGGACCGAGGCGTACATGCTCGAGGACGCGGAGATAGGTATCGTGGCCTTCGGTTCTTCCGCGAGGGCAGCAAAGTATGCTGTGAATGAGTTGAGGAAGCAGGGTATCAAGGCGGGCATGTTGCGGTACATCACCCTATGGCCTTTCGAAGGCGCCGCTATCGAGATGCTGGCGCAGAAGGTCAAGTTCATCGTTGTGCCGGAGCTCAATATGGGACAACTCATACTCGAGGTCGAGCGCGCCGCACAAGGCAGGACGAAGGTGTACGGTGTCAACAGGGTCAATATAGAGATTATCCACCCGCACGATATCATGGAAAAGGTAAAGGAGCTTTCACATGGCATTTGAATATGAAAAGTATATACGGAAGGGCACCCTCCCTCATATATGGTGCCCGGGGTGCGGTCATGGCATCGTCATGAAGTCGCTCCTCAGGGCCATCGATGGACTGAAGCTCGACAAGAACGATATCGCTGTCGTGTCCGGCATCGGCTGTGCATCGCGTCTGCCGGGCTACCTCGACATGAACACGCTCCACACGACGCATGGCAGGGCTCTTGCGTTTGCGACCGGCATAAGGCTCGCCAACCCCAAACTCAAGGTCATCGTGGTGAGCGGCGACGGCGATGCTGCCGCGATAGGCGGAAACCATCTCATCCATGCCGCAAGGAGGAACATAGAGATCACGCTCATCGTATTCAATAACTCGATCTACGGTATGACCGGCGGGCAGGTCGCCCCGACGACGCCACTGGGCGCCATCGCCACGACCATGCCCTATGGCAACATAGACCCTCCGTTCGATCTCGTAAAGCTCGTGGAAGGAGCCGGCGCGACCTTCGTTGCGCGGACCACGTCGTACCACACGGCCCAATGCGAGCAGTTGTTCAAACAGGCGATCATGCATAAAGGTTTTTCGGTCGTCGACGTCATTGATGCGTGTCCGGTGCAGTACGGCAGGAGAAACAAGCCCAGGGAGGCGCCGGACATGATGCAGATCCAGAAGGACAATTCGATACCGGTACAGTTGGCGCAGAAAAAAAAGCCCGAGGAACTCGTCGGAAAGATCATTACTGGTATCTTCGTCAAGAAGGAGCTGCCGTCCTATACCGATACGTACTACAACACCATTATACCCAGGGCCCAGGCCAAATAAAGAGAGATAGGAGTGATCAATGAGTAAAAACACAGAGATCAGGCTAAGCGGCGAAGGTGGTCAGGGGCTTATCCTTGCGGGCGTTATCCTTGCATCAGCGGCCCTTCTGGAGGGAAAGAATGCGGCACAGTCGCAGTACTATGGCCCGGAGTCAAGGGGCGGTATAAGCAAATCCGAGGTCGTGATCAGCGACGGCGAGATCATCTATCCCGAAGTTGCTGACCCGGACCTCGTGCTGGTGCTCTCGGACGTGGCGAGTATTCCTTATACCAAGGACGTCCGGCGCGACGATACCCTCGTGATATTTGATTCCGGTACCGTCAAGAAGTTCCCGGACCTCAAGCATGGCAGGATCTATAAATTGCCGTTCACGATGACCGCGCACGACAAGCTGGGGAAGCCCTTTATAGCGAACATCATAGCCCTGGGCACGATCGTGGGTCTGATAGGCGTTGTCAGCAAGGAATCGATAGAGAAGGCGGTTCTCGCAAGGGTACCGAAGGGCACCGAGGAACTGAACAAGACGGCCTTGCTGGAGGGCTTCGAGCTCGCAAAGACTATAAAAAAATAGAAAGGAAAAATGGTTATGAAAAAGTATCTTTTGACACCAGGTCCGACTGAACTTCCGCCGAGGGTCCTGCTCGCCATGGCACACCCGATAATCCACCACAGAGCTCCGGAATTTCTGCCGGTGATCGAGCAGGCGAGAGAAGGGTTGAAATGGCTCTTCAAGACGAAAAACGAAGTGCTCATTCTTGCGTCGTCCGGTACGGGTGCCATGGAGGGCGCTGTTACGAACTTCCTGTCAAAAGGGGACAGGGCCGTGACCGTGAACGGCGGGAAGTTTGGCGAGCGGTGGGGACAAATCTGCAAGGCCTACGGCGTCGAGGCGGATGTCGTCAATGTCGAATGGGGCCAGGCCGTGGATCCGGAGAAGATAAAGGCAGAGCTGAAAAAGTACCCCGATACAAAGGCCATCTACATCCAAGCGACGGAGACATCAACCGGGGTGGTCCACCCGGTGCGGGAGATAGCACAGATCGTTCATGACAACAGCAAGGCCATCCTCGTCGTCGACGGTATCACCGGCGTCGGTGTGTTCGACCTGCCCATGGACGAATGGGGGATCGATATCCTTCTGACGGGCTCACAGAAAGCCCTCATGCTCCCTCCCGGGCTTGCCTTCATAGGTATCAGCGACAGGGCGTGGAAACTTGCCGAGACGTCTACCCTTCCGAAGTTCTATTTCAACTTCAGCAAGGAGCTCAAGAACATCGTGAAGAACCAGACCGCGTATACACCAGCGATATCGCTCATCATAGGGCTCGGTGAATCCCTGAAGATGATGAAGGAAGAGGGTATCGAGAACGTCTACCGGCGGCACACGCTGCTTGCCGATGCAACGAGGAAGGGCGTGCAGGCTATGGGGCTGAGGCTGTATGCGTCTCAGGCGCCTTCCAATTCCCTGACGGCCGTGTTTGCCCCGGAGGGCATCGATTCGGGCAAGATCATAAGTGCGATCGAGAAAGACTTCGGCATCAGGATAGCGAACGGGCAGGACCAGGCAAAGGGCAAGATATTCAGGGTCGCGCACATGGGATACTACGACAAGTCAGATATCCTTTTTGCGCTAGCCGCGCTCGAGATCGTTCTCAATAAGATCGGTCACAAAGTTACGCCCGGTATCGGAGTCGGCGCGGCAGAGGGCGTTTTCATGTAAGGACCGGAAGCTCGCCGGAAGGGATAGGGGGTTTCGTAGTGCGTGGCTCGGAGTAAAAAAACGTGACAGGGAGAATATATATGCCAAAGGTGCTTATCGCAGACGGTATAGCGGACGAGGGCCTCAAGATACTGACGACGTCGAACATGCAGGTCGACGTCAGGAAGAAGACAACTGCCGAGGAACTCGCATCGCTCATAGCGGACTATGAAGGTCTGGTGGTGAGGAGCGCGAGCAAAGTGACGAAAGAGGTCATAGCCAAGGCCGCGAAGCTGAAGATCATCGGCAGGGCGGGCATCGGCGTGGACAATGTCGATGTCTCGGCTGCGACCAAGAAAGGCATCGTCGTCATGAATACGCCCGGCGGCAACAGTGTCACGACCGCTGAGCACACTCTTGCCATGATCATGGCGATGGCCCGGCGCATACCGCAGGCTACGGCGTCCCTGAAGGCAGGCAAATGGGAAAAAAGCAAGTTCGAGGGCGTTGAGCTCTATAACAAGACGCTCGGCGTCATAGGATTCGGCAATATCGGAGGCATCCTCGCGGACAGGGCGTTGGGGCTGAAAATGCACGTGATCGTGTTCGATCCCTTTATCTCCGAAGAGAAGGCCATGAACCTTGGCGTGAAAAAGGGTTCTCTCGATGAGTTATACGCCACCGCAGACATCATAACCGTCCATACGCCCAAGACGAAAGAGACTGCAGGTATGCTGAACAAGACGGCGTTCGATAAGATGAAAAAGGGTGTCATGGTGGTCAACTGTGCGCGGGGCGGCATCATCAGCGAGGCGGATCTGCTCGATGCCCTGCAGTCCGGCAAGGTAGCCAGTGCGGCGCTCGACGTGTACGAGACCGAGCCTCCGGTCGACAACCCCCTCCTGAAGCTGGACAATGTCGTGGTGACGCCCCACCTCGGAGCGTCGACTCACGAGGCGCAGGTGAACGTGTCGGTCGATATCGCGAAGCAGTTCGTGGACTATTTCACCCGGGGCACGATCAAGAATGCAGTAAATTATCCATCGATAAGCGTCGAGATGTACCCGTTCCTCGAGCCGTACATACGACTCGTGGAGAAGCTCGGCAGATTCATGGGACAGCTCTACAAGGGCGACCACATCGAGGAGATTACGATAGAGTACGGCGGAGAGATCACAGAGCTCAACACCCAGCCCGTGACGCTCGCGGGCCTGAAGGGGTTCCTTCAGCACATGTACGGTGAGGATGTGAACTACATCAATGCGAGTATCATCGCGAAGGAGAACGGCATCAATGTCGTCGAGACGAAAACCGGTCAACTGGTTGACTTTACCAATCTGATAACGATCCGGTCGCGATCCGGGACCACGGCGAGGCGGGTATCCGGAGCGGTCTTCGGCAGGAAGCACATACGGCTCACCATGATTGATAATTTTTATATAGAGGCAATCCCGGAGGGCAACATACTTGTCCTGAGAAATATCGATAAGCCAGGAGTCATCGGCAGGCTCGGCACCTACCTCGGCAAGCACAATATCAATATCGCGAGAATGGAACTTGGCAGAGAATCGGCAGGCAGCGAGGCCATAGCGCTGCTGAACATAGACGATGAGCCTTCCGACGAGGTGATGCAGGGACTCAGGGGCCTCGAGAACATCATCTCTGCAGAGAAGGTCGCGCTTTAGATGCTGGACAGGCATGCAGTACCCTACGGCGTTAAAGATTACCTACCTCCAGAGTCGTATAAGATAAAAGAGATCGAGCATGTGGTGCTCGAAACCTTCCAGCGATGGGGGTACCAGTACCTTATCACCCCGCTGCTCGAATACCTGCCCGTTTATACGGACGGCGACAGCGGTTTTGCGGACGATGAACTGATCAAGGTCGTCGAGAGGGAGACCGGCAGGACCATGGTCCTGCGCGCCGATTTCACCCCCCAGATAGCGAGGATAGTGAATTCCAGGATACAGGGCGGTCGCGCACCGATCAGGCTTTCCTACAGCGGCATCGTGGTGAAGCATGACAGGAACGAAGGTAAGAAAGAAGTCTACCAGGCTGGCATCGAGCTCATTGATGCAAAGGGCGTGGATGCGGACGCCGAGGTGATCAATATCGCAGGAGAGGTGTTGAGGCGGTCCGGAGTAAACGAGTTCGTGATCTCGCTGAGTCATGCCGGCTTCATACATGCCCTGCTGAAACAGCTTGAATTGAAGGACCACGCGGACCAGGTCGTTGAATTATTGATGCAAAAAGACTACTCGGTCGTTGAAGACATTGACGGGCTTTCGCACGGACAAAAGATGTCCTTGAAATCCTTGTTCGAACTCTACGGTGAACCTGGAAAGGTGCTGGCTAAGGCAAGAAAGATATTTAAGAACAATACCTATACGTTTTTTTTCAATCAGATAAGAAAGAGTGCTGAAAAAATTAAAAGCTCTAACAAAAAAGCGAAAATCATACTCGATCTGCGTGAGATGCATAGCATAGATTACCATACCGGTATTGTTTTTCAGATCTTTACGCCTGGATACGGCGAAGAGCTTATCAACGGTGGGAGATACGATGGCTTTCTCAAAAAATATGGGGCAGATCTGCCTGCAACAGGACTGGGCATCAATATATCCGCTATGATATCGTTTCTCAGCCCGCGATTGAATCAACAGAGGAGAAAATCATGGACAACGTGGCTGTGATCGGCGCCCAATGGGGAGATGAAGGGAAGGGAAAGATCGTAGACCTGCTGACTGAGTCCGCTGACGTCATTGTAAGGTTCCAGGGCGGAAATAACGCCGGGCACACCCTCGTCGTGAATAATGAGAAGTTTATCTTCCACCTCATACCATCCGGCATGCTCCATAAGGACAAGACCTGCCTTATAGGTCCGGGCGTCGTTATTGACCCGAAGGTGCTCCTCGAGGAGATAGACAACCTGACGAAGCACGGCTTCTTTGTTAGAAAGAACTTTAAGATAAGCGGTACCGCACACGTTATCATGCCGTACCACAGGGAGATCGATATTCTCTGCGAGCGAAAAAAAGGGGCAAAGAAGATAGGTACGACCGGCCGGGGCATAGGACCAGCCTATGAGTACAAGGTCGGAAGACGAGGGATAAGGGTCTGGGACCTTATCCATCCGGAGCAATTCAGGCAAAAGCTCGATGATGTGCTGAGTGATGTCAACGATTATGTAAAGGCCGTCTTTGGTCACAGGGGTTTTGATGCCGATAACATTTATAGAGAATATAATTCATATGCCGATAAAATAAGAGAATTCGTGGTCGAGGGTCCATTGTATCTCAATGGCGAGATAAGTAAGAATAAGAAGGTATTGTTCGAGGGTGCACAGGGCACCATGCTCGACGTGGACCACGGTACCTATCCCTTCGTTACGAGCTCCAATACCACGGCGGGCGGGATCTGCACCGGCTCCGGTATCTCACCGACAAGGATCACCGAGATCATCGGGGTATCAAAGGCCTACACGACGAGGGTAGGAGAAGGACCGTTCCCGACAGAGCTCTTTGGCGATATGGGGGACAGGATCCGCAGCATGGGAGCTGAGTACGGTGCAACGACCGGCAGGCCGCGCAGGTGTGGATGGCTCGATCTTGTGGCGTTGAAATACTCGGCAATGGTCAATGGATTGACCGGCATCGCGATAACGAAAGCGGACGTGCTGAACGGTATCAGCAGGATCAAGCTGGCCACGAGTTATTCGATGGGAACCAGGACGATTGACTATGTCCCCTCCAATATAGCGGAGTTCGAGAAATGCAAGCCGGAGTATGAAGAGCTGGACGGATGGGAAACGCTCGACGCTGCGAAGGGACCGGACCCGCTGCCTCAGGCAGTAAAAAGGTACATAGGTTTCATAGAGTCATACACAGGCGTCAAGGTCTATATACTGTCCGTCGGTGCGGACAGGGAGAAGACCATCATCTTCAGGGACCCGTTCAAGGCTTAGCTCCTTGATGAAGTTGTCGCCGTTGGCGGAGTAATAAACGGCATGAACAGGCTTGGCATCTTTACCTATGACTTCACCGGCACGCATCCCTATTTTACATGAGTAGAGGTATATGTTCCGGGAACAAAAAGCACGGCGCCTCGTTTATAGTAGTTAAGGAAATGTGCATCCATTCATGCAGACACTGAAAAAACAGGTTACAGTCCTGCTGGTGACCCTTCTCACAGGGTGCACCGCGCTGCCGGGCATACGATCCAACACTTCTCCGTCACCGGGGGCTCAATGGATGCAGGTACCACAGGAGCTCACGACCGGTTACGCAGTACCAGCTACCTCTACGACGATTGCATCGTTGTTCGAGAAGAAGGGGCAGGACCTTACCCTTGCTGACATTCTTGACATAGCCCTCGGGAACAGCACCATCACGAGAGCTGCATGGTTCCAGGCACAGGGTGCTGCGGCCAACGTCGGCAGCGCCCGGTCCCTGTTCTTCCCCACGATCAATGCGGGCGCAGATTATTCGCGGAACGAGTACTCGATAGTGGGTACAGCCATCAAGACGCTGTATACCACGTACGGTATGAATGGCAGCCTGAACTATATATTGTTCAACTTCGGCGGAAGGGTGTCGCAGGCGGATGAGGCGAAATACAACATGATCGCCGCTAACCTCGGCCAAAACACGGCGATACAGAACGTGATCCTGCAGACCGAATCGGTTTATTACCAGTATCTTGCCGCAAAGGCCCTGCTCGCAGCAGAAGAGGCGAGCCACAGGGAAGCGCAGGAAGCACTCGATGCTGCCCAGGCAAGGCACGACTCAGGGGTCTCGACCATTGCCGACGTGCTTCAGGCAAAAACTGCCTTCTCGCAGGCACAGCTTGCCCTCGATAATACCAAAGGACAGCTCGAGACGATACGCGGCGGACTTGCAGCAACCATGGGTCTGCCCGCAAACGTACATTTCAGTGTGGCGGACATTCTTCCGGAGAGCATACCTGTTGAAAAAATCTCCGGGACTGTCGACACGTTGATTAAAGAAGCGGAAGCCAGCAGGCCTGACCTTGCCGCTGCGAGAGCGCAGGTCAAGAGCTCTGAATACCATATTCATTCCGTATGGGCACAGGGACTGCCGAGTTTTACTCTCAATGGCTCGGCATCGAGGACGTATCTTTACGGTATACCCGGAAATCCTTATTATGATAGCTATTCTGCAGCGGTCCTCCTGCAAGTACCGCTTTTCTCTGGCTTCTCGACAGCTTATAATGTGTTTGCAGCTAAAAGTTCTGAACGGGCCGCAAGGGAGCAGGCGGAAAGTATGCGGCAGTCTGTCATACTCGAGGTATGGAATAGCTACTATAACCTCAGGACGGCCACGCAAGCCGTAAAGACGAGCGAAGACCTGCTTACGAGCGCACAGCAGTCCGAGGACGTGGCGCTTGCGCGCTATAGAGCAGGGGTCGGCAGCATCATAGACCTGCTGACGGCACAGAGCGCACTCGCTTCTGCGAGGGCGCAGGAGATCCAGGCAAGGGCCGGCTGGTTTATCGCGATGGCACAACTTGCACACGACACCGGGACGCTGGAGCCCGGATCACCGGGGCTCAACGAGCCCATCATAAAATCCAGCATCGGGAAGAAGAACGGAGGTAACGATACCAATGGTAAATGATCATGGAGCCCACGCATATCGTACGAGTTCCTTCAGGTTCGGAGCACTGGCCACGGGAATACCGTTGCTCATGCTGGTGCTATCCTCGTGCTCGAAGAGCAGCGGCATGCACAGGAAGGAAACCGCAAGTCCCGTCACGGTTGCGACGGCAGCGAAGGAGACGGTGCCCATACGGGTGAGCACGATAGGCAACGTCGAGGCCTACTCGACGGTTTCCATAAAGGCATTGGTCGGAGGAGAGCTCAAGCAGATCTATTTCAAGGAAGGGCAGGATGTCGAGAAGGGTGAGAAACTGTTTCTGATAGACCCGCGACCTTATGAGGCAGCGCTCGAGCAGGCGAAGGCAACCCTCCAGCGCGACAGGGCCCAGTATAAAAACGCGGAACAGGACGTCCATCGTTACCAAGGCCTTGCAAAGAATGATTATGTCACGCAGGAGCAGTACGAGCAGATCAGGACGAACGCCGCAGCCCTGAGCGCGACCGTCATGGCGGACGACGCTATGGTAAAGACCGCGCAGCTCCAGCTCGGATACTGCTCTATAGACGCCCCGATATCGGGCAGGACCGGCGATATCCTCATGAAGGCGGGGAACATCGTCAAGGCAAACGACTCGAGCCCGCTCGTTACGATTCAGCAAATACGGCCCATCTACGTCAGCTTCGCACTGCCACAGCATTACGTGCCTGATATACGGGAGTACTCGCGGCATTACAGGCTCAGGGTATCGGTCGTCCCCTCCTCGATAGCGGCTGCCAGGCCTGCCGCCGGCACCGGGAGACGTGACGCTTACAAGCCGCAGACCGGTGAGCTCACCTTCATGGACAATACCGTCGACACGACAACGGGTACTATTGCGCTGAAGGCGACCTTCCGCAACAAGCGGGAGCTGCTCTGGCCGGGGGAGTCCATCAATGTCACGCTGACGCTCACTGACCTGCCGGATGCTGTCGTTGTCCCGACGAAGGCGATCCAGGTATCGCAGCAGGGACAGTACGTTTTCGTTGTTGGGCCGGATAACACCGTCGAGACACGGCCGATCGTCTCGAATTACAGCTATAAACACGAGAGTATCATCGAACGTGGTGTCTCGTCCGGGGAGACGGTCGTAACGGACGGTCAGCTCGGGCTCGTGAATGGATCGAAGATCGAGATAAAGCAATAGGGCACGGTACAGAGAAGACAGCCATGAACATGTCCGAGCTATTTATCCGCAGGCCTGTTATGACGACCCTGGTCATGCTGGCAATACTCCTGTTCGGCATCATCAGCTACAGGATGCTGGCGGTCAGCGACCTGCCGAACGTGGATTTTCCGGTAATCGTTGTCTCTGCCGAGCTCCCCGGCGCAAGCGCGGACACCATGGCGTCCGCTGTCGCGACACCGCTCGAAAAGCAGTTTACGACCATAGCCGGGCTCGACGCATTATACTCCTCGAACATGCTGGGTGCTACGACCATAACCCTCATGTTCGATCTGGACAAGAACATCGACGCTGCTGCGCAGGACGTGCAGTCGGCCATAACCGCAGCTTCGCCGTTCCTGCCACAGGGCATGCCGACGCCCCCGGTATATCAGAAGGTGAACCCGGCAGACCAGCCCATCGTGTATATCGCCTTGACGTCGAAAACCATGCCACTCTACACGGTCGACTACTACGGCGAGACCATCATGGCTGAGCGTATGTCCATGCTGAGCGGCGTATCGCAGGTGCTGGTTTATGGATCGCAGAAATACGCTGTCCGGGTACAGGTGAACCCCAATATGCTTGCCGGCCTCGGTATCGGGATAGACCAGGTCGCCAGCGCCATACAGTCGGCCAATGTCGAGCTGCCCACAGGCGTGCTCGACGGCGAACACGCTGCGTACACGATCCAGGCGAACGGCCAACTCACGGACGCGAGCCTGTACAGGCCCCTGATCGTCGCCTACCACAACGGCAGTCCGGTACGTATCGAGGACATAGGAAGAGCTATCGATAGCGTCCAGAACGATAAAACCGCTGCATGGTACGTGAATAACAGAGAACATGCGCTCGACAGATCTGTTATCCTTGCTGTAGAGCGGCAGCCCGGCAGCAATGTCGTTAATGTCGCGGGCAGGGTGAGGAAGCTGCTCCCGGAGTTTAAACGGGATCTTCCCGCTGCGATCTCCATGCACCTGCTCTTCGACAGGTCGGAGTCTATCAGGGAATCCATAAACGACGTCAAGCTGACTCTCGTTATCGCCCTCGTCCTCGTGGTTCTCGTCATCTTTATGTTCCTGAGGAATCTCTCTGCCACTATTATTCCGAGTCTGTCCCTGCCGCTGTCGATCTTCGGCACCTTTGGGATCATGTACCTTCTCGGGTATACGATAGACAACCTTTCCATGATGGCATTGGTGCTGGCCATCGGCTTCGTTATCGACGATGCGATAGTCATGCTCGAAAACATCGTCAGGCACATAGAGATGGGAGAAGCGACGCTCGAGGCTGCGCTGAACGGCTCCAGGGAAATAGGCTTTACGATCCTGTCCATGACCCTGTCCCTTGCGGCCGTGTTTATCCCCATCATCTTCATGGGCGGCATCATCGGCAAACTGTTCCATGAGTTTGCGGTGACGATAGGCGTGGCGATACTTGTCTCGGGCTTTGTGTCCCTGACTCTGACGCCCATGCTGACCAGCAGGTTCATCAGACACGTCGATCCTTCGACATACGGAAGGCTCTACCGGATGTCGGAACGCGCGTTCGATGCGATGTTGAACGCCTATAAGACAAGCCTTCGGTGGGTCATTGACCACAAGAGGATCGCCCTGCTGTTCTCTCTTGTCGTGCTGCTGCTTATGGCGGTGCTGTTCAAGGTGGTACCGAAGGGTTTTATGCCGAGCGAGGACCAGAACATGATCTTCGGTGTGACCGAGGCCGCGCAGGGGATATCGTTCAAGTCCATGGTCCACCACCAGCTCGAGGTGGCGAATATCGTAAAGCAGAACCCCAATGTATCTTCTTTTATGTCGAGCTGCGGTGCGAGGGGCGGCATCACGGGCAGCAATTCCGGCGTCATGTTCATGAAGCTGCTGCCACGATCAAAGCGGGTAGGCGAGGTGACCCCGGAACAGATCATACAACAGCTCCAGGCGAAGATCGCAAACATCCCCGGTATCCGCGTATTCCTCCAGAATCCTCCCCCGATCCAGTTGAGCGGGAGGTTCGCAAAGAGCCTCTACCAGTACACGCTCCAGGGTTCCGGCTCCAACACCGGTGATCTTTACCGGTACGCACAGATCTTGGAAGCGAAGATGAAGGTACTGCCCGGGCTGCAGGACGTCAACTCGGACCTCGAGATCTCGAACCCCCAGATTAACCTCGCCATCGAAAGGGACAAGGCATCCCAGCTCGGGGTCTCTGCGTACCAGATAGAGCATGCTCTTGCCTACGCGTACAGCTCCGCGCAGGTGTCCACTATATACGCCGCGGATAATGAATACGACGTCATCCTCGAGCTCGAGCCGCAGTACCAAAAAAACCCATCCGCGCTGTCCATGCTGTACGTCAGGTCATCGTCCGGCACGCTCGTCCCCCTCGATAGCGTCGTGAGTATGGAAAAGACGGTCGGTCCGCTTCAGGTAAACCACACAGACCAGTTCCCGTCCGTTACGATATCCTTCAACCTGAAGCCGGGCGTATCGCTCGGCGAAGTGGTGAGCGAGATCGACGGGCTCGCACGTAAGACCATCCCGCCAACTATCCTCACGAGCTTCCAGGGCACCGCCCAGGCGTTCGAGTCGTCTATGAAGGGGCTTGGTATGCTTCTGATTATGACGGTACTTATCATATATTTGGTGCTCGGTGTCCTGTACGAGAGCTTTATCCATCCGGTGACGATACTTTCGGCGCTGCCGTTCGCAGGGTTCGGTGCGCTGCTAACACTCTTGATTTTCCGCGTCGACCTGAACATATACTCCTTCGTCGGCATCATTATGCTTGTCGGCCTGGTGAAGAAAAACGGTATCATGATGATCGATTTCGCGATCGAGGCCGGGAGAAAAGAAGGGAAGGGCACGGCGGACGCCATCTACGAAGCGTGTCTTATACGGTTCAGGCCCATCATGATGACGACCTTTGCTGCCATCATCGGAACCCTGCCCATAGCCATAGGGCTCGGTGCCGGGGCTGGCTCCCGCAAGCCGCTGGGGCTCGCGGTGGTCGGTGGACTCATATTCTCCCAGTTCCTCACGCTGTATATCACGCCGGTCTTCTATATCTATATGGACTCGTTCAGCAAGAGGCTCTCGAAAGCCTTAACGCGGAAATGGGCGCATGAGCCGGAGAACTGAGGGAGGGGCGAATGACTGTTCGCCCCTCCAGAATGGATGGCTTGCCAGCCGCCCGGGTTTGTTCCATACTAGGCGATGTCATGGCGACGACGATACAGGGTTTTATAGTTACGCTTATGGTTTTATCGGGCGTTCGTGTGGCCTTGGCTGCGTCCGTGTCCGGGCATATCGGCGATGCCTCGACGGGTAAGCCGCTGTCCGGCGCCGAGATCTCAGTCACAGCAGGGAACAGGGTCGTGGCAAAGTCCGTGGCCAGTACCGGCGGAGCGTATACGGTGGAGGACATCACTGCCGGCACCTATGCGATCGATATACGGTATTCAGGCTACGAGCCTGCTCAAGAGACCGTCTCGCTCCATGACAACGAAGCGCTGAAGCTGGACGTCCGTCTCGTGCCGGTGTCTGTCATCGAAGGCAGGGAGTTCATCGTTACCTCGAGCAGGATCGAGCAGAAGCACATCAATAAGGTCGAGCTGAGTAAGCCCTCGACGGAGTATGTCATAGGCGGTCATGAGGCAAAGCGTATCGCAGCGGGCATCGAGAACCCGGTCCAGGCCATTGTGACCCTGCCGGGTGTGTCCGATGCAGGAGAGCTCTCATCCTATATGTACGTGCTCGGTGGAGGGGCCGACGAGAACATCTATTACCTCGATGGCATACCGCTGTTCGACCCCACTCACCTCGGAGGGGCGGAGAGCGTGTACAACGATGATATGGTCGGCGTGATGCGTTTTTATCCGGGCGGCTACCCGTCGTGGTACGGGAACGCTCTGCGCGGTATCCTCGACGTGGGTTACAACGACGGAGACATGAAGAAGTACAACGGTAAAGTCGACGCCAGCCTGATAGACGCCTCCCTGCTCGCCCAGGGCCCCATCGAGAAAGATAAGGCGTCCTTCATCGTCACCGCACGCAGGACCTACTACGACTGGCTTGTAAAGGCCCTGGGTCTTGCAAGCGGCACCGTGATACCGAGCTTCTACGACGTGCAGGCGAAGCTCTCCTATGTGCCGAGCAGCAGGCTGAAGGTCTTCGCCGATTATCTCCTCGCGGGTGACAATGTCTCCGGGTACCTGAAGCAGTCTGGCCAATATAACCAGCCGGGGTACGGCAACGTCTACTGGCTGCACCGGCAAAACGTTCTCGGGATAGGCCTACACTACACCCCCGGGAGACTCCTCAAGTATGATCAGGTCGTATATGGAGCGACGGATACCAACGACGCGTCGCTGATCGGGTCGAGCTCGAACATAGCGGACACACTCATCCAGCAGGTGGGTACGAGAGGGACCCTAAATCTCTACCCGTCGTCGTGGGACAATCTGTTTCTCGGATTCGAGGTGGAATATGCTCCGATTGCGGCATCCGCATCCCTGATGAGCTCACTCATCGTCGGGTCTGCCCAGAACCAGACGACGAACTTCAATACGAGGAACCAGGGCCAGGCAAACCTCGCCTTCCATGAGATCTTTCGGCTCTACAGCGGGTTCATCGGCAACCGGTTCACCATAGCAAAGAAATTCTTCTTTACGCCGTCGCTGCGCTACGACTATTTCCAGTTGAACGACCAGATGACCTACAGCCCGAGGGTGGAGGTAGGCTATCAGATCGACAAGCAGCAGACGATCAAATTTGTGACCGGGCAATACCACCAGGTCCCGCTCGCGCAGATTGCGATGACAACCAACCAGTCTCTTATACCGGAGCGGTCAATGCACTATATACTCACCTACGAGGTAAACAGCGACAACTATTATGCAAGAGCCGACGCCTTTTACATACTCGATAATGACCTTGTCTATACGTACATCGACCCGGCGGACATCCGCTTCGTGACCCCGTGCCAACCCGTCGTTACCATTAGCTCCGCAAATTCCGGCAGGAGGATGACCTACGGTGGCGACATCATGATCCAGAGGTACGTCACCGGAAAATGGGACGGGTGGATAAGCTATACGTACCTGTTTACCAAGCAGCAGGATCAGGCCGGCGGTCCGTGGTACTTCCCCCAGCAGGACCAGCGGCACACCATCAACGTCGTGGCGGACTACCGGCCGTTTACCGACTGGGAGTTTTCGTGGAGGTGGAGCATGCACTCCGGTAATCCATACACGCCGATCATCGGCACCACGGTGGTTCCCAACCCCCTGTCGCAATGCCCGGACGAGCCCAAAACAGTCATATTCCCGCTCCAGGGATACCCCGATTCTGCACGTTTTCCGTTCTATAACCGTCTCGACATCAGGGTGCAGAGGAGCTTTACCTACGGGGGATCGACGCTCAGGGTATACCTCGATATCATCAACATGCTCTACGACCAGAACGTCGTCGGGTACTTCTATAACGCCGATTACACGCAGCGTAAGACCATTTATTCACTGCCCATCATACCGTACGTCGGCGTAGAGTACGACTTTTGATGACACCGTCGAGGCTCGGGTACAGGGGGGACAAATGGTTCGGCTATTTCCTCGCGGGATCGATCCTCGCCCATACGCTTTTTGTGTCCTTACTGTTTTTATATCCGTTCATGTGGCCCCATGAGCAGCTATCGAGCATCGTCATCAACTTTGCCATGCAGGGCGGTGGCGGTGCATCCCGGCAGCAGGCCAGAAAGAGGAATCCCCCTACCGTGGTCGTGCACAGGCCGGAGAACAGAATGGCCGTGCCGAAGAGGCAGGCTGTGAAGGAGCAAGCTGCAGAGTCTGTGACCACCAGGACAGCCGTCAGTGGCCAGACCAGCACGGCCGTGTCAGGCATCGGGACCGGCGGCCGGGGGACAGGTACCGGAGCAGGACCGGGGGTCGTCTCCTCGAACGAGCTCGATAGCCAGCCGGAGCTCGTCAAGTTCAAGGACCCGGTCTATCCGGTCGAAGCGAGGAGGCAGGGAAGGGAAGGCGTTGTGGTGCTCAAGGCGCTCATAGCGCCGGACGGCAGGGTAAAAGAAGTGAGAGTTCTGAAACCGGTCCCGCTATTCGACGAGTCCGCCATCGATGCGGTCAGGCAGTGGCGTTTTACGCCGCTATCCTCGCACGGCAACCCTGTGTATGTGTGGATGATCATACCGATACGCTTCAGGCTCAGGTAGTGTCGGGCGGATCAGCCGCTGGCTCAAGCCTTTGGACGAGACGCTGGATCGGGGAAGTCAGGGCGGGGGCTTTATCCGCTCACAGTAGTCGAGATAGTGCGGCCTGTAGTAGAACACATTGTAGTCGAGCCCCTGTAAGATACCGGCCCATGCCGATACGGCCTGTGGTAGCGGGTACAACTCCGCAAGTGCTTGCCGGGGCTCGGATTGATAGTCGTACAGTATGCAGGCTTCCCTCTCCCGCAGGGACCTATCCTTTTTACCGATCTTGTAGCCATAGAAGAATGAGAGCGGAATGCTGATTGCTATCATGATCATCGTGGCGAACATCATGGGCTTTATGGTCCTGCTCATAAACGCTCGATGGACTTCCTTATGCATGAGCAGCCCCATAAGCATGGCATACAGCGAAACGACCATGAGCACCGACAGGCTCACGTACCGTGAGCTCATCGCCTCCTGAACGCCGTAGGCGTACCTCCCGACCGTTATCAGACTCAGGGAGAACAGCGAGAACATGCCCGTGCCTATCCAGGGCAGGCTTTCATCGAGGATATCTAACTGGTACGTCATGAACAAACAGGCGAGAAACAGGGACACCGTGAGAGAGCCTGCGATCATGGACAGCGCGCTGTTCCATGAGAACCACCCGCCGCAGACCGCAAGGAAGTAGACGGCGACCTTCCCTGGTTCGAGTAAGAAATGAAAAATCCCCGGGGAAACAGGGGTATGGAATCCTGCAAAGTAGATAAGCCATGCGATCGATCCGGCGAGAAGCCATACCGGCAGCGGCCATCCGGTCCGCCGGCCGTGCTTCAGACCGTGTATCGCAAGCATAAGGAGCCCGGCCATCCATACCGCAAGCCCCATGGCAGAGGAGTAGGACGCGACAACAGCGGAAAGCATCGAAAAAGAAAGGTATGCGGCCTTCCTGCCGTTGCCGTTCATTTGCGTAAATCTGGAGAGGAGATACACGGAGATCAGGCCGAAGGTTTGTACGAACGCATACGTGATCTGGAAGCCTGCGAGCATGTTCGTGCTCTGCCTCCAGGTAAACATGAGAAAAGAAAACGGGATAAGGACCCTTGTGGTCCCTCCAGGCACCGTGTGGAACTGCCTCCGGGCCCTTGCTATCAGCATAGCCCAGCTTGCTGTAAAGAGCGCAACAATGCTATACATCTCCACCACATTGTTGTAGTGGGTCACCTCTGCGAGCAACAGCATGCATAGCAGGGGGAAGAAGATCCGGTGCTCGTTGTGCTGGGTAAAGAGGTCTGCAAGGGTGAGCCTGCCAGTAGAGAGTTTCTGGAAGAGATACACGATGTTCCACTGATCCCCGAACACGCCATTGACCCCGAACAGGAAAACATAGAGGAATGCCAGGAATACCGGGAGGAAAATCAAGAACAGGATCCAGATCAAGGCAGCTCTGTTTTCCGCTTGATTCTGTATCTGCATCTTTTGACTCAGAACTTGATGTGTTTTCTTATGAATCCGATGGTATCGGCTATCATATCATCGATGGTACGCCGCGGCTCCCAGCCGAGCTTTTCTCTCGCCTTCTCATACGTCCCTTGCATCGATCTGACGTCCGTAGCTGGCGCAGGGATATATAGCTGTATCGGGAATTCGATGTCTGCATGCACGCTCTTCCATACCCTGCGGGCAAGGGAACCGATGGTCAGATGCTCCTTGCCGCATAGATCGAAATCGTCGTTCTTCGTTCCCTGTTCGATCATGAGCACGACCGCATCGGCGATGTCGTCGACGTGGGTGAATGTCCTTACCTGATCCCCGTCCCCGAGTATCTCGAAGGGCGTCTGCCGTAGTATCGCCTTATACACGAAATCAGGCAGTACGTGAGACATCCCGTATTCTACTTTCCCGTCTGATCCGGGCACCACCATTTCTCCGGCGCCGACCGCATTGAATGGCCTGACGATCACGTAGCTCAGCCCCTGCTGCGCGTACGACGATTTTACCAGGAACTCTCCGTAGAGCTTCTGCAGTCCGTAACTGGTGGACGGCGCCATCCTGCCTCCATCGTATACCATCGACGACGAGAAAAAATAGAACACCGCGTGCGGGGACGATGTGTGTGCCGAGTTGATAGCGTGGAGCAGTATCTCAGTATTGTCTTTCATAACGCTAAAAGCGTTCGTATCGAGATACCTGACGCCGCCGGCACGTGCTGCCAGGCACAAAATACAATCGTAGCCCGTGAACTTTCCGGCCGGCAGGTCCCTGACATCTTTCTTGACGAGCGTGAGTCTCTCAGAGGCATAAAAATCATAGGACAGATAACCGTACCTCGAAAAGTCGTCAACGACAGTCACGGTGTGGCCCAGTCCGAGGAGCGACCTTACGATGTGCGAGCCGATAAACCCCGCGCCGCCTATGGCCAATACTTTTGCCATTGTCTTTCCATGTAAAATCCTGTTAAGGCATAGCTTCAGATTGTAAATTTGTCAATTATGGTATAGTGGTACCAGCAGGAGGACATGGTGGGCATCAGGTCTCAGTACAGACATTTTCGCCGCAGGCTCGAAGAGATGGACGACTATGAACGGACGAGGTTCTTCACGGTTACCGGGATCGCTGCCCTCGCCTGCATCGTCTTCGTGGTGCTGGTCGTGTTCGTCTCTCTGAGTAACATGCAGGTGGTCATCGGCGTCGATACGACCGGCCTGCTCGGGAGGCCCGCCGTGTTCATCAATAACAGGTCTGCTTATACGTTAAAGCGTGTCTCCGTCGTGATGGATGGGACCTACAGGGCTCGGGTCGATAAGATTCGGCCGAAGCTGTCTGTGGTCGTATATTTCACGGTCTTCAGGCCTGTACCGCCGAAAAACTACAGGCCCCGGGAAGTAACGGTGAGGTCCGGCCTGCGTTCTATGACCAAGCATATATCGCCCGTGTCCCGGTAAGCGGCTGGTATTCTACTCCTGCTTCCGAATCGTCCAGAAGTCGTCCGCAAGGACCTGGAGGTAGCGGTACGGCATGGTGAAATAGCCGTTGATACCCCAGTCCTTTCCCCAGGAATTTCTTACGAAGATCCTCTCTATCCTGTCGTCGTAGCCGACGGCCATCACGGCATGACCGCCGAGCATCCGCTCCGACTTTGCGGGCATGTTGACGATGCCGGTCCTTGCGACCAACTGGCTCTCGAAGCCCTCATATACAGCGAAGCCGAACACGAACGGGAATCCCTCGGCGAGGCAGGCCCGCATCTCGTCGAGTGTGGCGATCCTGTGATACGAGGTAATCAGGTGCCTTCTCCCGTCAGAGTAGGCGTCACTGCCGGGTTTCGCGGCGAACTCTTTAATGTCGTACGGCCACACGCGCTCGTCGCATGCGCCGTACTGTGCACATACCTTTATCCCGTCTCTCAGCGTGGCACCGCTGTCCTCGCTGACATGCCCCTCGAGTGCCCTTTCGTTATAGTAGATAAAAAGTCGGCTCCTGTCCTCGAAGATCTGGTCCGACCTATTTTCGAGGTACTCGATGTTCCCGGCGATTGCATTGGCGGTGCAGCTCCCCAGATCGCCCTGATCCTCCACAGCGGAGCAGCCTGCGGAAATATCGGTCCTCCGCGGCAGCTTCCTCGGTATCCTGGCGATCGCTGCGTACCGCAGGTCCCTCTGGTCCGGTAGGTCAGGCCTCCATCCATACTTTCTTTTCAGCATAAGTCCTCCCTTTCTTTCGCTCTAAACGAACCAATGCTGTATGTCAATGGTTATCAACGAACAAGATCTGCAATCGCCGCTCTCCGTGTGTTGACATAATCCGTATATCTGATAGCATACCGGCGTGTATAACAGGGCAGTTCTTAAAAGAAAGATTATCTCGACGTTCGGTAAAAGCGGGCTGCGCAACAGCTCGAAAAGGAACGCCGTCATCGATGCCTTCGTATCGAGTAATACGCACCTGAACACGGAGGAGTTGTACAGCATCGTGAAGAGCAAGGCAGGCATCGGCCTCGTCACGGTCTACAGGACCATGAGGCTGCTCGTCCAGTACGGCTTCGCACAGGAGGTCGATTTTCAGGACGGCTTTACTCGGTACGAGATAAACGACGATCTGTCGGGCCAGCACGAGCACCTCATCTGTATCAGGTGCGGACACATAACGGAGTTCAAGGATGGCGCGATACAGAATATAGAGAGACGAGCGAGAACGAAGACCGGGTTCAGTCCCCTGCACCATAGACTCGAGATATTTGGTGTTTGTAAGCTGTGTCGTGAAAAGGAAGGCCATGAGGCTGAATAGCGACGAGATCCAGGGCCTGAGCGAATTCCTTGTTCATCTGCTGGCAGACAAGAAGCTGATCTTGAAGGACGTCAGGACCGAGGATGTCCGTACGGGTATCTACAATAGCATCTACCAGGACATGGTACACGAAGACAGGCTCAATGAGGAAGTCAGAGACATCATGGAAAGATACGATGCGGAGCTGAAGGATGGGAGGCTGGACTACAACAAGCTTTTCAACATGATAAAGCAACAGCTCATAAAAGAGAGGAAGCTGATAATATGAGCCGTCTGAGCGAGGAGAGGATCAGCTTCCTGGCCCACGGCATCGTCGGCGATCTCGTCGGGAGGCGCTGTATAGACCCGACTAGAAGAGGAGAGGTGCTGGCGGTCCTGAAGGCCGGTTTCTCGGATTTCGAGGCGTTCAACGACCGCATCGACGAGGAGGTCAGGCTGAAGATAGCTTCGCTATCGAAGAAAGTGCCTGAGGGCAGCGACGAATGGAAGATACTCTACCGGAAGTACAGGACAGAAGGCATGGGAAAACACAGGGGGCCGACTGTAAAATAGAGATGGATTTTGTAAAAGGAATACCAAAGCTGAATCCCTCAGTGTCGTACGATGCTCTCCAGCTCACGCCGATAGAGGGCTTTTTTCTATCGAGGATAGACGGGTTCAGCTCGGCCGAGGACATTGCGTGCCTGAGCGGCCTCTCATACGAGCAGTCAATAGAAGTACTGCATTCATTGTGGAGTAAGAAGGTCTTAATCATGGAGGGTATGGAGCAGGACAGCGCGGATGCCGGCATCGAATTGAACGAAGATGAGAGGGGGGCGATCGAGAAAATGGCGGGGATGGTCGAACGCGGAACATACTATCAAATACTCTCCCTGCCCATCGATACGAAACCGGAACAGGTAAAGGCACGATTCTTCGAGCTCTCGAAGAGCTTCCATCCGGACAGGTACTTCAGGAGGAACATCGGCAGATACGAAAACATGCTCACCCTGATCTTCAAGAAGATTTCCGAGGCCTTCAACGTCCTGTACGACCCGCAAAAAAAAAGGCACTATGACAGGGAGCTCGCACGGCCACCCGCAGCCCCGGCCCCGCCTGCTCCGGCTGTGACCGTAAGGAAGGCACCGAAGCAGGAGAAGAAGCCGTCTGCAGGAGAGACGCTTGAACAGAAGGTCGCCGCTATCAGGGAAAAGCTCGACAGCGGTATGACGGATCAAGCTCTGAAGGAGGCTGAGGCCTTGCGAGATGTGAGGGATCCAAGAATACCTTTACTATTGGCGAATTATTATTTAAAAGAGAACAATGCCCTTCGTGCCAGGGACCATGCGCAGAAGGCCATCGAATATGACGGGAAGAACGTGAAAGCGCACGAGCTGCTCGGTAACGTATACATGAGGTTTAAGCTATACAGGAACGCATTAAAGGTGTATGAGACGATAGTAACTATTGAGCCGGACAATAGGGATGCTGTAGAGATGATACGACAGATAAAATCGTTAATAGAGGACTAAGTATGGGTAAAGTTATAGGAATAGATCTCGGAACAACAAACTCGTGCGTGGCGGTGATGATCAACAAGCAGCCAGTCGTTATAGCGAACAAGGCGGGCTACCGGATAACCCCCTCGTTCTTTGCGATAACCAAAGACAACAAGAAGCTCGTGGGAAACCTCGCAAAGCGCCAGGCCGTCATCAATCCGGAGAACACGGTGTTCGCCTTCAAGAGGCTCATAGGCAGGAGGTTCGACTCCCACGAGGTCGAGGTGGCTCAGAAGAGCGTGGCGTACCATCTCGTGAAGGGGCCGAACGACGACGTGAGAATCACCATCGCCGGGAAGGACTACAGTATTCCTGAGGTGTCTGCCATGATCCTCATCGAGATGAAAAAGGTCGCCGAAGAGTATCTTTCAGAGGAGGTAACGGAGGCCATCATCACGGTGCCTGCCTACTTCAACGACAACCAGCGGCAGGCCACGAAAGACGCCGGTAAGATAGCGGGACTCGACGTTCTGAGGATTGTAAACGAGCCCACTGCGGCGGCGATAGCCTACGGACTGAACAGGCATGTCGAGAGTGAGAAGGTGCTGATTTACGACTTCGGCGGCGGCACGTTCGATGTGTCCATACTCGAGATACACAAGGGTGTCTTCGAGGTCATATCGACTGCAGGTGATACGTACCTGGGTGGAGAGGACATCGACAACAGGCTCATCCAACTCTTCATAAAGGAGATCCGAGACTCCCTCGGTGTGGATCTCGGCTCGGACCGGATGGCGCTCCAGAGGCTGAAGGAGGCCGCAGAGAAGGCCAAGATTGAGCTTTCTGGCGGACAGGAGTCCATCGTCAATCTACCGTTCATTGCTTATGACAAGTCCGGACCGAGGCACTATACCCGCAGAATCACGCGGCACGAGCTCGAGCAGCTCTCGGAGGACATGGTGGACAAGACCATCGGTATCGTGAAGCAGGCGATCGAGAACGCGAAGCTCGCCACTGCCGATATCAACGAGATCGTACTCGTGGGCGGCCAGACGAGGATGCCCCTGATCGCTGAGAAGGTTAAGAAGTTTTTCGGCAGAGCCTCGCACAAGGGTGTAAATCCGGACGAGGTGGTCGCTATAGGAGCTGCGATAGACGCCGTCTCCCTGACTGCTGGCTCGAGCGACATGCTGCTCCTCGACGTGACCCCCCTCTCGCTCGGCATCGAGACCCACGGCGGCCAGTTCGCAAAGGTCATCGAGAGGAACACGACGATCCCGGTGAAGAAGAGCCACACTTTTACCACATCGTACGAAAACCAGACTGCTGTGCGGATACGGGTATACCAGGGTGAGAACGATACCGCGGAGGAGAACGAGCTGCTCGGAGAGTTCATCCTTTCCGGGATCAGGATGACGAAGAAGGGCGAGCCTCGTATCGAGGTCAGCTTCGATATCGACAATAACGGGATCGTGAACGTTTCTGCGGTGGACCTCGATACGGGACTCGAAAACAAGATCGAGATCGTGTCGAGCAGCAAACTGACGGATGAAGAAATCAAGGTCATGTCTGACGAGGCCCATCTCTACGAGGTCGACCTGAGAGACGAGTAATGAAAGGCCCGGAAGACATCCTGAAGAACGAGGAAGTGCTCCATACGTTCGAGGCCGGCCTCGACAACTTTGCCCTGGGCAACTTCGTAGCGGCCCAGAAGCTGTGGGAAAAGGTGCTGAAGTTCGATCCTGACAACGAACTCGCGATAGACTACATCCGCTCCATGAAGGAGGAGATGCCATTCGAAGACAAGAAGCTCGCGAACAAGGAGATGCTCGACGAGGCGATCCGGATGATAGGCAAGGATCAGATCGAGCCGGCGTACGAGCTGCTGGTGATGGTCCAGAGAGACGACCCGGAGAACAAGAAGGTACAGAAGTTCCTCGATACGGCGAAAGGCCTGCTTCTGAAGGACTATGTGAGCGAGATCGGGAGCACCGACTCCACGGTACGACTGAAGAAGGACATGGGCGAGATCATGAAGATGAACCTGACGAAAGAAGCAGCATTCATTTTGTCGACGGTAGACGGCAGCCTGAGCGTCGACGAAATGCATGCCCTCAGTAACATCGACAGATTTGTTTTTATGAGGAGCCTCGTTATGCTATTGAGGAACAATATTGTGAGTATAGCTTAGAGGAGGTTGGTGTGAAGGAGATCAAGAAGGTCGTGGTCGCGTATTCAGGCGGACTGGATACATCGGTCATCGTGAGCTGGCTGAAGGAGAAATACCACTGCGAGGTCATTGCGTTTATAGCCGATGTGGGGCAGGGGGAAGACCTCGAGGCGATAAAGGCGAAGGCGCTCGCGACCGGGGCACGACAGGCCTTGATAAAGGACGTGAAGGACGCGTTCGTAGCCGACTACCTATTCCCCATGCTGCGCGCGAACGCCGTGTACGAGGGAGCATATTTGCTCGGGACGTCCATCGCCCGACCGCTGATAGCAAAGACCCAGATGGAGGTCGTCCGTGAAACTGGTGCAGACGCGGTGGCGCACGGAGCGACAGGAAAGGGGAATGACCAGGTGCGGTTCGAGCTCACCTATTATACGATCGACCCCAGGATTCGCGTGATTGCCCCGTGGCGGGAATGGGAGTTCAAATCGAGGACGCACCTCATCGAGTATTCCCGCAAACATGGCATCCCGGTCTCGGCAACGAAGGACAAGCCCTACTCGAGCGACAGAAACATATTCCACATAAGCTACGAGGGCGGCATACTCGAAGACCCGTGGTCCGAGCCCCCGCCTGACATGTATACGCTGATAGTGCCGGCAGAGAAGGCGCCGGACAGGCCGGTCTATGTCGAAGTCTCCTATGAGAAGGGCGACCCGGTGGCCGTCGACGGGAAGAGGATGCGGCCGCTCGAGCTGCTCCAGACGCTGAACGGGATAGGTGGGGAGAACGGTATCGGGAGGGTTGACCTTGTCGAGAACAGATACGTCGGCATCAAGTCCAGGGGCGTCTATGAGACACCTGGCGGCACGATACTCCACTATGCGCACAGAGCCATTGAATCGATAACCCTCGATAGGGAGGTCTACCACATGAAGGATAGCATGGTTACGAGGTATGCAGAGATGGTGTACTACGGCTACTGGTTCTCGCCGGAAAGGACGGCACTCCAGAAGCTCATCGACGAGACGCAGGCCAGCGTCACCGGCGACGTGAGGCTGAAGCTGTACAAGGGCAATGTTTCCGTTACGGGCAGGCAGTCGCCGTACTCGCTGTACAACACTTCACTTGCGACGTTCGAGGAAGAATATGTGTACAACCAGAAGGATGCCGAGGGCTTCATAAAGATAAACGCCCTCAGGCTGAAGAGATATTAGGCGCGCAGATGGCAGGATTTTTTGTAAGTCTGTTATCGAACGATCTGAGCATCGATCTCGGCACCGCGAATACGCTCGTCTACGTAAAAGGGAAGGGCATCGTAGCGAACGAGCCGTCAGTCGTTGCTATCTACACCGACAGCCACGGGATCAAGAGGATACTCGCTGTGGGCAACGAGGCGAAGAAGATGCTCGGGAGAACGCCCGGCAATATATCCGCTATACGCCCCCTGCGTGAGGGTGTCATAGCAGACTTCTATGTCACGGAGCAGATGCTGAAATACTTCATCAACAAGGCGCAAAACAACCGCTACACGCTCATGCGGCCTCGGATCATCGTTTGCATCCCTCTCGGACTGACGCCTGTCGAGAAGAAGGCCGTGAAGGAATCCGCGGAATCGGCCGGGGCAAAAGACGTCTTCCTTATCGAAGAGCCCATGGCAGCTGCGATCGGGGCCGGGCTCGACATTACTAAGCCGTCCGGTAACATGATCGTGGACATAGGAGGGGGCACGACCGGCGTTGCCGTCATCTCCCTGTCCGGTATCGTCTACTCTCGGTCGATAAAGGTGGGCGGGGACAAGATGGACGATGCCATCGTCAACTATCTGAAGAGGAAATATAACATGCTCATCGGTGAATCCACGGCCGAGGAGATAAAGATAGCCATCGGGAGCGCGTACCCGCTCAATACGCCGCTGAAGTACGACGTTCGGGGCAGGGACCTGCTCACGGGCATACCGAAGATGCTCGAGATCACGGACGAGGAAATACGCGAGGCCCTGCAGGAGCCTCTCGAGCTGGTCATCGACGTCATCAAGGAGGCATTGGAGCATACCCCGCCGGAGCTTGCCGCAGACATCGTTGAGAAAGGCATCGTGCTGTCCGGTGGTGGGTCCATGCTCAAGAACCTCGACGTGCTCATACGGGAGCATACCGGGCTGCCTGTTATCACCGTTGACGATCCTCTAACCAGCGTCGTAAAAGGGAGCGGGAAGGTACTCGATGAGCTTGTAAAACTCGGCAAGGTACTGGTAACTTAGCAAAAAATGTGGGACTGGCTCGTTAAGCACCATAGGCACGTCATCGTCGTGCTGATCCTCATTATCACCTTTCAGCTCGCCTACTCGGATATTTTTTCCCGTGGACCCCTCTGGGGACCGTCGAAGTTTCTTTTCGCAGCGGGCTCTTCTGTCCTGTCCGGCATAGCCGGGGGCGTGAACGGCGTACGGGGGCTTTGGAACGACTATATCGCACTCGTTCATGTCAAGAGAAAGAACATCGCATTGAAAAACCAGCTCGCGGTGCTCCAGATGAGGGTGAAGGTACTCGAAGATGTCGAGATCAAGTACAGAAACATCCTGAACGTCCTGAGCCTCCCGGTCCCCCAGAAGAATTTCTCCTACGTCACTGCCATGGTGTCCGGACGGGATATGAACAGCATATTCAGGTCCATGATAGTGGACAAGGGTGTGATCGACGGCATCAAGAGGGGCGACGGAGTCATATCCACCGCAGGCGTCGTAGGGAGGATCATCAGGCTGACGCAGCACGCTGCCGATGTACTCCTGCTAACGGATGGCGGGAGCTACATCGATGGTATCGATGAGCAGACGCGGGTGCGGGGGATAGCGAACGGTACCGGTCGGGACAAGCTTGAGTTCATGTACATTCTTTCCGGCGATCGGATAGGCGTCGGAGACACCATCATCACGGGCGGGAAAGACGGGGTGTTTCCGGAAGGGCTCATACTCGGCACGGTAACAAAGGTCAAGCCCACGCCGCGGGGCTGGCTGTTCAAGGACGTCTCCATACGCCCAGCAGTGGATATAAACAAGCTCAATTATGTCATGATCATAACCGGCGGGAGACCATGAAGTACGCTGTATGGGCAGTCGGCGTCTTCATCCTGGCGCTGCTGCAGGTAGCGCTCAACAACTATCTGCCTGCATATCTTGCCCCTGACCTGTTCCTGATGTTAATTATGTACATGACCCTTTACTACGGGTACTACACGACGTTGTTGGGTATCGTTGTCCTCTCCTATATCAGCTCCGTGTTCAGCAGCGGGAGCGTTTGGTTCTTTATGTTCTCGTACGTGTCGGTCTTCTACCTCTTGAATTTCTTTAAGAAATATTTTGACAGGAAGCAGATCCCCGCGATCGTGACACTCTCTCTCCTGACGACGCTGGCCTACTCCCTGTTCGTGCTTCCCCTGTCGGTGTTTGCCGGAAAAACCGCACTGTTCGGGGCCGCCATCCGACTCGGTCTCATCCAGGCGATCGCCAATATTGCAGCGGCGTGTCTGATATTCAAGTACGTCCCCCGCATCGACCGCAGGATCGAGACAGGGGTACATGCAGCACCATAGGTTTTGCTATGAGTTACAACGGCGAATTCAATGCATACGACCCGGAAGACTTAAAGACCAGGAGGACATACAGGATCCTGTTCATCATGATGGCAGCCCTCATCTCCATTATTGTCATCAGGCTCTGGTACCTGCAGATATACATGGGCACCCAACTCGAATATTATTCACAGAACAACCATCTCAGGAGAATAGACATCATTGCGCCGCGCGGCGATATATACGACAGAAACGGTGTGCTGCTCGCAAGCAACAATGTGAGCTATTCCCTCTATATAACGCCACCCCAGTTCAAGGACCGGGAGACAAAAAGGCTCTCCGACATAACGGGCATGTCCGTGACAGACATCAGCTCACGGCTGTCCACGTGGGACGGGTTTTCCTATACACCCATCCTCGTGGATCCGTACCTTTCATGGGAGCAGGTCTCGGAGGTGCTCGCCAATAAGCCGTTCCTCCCCGGCATATCCGTTCAGTGGCAGACCAGGAGATACTATGTCAACGGAAAGGACATGTCGCATGTGCTGGGTTACGTGCGGGAGATAAGCGGCGGGGAGCTCGCTTCGATCGACGGGAAACGCCCGGGGCGGTACGTGAGCGGTGACTTCATAGGCAAGTACGGCATAGAGAGGGCTTACGAGGACGAACTGCGGGGCCGCGACGGTGCGATCGTGAAGCTCGTGGATGCATCAGGAAGGGAGATAAGGACGTACACCTCGATAAACCCGGTACAGGGCGAATCGATATCGCTGACGATAGACGCCGGTCTCCAGAGCTATACAGCTAGCCTCATGAAAGACTATGTCGGCTGCGCTATCGCGATGGACCCGTCTACCGGGGCCGTGCTTGCCATGGTGAGCGTGCCGTCCTTCGATATCAATGACTTCTCGTCCTATCTAACGCCGGACCAATGGATGAAGGTCGCCAGTAATCCGGACCATCCCATGGAGAACAAGTGTATCCAGGGTACGTTCGCACCAGGTTCGACGTACAAACCGGTCCTGGCGATAGCGGGCCTGAACGAGCACGTCATCACGCCGGAGAAGACGATACACGACCCCGGGTTCTTCGTCCTCGGAAATAGGATATACCATGACTGGAAGAAGGGTGGGCACGGGACGGTCGATATGCACAAGGCCATCGTACAGTCGTGCGATACCTATTTCTACAGGCTCGGTACGCTGCTCGGCGTCGATACGATAGCGAAGTATGCCAACCTGCTCGGTTTTGGGAAACTCACGGGAATCGATCTGCCGTCCGAGAAGCCGGGGCTTGTACCGACTTCTGCATGGAAAGAACAAACCTTCCACGAGCAATGGTACCCCGGAGATACCCCGTCCATCTCGATAGGGCAGGGGTACGACCTTGTCACTCCCCTCCAACTGCTCGTCGCATATTCCGCGATAGCAAACGGTGGAAGCATTATGAGGCCGCACGTCGTGCTCTACCCGACGGCGACGACCGGTGACTACACGGTATCAAGATTGGGGATAAGCAAGAAGATACTCGATGTCGTACGGGCGGGCTTGCTCGGTGTCGTGAACGAGCCCGGTGGTACGGCCCCCGGGGCGAGGATCAAGGGCATTCTGGTTGCCGGAAAGACAGGCACCGCACAGGTCATCAGGGAAAGCAAATTTAAAGACACCCCGGAGTCCATGATCCCGGTAAAGTACAGGGACAATGCGTGGTTCGTCGCCTTCGCCCCCTACAGCGCGCCGCGAATCGCTGTCGTCGTCCTCGTCGAGCACGGCGGGCACGGAGGCTTTGCAAGCTCGCCCATAGCGAGAAACATGATAGACTACTACCTCAGGGGAGTCAGGCCGCAATGAACAGAAAGACGTCACTTCTCGATTACAACCTCCTCGTGCCGTTTGGTCTCCTGATGATCGTCTCAGTCATGAATCTCTACAGCGCCACCAAAGGAATACACGGGGTATCGGATGCTTTCTACAGACAGTTAATCTGGTTCGGTTTGGGTATACCCGTGATGTTCTTCTTCGCGTATGTTGACTACCGGATGCTGAAGAAGCTCTCGTTCGCCTTCTATGTCCTGACGCTGGTGCTCGTCGTCCTAACGGTGATCAGGGGCAGATCTGCGTATGGCGCGCAGCGTTGGTTTTCACTCGGAATATTCTCGTTCCAGCCATCGGAGCTCGCGAAGTTTTCGATACTGCTCATACTGGCGAACTACTTCGATGATCACTGGCTCGAGCACGGCTTCGGGCTGAGACAGCTTCTGGTACCGCTGACGTATATCCTGATCCCGTTCGTCCTGATCCTGAAGCAGCCGGACCTCGGCACAGCGATCATCGTCGCGCTTATCGGTATCTCGATAATCCTCTTCTCAAAGATAAAGATAAGGACGTTCTTTCTCCTGCTCACCGCGCTCATCGTCATAATGCCTGTAGGGTGGCACTTCATGAAGGGCTACCAGAAGACGAGGCTGCTCGCCTTCGTCGATCCGTACAAGGACCCCCTTGGCTCCGGTTACCACCTGCTCCAGTCGAGGATAGCTATCGGGTCCGGCAGACTTACCGGCGTCGGCTACCTGAAAGGTACCCAGAGCCATCTGAATTTTCTGCCTGAGAGCCACACGGACTTCATCTTTTCCGTGCTAGCGGAGGAGTGGGGCTTCATAGGCTCGATGGTCGTCATCGCCTTATTCACCTTCATTTTTATCGAAGGCTTTACCATAGCGAGGTATGCAAAGGACAGGTTCGGTGTCATACTCGCGTTCGGTATTACCGCGTCCCTGACCCTGCAGTTTTTTATAAACATCGGTATGAGTACCGGGATACTGCCTGTCGTTGGTATAACCCTGCCTTTTATGAGCTACGGGGGGACGTCGTTGTTGCTATTCATGGCCGAATTCGGGATACTGCTCAGTATCCACGCACGGAGATCGAGGTTCGAGGAGGTATAAGATGAGAAACAAAACCATCGTTGAAGAGAAAGCCATCTTTGAGTACGGTGTTGGCAGGGGAGCTGTGCAGCATACCACTGTCGGAGACATCGATGATACGTATTTGCGGCACGACATAGAAGGCATGACCGATCCAGGCGAGCCTGAGGTCGTGCGGCATTTCACGAGGCTATCTACTATGAACCACAGCCTCGATGTCGGCATGTACCCCCTTGGCTCATGCACGATGAAGTACAATCCCAAGGTCATGGAGAGCGCGGCCGGGGAAAAGAGCTTCTCCTCGGTACATCCCGCAGCACCCCAGTCCATGACCCAGGGCGTCCTCGAGCTCATGTATGGTGTTGAGCAGTACCTCAAGACAATGACCGGGATGCACAGCTTCTCCCTCCAGCCGGCAGCGGGCGCTCACGGAGAGCTTGCGGGCATGCTCATCGCTGCAAAGTACCACAGGGCGAACAAGACGGGCAGACACACGATACTTGTCCCGGACACAGCGCATGGCACCAATCCGGCGAGCGCTGCGATGGCCGGGTTCAGGGTCGTGAATATACCGTCGGGCCGTCATGGTATGATAGAGGCCGACACACTGAAAAAGATCATCGACGGCGAAACGGCAGGCATCATGCTCACGGTACCGAACACGCTCGGTATCTTCGAAGAGCAGATCGTCGCTATCGCCGGGCTCGTGCACGACGCCGGGGGAGTCGTCTATGTGGACGGGGCCAACTTCAATGCCCTGCTCGGTAAGGCGAGGTACGGGGATATGGGGGTGGACATTGTCCATCTGAACCTCCATAAGACATTCGCCACGCCGCACGGGACCGGCGGGCCAGGCGCCGGAGCAATCGGCGTGTCGTCTGCGCTGAGGGAATTTCTGCCCGTCCCGGTCGTTGAAAAGCGGGGACATAAGATCGTCATGAACTATGGCCTGAAGAACACGATAGGGAGGATGACAGGCTTTTACGGCAACATCGGAATTCTTATACGAGCGTACACCTACATGCGTATGCTCGGCGTACGGGGAGCAGGGCAGGTCGCAGCGATTGCGACACTGAACGCGAACTACCTTCGGTCGCTCCTCAAAGACCGCTACAACCTGCCGTACGCCACCCCCACTCTACACGAGGTCGTGTTCGACGACACGCTGCAGAACGCCTTCGGCGTAAAGACCATCGATATCGCTAAGCGTCTGATCGACTACGGTTTCCACCCGCCCACCATCTATTTCCCGCTCATTGTCCACGGGGCGATCATGATCGAGCCCACAGAGACCGAGTCGAAGGATGAGATAGACAGGTTCGTTGCTGCTATGAGAGCAATTGCGGACGAGGCACAAAGTATGCCGCAGACCGTCATCGGTGCGCCGCAGTCGGCACCAGTCGCGAGGGTCAACGAAGTAAAGGCCGCCCGCGAACCCGTGCTGGTCTACCGTCCGCAGGAGGGGCCGCGACGATAAGTAGAGCGGCATATTCTATGCAATCGTTCCAGATGTTATGAATAGAAATCCAATGTCCTTCATCGCTGCCTCGTGTCACAAGCGAATACATCCGCTCGGAAAGATAATCGGTAGTAGTAAAGGACTGGCTCTGTAGCCATGAAACGGCATTGCTGTAGAGCGCCGTGTTCGTCTGACTCAAAGCCTGCAAGGGTGAAACCGTAAATTTCTGTTCAAATGCCCCCGTCTGGTCCAAGGCGGTCCTTAGCGTACGATTTTTTCCGAATTCTGCGACTACCCTTACTTATGCGCCTTCGATTTCTTCCTTAATTGCATGGCTGCATGACTGAGTTCCACAACCGATTTATTAGCCCAAAGGGTTCTTTGCCATTGAGTGTAATCAAACGGCTCTCTTATCAATAACGCAATAAATCTTTCGGCCTCGACTTCTCCCAATGTATTGATAAGAGCCTCTATACCTTTGATTTTTATTTCTGTGTCAGTAATCATTTGGCTGTCTCCTTTATAAAGGATATCGGATCGATAACCTTTATTTTCATGATACCTAATGCTTTTTTAATCAAGTCATCGTCTGTTGTTATAAAATAGGTGCATCTCATGGCTATTGCACAAGCAAGATGAATCGAATCTTTGCTCTGGATACCTATGAGATGGAATCTTTTTGCTTTCTCAAGTATTTCTTTTGTCTCACCTGTATCTACCATGGCATGTTTTTTCCACTCTCTAATGGCAAGTCTTCTTTGATCAAATGGATTCGCTTCATTTTCAAAATCCAGCATGTACGACCATGTGAGTTCGAGGTTTCTTTGAGAAATCTGCCGTTGAATATCTAATTTGGCTTCAGTCTCAAGTTTAATGCGGAGTTGTTTCTGGTCATCAAAAGGTCGATTAAAACAGCTATTATCAAGGTATATTCTCATTGAATCCAATTAAAATATTAAATTACTAACTTGTCAAATGTCGTATCGAATAACTCTTATGTGTGGCAGGCCTACGGATGCAAAAGATGGTCTGTCCGGACAAATCGACTTCCGTAGTTCGATTCTGCGGGTTGATCCTTTGGTGATTGATGGTATATTTGGCCTTTTTCTTCCCCTGCCTGATAATCCGCTGTTTATACGGGTCTGTTGTCGGGGGCCATTTTTTGCATGCCGAGGCCCGGGTAAACTTGGCCGTTGTCCTTGAGCTCGTGGATGTCCGCTTCGCGAGCTGGGGCCAGTATATATGGAACATGAACCCCAGCTTGAAGTTTACGCTCTGTGCGCCGTTACCACCGAATCTGTCAAAGAGGGGGGCATAGTTTACCTGCACGAACAGGCGGGTCCTCGACGTTCTGAAGAACAAGACGACTCCTCCTACGGACATGCCGAAATCGGTGTAGTTGACGTCTAATCACAATTCCACCTCATTGTTCCCTGTCTGACAGGGAAACCTGCTATGTAGCAAGCGACATTGAAAAAGGAAGGCTTGCCTGAGGACGGGCCGGATGATATGCTTTATGAATGAACTATTTTCAGAGGACGATGGAAAGGGTATGGACGGAGCATTGGTATCGCTGAGGGGGATCAGCAGGTTTTACGAGGGCGGCAGCATCCATGCGCTGGAGGGCATAGACCTCGATATAGCTGACGGCGATTTCATCGCTGTGACCGGCCCCTCGGGCTCCGGCAAGTCGACGCTGTTGAGCATTATCGGTGGCCTTGAGCTGCCGACGAGCGGTACCATGCTGGTGGACCGGGAGCCCCTGTCCTCGGGGCGGATAGACACGTATCGGCAAAAATTTATCGGGTTTGTATTTCAGGCATTCTACCTGATACCGACGCTCACGGCGCTCGAGAATGTACAGCTCCCCATGTTTGGCGTCGTACGGAGCAGAAAACAGCGTGCCGACAAGGCGCTGGCACTGCTCGATACCGTAGGGCTATCGCACCGGCGTCATCACCTGCCGCAGAACATGTCCGGAGGGGAGAGGCAGAGGGTAGCCATCGCAAGGAGCCTTGCCAATGACCCTTCCCTGATACTCGCAGACGAGCCGACCGGCAACCTCGATTCTGCATCGTCTACAGCGGTGCTCGATACCCTGGAAAGGATAAACTCGAGCAACCGTACGGCGATCGTCCTCGTTACCCATGAGGCTTCCATCGCACAGCATGCGCACAAGATCGTGAAGATGAAAGACGGGAAACTGCAATAGAGGCGACGACCGAGATTGAAAATATGTTTTACCGCAGCAAAAATGGAGCTTCCCCTCCCATCGTTGTATTATAATGGACTAAGAAATAAATAGGATTGTCAGGATGGTATAGTAATTGCAGGATATACATCATGCAGGGTGTTAACATTTATAGACGGTGCCGAGGGAGAAATCATGCCAAGTACTACCAAACGACGTGTTACGTTTATTTGCGGGGTCAATCAGGAGAAGCACGCCGGGGAGGCCGTCCTCGAAGGGGTATTCCGTTACTAACTTGACTATCGGCATCATGCTTGCTTTCGAACAGTCGGAATGATACATTCACTAGTACATGTACGTTATGCGAAAAAATGGGGTGGTAGGATACTATGAAAGAGGAAAAGACCTATCTGTCATCTGAGAGGGAGTCCTTCGATCATCTTACCGCGGCGAGGCGGGTCGAGAGGACTGTTTTCTTCTCGACCAACAAGAAAGATTTCGCGTGGATGAGGGAGAACGTTCCCTGCCAGACGGTGTGTCCTGCGCTGACCAATGTCCCCGGCTATATATATGCAGACTATCAGGATAGGTACGGCAGGTCATACGAGATCAACCGCTATGTCAACATACTACCCGGCGTACTCGGTAGGATCTGTTCGAGACCGTGTGAGCTCGCGTGCAGACATGGGTGGCCGGGCTTTGGCGAGCCGGTCGCGATATGCCACCTGAAAAGGGTCGCGAGCGATTTCAAGCCCGAGGGTCACCGCATAGAGGAGTTCATGTTCGGACCTTCGGGAAAGAAGGTCGCAATCATCGGATCCGGTCCTGCCGGACTCGGTGCGGCTCACGACCTCGCCATATTCGGCCACAAAGTGACCATATACGAGGCACTCGATCGTCCGGGCGGCATGCTCAGATACGGCATACCCGAGTTCAGGCTCCCGAGGAGCATCCTCGATGTAGAGATCTCGAATATCCTGAGGCTCGGGGTAGACCTGCATGCAGGGGTCCGCGTGGGCAAAGACATAAAACTCGAAGAGCTCCTCCGGTCCCATGATGCCGTCCTGCTCGCGGCCGGAACGTACAGGCCGAACAGACTGGGGATAAAAGGCGAGGTGACGGACCACGTCTATTCCGGACTCGACTTCATGATGGACGTCAATGCCGGCAAGGATATGTTCGTGGGCAGTAAGGTCCTTGTCATAGGAGGCGGGTATACGGCGATGGACTGTGCGAGGGCCTCCCTGCGACTCGGCGCTAAAAGGGTCATCATAAATATCCTTACTACGGAGGATTACATAACCGTTAACAGGGATGAGCTCAGCGAGGTCAAGACCGAGAACGTTGAGATACGGGGGCTCGTCTCAATCGAGCATATCGATCGCTCTGGGGCCGGTCTGGCCGTGAGGTTCAGGAGAAACAGGCTCGGCGGGTACGGCGAGAAGGGCGAGAGGCTCGCCGTACCCATAAAAGGGTCAGATTTTACCGACGATACGGAGAGCGTGATTTACGCCATCGGGCAGAGGCCTGAGACAGAGTTTATGAAAGACATCGCACCGATTGGGAAAAACGGCATGGTGGAGTTCGACAGGACCAGCTCCGCGACGGGAGTCAGGGGGCTTTTTGTTGCAGGCGATTTCGGGACCGGCGCCTCCACCGTGATAGAGTCTGTAGCGTCCGGACGCGGGGCTGCATGGTCCATCGACCGGTTCCTGATGGATCGTACCAGGAGGAAGAAGGTCGTGAGGTTCGAGAAGTATACCGAGCTGCAGAGAGAGCGCGCGTGGGATTTCATCCCGAGACAGACCATGCCTACGTTGCCGGTGAAGGAGCGCATCGATCAGGCGGAGGTCGAGATGGGTCTCAGCATGACATTCGGCAAAGAGGAGGCAAAGCGGTGCTACCTGTGCTACCTGAAGTTCGAGATAGATGTCGCGAGGTGCATTTACTGCCGCTACTGCATAGACGTCTGCCCCACGAACTGCATCCACACGACCAAAGACGTCATGACAGAGGAGGATGGACGAGAGGAGCTGGCAACTACGGAAAACTGGAACGAGGTAAGCGCGATCGTTATTGATAACAACAATTGCATACGGTGCGGGAACTGCAAGAAGGTATGTCCTGTCGAGTGTATAGATGTCGTGAAAGTCGAACATATAGAGCAGGACGTGGAGGCCTGAGCATGGCGAAGAAAGCCCTGAAATACGTTATCATCGGCGACGGGCATGCGGGTAATAGTGCCGCAGAGACATTGAGGAGGGGCAGTCCGGACGCCGATATAGCGATCATATCTGCGAAGCCGACCCACTACTTCGATCACAGCATGCTCGCATCTTTCCTTCTGGATAAGAAAGACATAACCTCGTTATACCTTTATCCGTATACATGGTATAAGGAACATACTATCAGGTTGAGGCTCAACCAGACCGTTATCAGGGTAGATCCGGGCAAACACGAGCTCATGCTTGCACACAACGAGCGTATGCATTATGACAGGCTCCTTGTTGCGTCCGGAGCAAAACCGAAGCTGCCTGAGTCCCTGTCGAGGTACAAGGGCTTGCTGACTATGTTTACAGATGCTGTCGATGCAATGAAACTCAGGGAGCGGCTCGGGAAGCTGAAGCACGTCACGATGGTCGGAGGAGATTGTATCGGGCTGCATCTCGCTGGTTCTATGCTAAAGCTTGGGAAATCAATTACTTGTATATTAAATGAATATAGTTTCTGGCCTCTTGAATATGATACATCGGTAAAGGATAAATTGATAGAGGGCCTTAAAAAGAAGCACATCGAGGTACTAGCGGACGATATAACAACGGAGATTGTTAAGGAAGGAACAGGTCTTACTGTCATGACAAAGAACGGCAAAATCATAAAAACGGACCTTGCTTTCCTGACATCAGGCATGATCCCGAATATAGATTTTCTCGATGGAAGCGGGATAGATGTCCAGACCGGCATACTCGTGGATGAATACATGCATACCAGTGCCCAGGACGTTTGGGCCGCAGGAGAATGTGCGACTGTGTATTATCCGGAACTAAAGGATTACCGGCAATCGACCGGCGAAGTCAATGCAAAGATGCTCGGAAACATATCTGCGAGGAACATGCTCGATGAAAAAAAGGCCGTAAGCCTTGCCGAGCCTGGGAAGATCACTATCGGGGGCGAGGATTTTATCACCTATGGGTGGAAAGGGTTCTCCATTGACGTATGAAAAAAGCCTGACAATCGAGATATGCGGCAGTTCCGGTGACAGGGCGCTTGCAGCGGGCGAGATACTGATAAAGACCCTGTCTGATATCGGCTACCACGTCATCTCGTTCGATGCCTACCCTGCAGAGATCCGGGGGTTCGGAAAGACTGTTGCCCACATGAGAGCGGGCAGGGAATTTATGCTCAGCCTGAGCCGCAAGGTCGACATCCTGATATCGCTCAGCGACCGATATGCTATCGAGCAGCTCAGGAACTTGAACGATGAAGGGGTGGTACTTTTTGATAACAGGCCGAACAACGTTGTTTATGAAGACCTCCCCCATGATGCAGATCAGACCGAGGCGCACAGGCTTGGCCCCGGCGTATATACTGAAAAAGAAGGATGGAAGACTCCGACGAAGGACGATGTCAGTATTGCAGGGCATCTCGGTCCGGGCATGTATTTGTACGGCATACCGCTATACCAGCTCAGTCAGAAGACGACGAATGAATCCAGGTCTCGGAACATCGTGGTTCTGGGGGCGGTTGCTGCACTGTTCAACGTACCGGAGAAGGAATTTATCAATAACCTCACCGCAAAGCTCGGGAAAAAAGACAAGAGTATAGAGTCGATCATTGCCGCATTCGAAGAAGGTCGCCGGTACGTGATCGAAAACATCGTGAAGCTCGATCCGTACAGCTTCGAGAAGCTCTCCGTTGATAGGAAAAGCTATAGGCTGATGGACGGGAACAAGGCGGTCGCACAGGCAGCCATCGATATGGGATGCAAGCTGTACGCGGGATATCCCATCACGCCGGCCACGAAGATCATGGAGATACTGTCCGATGAGCTGCCCCGGCACGGAGGTGTCGTCGTACAGACCGAGGACGAGATATCCGCGATAGGGCATGTGACCGGGGCGGGGTTTGCCGGCGTAAGGGCGATGACCGCGACGTCAGGACCGGGCTTCTGTCTCATGACAGAGTTCATCGGGTACAATGTGATGTCCGAGAATCCGATCGTCGTCGTCGATAGTCAGAGGGGAGGGCCGGCTACCGGGCTTCCGACGAAGACAGAGCAGTCCGACCTCAATCATGCGCTGTTTGCGGGAAACGGCGATACGCCGAGAATCGTCGTCGCTCCTACGAGCGCCAAGGAATGTTACCAGTGGACAGCCGAGGCTTTCTACCTTGCGGAGAAATACCAGACGCCGGTCATCGTGCTCATGGACCTGTTCCTGTCGTTGTCGGTGAGGAACGTTTCTCTTGATCCCATCCCGGACTACAAGAAGGGCGGCAATAAATTCCCGACTCAGGAGGACATGAAGCTCTATCTCCGACAGAAGATAACTGACGACGGCGTATCCCCGCGCGCACTGCCGGGACTGGAAAACGGGTATCAGGCTGTCTCAGGCCTCGAGCAGAACGAGTATGGGACCCCGGTCTATGACGAACTTTCGCATACCAGGATGACAGAGAAGAGGTTCAGGAAGATACAGACCGCCCTTGAGAACGATGTCCCGCTGCCCCAGAGGATCGGCGTGTCCGGAAGGGTAAAAGTCGGCGTCATATCATGGGGATCCACGACAGGTGCGGTCATGGATGCGCTTGACAGTATTTTGAAACAAGGCAAGAGCGTGGCTATGCTCAAGGTCATCGTGATAAACCCGCTCAGAGAAAAGGAGATACAGGCGTTCTTTGATGACTGCGAGAAAGTGCTGGTGCCGGAGCTCAACTACGAAGGACAGTTCGCAAACTGGCTTTCCATGCATTTTCAGAAGAAGTTATACCGGTATAACAAGGTAGCGGCAAGACCCATCACGCACGACGAGATAGAGGAAGAGATCAACAGGCTGTTGGAGGAATAGATTATGGACCACTATGTAAAACCAGAAGTGTATTATCCGGACGAGGACATCCGGCAGGTCAGGGAGAAGGGCATCCTCCAGTACAGGTCTGAGCGGCTCCCTACCTGGTGCCCCGGGTGTGGTTATTTTGGCATAGAGACGGCTTTGACCAATGCGCTGAGCAGCCTCGGCATAATGCCCAAAGACCTGATCATCGTTTCCGGCATCGGCTGTGTAGGCAGGTATCCCTTTTTTGTCAGGGGGTATGGCATGCACACCCTTCACGGCAGGGCCCTGCCGGTGGCGTCCGGCGCGAAGCTCGCAAGGCAGGAGCTGACCGTCCTCGCTTTGATCGGCGACGGCGACGGACTCGGTATCGGTGCGGGACATCTGCCCCATACGATACGGAGGAACCCGGACATCACGTGCGTGCTCTTCGATAATGCGATATATGGCCTCACCAAGGGACAGACGAGTCCCATGACGCCTCAGCACCAGGTAACCAGGTCGCACCCGCAGGGTAACCCGGACCCCAGGATGAACCCTGTGCTCCTCGCGCTCTCGTATGGCGCGACGTATGTCGCACGCGGGTTTGCCGGTGCTCCTGATGAGATGCAGAACTTGTACGAAGAGGGCATAAAGCACAAGGGATTCTCTTTTATACATATCATGAGCCCCTGTGTGACGTTCGACAAGGTCAATTATCTCTACGAGAACCTGCGGAAGTGGGTAAGGCCCCTGCCGCAGGGCTATGACAGCGGCAGCCTTGACCGGGCATTCGATGTCGCCCGGGGAACGGAGGTATTTACCGGGGTCATTTACAACAAGCCTTTCCTCTGATCCGGCCGCGGACTTACTCGTCCATCTGGAAATACTGCTTGAGCCTCTTTCGTATGGGCTGCGGGATGGGGATATCGAGATCGATCAGCCGTGCCTCGTATTTCCTGAACGACTCAAAGTGCCTCGATGTCCTTATCAGAATATTGATGACCTCCCTCATCGAGGCCTCCATCTCTTTCCGATAATGTTCCTTGCTGTCGAGCAGCGCCTCGTAGCTCCGTATGAGGCGGTGGTGGACCGGCCTGCAGATGGCCCGGTAGAATATGAACCTGCCGGTCACCGTGGATTGAAAGTTCTGCTCCAGGATAGCCTTTTCGACGTCCTTGAGGTTGATGACGTCCACGATCTCGACCTGGTACTGGTCGCTGCCGAACTCCCGAAGCAGCCTGCTGAACTCTTCTATCCTGTTTTCTATGGCACGGTCCGCATCGTCGACGGAAGGCCTGTCGACATAGTAGACCACGATATCGATGTCCGAGCCCTTTTCGGCCATACCGAAGAGTGTCGAGCCCACCAGATCGAAAGCGATGGGACGTCCCCTGTCCTCCATCGTGAGTGCTACCCTCTTCAGGAACTTTATTCGCTCGTTCGTTTCCTTCGACTCGTATTGCCTGAAAAAGTGCTTTACTGCATTGAAAAGCTTTATCTCCTCGACATGCGAGACCGGGACAGGCTTCGATGGGTGGTCGTGGATGTTCGTCCTGAGGCCGTCGTACCTCGCCTCGTCCAGTACGACTGTCTTCAGCCCTCCGTTGAAGGGGATGTAGTCCACGATATCGTACGGCCTGTACTCCTCTACGCGTTTGAGGATGACTTTCTGGACGCTCCTGCCCTCAATGGTCACCTTCGCGTAGTAGCCGCCGTCCATGAACTTGCCCTCTATTGTTTCCACGGTCCCGAAATTCGACGGGTTCACGAAGAACGTTCTGTTCGTGTATTCGCAGCCATAGTCCTCGTGCACATGGCCGCTCAGTACCAGGAGCGGCGGCACTTCTTCTATGGCCCTTTCCATGCCGGTGCTGCCTATGGAGCCGTAGGAAGATATGCGGTCGAAATGTCCGTACGGAGGCTGGTGGCAGACAATAATGTCCGGCTTCTCGCGCATGAGGAATTCGAACGGCTCTGAGTAGTCGTTGCTTTCAATGAACCGCACCATGCCCTCTTCCGGGATGCCCGCGGTCCTCGTGTTTGCGCCGCCATAGCCAGCTATTCTCAGTCCCTCGAACTCGAAGACCTTCTTGTGGATCTGCCGATGGCCGATCGCGGTACCGGACAGGTCCATGTCATAGTTGCCCGGCAGGACGATGATCGGTGCCTTCTTTACCATCGAGAAGAGGTGCTCCATCTGTTCGTATTTCTCGTTCATCACATACCGTGCCCTTTCGGAGAGCTTCAGGTATTCCTCGGCCCTGGTTTTGAGATCAACGCGCAGTCCGTCCTTGATAAGCGTGCGCACATAGTCTTCGATCACCATACCCGGCGCGTCTTTCTGCCTCATCAGGTGGAAGGAGTCCTGCAGCTCGAGGAACCTCATTCCGGTGTTGGGAGAGTAGAAGGGCGAGTATATCAGATCCCCGCTCACGATGTAGAGGTCCGCGAACGTGACCTCCAGCAGCTTCTCGAGCTGAGCCCGTGCCCCATGAACGTCCGTTACGTATATGATCTCCATGACCTTATTATAGATACATTACTGAATAGTTCAAGCCGCGCCAGAGGTGCCTTCACCGAGCGAGGGTTGACCGCAATGAGGTAATCATGTATGCTTTTGTTCAGTAATGTAAAAGATAACATATGAGAAAGCACCAGCTTTTAATAGTTGCCTGGCTGCCTGATATTACGAGCAGCATCAATCAGATACTGAAGGATAATAACTATGTGTCCGACAGTGTATCGACGCCGATAGAGGCCATGAATGCGGTCGGCAAGACGACGTACAAGGTTGTTGTTCTCGATAGTCTGTTGCCGGGGGTAAACGGGTACCAGCTCGTCAAACGTCTGAGGAACGAGCCCCACGGTGAGCATACGAAGTTCATCGTCCTTATGCGCGATCTGCCGAAGGATAAGTATGAAGAGGTAAACAGACGCTGGGGTACCTATGCCCTGTTGAAGAAACCACTGAAATCTGAGGAACTGCTGCGGGTCATTCAGGACGCAGAGGCTTGCGATCTGCCGAGCGAAAAATTGGAGATACGAAAGTCGGAGTCGGTAGAGGCTATCCTTTCCGAACTTGCAAGTGGTCTTTGGACCGGAAAAACGACCTGTTACGGTAAGAACGGTGCCGTAAAGGAGATTTACTGGGACAGGGGCAATCCTGTCTTCGCGATGAGCAGCGATGAGAACGAGAGACTCGATCTGTGGCTCTTGAGAACGGGGCAGGTGACGGAAAGTGTCATGACGTCAGCCTACGAAATCATGGACAAGCGGAGCATAAGGCTCGAGGACGCTCTCATAATGGTGGGAGCCCTCAGCGAAGACAGTCTTGAAGCGGCTGTTTCCGACAACATGATGGCCATGATTGTCGACATGTTTTCATGGGACGGTATGGAGTACACAAAGGAAGAAAAAGATGCGGGCACGAAGGTGCTCGCTTCGATAAAGGACCCGTTCCCCATCATCCTGTTCGAGGGCATAAAGAAAAAAACGGACATCGAGGGCTTGAGGAGCAGATTGGAATCAGAAGGTGAGATCGCGAGCTTCATACCGGACAACATCTTGAAGGTAGAGGACTTCAAATTCCCTCACGCCTATAACAGACTCATCAACCTGATCAACGAGAAGAGAACGATAAACGAATTGATCGCCAAGAGCGGCCTGAGCCAGGACGACGCATACCGGTTCCTGTACACGTTGTTTCTCTTGAAACTTGTAAGGCTGAGCAGACCCGATAAAAAAGAGGCCAGCGCCGTGATCAGTATGCCCACGATACAGAGTGACGCCAGCAAGAAGACCAGGTTTATGGGTACCCTGCACGATATCTCGATCGTTGAACTCATCCAGATGCTCGAGCTCAACAGGAAGTCCGGCACGCTCCAGATCAACGATGCCAACGAGATCGGATGGATCCTGTTCAACAGGGGCAGAATCGTGGACGCCTATTACGGAGAACTGACACGACTCACTGCAGTCTACAGGATATTGTTCCTTACCGAAGGTGAGTTCGAGATAACATTCAAGGACATAGTCGGTGAATCGAGGATAGATACGGATGTTCAGGTATTATTGATGGAAGGACTGAGGATCGTCGACGAGGTCAAGAGGATTGAGCCGATATTTGGGGGACTCAAGAAGAGCTACATCGTCAATACGTCGCACACGTTCAATACCGAAGAGGAGAAGGAAGAGCTGATGCGCGTATTCAATGGCAGGAACGATCTCGTCACCTCGGCGTTCATGCTTAACCCGGACCCGCAGATAGGGTTCGACATTATGAGTTCACTGTTAAAAGACAACGTGATTAAGGAAGTGAAGTGAAGCCCCCGTACCGGATCTGCGGCGATGGCTTACCGTGGCGGTGCGACCCTGATAGCATAAGGTGAAATTCTCCTTCCATGGACAGCTACAGAAACGCCGTCGCACGCCATCTCAAGTCATTGGGCTTTATCAACGATGTCATCTATGGTGATTCCGTAGGCTCGACCAATGCCGTTATCTCCGAACTGTCACGGAAGGGTGCCGGTGAATGGACGGTCGTGGTTGCAGACTCGCAGAGCGAAGGACGGGGCAGGCAGGGGAGGATATGGCATTCTCCGGCCAACACCAATATTTACACTTCATTCATCGTGAGGCCAGCTCTTTCCTACGAGTATATACCGGCGATCAGCCTGCTCGCGGGTATGGTCGTTGCTTTGCTCGTCGAGCAGTGTACGGGCGTCCCTGCGGAGATACGATGGCCCAACGACGTCATGGTTCGTGGCAAGAAGATAAGCGGTATACTGCTCGAGTTCCTGAACGAAGGCCACGGCAGAAACGGCGTCGTTGTCGGCATCGGTATCAATGTAAATGCCGATGCATCCGCTTATCCCGTTGAACTTGCTGCGACGTCAACTTCGCTCACGTTGCTGACGGGCAGGACATTCGATCGGGCAGAAGTGCTCGCCTCTCTGTACTCTTCATTCCATACGTGGTATGAGGTGTATGTTGGTCATCCAGGCTTCGATGGCATACGGGAACAGTTTATGCAGAGGTTCAAAATGAACGGGGAGCGCATTCGTGTTATGAGCGGTGCTGAGACATTGACCGGCGTCGTTAAAGATGTTGATAGGTATGGTGGGCTGGTGCTAAGGGATCAGGGGGGTAGGATGGTTGCGATAAAGTCAGGAGATGTTCATCTGTTGTATGGTAACTGACGAGATGGGAGAAGAGGAGCCATGTTCCTCGCGATAGACGTGGGTAACACGAACATCGTTTTCGGCGTGTTCGATGGGAACAAGCTGCTTACCCATTGGAGGATCGTGACTTCACGTGAGCGGACGGTAGACGAATACCGTCTGTTGCTGAAAGAACTGTTCGCTTTGGACGGCGTCAAGGTTTCCTCTGTCGACGGTGTCGCAGTTTCATGTGTCGTCCCCCCGGTGATTATGCCCCTCGAGAGGGCGTGCGAGGAGTTGTACCATAAGAGACCCGTCGTGATAGGTCCCGGCACCAGGACGGGCATCAGCATTCTCTACGATAATCCGCGAGAGGTGGGCGCCGACAGGATAGTGAACGCGGTCGCTGGGTACGATAAATATAAGAAGGGCATCATTATCGTGGACTTTGGGACAGCCACAACATTCGACTGTGTGAGCAGAAGGGGCGAATATCTCGGGGGCGTGATAGCACCGGGTATCGGTATCTCTCTCGAGGCCCTGTTTACACACGCCTCCAAGCTACCCAGAATCGAGATAGCTTCGCCGCCGAGCGTGATTGGCTCGAATACCGTCAACAGCATGCAGTCAGGGATCTTTTATGGGTACAGGGCGCTCGTCGAAGGTATCATAGGGCTCATCACGAAGGAAATGAAGGATGACAAACCCGTGGTCATAGCGACCGGGGGATTCGCCGAACTGATAGGCAATTCTTCCCCGTTCATAAACGAAGTGGATGAATTCTTGACATTGAGAGGGTTAAAGATAATATATGAAAATAACATCACAAAGAGATAAGAAGAGGAGATTTCATGGCTTCCGGAAGCACTGAAGACCTGTTCGATAAAGTACTCGGGCTGATGAAGGATGGTAAGGAGCGTGAAGCCTTCGAGGTGCTCAAGAAGATTGTGGACAACATACCTTCGTCCATCTACGAGATAGAGGCGCGTTACCTTTCGTACTACGGCTACCTGATGGGGAAAGTTGGGCATGATTATCAGCGCGGTATAGAGTTGTGCAACGAGGCGATAAAGAAGGAGTTCTTCCACCCGGACTTCTACCTAAATCTTGGCAGGCTCTACCTGGCGGTGAACAATAGGGGTATGGCTGTAAAGGCCTTTTATAAGGGCCTTCGGATCGACAGAACGGATCAGGGGCTCTTGAAAGAGGTACAGAAACTCGGTATAAGGAAACAGCCCATTTTTTCATTCATGAGGAGAGAGAACCTTGTCAATAAGTCGTTCGGCAGGATAAGGGCCCTGCTGGGCAGAATGATGAAGGGAGAAAAATGACCGGGAGCGCTGAACGGACGAGGAATATAGCGATCATCGGTATTGGGACGAGCGGAAAGACGCAGCTTGCGGACACGTTGCTCTTCAATGCGAAGGTCGTACCGGCGATCGGCAAGGTCATCGACAGGACGTCGAACATGGTCCTCGAGCAGGAGGAGTTCGAGCACCTGACGACCATAACGGCGTCCCTTGCCACCATCGAGTTGAGTGGCGTAAAGCTCAATATGGTCGATACGCCCAGTCAGGACGGCTTTATTGCAGAGACGATCAATACCCTGCAGGCTGTTGACGGGGCCATCTTTGTGATGAGCGCACAGACAGACATAAAGCAGGAGGCTGAGACGCTCATCAAGTATGCGGGCCTATGCAACCTTCCCCTCATCTTCCTCATCAACAAGATGGACGCTGAGAACGCTGATTTTTATAAGGCACGGGACGAGTATAGCAGCTATTTAAACACCAGGATGACACCGGTCGCCGTACCGATAGGGAGCGGCGAGACATTCGCCGGCATCTACAGCATCGCCGACAGGAAGACGTACCTCTATTCACGGGACGCCTCCGGACGTGCCAGACAAGCGGGCGATGTGCCAGGCGAGGCCGCGGCTTTCGAGAAGGAATTTATAGAAGCGGTTGCGGAGAACGATGACACTCTGCTCGAGAAGTATCTCAACAACCAGAAGCTGGATGCCGGGGAGCTGCTTGAATCCACGCGAAAGGCAGTCCTGTCCAGAAGCATATTTCCGGTCATCCCGGGATCGGCGCTATTGAATATAGGAATGGACAAGCTGGCGGAGTTTTGTTCTCTCTGGATGCCTCCCCATAACGGCGTGAGCGACCGGGTGCCCTTGCAGTCTTCGGACCGGGACGGAAAAGGGACGTCGGAATTAAGACGCGATGCTTCCGGGAAGCCCGTCCTCTTCATATTCAAGACGGTGATAGACCCTTACGCTGGCAAGATGAGTTATGCAAGGGTCTTTTCGGGCAGCATCACTCAGGACACCGTCCTCTTCAATGCCTCGACCGGGACGGAAGAGAGGACGAACCATATCTATACGATGATGGGGAACAAGAGCAAGCCGATCGATGCGGCGGAGAGCGGTGACATGATAGCCCTCGCAAAGCTCCAGACGAGCAGGACTGGCGACACGTTGAAGGCATGGAAGGACGCGCTTGCCGTGCCCCATGTGTACCGGCCAAAGAAGCTCGTCGCGTACGCGGTAAAGCCGAGGGGAAAGAGTGACGAAGACAAAATAACGCAGACCCTGAACAAGATCATAGAGGAAGACACGTCCCTTTCCCTGCGAAGGGACTCGCAGATTAAGGAGCTCATTCTCGAGGGCGTGTCCAAGGAGCATCTCGAGATCGTGATGCACAAGACGAAGAGGAAGTACGGTATAGACCTCGAGCTCGTCCTGCCGGACATACCGTATAAAGAGACTATCAAGGCGAAGGCGGAAGCGCAGGGCAAGTATAAGAAGCAGTCCGGCGGGAGGGGGCAGTACGGCGATGTGTGGATAAAGATCGAACCTCTACCGAGGGGGAAGGGCATAGAGTTCGTGGACAGCATCGTGGGCGGTGCCATACCGAGACAGTATATACCGGCCGTCGAAAAGGGGATCCGGGAGGCTGCGGTAGAGGGTTTCGTCGCGGGCTTTCCAGTCGTTGACTTTGCCGCGGCGGCATACGATGGTTCGTATCACGTCGTAGACTCTTCGGAACTCGCGTTCAAGATCGCGGGCTCCTTTGCGTTCAAAAAGTGTATGGAGCTCGCAAGTCCCGTATTGCTCGAGCCGATCATGCTTATTACCGTGGAAGCCCCGGAATCGTTTACCGGGGAAGTCATAGGCGGGCTGAACTCGAAGCGGTCGAAGATACTCGGTATGGATCAGGGCGAAGGGAAGAAGCAGGTCATAAGGGCGCATGTGCCTCTGTCAGAGGTGCAGACATACGGAGATGAGTTGCGCTCCATCACGAAAGGTATGGGTACATTCGATATAGAGTATTTCGGGTATGAGGAGGTTCCTGCACACATAGCGGAGAAGATCATCAGCAGCAGGAATAAAAAAGAAGTAAAGGTATAGCATGGACGACAGGAAAGACAAAGGAACAAAGAAAACGATAGCCGATGAGCTCTTCGAGGATAATTTCTTTAAGCCCCCGATAGACGAGGTAATCGGCAAGGCAGAGCCGGAGAAGCCGGGCGCTGCGGCAAAGACGAAGGGGCCCGAAGAAAAAGAGGAAAGCCTGCTCTTCGACGAGTTCCTGAAGTCTCCTTTGGAGGTAACGCCGGATGAGGGGCCGGGGTTGACGGTGGAAGAAGCACCGGTACGGATACCGACACCAGCTCAGGACGTACGACCTCCCGGCGCAGCACCGAGGTCTGCCATGGTCATCAAAACCGTGGAGGAACCCACAGGCAACAGGAAGGGCATGCTCATGGGGATCGTCATAGGGGTCGCTTCGGTAGCGCTGCTTGCGGCCGGGTATATGTTCTTTAGCCGTGGGTCCGGCAGCACCCGGCACCGTACCGGTGCAAAGGGCTCCCAGACGATCGTGATGAAGCACGGGTCTCCTGAGCCGCGGCCGTCTGCCGCTGCCCAGAGCGTTCCCCCGCCTTCACAGAGTAAGGCGGCGACTGTACCGGCGCCTCCTGCTGCTCCAGAAACCGCGCCGGCGGCACAGGAGCAAACCCCAAAGCCGGCCCCAACTGCGCAGGTTGCGGCAAATATACCGCCGGCGCCAAAGCCACGTCCAGTAAAGCCCGTGCATGTCGCCGCGAAGCAATTCGAGGTCATGCTCGATACGATCAGGACAAAAGCAGCCCTGCAGGATGCTCAGCGGATAGGGGGACGGATGGACCATGCGCTGAAATTCGATGTCAAAAAAAATACAACGAGTTCTGTCACGTACAGCCTCGTCGTCGACAAGGTTTACTCTTCTGAGGGCGAGGCAACGGCAGACAACCTCAAGCTCATGGTTGCCAACGTATCGAATGCCTCTATTGTAAAGGAGGACGGCGGGTACAGGATACTGATTGGCAAATACCGGTCGAAGGCAGCCGCTGTCCGGGACAAAAAGAACATCGAAGCTGCGGGCCTGAAAGGGCTGATAAAGGAGACCGCGACGAAGACCATCACGTACAATGTCAAGGTCTATCCCTTCAGATCGTCCCATGATGCGAACGTGTATCGGTCGAAAGTCAGGAGATTTGCAGCACGGACGACCTCTTCAGAACTGAAGTAATATGTTCGAAAATTTATCCGAAAATGCACGACTGTACCTCAAGGAGTCACTTCCCAAGCAACTTGTCTCCGCTGTAGTAAAGGGGCTGGTCCCCCTCGAGCCAAAGGAAATGCTCGTTGTCCTTGCCTTCCACTATACGAAAGGTGACGAACAGACGCGGGCCGATGCGGTGACTACTCTCAGGTCACTGCCCCCGGCGATCGTGGAGGCGGCGGTCCGCGAAGACGTGCCGGACTTCGTACTGAGATTTATCTATGCCAATCAGAAACTGTCCCATGGCTCCGTCTATTCCTTCGTAACCAACAAAAACCTGTCGGACGATACCTTCATTGAGCTTGCGCAGAGTGACGATGAGTCGGTCCTTGAGCTCGTGGCGAAGAACCAGATGAGGATCCTGAAGAACGAGAAGATCTTCGACGCGATCATTACGAATCCGCATCTACCGAAGGTGGCGAAAGACCAGCTCCTCGAGTTTTTCACGACGGCGGCCAGCAGACAGCTCGGCAGGTTACAGATCAAGGTCGAAAAAAAAGAAGATGCCCTTAAGCCGACCGCCGAACCGTCTAGGAAGTCTGCCGGTGTGCAGCCATCGGCCGACGGGGCAGTCGGACTCCCGACGGTACTCGAGAGCACGGGTCTTCCCGCTGATGCCCAGTGTGCGGAGCTTCCCTCGGATGCGGCCATGCTTCCGGCGGGCCTGTCGGAAGCGGCCTCTGGTTTGCCGTCTGAGGCGCTTGACAACCTGCCGCTAAACTTTATGATGGAAGGCCTGCCGGCGGAGCTGATAGTAGAGCAGGAAGGGACAGGGTCACAGGAAGAGAACGCCAAGCTTACCCTCTATCAGCGTATACAGAAGATGACCGTGTCACAAAAGATAAAGCTCGCACTGCTGGGCAATAAGGAGGCGCGTGCGATACTTTTGAGGGACTCCAACAGGGTCGTCATAGAATCGGTCATGAAGAGCCCCCGCATCACCGACGGCGAGGTCCTGAGCATAGCCAACTCGCGCACCGTGAGCGAAGACCTCATACGCATGATCGCCGGCAACAGAGAGTGGCAGAAGAGCTACCGGATACGACAGGCGCTCGCAGGCAATTCAAAGACCCCGGTGCCGATAGCGCTGAAATTGCTTGAAACGATTTCGAAACAGGACTTAAAGATCCTGAGTAATAGCAAGAATATTTCTTCCGTGATCGCGACGGCAGCAAAACGGAAGACAGGAGATGTGAAATAATGGCACTGCTCAATTCGAACAAGAAAGAGATCAATGCAAAGATCGTCTACTACGGCCCGGGGCTTTCGGGCAAGACCTCCAATATCCAGTTCATCTACAAGAAGCTCAAGCCGGAACACAAGGGAAAGCTCATGACACTCGCGACGCAGACAGACAGGACACTGTTCTTCGACTTCCTCCCGGTAGAGCTCGGCGAGATAAAGGGCATGAAGATACGGTTCCAGTTGTACACCGTTCCGGGACAGGTCTTCTACAACGCAACGAGGAGGCTCGTGCTGAAGAACGTCGACGGAATAGTATTCGTGGCGAGTGCGGAAAAGGACAAGATGTACGACAATGGTGAGAGCTTCAAGAACCTCGAAGAGAATATCCAGCACTACGGCCGGTCATTGGCCGATATTCCGCTTGTGATACAGTACAACAAGATGGACCTACCGAACATCGCTACGGTCGAAGAGATGCAGAATGAGCTGAACAGGCTCAATGCCCCCTACTACGAAGCATCGGCAAATACCGGAGGCGGTGTGTTGCAGACGCTTACGGGCATCACGAAGCTGGTTGTCCACAGGTTAAAGGTCCAGGCATCGATGGGTGAGGCAGAAAAGCCACAGCAGGACAGCGAGCTCAAGGAGATACCGATAGAGCAGCCGGCCGCCCAGAGCCAGACGAAACAGGCGGTCCAGCCCCAGAAAAAGAAGGCCCTGAGCGTTATTGAAGTGGGCAGGCCGGAGGTCATCAGTGGCAATGTCGTCATTGTTCCGGTGGTTGCCGTCGATGAAGACAGGGTGCAGTACGAACTGAAGGTGACGATAAAATTCTGAGCGAAGCCGCAGCTTCGTCATGTAAGGGAGGAGTCATGGAAAGGACTATTTTTCAGTCTGAACACGATATATTCAGGCAGGGATTCAGGAAATTCCTGGAGCGCGAAATCGTTCCGCATCAGGCGGAATGGAAGAAAAACGGCATCGTTTCCAGGGAAGCATGGAAGAAAGCGGGCAGTGCCGGCTATCTCTGTCCCTGGGCCGAGGAGAAATACGGAGGATCGGGCGTGGATTTCACGTACGCAGTCGTGATTATGGAGGAGATGACGAGGATAATGGAGTCCGGGTTCGCCATCAACCTCCACAGCGACATCGTCGTGCCGTATATCGCCTCGTTCGGGAGTGAGGAGCAGAAGCAGCGGTGGCTGCCCGGCTGCGTAAGCGGAGACTTTGTGACCGCGGTGGCGATGACTGAGCCTGGCACCGGCAGTGATCTGCAGGCGATCAAGACCACCGCTGTAAGAGAAGGCGGCTCCTATATCGTCAATGGACAGAAGACGTTCATATCGAACGGACAGCTCTGCGATCTGGTCGTTGTGGCGTGCAAGACCGACCCGAAGGCGGACCCCCCGTACACAGGCATCAGTCTGATCGTGGTGGAAGACAAGACTCCTGGCTTTGAAAAGGGCCGGAAGCTTGAAAAGATAGGCATGAAAGCACAGGACACGTCGGAATTATATTTCTCTGATTGCAGAGTGCCAGAGGGAAACCTGCTCGGCAAAGAAGGGGAGGGGTTTTTTCAGCTTATGCAGAAACTGCAGCAGGAGAGGCTGGTAAGCGCGATCATGGCGCAGACCGGCGCGGAGAAGGCAATCGAGGAAACCATCGAATATACGAAAACGAGGACCGCATTTGGAAAACCAATAGCGAAATTCCAGAACACGCGCTTCAAGCTGGTCGAGATGGCAACGGAGATAGAGCTCGGCAGGGTATTCATCGACCGTCTGATCCGTGAGCACATTGCGGGTGTCAGCATCATAAAAGAGACGTGCATGGCCAAGTGGTGGTGCACCGAGATGCTCAAGAGGACCATCGACCAGTGTCTCCAGTTTTTCGGGGGCTACGGATACATGCTCGAGTACCCCATAGCGCAGGCGTACCTCGATGCGCGGGTACAGACCATATTCGCAGGTACGACCGAGATAATGAAGGAGATCATCGGGAAGCAGATGGGGCTATAATGCTTGCAAACGGGACGGTGAGACAGTATAGAACTGAGGCCATCACGGTCACGGCGGACATCTGCAGCTGAAGGGCTTTTCGCAGGTGGTTAAGGTCAAGGTGATAGCCTCTATGGAGCAGCGCATCAGGTTTACGATGGAGCGTAACAAGTTCATCAGAAAGAACTTCACGGCCGGCGTGCGACCGTGGAGTGTACGATGCTGAAAGACAGGCTGAAATCATGGTATAACGAGGCGATGACGGGCACGACGAGGGACATCGTCCTGGCGGTGCTTATCGGCGCGCTTGCAGGGCTGTCCAGCGCCTTCATTATAAAGACCGAAGGCCTGATTGAAGGCTTGCTCTATTCCACCCATACACAGGGGATGAGCCTGCAGCATATCTTCAGGCTGAAAAACCTTGTCATTCTGTTCCTGCCCCTGACCGGGGCAATCTTCTACATCGTTATCAAGTCCATCTTTTTTAAAGAGCAGAAGATGGGCTACAGCTTTCCGGACTTCATCGTCAATGTGAACAGGCGGGAAGCGAAGATCGACCCCATGAGCATCATCTATCTTCTCCTGTTCACGCCCATCATCATAGGGACGGGCAATATGGCGGGCGTCGAGGGCCCCATAGCGCAGATAGGAGGAGGGTTCGGATCGTTCATGTCAGGGATACTGGGTGATGAGGACAGAAAAAAACGGAAGCTCCTTATTGCGAGCGGCACCGCGGCCGGTATTGCATCCATATTCAATGCACCTATCACCGGCGTGTTTTTTGCCGTAGAGATCGTCCTGCTCGGAGAGTACGAGCTTACCGCCATAAGCGTGATCGTCATATCCGCCGTGACCGCGACCCTCGTCACCCGGACGTTTATAGGCAACCGACCGATGCTCGGCACGCCCCTGTATGTGTATGCGGGAGTACACGAGTTCATAGGCTATATCTTCCTCGGGATGTTCGTGGGTGCCTTTTCCGTGCTGTTCGAACGATGGTTTTTCAAGGCGGCTGACTATTTCAAGGCGATGCGCGTGCGGGCTATGACGAAGCCTCTCCTGGGGAGTATCGTCGTCGGCATTATCGGGGTCTTGCTGCCGATGTCCCTCGGTAACGGGTACCCGGTGATACGGATGGCACTCCTCGGTAAGATAAGTTTTGTACTTATAGGGTTTTTGTTCATCGCGAAGTTCATAGGCACAGGGATAACGATAGGCTCCGGCCTGCCGGGTGGCATCTACGCGCCCTCGCTCTACATCGGCGCCATGCTCGGTGGGACGATAGGCTATGCGTTCCGGTATCTCTTTCCCGGCAGTCTCGTTTCGGTCGGCGTGTATTCGACCCTCGGTATGGCGGCGTTCCTTGCATCCCTCACCCACGCTCCGTTTACCGGGATATTCCTCGTCTTCGAGCTCACCAATGACTACAGGATGATACTGCCCTTCATGATAACGGCCATCATCGCCATGCTGATAAAAGCAAGACTGTTCCCGGACTCTATAGAGCACTTTCCGATACGGGAGTACATCAAACGCATTGAGCAGAAGGATGGCCATGGCTCCTGAGCAGGGACCGTTTTTACGGATGAGGGCCTCCGGAATTGTCCGCTGGGTATATGAAGATCGCCGATAGATACATAACGAAAGAGATAGCGACGCCCTTTATCGTGAGCCTTCTTTCAACGACTGCGCTGATGCTCATCGGGAGGATGGTGCGGTTCTTCGACCTCATCATCGCTAAGGGTGTATCGGTGAAGGAGGTGGGCCTTCTATTCCTGTACATGTCGCCCTTTATTCTGGCGCTGGCGATACCGATTTCCGTCCTTGTATCGGTCGTCCTCGCGTTCAACAGGCTCTCCACGGATAGCGAGATCATCGCCATGAAGGCGATAGGGATGGACCTGATCAAATTATCCAGGGCGCCGTTGTATTTCGGACTGCTGTGTTATGTTCTGACGAGCTTCGTTTCTTTCTATCTGCTCCCCACGGCCAACGTCGCTTTGAGAAACGAGTTCTTCGACATCATCATCAGGAAGACTACGGTCGGGATAAACGAAAAGTCGTTCAATACGCTGTCAAGGGACATAACCTTTTATGTCGACAGCCTCTCGGCTGACAGAAAAGTCATGCACAACATCCTCATCTACGATACCAGGAACCCCGGCTTCTCCAATACGATAGTGGCACGGCGGGGCAGGTTTGTGGTGGACAAAAAGGATAATTCGATAGTCCTGGTCATGAACGACGGTACGATCCAGCAGATGGGTCATGACAGAGAGACCCTGAGGATCATAAACTTCCACGAGTATGACCTCACGTTCTCCCAGAGCGAAATAAGCCCGGCCATGACGAACTATAACAAGACGACTTTCGAGATGACGATTCCGGAACTGATACGGATGTACGAGAAATGGAAGCAGCAGCACAAGCGCACGAACTCGCTGCTGACGGACATTGCGGAGCGTTTCGCCATACCGTTCACGGCGATCATCTTTTCAATAATCGGTATTCCGCTCGGTATACGGTCTCCTAGGTCCGGCCGGGCGTACGGCATAACGATAGCCGTGATAATCGTACTTTTCTACTACATCGTACTGAGCGGTGCCGAGACGGTCGGCAAGCTCAACATACTCAACCCGGTCATTGCGATTTCGCTCGTCGATCTTTTTTTCCTGATCGTTGCCGTGGCCCTTTTTTCGCTGGTTGCGCGGGAAAAGGACCTGCGGTCTATGAACCCCCTTAGCTATATACGGAAGTATCGATGAAGATACTGAACAGGTACCTGCTGAAGGAGTTCGCATGGACGTACGCCACCTCATTGAGCGTCCTGTCCGGACTCTATATCATCGTCAATATATTCGAGAGCCTGAAAGACCTGCTCTCGCAGCAGCCCCCGATCTATCCGGTCGTCATCTTCTATCTTTCGCAGATCCCCGGTATTGTGTATCAGACTATCCCGATGGCAGCACTGCTCACCGTCATCATCATCTATACGGTGATGTCAAGGCACAACGAGACGGGCTCACTCCTGTCTTCGGGTATAAGTCCCCTGACGATAGTAAAGCCGCTGCTGGGTACGGTGCTCTTCTTGTCCCTCATCCATCTCCTGATCGGTGAGTATATCGTACCCGGCGCGAACAGGAGGAACGATATGATGGATTCCCTGATACGTCATACCCAGTCGAGGTTTTACCGGGGCACCAGGGTCAGTAACGTCTGGTTCAAAGTGAACAACTCGATAATCAAGACCGGGCTGTTCGTGCCGTGGCTCGATACGATCAAGGATGTCACCATCTACAAAGTATCGAAGTCAGGCGGTTTACTCGAGAGCAGGACGGACGTGGGGACCGCGAGATGGGTCGGTAACGGCTGGGATCTGAGCAACGTCTATACAAGGAAGTTTGACAACGGGTATCAGACCGGGTACCTGTTCTCGGCATCTGCCGAGGCGCTCCTGCCCTTCACAGTCTCCGATTTCCAGCACACGGGCAAGGCACCCAACGAGATGAACTATCCAGAGCTCAGTTCGTACATACAGAAATTGAAGCAGGAGGGCTATACCTATGCCCCGTACGACGTCGATCTGAACACCAAGCTCTCGTATCCATTCTCTTCCCTGTTCGTGATCCTGCTCGTGATCCCGTTTTCGCTCAGGAAGAGGAAGACTTCCGGCATGATGCTCGCCTTCGGGATGTCACTCGCTGTCGGGTTCAGCTACTGGATACTCATGGCCCTGTCCCTATCGATGGGCAACTCGGGTATTGTCAGCCCTGTCGTGGCGGCATGGATGCCCAACGTGGTGACCCTCCTCATAGCGCTTGCGATGAACGGTCTCACGAAGTGGTGATACGCCGCTTATTCTTGAATGTAGCTCATCAGGGGGCCGGGAGAAAGGACGATCCTCGTATCCTCGTACATGTCTCCGTCGATCGTGTACCTGAGCGGTGAGCTCGACGTGATCTCGACAAGTCGGGCAAGCGTGTCGACCAGATGTTTAAAGTTCGGCTGGCGACCCACGTAGAGCTTCCGCAGCCTCCTGATGACCTCGAAAGCGGTAGCCTGTCCTGCGAATAAATGTATCTTGTCCGGAAGCTCTTCAGCCCGGTATATTGCCCTGAAGTTGAGGCCCACATTTCTAATCGCCGAGGACACGATGATGGAGTATCTGCTGTAATCCAGTTTGAGGCCGTCGATGATGACTTCCGCCATGATGGGGTTGAACAGCCGGTCCACATAGTCTGTTCTGATGATTGCCGATGCGATAGCCTTGTAGATGATCTGCAGCGCCTTTATCGGTCCGGGGTCCCCGCCTTCATAGTACAGGTCCATGAGGTTTGAGACAAAGCCGGTGCCGAACATAAACCCGTACCTCCCATTGATGTTCAGTACCTTGTTCGTCCTGGTCTTGAACGGCCTGTCGTACTTGTAGTGCTCGACAAGCTTCTGGGTTATACCGATGACAGACCCGGTTATGCCGTTGAGGGCGTTCGAAATGGTGTTCATCGTCCCGCCCCTGAGGTGCGCGATAAGGGGGAAGCGGTCGTCGTTGTAGACGTCGATGATGCGCGTTATGATCTGGTGGTTTGTCCCATCTCCTCCGTTCACGCCGACTATCTCGTAGTGGTCTTTCTTTATCTCCTGTGCGACTTCGGTCAGTTCCTCGTACGAAGACGGCACAAAGACAGTGCCGTACCTGCCAATGATGTCCCGCACCATGTCGAGGATGTGCGGATACTTCATGTTCTTCTTGGACCTCGGGTTATGGATAATACCGATCGTCTTCATAGCGCCCCTCCACAAATATTGTTTGCACGATCCTTACTTGCTTGATAAGCACAGTATATGAAAATTGGCAAGTTTCTCAGGGAAAGGCTCGATAGGAAGACGGTGATAAAGGTCCTGATCCTCGTCGTCATCTTTTCAGTGGCCACGGTGGTGGTCTATGTTACCCCTCTGAAGCGGTACACGGACCCCCGGAAGCTCAAAGCCTTCTTCGTCGCGTGGGGCTATTGGGCGCCGGTCATATTTATAGCTGCCTTCGCGGTGAAGTCCGTCGTACCGTTTCCGTCCACGGTCCTTGCGCTCGCCGGGGGGCTTGTCTTCGGACCGTTCTACGGAGCCGTTTATTCGATCATAGGCTCTACAGTCAGTGGATCGATCGCGTACCAGGTCTCGCGGAGGCTGGGTCGGGACTTCGTGAACAAGGTGCTCGGTTCAAAGGCAAGGGTGCTTGACAGGATGACGCATGCCCACGGGCTCGCGGTCGTACTGTTCTTCAGGATCGTACCTTCGTTGCCCTTCGATGTGTTCAATCTCGGGGCCGGGCTGTCGGACATCACATTCAGGGATTTTGTCATCGGGACGGCCATCGGCATGGCGCCGTGGTCGTTCGTGTTCAGCTATTTGGGCGACCGTATGGTGAACCTGAAGCTGAACTTCATATCGATTCTCTCGCTCTTTCTCATCGTCGCGATAATCGTTTTGCCCTTGCTTATCAAGAAGTTCAAGGGCAACAAGATGAGGTAAAGGAGTGCTTCGATCGTCCCGGTGAGCGCGCGCGTTGATTTGTTGCATAGTTTAAAGGTACGGAGTTATACTTATAAATTCTATCAAGTCACGTTGTGTTGTGTGCTATAGAGGTACAGGAGGAAGGGAAACGTATGCTATCGCCGGACAGGATCAGGAACATAGGGATCATCGCCCATATCGACCATGGGAAAACCACGCTCGTCGACGCGATGCTCAAGCAGGCAGGGATATTCAGGGCCAATGAGCAGGTCGTGGAGCGCGTGCTCGACTCGTTCGATCTCGAGCGGGAGCGGGGCATCACGATCCTTGCCAAGAACACCTCGATCCGGTACGGCGAGTACAAGATCAACATCGTGGACACGCCCGGGCATGCAGACTTTAGCGGCGAGGTGGAGAGGGCGCTCTCGATGGTCGACGGTGTGCTGCTGCTGGTCGATGCGATCGACGGGCCCATGCCGCAGACGCGGTTTGTGCTGAGGAAGGCGCTCGAGAGCAAGCTGAAGGCGGTGGTCATCATCAACAAGATCGACAGGCCGGAGGCGAGGCCGGCGGAAGTGCTGAACGCCGTGTCCGAGCTGTTTCTCGATCTGGTGGTCGATCCCTCCCAGCTCGACTTCCCGGTCGTATACACCTCTGCGAGGAACGGCACCTCATCGCTCTCGCCGGACGGTGTCCAGGGGAATCTCCAGCCGCTGTTCGAGATGATCGTCTCCCATATACCGGGCCCGGCAGTACTCGAAGACGACAGGTTCGAGATGATGATAAGTCAGCTCGCGTACGACCAATACATGGGTCCGCTGGTTATTGGGAAGGTCCGCAGTGGGAGACTACACCCCGGCGATGAGGTCTACATACATCCCAGGGACCGTCAGCCTGTTGTCAAAAAGGTGTTGAAGCTGTTCACCTTCGAGGGCTTGCAGCGGCTCGATATCGACGAGACGTCGCCCGGGGACATCATCGCGATCGCCGGGATAGATACGCAGGACATCGGCACGGTCGTTGCACAGAAAGAGGAGGTCGACTTCGCCGTCGGCCTGAAGATAGAGGAGCCCACGATATTCGTGCAGATGCTCGTGAACAACAGCCCCTTCTCCGGCAGGGAGGGCAGGTTCTTTACCTCGCGTCATATCAACGACAGACTGCACCGGGAGGTAAAATCGAATCTGTCGCTGCGGGTGACAGCCACCGATAATCCGGACGTATTCGATGTGGCGGGCCGCGGCGAGTTGCACCTCACGATCCTGTTCGAGACGATGCGCAGGGAAGGCTACGAGTTCCAGGTCGGCATGCCCAGGGCAATCTTGAAACATACCGAGGCCGGACTAACGGAGCCGATGGAGGAACTGACCATCGAGGTCACGGACGAATACTTTGGCAGGGTCATGGAGAAGATAGGGCCGAGGAGGGGAGAATTGCTCCATTCCGACAAGACGCCATCCGGTCTCACCAGACTCATCTTCTCGATACCGTCCCGCGGTATCATCGGGCTGCGCTCCGAGCTGCTGCTCGAGACGAAGGGCAACATCGTCATGCACCACCAATTCAGCCGCTACGATCTGTACCGTGGCGATCTGCCGTCGCGCAAGAAGGGCGTACAGATCGCAAAGGAACAGACGATGGCGGTTGCCTACGCCCTGTGGTTCCTCCAGGAGCGGGGACCCCTGTTCATAGTCCCGGGTGACAAGGTGTACGGTGGCGAGATCGTGGGCGTTCACAACAAGGAGACGGACATCGTCGTCAACCCGGGCAAGAAGAAGCACCTTTCCAACGTCAGGGCGGCCGGCTCGGACGATGCCATACGGCTCGTGCCGGTGATGAGACTAACGCTCGAGTACGGTCTCGGGTTCATCGAAGACGATGAGCTACTCGAGGTCACCCCGCTCTCGATACGGCTGCGGAAGAAGGTTCTCGACCACATCGACCGCAAGAGGTCCGAGAGGCGATTGGGACAGGAGATCGAGAGCGATGAATAAACATATCGTCGTGATAGAGGACGATAAGGACATAGCCGGCCTCGTTTCCCTTTACCTCGAGAAGGAGGGCTACGTCCCGGTCACGGCCCCGGACGGCGAGGAGGGACTGTGGCAGGTCCAGTCAAGGTCCCCGGCTCTCGTCATACTCGATCTCATGCTGCCGAGGAAGAGCGGCGAGGAAGTCATCAAGCATCTGAAGGCCCAGAAGGCCACCGCGGACATCCCGGTCATCATCCTTACCGCGAAGTCCGACGAGATCGACCGGGTCCTCGGGCTCGAGCTCGGAGCAGACGACTACATAACTAAGCCGTTCAGCCCGAGGGAGCTGATCGCGCGGGTCAGGGCCGTCATGAGGCGCACCGTGCGCGAGGAGCAGACCGGCAGGTCGAAGAGGATCGTTTACGGCAAGCTCGAGGTTGACGACCTCAGGCACGAGGTAAAGTACGACGACAGTGTGGTACCCCTCACCTCGAAGGAGTACAGCCTCCTCAGGTATCTTCTCGAGCACAGGGGCGTGGTGCTGTCCAGAGAAGTCCTCCTGCAGGACATCTGGGGATACAACTATTTCGGGACCACGAGAACGGTGGACGTGCACGTGTCCAGGCTCAGGAAAAAGCTGCCGCATCTCGACGCGCATATACAGAACATCAAGGACATAGGGTACAAGCTTACCGATGAATAAGCCGGTGTTCCTCGTATCCTTTCTGTTCTCTGCGCTGACCGGAGCGGTCGTGCTGGTCGCCGAGAGAGAAGGTGTCGAGACGTCCATCGTCATGGGCCTGATCGTATCGATAGTCATAGGCGCTGCCGTTGCCCGTATCTATGCGGCCCGGGTCAAAGCGTTGCTGAAGCGGATAACCGACACGGCGCGCAGCGAGCTCGGTGTCTATAACCTGCCGTTCTCGTCTTCGCCCGGCATGGATGAGGCCTGGTCCGTCGTGAAACTCCTCATTGCTAAAGTAAGGGAGTCTTCCGACACGCTGGGCCGCACCGTTGAAGATACGCGGAAGATCTTGGACGCCGTGGACATGGGCGTCCTCGTCATAAACAGGCGGGGCAGTGTCGTGTACGGGAACAGGTACATCAGGGAGTTGGCAGGGATCGGGGGAGACGTTACCGGCATGTACTTCCTCGATATCGTGAGAAGCTATGAGGCGGAGGCGCTGTTCAATGCAGTGCTGTCCGGCGGGCCGACACGGCAGCAGGAGATATCCATCTTTATGCCGCAGGAACGAAAATTCAGCCTGAGCATAGGCAGAATCGACTACTGCACGAGCGACCGCTGCTACCTGCTGACGATCAGGGACGTCACCGAACTGAGACGGATGGAGGAGATAAGACAGGACTTCGTCACGAATGCATCGCACGAACTGAAGACGCCGCTGACATCGATCATCGGCTACCTCGAGGCCCTGAAGGAAGGCCCCAACCGTGAATTCGTGGACACGGCATCAAGGAATGCAAAAAGGATGCAGCGGATCGTGGAGGACATGCTCGTACTCTCGAAAGCTGACCGGGGGCCGTCCGTTCTTGCCGTGCGGGACGTCAATCTGCAGGACATCGTGGGAGAGGTCCGGACGCTGTTGGAAAGCGAGATGGCCAGGAAGCACCAGCGGCTCGCGGTCGATATACCGGTCGATGCAGGAACCGTGCAGGGGGACCGCGAGGCACTGTTCCACATCGTTTTGAACCTCGTAGACAACGCAGTGAAGTATAGCGGTACGGACCGGGAGATAGGCATCATGGCCGTGATCAAGGGAAGCGAGGTCGAGGTGTCCGTGCGGGACAGCGGCGCCGGTATTCCCTCGAACGAACTCGATCGGGTGTTCGAGAGGTTCTACACGGTGGATAAGGCACGATCGCGAGCGCTCGGTGGCACGGGCCTCGGTCTGTCTATCGTCAGGCACTTCGTGCTCGCACACGGCGGCAGGGTGTGGGCCGAGAGCGAACTCAACAAGGGAAGCGTATTCCGCTTCACGATTCCACTAAAGCGGCCTGACGCGTCGCCGGCAGAAACTACCGCTGGTTGATCCTTTCTTTCATCTCTGCGACAGCCTGCCCGATCCCCACGAACACGGCCCTCGCTATAATGGTGTGGCCTATGTTGTACTCCGTTATCGCGTCTATGCGCGTTATCGGCTCGACATTGATGTAAGTGAGCCCGTGGCCCGCGGCTATGCCGAGCTTCAGCTTCTCGGCGGTCGTGACCGCGTTTATGATCTGCTGGACGTTGGTTTCCTGCTCCTGCATGGTCTTCGACTCGCAATACCGTGCGGTGCTTATCTCGATGACGTCGGCGCCTGCCCTGTGAGCGGACTTCACCTGGTCGATGTCCGGATCGATGAACAGGCTCACCGTTATATCGGCGTCGTGGAAGAGTCTCGTGTATTTCTTGAAAGACTCGAGGTTCAGCGCGACCTCGAGACCGCCCTCTGTCGTCAGCTCCTCCCTGCGCTCCGGGACGAGTGTTACGGTGTCGGGCTTGATGTCGAGTGCTATCTTTATCATCTCCTGCGTCGGCGCCATCTCGAGGTTCAGCCTCGTCTTGATGATCTTCCTCGCGATATCGAGATCCCTGTCCTGCGTATGCCTCCTGTCTTCCCTGATGTGCATCACGATGCTGTCGGCGCCCGCAAGTTCGATCATGCCTATCGCGTTGATGGGGTCGGGCTCGTTCGTTTTTCGCGCCTGCCGTACCGTGGCTATGTGGTCGATATTGACTCCGAGTCTTTTCATGATCCGTCACTCCTTTTTCCTGATAGTACCATAAACGGCGGTCCGATTCCTACCGTTTTCTTTGGAGAAGTACAGTGCCTCGTCGGCGTGACCGATGAGTTCGTCCTTGCTCCGGGCGTCCTCCGGCATGCCGGCAACGCCGATGCTTATCGTGAACCGTACGACCTTGCCGTTTGAGTCTACGTAAAGCGATTCGATGTTCTTCCTCAGTCTCTCGGCGATCCGGTATGCCCCCTTGACATCGGTATTCGGCAGTAACACGCAGAACTCTTCGCCGCCGTACCGGGCGGCGAAATCGACGTCACGTATCGTTTGCAGGATGACCTCGGATATCTTTTTCAGGATCGCGTCGCCCTGCGGGTGTCCGTAGGTGTCGTTGATAGCCTTGAAGTGGTCGATATCTACCATGAGCATGCTCAGGGACTTCTTGTACCGCAGCGCTTCCCGTATCTCGTTCTCAAGGTGTTCCTGGAAGTGCCGGTGGTTGTGCAGTCCGGTGAGCCCGTCCGTAATCGCCAGTCTCTGCAGCTTGTTGAACAGGATGGAGTTGTAGAGCGATATGGCGATCTGGCTGATAAGCGTGTCCATGATAATGCTTATCCTCTCGTTCAGTACAGCATCCATGTAGAGCACGATGATGCCGATCTCATCGATCTTCGTCTGGAGGAATATGATCGCGGCGTACTTGAACAGTCTCTCCGACCCGTGCAGATGGTAGAGGGACGGGTAAAGAACTTTCAACTGCGACGTGGTGATCTGGTTGATTGCCGGCGACTGTCGCTCGGCCATGCCGTCGAGGAGGGGGGCGGGGTCTGCGACAAAGCTCTTACCGACCAGTTCCTGTCCCCTGTTGCTGACGGCTGCGACCCGGAACGTGTTCTTCTCGTCCCTGACAGCGAAGATACCGGCGTTAACCCCGGTGATCCTTGCTATCTCCTTCAGCGATATCTGACCGATGGTCGTGGGGTCTATGTGCTGGGAAAGCGTCCTGACGAAGGTGTACATGGCCCCCTTTTCGTACATGTCGTAACGCAGTCGGTATTGGAATTCCGTGTTGTCCAGGAGGTCTATGATCTCATTGGTAAAGACGGTGAGCAGCCTGACATGCTCCTCGGTGAAGGCCTGGACCTCGAGGCTGTCAGCGCAGATGATCCCGATGATGGCTTCGTCTTTTACCGCCGGCACGGCCATAAACGATTTGATGCCCTCGTTGCGCGTATAGTATGGTATGCCCTTGATTTCGCCGTTTATCTCGTTCAGCAGCAGGCTCTTCTTGTTCTTCAGGACCCAGCCGATGTACGGATCGTCATGGCCCACGGACTTGTCCATGACGATCCATTCGCTGTTCGAAAGTATCTCCCTTCCCTTCAGGCGTGCGTCAGTGTCGTTCAGATACAAAACGACCGTAAAGGGGTGTATCGCGGACCGGATGGTGCTGATGGTAGCGTAGAGCCGCTCGTTCAGCACCGCGGCCAGTCGGGCCCGCTCTTTCCTGAGCCCGTCTTCGGAGATGATGTCCGAGTATATCAGCGGCTCGGTCCTATTTTCAGCCTTTATGCTGAGTTCAACCGGTGGTTCCTCAAGGGCCGAGATCTTACTTTCCAGGCGCCTCACGGTCCTCTTCTCGTAGGACAGGAAAAGGCCCACCGCTATCACCGAGAGTACCGAGGTAAGTGCGGAGACAGTATAGCGTGACAGGGGTACCGAGAGCAGGACCGCCCTTGCAACGAGAAGAGAGAAGCCGTACAGGAACGCGATCAGACCGCCCGCCATGCCGAAAATAAGGGTGAGGAAAACGAACACCAGGTACAGGGAGGAGAGGGCACTGAACCCGAGCATGCCCTTCAGATAGTCGAGCATGACCGCGTATGCGGACACGGTTGCCAGCGAGAGCAGTATGTTTTTCGTATGCTGGAGTGTCCGGTGCAGCACGTAGACGATGACGGACGCTATGAGCAAGAGGGCGACACATGCAAGAAACACGATACTCGTATAGCCGTGGCCCTCGTCGATCCCCATAACGTAACCGGCTGAGACGATCCCGAGCAGAGCAAGCAACGGAGCTATTGCGGCTTTCTGCTTGAGACTCTGCTTCGTCATCAGGGGGCACTATGGATTATTTGTCACCGGGAGGGATCGTTGTGCCGGAAGGGGTCCGGCCGGCGTTGTTCTTGAAGTAAACGACGATCTCGTTGCTCCTTGCCATACCGAGCTCCCCCCGTGCTATTTTCTCTATATAGAAGTTGTCATTCTTCAGCAGGTTTATCTGCTCTGCAAGGCCGTCCTTCTCCCGCTGCAGCGTACTGTTCTTCGTTGCGATCTGCCTGCACCTCTTCTTTACCTGCCAGAGGTCGTACAGTCCGCCGTGCGAGAACATCGCATAGGCCGTGAATCCCAGTATCAGGAACAGGAGTGACCTGTATGACCACTTCATCATTTTGCGCCCGTCATGCCTCCGCCTGCGTTTGCGTAGAAGTGTATGCCTTTCAGGATATTAAGGGCCCTTACTATCTCGGTGTCTTTCAAGATCTTTTCCGCTTCCGCACTCTCCTTGGTGTTCTTGGTACCGACTTTGTTCTGGGCAGGGAAGTGTCCGGAGAGGTCCTTCTCTTTCAGTCCGAAGATGTTGCTCGGCTCCTCCACGAACTTCTCCTCGTGCATGGTAATCGTTGGCTGTATGCCCTCGGCCTGTATGGATTTGCCGTTGGGCGTGTAATAGAGCGCGGTCGTCAGCCTCAGTGCGGAACCGTCGTCCAAGGGAATGATCGTCTGCACAGATCCTTTCCCGAAGCTCGGTGTCCCGACGATGATCGCCCTCTTATGATCCTGCAGGGCCCCGGCCACGATCTCCGAAGCGCTCGCGGTACCTCCGTTGATAAGGACCACCATCGGGTAGTCCGGCTCCACGTCCCTTCCGTCCGCATTGAACTTCAACTGCTGGTCCGGCAGCCGCCCCTTGGTATATACGATCAGACCGCTCTTAATGAAGGAGGATGCGACATCAACGGCCTGGTTCAGCAGGCCTCCAGGGTTGTTCCTCAAGTCGAGGATCAGCCCTTCGATGTTGTTGCCTGTCTCCCGGTGCAGCACGCGGAGGGCTTTCTTCAGTTCACTGCTCGTCGTTTCCTGGAACTGTATCAACCGAATATAGGCGTAGTGTCCGTCCAGCACGGCGTACCTGACGCTCTTGATCTTGATGACCTCTCTTGTCAGAACAAAGACCTTCGGCTCTTTCAGGCCTTTTCGCAGGATAGTTATCTTCACCTGTGTCCCGCTCGGTCCCCGTATCATGTTCAGGTCCTGCTCAAGGGTCATATCTCTGGTCGGTTTGTTGTCTATCAAGATGATCTTGTCTCCGGATTTTATTCCTGCCTTGGCTGCGGGAGTGCCCTCTATGGGCGCTATCACCGTCAGGATACCTTCTTTGAGAGTTATGGTCATACCCACGCCGCCAAACTCTCCCTGGGTGCTGACCTGCAGGTCCTTGTATTCGTCGGGCGTCATGAAGCCGGAGTGGGGGTCCAGGGAACTGATCATGCCCTTCAGCGCATCGTACACGAGCTTTTTAGTGTTGACCGGCTCGACGTAGTCTTTCTCCACGGTGTTGAGAACGGACGTGAACAGCCTCAGCTCCTCATAGCTGTTGTCGTTTTTCTGGATGCGCTTCTGCGTTGTTACGACGGTGGCGGCAAAAGCCGATGTCACGGCGAGTATCACGAGAACTATCCACCAGCTTTTCAATATCTTCGATTTCATTTTCTCCTCCGTATCTGTTTTGTCTATGCGATATCATAACGCTTGTTCTCTCAAAATACAAGAGGTCATGAATGGGGCCAGAAAGTTATTGTCAAACTGTGCCGTAGATTATAGGGTAGGGGCAGCATGCGAAGGGTCAAGCCGTTCCGCCACTGGACGGAAGATCAGCCCCAGGCCGAAAACAGCGTGGTTCTTCGTCGGCAGAGCATAGTATATCGTGTAGCCCGCCTTGACGGCGAGCCCCGGTTGGATGATAGAAACAATGGTATGAAAAAGGATCACTCTGGTATTGACGGATCAACTTTGTGCCCCCACGGTGTCGCCGTGATCTTCCTGTGGGCGTTGGTAACGGCTGTGGCCCTGCCCGTGTTTTTTGCGGCCGGACCGTCCCGCGCTTTCGCGGGGCCCGTCGTCGTCGACAAAGTCGCTGCATCCATTCAGGGTATTGGGATCATAACGAGCTTGCAGTTGGTGCGCTATACCGCGGTGGACACGGTATCCAGAAACGGCTACGACAGGGCGGCACTCGGCAGCTCGATGGGAAACTACCAGCATATGAGAGCGTCCCTCGACAGGCTCATTGACAGGATGCTGATTCTGAATGACGCCAGGTTACTATCGATCCAGTCCCCGAAACAGAGTGCTGTACACGCTTTGGTCGTACAGTTCGGAAAGAGGTTCAGTTCGACGACCGAGTACGACGATTTTATGAGACGGTACGCTATAACGCCTGCATATATCCATACGTTCATGTCCGAACAGCTCGTGGTACGACGGTATACCGAGGACGAGATCAAGATGCTCGTGAAGGTCAGCGATGTGGACGTCAGGGATTACTATGAGAACAATAAGCGGGAGTTCAATGGCCAGGGGACAGGTGAGGCTTACCGACGCATACGAAAGACGCTGGAAAAAAAGGAGTATGATAAGCAGTTGAGCTCGTGGATAAAGACGTTGTCACTGCATAGAGAGATTATCATAATGTACTGATGCGCATACTCATTCTATCCAAGAATATCGGCATATATTCGACCGGAAGGCTTGCTGAGGCGGCAAGAAGCAGGGGACATGCTGTGAAGGTCATGGACCCCTTGAAGTTCACTATCGCGACGGTGGAAGGGAGATTCACCATTGAGCACAAGGGTAACGCGGTCAAGCTCCCGAACGTCGTAATACCGCGCATATCCGGCACCGTAAACAGCTTCGGCATGGCAGTCGTCAAGCAATTCGAGCTGCTCGATACGGCGGTTGTCAACACTGCGTCCGCGATAGCACTTGCCAGGGACAAGTTCATGAGCGCCCAGCGCCTCGCCGCCGCGGGTATCGTCGTGCCGGCGACCGCAATGATACGTAACCCGGAAGACATCGATACGGCCCTGAGACTGACGGGCGGCCCGCCCGTAATACTGAAGCTGATAGAGGGCGCACAGGGCGTCGGCGTTATCCTGGCCCAGTCCCGCGATGCAATAGAGTCCACCATCAACGCTTTTTTCAGCCTGGGGCAGAACATCATCATTCAGCAGTTTGTCTCCGAGTCGAAGGGCACGGACATCCGGGTACTCGTGGTCGGGGGCAGGGTAGTCGCATCGATGCGCAGGGTGGCGAGAGCCGGAGAGTTCAGGGCGAATATCCACCGTGGCGGGCAGGGCGAGACGATAGACCTGCCGGAATCCTATGCGTCCATAGCAAGGCGGGCTGCCGGTATAATCGGATTGGATATCGCGGGCGTCGACATCATAGAGGGTGAGGGTGGTCCGAAGGTGCTCGAGATAAACCCTTCCCCGGGCATAGAAGCACTGGAAAAGGTCAACGACAGGGACATCGCGACCGAAATCGTAAAATACGTGGAAGAAAGGGCCGTAGCCGTTTAAGATGCCGGTCAGGGGAATTGTTTTCGGGTTGAATGCGTTGCAATATTCGTGAAATGATGATCTAATAGAAACGTTATGAAGGTTGCGACGACCGAGATTATGAAGTCCCTCGATAAGAAAGCCGCTGAGTCTTTCGGCATCCCGGGCATCGTGCTTATGGAGAACGCAGGCAGGTCTGTTGCCGCCGCAGTCATGAGGGAGTTCCCGACACAGGCGAGAAAGGGGGTCCTCGTGCTGTGCGGCAAGGGTAACAACGGGGGAGACGGCTTTGTCGCTGCTCGGCACCTTATCAACAGCGGTTACCGTGTCGCTGTGGTGCTGTTAGGGGAAAAAGAGGAGCTTACGGGCGATGCGGCTGCCAATTACAGCGCGCTCTTCCATAGTACCGATGCTGTCCGTGAGTTGAAAGACGTAAACGGGCTGCTGAAGACCGGCATAGACCTGAGCAGCATGGGCCTCATCATAGACGCCATGCTCGGTACCGGTATTCAGGGAACCGTTAAAGAGCCCTATGCAGGGGCCATAAGCCTTATCAATGGGTCCGGCTTGCCCGTGGTATCCATAGATATACCATCAGGCATCAATGCTGATACAGGCGCCGTGGCGGGCAGTGCCGTAAGAGCGGTAAAGACCATTAGCTTCGGCCTTACAAAGATAGGGCTGGTTGTTTTCCCGGGTGCTGAGTTTGCCGGTGGTGTAGAGATTGCAGATATATCTCTTCCAGAGAACCTTGTTAAAGAGACAAATATTCTATACAACCTATCCGATACAGATATTATAAAAACTATCGTAAAGCCTCGTAACTATTCTACAAATAAGGGAGATTATGGACATGCTCTTATAGTTGGAGGATCGAAAGGCAAGAGCGGTGCACCAATCCTTGCTGCAAGGGCAGCACTCAGGGCCGGCAGTGGGCTCGTTACCCTGTGCGGCCCGGAAGGGCTCATGCCTGTCTTCGAGTCAACGGTCATAGAGGCATTGAAAGAGCCGCTGACCGAGACACCCGATGGCTTTATAGGCACTACGGCCATTGCTCAGGCCGAGAAGCTCATGCAACATAAGGACGTTGTGGCTATAGGTCCGGGCATGGGTACATCGAAGCAGACGTCGGAATTCCTCTTCGAATTTATAAAGCTGTGCAAGCTTCCCATGGTCATCGATGCGGACGCTATAAACATAATCGCCGGCAGGCCGAACATACTCATGGAGTGTTGCAACGGAAACATCGTCCTGACACCGCACCCGGGCGAGTTCGGCAGGCTTATCGGCATGGATCCGAAAGAGGTGAACAGTGATAGGGTGGGTCTTGCAGCTGATTTTGCGAAGAAGTACCGTTGTACGCTTCTCCTGAAGGGTGCGAGGACCATCGTGGCAAACAGGGACGGCGAGGTATGGATAAACCCTACCGGGAACCCGGGCATGGCAACCGGCGGCATGGGGGACGCGCTTACCGGTATTATAGCGGGCCTGATAGCGACCGGGATCGACGTACAGGACGCGGCCGTAGCCGGTGCCTATATCCATGGTATGGCAGGGGACATCGTCTATGCCTATCATCCGAATGCCGCAGTCCTCGCCTCCGACGTCATCGAGCGGGTCCCGTACGTACTATCCAGCCTGTTGGAGACAGAGAAATAGTGCTCACGCATGCAACACGACCTGTACAGACAAGAGGCTGTATAAGTCGTGTTATCGAAGAATCGATACTCGGGCAGATCGGGTGAGCGGGACGATCGGCATGAGGGTCACTGCTTCCGGTTGATGTTCCTGACGTACCTCCATGTTAAGGCGCTGAAATACCATTTCAGATATTTCGGTATCCAAGCCTTCATGTGGAACCTCGACTTTTCTGGTGTCCTGCTCCTCCATGCGGAAGGGACTTCCGCTATCCTATAGCCTCTGAAATATGCCTTCACTGCCAGCTCCATACCTATCTCGAACCCGCCGGTGCTTTCCACCGGGATGGCCTCCAGTGCCCTGCGGGAATACAACTTGAAGCTGTTGGTGACGTCCCTGGTGGGTATCCCGATGAGATAATGCATGGACAGGCCGGCCATGCGTGAGAGGATGCCCTTGACCAGGGGTCCCCCTGTATGTTTCCCGCCTTTCATGTACCGGGAGCCGCACACGATGTCCACGCCACTGACTGCCTGCTCGAGCATTGCCGGGACGGCCGAGAGGTCGTCGGACAGGTCGCCCATGACCACCAATACCCAGTCCGACGAACTGAGCTTAAAGCCCGTCTTGATCGCGTTGAGTGCGCCGTGCCCGTAGATGTTCTTTACGGGCCTGAGCCTTGTCGTCCAGAGCGGGTCGTTAAGGGCCCTCTCCAGGAATGGGAGCGTCGTATCGCCATCGAAGTCATAAACTACCACTACTGCTTCAGTGGCAGGGGCGTATCGTTGTATCTCGCCCAGGGTGGTAATAATATTCTCGCCCTCGTTATAGACCGGGATTACTATGGTAAGGGCAATATCGTGCCTTTGCACCATAGTAACTCTCAACCCTTATTCACAAACTGTCTTACATACCCCAGGTACCGCGCCTTCTCGTCCCTCGTCAGCCCGAACAGGTAATAAAGGCCCCAATAGAAAAAACCGATTATCGCGCTCTCGAACACGAAGACGAAGAGCGGTAATCTTAAATAATAGTTATTTCGTAACTCGTTATCCAAATATCAATCTGTTTAAATCTTTCCTTCAAAACTTCTTTATATTGTTTGAAAAAATCTTCATGGTTTTTCTCGATAGAGACATCGACAATTATTCTGACACCAATTTATCTTCGAATAGCTGATTTTGATAAAGCCACCTCCCCACTATTCTTGTGGCATCTGTAGTTGTCGCGCCGAATTTATTAAGGAGTTCTTCGTTTGTTGTGAGGAACTTTTCTTTTTCTATTTTTTGTTCCATCATTGTACAACAATGGCAGGAGAATTTCGTATCTCCTCAGTTTCATTAAGAACAGTCCTTTTCATTATTTCAAATCTGATATTCTCTTTTTTAAGGAACTCTACCATATAATCATTGACTTCAAAGAGACCATCTGGTAAACTCCACACTGTTCCTTTAAGAGCAAGTAGATAATATCCATTAACCTTATCTTCCTGTGTCTTGAATTTTAAAAGCACCATTTTTATGCCTCCATGCCATATCTCGGTTTTAATATAACACCAGATTATTTAATTGTCAAAATACTCGTCCCTTCCCCGCGAACTGCCTCACATACCCCTGGTACCGGGCCTTCTCGTCCTTCGTCAGCCCGAACAGGCAGCACAGCACCCCGTAGAAGAAGCCGATGACCGCGCTCTCGAGCACGAAGACAATGAGCAGGTGCGGCTCCTCGTAGCGCTTAATGACCCCCTACGCCGGACCTATTACTCTGCCGCCTCTCAGGTAGGCTATCTCTTGACATACTTATAGTGTAGCATTATCCTACACACATAGGATATGTGATAAGGAGGCTATGATTATGGTGAGGATAAATGCGATATTGTCCGAGGATATGATTGAGAAAATCGACACGATTACTCAGAATGAGCATAAAAGCAGGAGCATGATATTGAGAGAGGCGACTCAGAAATTTATCGAAGAATACCAGCAAAAGCTGGAGGAAGTCAGAAGAAAAGAGCGGATAAAGCATGCGATCGAAACGCAGGAACGGTTGAGAAAGAAGTCGGGTGCATGGGATGGCATTGGGGAACTCAGAAAATGGAGAAAAACCTCACAGTGAATACCTATATTCTGGACACCTCAGTCGTGGTCAAATGGTTTAGCAGCCATAGCGAGGATGATCGTGTGGCATCGCTTCGTTTAAGACAGGACATCCTGAATGGGGAGTGTGCGGTCGTTGCTCCAACCCTTCTATTCTATGAGCTTGCCAATGCATTAAGGTATAACCCGCGATTTAATGCAAAGGATGTCAATGACGCTGTCAACAGCGTTATGGAGATGGGATTTGAAGTTTATGGCGTCGAGGTAGATACCATGGCACAGGCCGTTGAGATGGCTTTCAGATTCCATGTTGCCGTCTATGATACTTACTTCCTTGCAGTGTCACAGACAAAAAAGAAGCCGCTGCTGACGGCGGATTACAGGTTTGCCGATCGTATGAAGGGGTTTAAGAATATAATAAAGCTCTCGGATTTCGTGCCCTGATCAAATCCTTCAATCTTTACCGTCAATCCTCTACTCCTAACTCACTAAACTCTCAACTCCCCAACTCTTTAACTCCCAACTCTAAACTGTTTCAGATACCCCAGGTACCGTTTCTTCTTGCATATCAGGGTCTTTTTGATATGCAATAAAGGCTATATGGAAGACAATCAGTATCAGGGCCCTCAATTGCAGCCAGACATGCCTTCCCAGTACGGTAAAAAGATCGTAAAGAATGCCGTATCGAATTACGTCGGTATGGCCGTGGCTATTATAGTCACTTTTTTCCTTTCTCCTTTCATAATACACCACCTGGGGAATGCTGCTTATGGTTTATGGGCGTTGTTTCAATCTTTGTTCGGTTACTTTGGGCTGCTTGACTTAGGGTTGAGCACGGCCTCTGTCAAATATATAGCACAGTATAAGGCACTTAATGATAAGAAGAGCATAGATACAATTGTTTCAACCTTATTCACCACGTATTTGGTGATAGGCACGCTCTCATTGGCTATTGCCTTAATCTTATCACTCTTTATAACCAGGCTCTTTAACATTCCTCCAGAATTGAGCCTTATAGCGAGAGAGGCAATTATAATCGGCGGTTTTAATTCATTGATAACTTTTTCTTATGGCATAATGAATGGGACATTGGCTGGGTATCAAAGGTACGATATCATCAATATCATAGGGGTCGCGCGCTACGTCCTTTATGTGCCTGCGGTGATACTGTTATTGGAAGCAGGACAAGGCGTGCTTTTCTTGTTTTATTTGAATCTGTTCCTGGCAATAATAGTTCTGATATTTGTTTATTATCTTATCGTTTATAGATTGCAATACGCAACGATAAAATTTCATCTTTTCAGTCTTACCTCTCTTAAAACAGCGTTCGGCTACAGTGTAATAGTTTTTCTTAATGATATTGCCGGACAAATAGCCAGTACTGTTGGGAATGTAGTTACAGGTATAATGCTCACCATGGCGGATGTTGCCTTTTCTTCGCTTGCCAACAGGCTGGTCAATTATATGGCTATGCTGGCTACCAATTTTTTAGGCATTACACTGCCAGTTTATTCTGAAATGGATGCTCAGGGAGACAAGGAGAGGATTAAAAAGTTTTATCTTGAGTTTGTCGTATTGAGTGTGAGTGTGTTTACCCCGGCTATGATGTTTCTCGTTGTATTCCATAAAGATTTTTTTCTTTTGTGGATAGGCAAAGGTTACGATAAGGCTGCTGTGTTAGCCCTGCTGTTGGGAATAGGAGTGTACATACATATACCGTTGGGATACGTAACAGGTATGGTATTGTTCGGACTTGCGAAACATTTGTACTTATCCATTACAAATTTTATTACCATGGTGGCAAATATACTTATCACCGTAATATGTATAAAGCGTTTTGGTGTTATCGGGATTGGATATAGCTGGATAATTACGAGTGTAACAGCTAATCTTCTTATCACAAGGTATACCAATAAATTGTTACATGTTGGATTATATGAATATTTGAAGACCATTATACCTCCAGCTTTTTTTGGCATTTTTGCTCTATTGTTTTATTACCTTGCCAGTCATTATTCTCCTCCACACCATTTTGTCATACTCGCTATTGACGGAACAATAGGGTTTGTTATATACATGATTATGTTTTTCTTTTTTGGTTTATCAAAATTACAGAAAGAAAGGTATATATACATTCTTAAATCGTTTGGTAATAAGTTTATATAAAAACAAACAAAACTTAGTTAGTCCGATTAAAAATGTCTTATAAAAGCGGAGTAACAAGAGAGTTTATGGATATACGAAAGAAAGAAAAATTTATTCACTCGCATGCCATTGTGGAAAAAGGTGCAAAAATAGGTGAAGGAACGGAGGTTTGGGCATTCGTACATATTCTTGGAGGTGCAAAAATAGGAGCTGGTTGTAACATTTGCGATCATGTATTTATAGAAAATGATGTAATAATTGGGAATAGAGTGACTATAAAATCTGGTGTACAACTGTGGGATGGAGTGAGAATAAAGGATGATGTGTTTATAGGTCCGAATGTAACGTTTACCAATGATAAATTTCCACGTAGTAAGCAGTATCCATCTCGATTTTTGGAAACTATTGTTAAAAATGGGGCCAGCATAGGTGCTAACGCTACCATATTACCTAATATTACTATAGGGGAAAAAGCCATGATTGGTGCTGGCTCTGTTGTTACGCATAATGTGCCTGATTATGCTATGGTTGTAGGTAATCCATCACGCCTTATTAGGATATTAAAAAAGAAAAAATGAAAATACAGGATTGTAGGATAATTGAACTGCCGAAGGTTGTAGATCCACGAGGTAATTTAACACCTATCGAAAGCAGGAAAGATATTCCGTTTGAAATCAAACGTGTTTATTATCTTTATGACGTACCCGGTGGCGAAGCGCGTGGAGGTCATGCACATAAAAATTTACTGCAGTTTATTATAGCCATTTCTGGCAGCTTTGATGTTGTTTTGGATGATGGCACAAACAAGAAAAGGTTCCATTTGAACCGCGCCTATTATGGACTGTATATCCCGTCGATGATCTGGAGAGAACTGGATAATTTTTCTTCCGCGTCCGTATGTTTGGTCTTGGCTTCTGAGCCATATTCAGCAAACGATTATATAAGGGATTATGACGAATTTCTTAAAGCTGTAAGAACTTGAACTATGGGAATTCCTTTCTTGGATCTTAAAGACCAGTACGTAGAATTAAAAGAAGAATTGGATAATGCCTACGATAGAGTCATGAAAAGCGGCTGGTTTATCATGGGCAGAGAGCTTGAAGCATTTGAACGGGAATTTGCTGATTATTGTGAAGCCAGATACTGCATCGGGGTCGGGAATGGGCTGGATGCACTCCATTTGATACTGAGGGCCTATGGCATAAGCGCAGGTGAGGAGGTCATAGTACCTGCTAATACCTACATTGCTACGTGGCTCGCAATATCTTATGCAGGTGCCAAACCGGTGCCGGTGGAACCGGATGAAAGGACTTACAATATCAATCCGCTGCTTATTGAAGCCGCTGTTACAAAAAAAACGAAAGCGATTATACCCGTGCATTTGTACGGCCAGCCTGCTGATATGGATCCGATTCTCAAGATTGCAGATAAATACAAATTGAAAGTGATAGAGGATGCGGCGCAGGCCCACGGCGCAAAATATAGGGGTAAAAGGGTCGGCAGTATTGGCGATGCAGCAGGTTTTAGCTTTTACCCCGCAAAAAATCTTGGAGCCTTTGGGGACGGTGGGGCTGTGGTAACCGATGATAAAGAACTTGCAGGAAAGATTCGGGTGATGAGGAACTATGGATCTAAAGTCAAATATTACAACGAGGTCAAGGGCTTTAATTCGAGACTGGATGAATTGCAGGCAGCGTTTTTACGAGTCAAGCTTTCCATGTTGGATGGGTGGAATACAAGGCGTTCGAAAATAGCCCGGCAATACTTGTCAGAGCTAAAGGATGTATCGAAATTGATTTTACCTTTCGTTCCCGCTTGGGCAGAGCCTGTCTGGCACCTTTTTGTCATCAGGCATCCTAAAAGGGACATGCTCCGGAAGCGTTTGAAAAAAAAGGGCATAGATACGCTCATTCATTATCCAGTCCCTCCACATTTATCTGAAGCATACTCTGCGGATTCCAGGTTCGGTAAAATGAAATTACCGGTTACGGAATCAATTGCGAGTGATGTGTTGAGTTTACCGATGAGCCCATATATGGATAATGAAGCAGTACATCTGATTAAACAGGCATTATCCGGGATAGGATTGTGACAAAAGACTTTGCATGGAAATGAGAGGTAGAAAATCATTGGACGTATCGATTGCGACGGTAAACTGGAATACCACATCCATGCTCGATAGATGTATCGATTCCGTAAGGAACAGCATAGAAGCTATAAGTTATGAAATGTTCGTAATAGACAATGATTCCCATGACATGGATTTTAAGGAAATCGTCGAAAAATACTCCCCCTACAAGAATATTTTCTTTATAAAGAACAACACGAACGAAGGTGCAGCGGCCCTTAACAGGATAATCGGCCTTTTTAGAGGACGGTATCTTTTGGTTCTGGGCCCGGATACCATAGTAAAGAGAGCAGCGTTGGACAGGATGGTCAGGTTTATGGATACACGAAAAGATGCCGGTTGTACTTCGGCGAAACTGCTTAACCCTGACGGCTCTGTCCAATTTTACAGTTACAGATTATGGAGTCTCATCATGGTATTTTATTTAAATACATACCTTGGAAGCTTGATAGATTGTCATGCATTTAACCACAGAAAACGCAAATATTATTTGGGACAGGATATCCATATCACTGCTGATGGTGTTGAGGTAGAACAGCCTTCAGGGGCCTGTATAATAGTGAGGCCGGAATTACTTGTCGATGATGGTTATATAATAGATCCGAGGTTCCCATTTTATTATAACGATGTGGATTTAAGCATGCGGATCGCAAAAAAAGGATACAAAATCTATTTACTGTCGTCTGCCGAGGTCGTTCACTTCATATCTTCTTCTTTTAAGCAGCGAGATGATTTATGGAACGATAAGGAATGTAAGGCAGGTCAGATCAAATACTTCGAAAAATATTATCCTGCGCAGGTACCCCTCTTAAAGGGGATGTATGCTTTCGATGGTGTGGTAAGAAAATTGCGGAATTTATCTATTTCTGAAAAAATTGTAAAGCTGATCAAAAAGACATAGATCCATGTATCGATAATACGGGTGATCCTTAGTGCAGATTTCCTTTCTTTGCCAGCACTGCCTGCAGCTCTTCGCCTGCATTTCTGCCAATGCCTATAAGCACGCTCTCATGGGCATCGATAAGATTTGCTTTAAGATTTTGTATTAAGGTGTATCTTTCTTTTATACCGAAATCGCCTGTGCCCTTTGCAGCTTTTTCTTCATATTCCAATGACCAATACAACCGTACTTTCTCATGTACTGTTATCAATTTTCTTATTTGCAGCCCGGCTAAATCGGATAGTGCAGATAGGGATTTATAGGAATACAGAATTAGATGTCTTGGCGTCTCAAGCGGTCCCCAGTTCTTCCCGAATCTTTTGTAGCCCAAGCTGCCCATGTTAGGTGTCCTGATGATTAATTCGCCATCAGGATGTAAAATTCGTTTTACCTCTTTCATAGTTTCAACGGGATTGTGTATATGCTCGAGCACATGGGTCATAGTAATAAAATGGAAGTAATTGTCAGGGAATTTATGATCGAAGAGGGTGCCTGTCCGTATGTCAAGGCCGAATTTCTCTCTGCCTTTATTAGCCGCGTTCTCCGACGGCTCTACACCGTAGACTTCCCAACCCAAATTTCTCAATATCCAGATATAATAGCCGGACCCGCACCCTATGTCCAATGCTTTACCCCGGCTTACATACTTTGGGAAATTGATCTTCGGCAAGCTGTAATATGATCGTTTCCACAAAGGAAACAAAAGATAAGCGATAGGTCTTGCAATGAGGCTGGGCCTTATTCTTGGCTCGTTCCCAAAATCTTTGTAACGATAAACCTCGTAAAGTATGGTGTTCCTCAAAAAATTTCTCGACCGCCTCATTGCTTCTGATTGTACGCATGCCTGTTCATTAATTTGATAAGCAACGTAGTCGTCGGGATAGTAATGAGGTAAGGCCTTAAGTGTTGGCCTTGGTGAGAGATAAAATGCAGAGCAGCTCATACATTGGTTCAATCCGAATTCCCCGGGAATCCCGTGCAGCCTGTCGGTGTTCTCGAATAAAAACTTCTTTTCTTTTTTCCCGCAAACAGGGCAGACGGCAAGTGTCTCGGTCTCTTTTTTTGTCTTCATTTGTTGCTTAAAGTAACAAAGCGATCAAATACTGTCAATGCGAATGAAAATTCGGTTGAATCGTCTCCTATTATCCCATACTTGGAAACGCTGTCAGGCTTTGAAGATGGATTATAAAAAAATGGGGACGATAACCATTAAAATACCTATAGCAGAAATGATTAATCCGAGTTTGAAAAGGGAAGGTTTATAATTGAACACGACGTTATGTAACCCGGGGTCAAGGATAATACCTCTGAACAGATAATTCGCATGTAAAATTGGCTGTCTTTGTCCGTCCACCCGCACTTTCCATCCGTCGTCATAGGTATCCGATAATACAAGCACGTCCCTGCACTTATTTAGTACCGTGAGTTTTAAAGTATCAGGCTGATACGAATCAACGGTTATGTACTCGCCTTTTTTATTAGGGCATGTAGGCATTGTAATATTTTTTCTATTTTCTATTACGACACTGTCGTCGAGCAGGGCGTCTATATCTGTTCTTACCAATTGTAATGCCTCATCAGGAGAACCAGCTGTTATTACACTATGCGCTAAATAAGCACGGGGTTTATAATTCTTGTTCTGAAGGAAAATGGATTTTCCTTTCAGGACGTATTTAGAGCTTATCATTTTGTTTGAGGGATAACTGATGTATTTTACATTTATAAGCTCTAAATATTTTTTTATGTGTTCCATATCAATCCTATATTTTTCTGAATCAACTTGTGTGCTATTCTCTAAAAAAACATAAAATATATTATGAACTGGTTTTCCCTTCAGTATCGTTTTAAAAAATCTATCGTATCGTTGGTTCACGGGGAATTCATATCCTCTGATATCACTTATATGGTAGATCATCATCGAATTGGGCAAAAATGTGTATCCAAATGCTGTAAAACGGAACAATGATTTGTCTTTTTGCATATAGACTATGGATGGCGGCGCTTGAGGATAAATCCAGTCTTTTTTTACCTGGGGATTATAATTGTGTCCGAATAAAAATAGGTCGAAAAACTGGACCGCTACTATCATACCTAATACAAGGTATTCCCACACGGGTGTTCTGATTCTAAAATTCAGCAAAAGAATGAGTATACCAGCAAAGCATGCTGCCCTGATTATTTCCCTGTAGATCCCGAAATAATTCGACAATGTCCACAAATGATTTATCTCATGCTTATGATATAGAATTATTATCATTGTGGATAGTACTAAAATGAGAAAAAGTAAGAGTAAGAGACTTATTTTTAAAGCTAACGTTTTTAGGTATCCGGTAGAAGTATTTGTGTTCTTTGTTTGATTTAAAGAATTGCTATGTGCAGTATCTATTATATTTATGCCAAACCCTGCAAGTACAATCATGCCAAATTGATAAATGAATATCAACCTCTGGTTTTGCATATGGGAAAATGCGGGCAGTTTGGTAAATATCTGGAAGAACGGCGGTATGCCGAATGCAATAAGTGATGAGAATAAGGCTATGAAGGCAAAGAATAAAACATGTCTGTCTTTGTGTCTTACAGTGATAGCAATGATTGCAAGTATTAACGCTATAACGCCGACATATCCGGATATATCATTATAAGTGTAAGGCCCCCACCAATTGTCAGTAGCAGGTGAGCCATAGAATCCGGGTATCAAAAATACCGGCAATGCTCTCAGGGGCAGAAAAAATTTGTTTGTCCCTGACCTATAGATCCATGTAGCGCTTTTGTACAGCTCCGATAAAAACGGCAGTAGCATTGGGGATGCAATCATAAAGCCCACGATAACGGCGGTAAGGATATAGCCTGATTTCTTTATGGCGGGTGCTAACACTTTTTTTTCTTTGTATTGCCAGTACAGCAGTACCAATGTATAAATGGCTGCAGCCAGCAGGATATAGGCTGATGTCTCAGGATGCCCCCCGAGGAATTGTATGCCTATAACAAGGGCAAGCCCGGCTATATATTTTAGTCTGTCCGACTGAATGAATTTGTATAAAAGGAAAAATAGCCATGGCAGGAATACGGATACATTTGTAGTAGAGTAACCAAGCCATACTATATTGAATGCACAGAACATGAATGTGATAGCTGAAAACAGACTTCCTGATAATCCTATATCCAAAGCGCTTATGAAAAGATACATACCGAGACCGGCAAGGAACAGCCGGATAAAGGCACTTATCGCAAATGCAATTTTGAAAGGTAATACATAAAAAACAGTATTAACGGGATAGAGTACTGCTGATTGCGCATCAGAAAGAAAAGGTGCACCCATCATGATATAGGGGTTCCACAGCGGCAGATGACCATGCCGTATGCTTTCTCTTGCATAATAAAGGGAGGGATAAAAATAAAGAGTCTGATCGCCAAGCAACCAATTCGATGCATGCTCAAAACCAGGAGGTGCATAATTGCTGTAAGGCGGATAATTAAATAGAGAATCTGTTCCTGAGAGCGCCATACCGGAGAACACTACCCTGTGAAAATAAACAGCTATACATAGTATTAATATCAGCGAGGCGATTATTGTTTTAGTTCTTGTTTTATTTTTTATCATAGATAATGCAGGCAGGTTAATACGTCTAAAAAAAACAACTCATTTGGCATAGTGGTTCACCTGTAAAAGAGCTTATGGATTTTTCTCAAGCTATGAGGAAAAACTTTGCTTATGATCTTGTTGTAGGTGTTTCGGAGTTTCCAGAATAGGCCGCTATAAGTGTACATTTCCTCTCTTCGCTGCAGCTCAGCAGAGATTGAGTTAATAAGCTTATTTTTCTCCTCTAAGCGGTCACATAGTTGCCGGGTAAAATCAATCGCTGTGTTCCAGCTTCCACCTGGTGTATAAATCCACTGAATATGATCTTTGTGTTTTTCTATTATTTTTTTTACAGTTTGATAATATTCAGACGACGAGAAGCCTGTTGATTTGTGATATACATACATAGGTATTACATAGGCAGATAGGTTTATTCTTTTAATAGAAAGGCAATAATCAACAGCATAAAGGTGCCAGTCTGAACATACTTCCTCATCAAACCTTAGCTTCTGAAATACGGATTTCGGTATTATTGTTAAGCATTCGTCCAAGGCCTGCACCGGCTCTGGGGCATTGATGCTTTTGGCTGATCCCCATACGTGATAATCGGGACCGTGTCTGATGACATTTCTCGCTCTCTTTTCGTTTGTATTACCAGTTTCAGACACACCTGCTACACCGGCTATGCCAAGATATTGTATTGAATCAAGATGTTTTTCTGCATCTTGCAGCCATAATGCAGAGGCAAGTTCTATGTCCTGATGGACAAACATTATGTATTTTTGATTTGTCTTTTCTCCTCCAAAGTTGAGTGCTTGAGCTGCTGATTTAAATTTGTGGTTTGTATTGTCTATGGTTATAAGTTCAAACTTAGTGGTCTGAGCTTGCAAGCTTTTGAGTAAGTAATTCCCTAAAATGTCTTTGTTATTATATACACAAACTATGGAAAACATTTGTGATCCTTCTCCCATTTGCAATTATATCGACAGTGGGAGAATACCACAACCATGAAAAACTGCAACTGCATACTAATGATCGGGTCGCAAAGTCCCGGTACTATCGGTTGCTGGGGTAGCATAGAGTAGTCCGAGTATCTGAGGTAAATACAGTTGCCGAAACAAAAATGTTTTGCTTTCTTTAATAACTATGGTATCAGTATAAGTATGAAGTACAAGCCGAAACATACAAAACGGGCCAAGCGTCTTGAGTCGAAAGAGCCGGAAGGTGGCTATTCAGCCTTGAAGGGCAAGGACGTGGACGAGCTCGCGACGAGCATTTTAAAGCTGATCGGCGATGACAGGAAGAAGCGTGCAACGCTTGTGGGCTTGCTGGTGAGCGATGTTGCGACCAGGCAGGAATTCGCCACCCTGCTGCATGAGTTCGAGGCCTCGCGGGAGGACTCTAACCGGAAGTTCGAGGCCTCGCGGGAAGACTCCGACCGGAAGTTCGAGGCAATAAACAAACGGTTCGAGGAGGTGGACAAGCGGTTCGAGGCCATTGACAAAAAATTTGAAGAGCTGAGGATAGATCTGGACAAACGGTTCGAGACCCTCGATAAGTCCCTGACAAGGAAGATGGACATGCTTGGCTCTCGCTGGGGCGTAATGGCCGAGGACTCGTTTAGGGAAGGCTATGATCAGGTATTGAAAGAGACCGGCTATAGTGTTGTGAAATGGAAAAAGGTCGACTCCGGCGGTATGGTGTTCCGCCGTCCCAGGGAGGTGGAGATAGATATCCTGATTACGGACGGAAGGGCGATAGCAATAGAAGTGAAGTCGTCCGTCACCAAGGGGGAGGTGGAGGCATTCGATAGGACAATAGAATTTTACGAGAAGACCGAGGGGAAAAAGATCGACGCAAGGTTCATCGTGGGAGTATACCCGTATCCCGGCGTGGTCGAATATGCAAAACAATACGGCATAAAGGTCGTAGGGGACATGGACGATGTTATCGGGGATCAAGGCGGTGATTAGATACAACGCCGTGGATGGCAGATAGAGCTCATGGAGGGAAGGAGGAAAATGACTGTTTCGTTTGTAGATTTTACATCTTTCATAGTCATGAAGGAATACCATCTCAATGAAGTCCTGACGGCGGACAGGCATTTTACAGAAATCGGATTGGGGTTCGAAAAGCTGTTTTAGGTTAACTAGTAAAGCGATGAACGTCAAAACCAACACATTCAAAGTGAGACGGTTTGTTTACGGTAGCGGTGATTTATTGGCCATTAAAGAGCAGAATTACAGAAAAGACGACAGAGGGGATTGAGTAAGGCACGTTAACTTCTTTGCTTGCTTATTCGTAGATTTTTGGTTAGATTGCTATCAATGGTACTACTCGATGGATAAGAAGACGGTAAAACGTTTAAAGAGTTATTTTGCCAAAAGGTACGATATAGCTTTTGCGCTCCTTTTCGGCTCATCCGTCAGGAACAAAATTCGTAAAGACGGGGTCGTCGATATCGCCGCACACTTTGTCCCGCAAAGAGACATAGAGTGGGAAGCGTTCGGGAAAAGATATAAAGATGAAAACCGTATTGCTCTTGACCTTGAGATAATAGTGAAAAAAGATATAGACCTTGTCGTCCTTAACAGGGCAAGCTCGCTCGTTGCCGATGAGATTCTAAGGACCGGTCTGCCTATCCTTATCAGAGATTCAAAATTGTTCATGAGTTTCCTGTGCATTGTTAGCGATGAGGCGGAATATGTCCGGACCAATCTGATTGAATCCTACGAGGAGAAAGCAATTGAAGCAGTCTGATAAGGCTAAGATTGTTCCCAACATAGGGAGTATATAGAAAGAGAGATGGCTTATGTGCCGGTCTATGAGAAGGAAGTCGATTTTCCAAGTACGTTAAGAAAGAATTAGAGCTATGAATATCGCAACCAAAACATTCAAAGGGAGACGGTTTGTCTATGGCAGCGGGACGCCGGACGAGATCGAGTCGCTCGACGTAGAAAAGGATTTCGAACACGTCCTTGACAGCCTGTATGCGATTAAGCGCTCCGTGTATTATCTGTTCGATATCGAAGATAGTATGAAAGTAAACAGGAAGGTGTATGGCACGAGAAAAGCAGTACGAGAATGACTATAAGGAATTTATAGAATTGCTGAATAAGCACGGCGTCGAATATTTGATCATCGGAGCCTATGCCGTCATGTTTCATACCAACATTGCAAGGGAGACAAAAGACATCGATTTCTGGATTAACAGGACAAAAGAAAATGCCGAAAAATGTGCCAGAGCTATAAAAGAATTTGCAGGATTGGACGTTACGAGCGATGATTTACTCGATAAAGATCAGATATTCTTCATAGGTGTCGAGCCCTATCGCATCGATCTTTTCAATGAGCAGAACGGTTTTTCTTTTTATGACGCATACGCAAAAAGAAAAGAAGGGAAATTCAGGAATGTAAAAGCAATATTTATCTCTAAAAAAGATTTATTGGCCATCAAAGAACATTTTTACAGAAAAGACGACATGAAAGATATTAAGAGATTGAACAAGGCTGAATAAGAAATGTCTCACCCCCCCATCCTCTCCATCATCATCGTCAATTACAATGTAAAGGACTACATCCTCAACTGTATCCAGTCCATACAGGGCAAGATCGATGCGAAAAGGTGCCCGTATGAGGTAATAGTATCCGACAATGAATCTAAGGATGGCAGTGTCCCTGCAATAAAAGATCGGTTCCCATGGGTCGAGGTCATAGAAAACAACGCGAACCTCGGCTTCAGCAGGGCGAATAATATTGCGGTAAATCGAGCGAGGGGCGATGTTCTCTTCATCTTTAATCCCGACACGCTGGTTATTAAGGGCATGGAAGAGATGGTGGAGTATATAAGGGGGCATAAAGAGATTGGGATACTGGGCCCGGTAATATACGATCAGGACAATAAAATAGATCTGAGCACCTGTTTCCTGGAATACTCGCCGCTCCACCTTTTCCTGGGTACCTTTTTCGATCCTTTTTACGCAAGGAGACGTGTGCACAACCTTACTATGCACATGAAGTCCCTCGCTCCGGTAGAGGTAGACAAAATATCGGGAGCGTGCATGTTGATCAGGAAGGATTTATTCGACAAGGTGGGACGTTTCGATGAAGCCTTTTTCTTTACAGGTGAAGAGCAGGATATATGTCTGACCGTTAAAGGAAAGGGGTATGCCATAAAGCTTTTCCCTTCAGCGGAGATAGTGCATTACCGCAGCAGGTCAATACCCAAGAACCCCTCTATAATCCTGGAAAGGCGTATCCATGACCATACGAATGAGCCGTATTTTTACCTGTACAAAAAGCATTTTCCTTCCTATGCCGTCGTGTTTTTGTACTTAATTACCATCATAGCCCACCTACGGCAGATATTCGTGTCTTTCGTGAAAAACGCCTACTTTGCATTGGCGAACGATAAGATCGCCCTGAACCGAAGGAATGAGATTATGCACAGGAGCTGGGTCATACTGAAATATTCCCTCAGTATTAAGACGATAAAATATCTGTTTTCGTCTATAAGTCCTCCAGAAAAATAATATGTTTGGACAAACATTTGCCGATATCATTTTGGAAAAGAAGCTGATCTTTTGTTTTCATAAGGTCAGCGAAGAAGACGGCTCGCTGCATCTCCTCGAGTATGCAATAACGAGACTTTTGAAATTGGGCTATAAAATCCTGCCGCTGGATGAGGCCATGGATTATAAGGACAGTAAAGTCGCTGTCCTGACCTTTGACGATGGGTATCAAAGCTTCTATCGTAAGGCGTACGGCGTGCTGAAGAAGTATAGCATAAGGGCCACGGTCTTTTTGATAACCGATTCGATTGATAAAAACACATTTTCGGCATTAGGCTCTGACACGGTCCCTACAATAATCGATCTCGATCCCCCTTTAGCTACAACCCAGATAAAAGAATTGAAAGAGTATGGCATAGAATTTGGGGATCACATGCATACCCATAGGAGGACTACAGAGATAACAAACGACGAGATGCGAAAGGAGTTGGCATTATCTATAAAAAGGATAGAGGAGATCACCTCTGAAAGGCCGGTAAGCTTCTGTTACCCGGAGGGATTTGTGGACGAAGGGAAGATTTCGCTTTTAAAAGAATTTGGATTAAAGTATGCAGTGGTTTCTTATTCTTCTACGGGGGGAGACAGTAAGCTAAGAAATAAACTTGGCTGGGAAAACAACTATCTTCTGCCGCGAATAGGGGTTTTAAAGGGATGGAAGTTTTATCTCGCGATCTCCAAAGCCCAAAAGTTTGTTTTCAAATTCTGGCTTACCTCGGTTAACAGATTCAGAAAGTTGTTTAAAATCGGTATTTACAATGCTCTCACGGGATTATACAAAAGGTATATTTATTACAAGATAATGCAAAAGATTTTTAAATTTGCTCCATGGCACGTCGGTAATCCTTATGAGCTAAGCGATGAAAGAGATTATAAAAAGCGTATTGTGGAAGAATTGAATCAATTGAATCTTGATACGGTTGTTGAATTAGGGTGTGGATTAGGAGAAATAATCAAAAGGATCAAAGCAACAAGAAAATACGGTATAGATATAGATGATAAGGCAATAGCTTTTGCAGCCCGTCATAATACGAAGGGCGTTATATTCAAAAATGGATCTTTTAGAGATGTGTTAACTCTTGGTATAAAAAAGATCGATTGTCTTATAATGGTCAATTGGACGTTTAGTATTGAGCCTGAAATATTAAAAAAAGAAATGGATAATTTAATAGGCAACCTCGATATAACCTATATAGTGACGGAAAGTATTGCTTACGAATGCTACCATAATTGGGACGAATTAATTGGAGGGCATTACCAGTGTATTAAAACCATATCGGATTTGAGAAGAGGAGAAATATTAAAATTTTATAAGAAGATTTCTTAACCTAACAAAATAACATGTTCATGACAAAAATTACATATATTATTTCCGGCATTGACAAAGCATTGGAGTTCGAATGGGTTGCTGAATATCTCGATAAAGATAAGTTTGAATTATCTTTTATTCTCCTCAATCCGGGCCGCAGCTATTTGGAAGAGTATCTCAAACAAAAGGGTATACTTGTCATGACAATCAGATACAGGGGCAAGAGAGATTATATAGCGGCATTATTTAAGACCTATCTTTTCTTAAGAAGATATCATCCTGATATAATCCATGTACATCTCTTTCCGGCCGGCAGGGTAGGGCTTATTGCCGGGAAACTGACCGGTATTCACCGCAGAATTTATACGCGGCATTATTCGACATATCACCATCAATATTTCCCGCACACGGTCAAATACGACAGACTGATCAACAGGCTGTCAACGGACATTGTAGCCATAAGCGATGTCGTAGAACAGGTTCTGAAACAAGAGGGTGTGGATGAGAAGAAGATTGTGAAGATACCGCATGGCTTTGATCTGAATATGTTTTATAACCCCAATTTTGGCGTAGTTCGGCAACTCAAAGAAAAATATAAAACCGAAGGAAGATTCCCTGTTATCGGTGTTATCTCACGATATATGCGCTTCAAAGGTATTGATTATTTAATTCCCGCGTTCAAAGAGTTGTTAACAAAATATCCCAAGGCGTATTTGGTTCTTTCAAATGCCAGAGGATCCTATCAAGATACTATAAAAAAACTTTTGGCGGACCTGCCTGGTGACAGCTATGTCGAAATAACGTTTGAGTATAATCTGTCAGAGCTTTATCGGTTATTCGATGTATTTGTCCATGTTCCGATATACCCGCAATGCGAGGCGTTCGGACAGATTTATGTAGAGGCGCTTGCGGCGGGTATTCCGGCTATTTTCACCATGTCCGGCATAACCCATGAGTTTATCAAAGACAGGGAAAATGCTATTATCGTACCGTATAAAGACAGTGAAGCGATTTACAATGCAATCGAGGAAATTTTAAATGACGAGGGATTAAGAAATAGGCTCATAGACAGGGGGAAGAAGTCTGTAGAGCGATTTTCAGTGGGCTATATGATTGAGAAACTCGAGAAGTTGTACCTGGAGAGATAAAGGTCTTTGGTGGACAGGCGGGTATGTCGTTCTGAAGGAAGCGGGGCGACTGAAGAACCTGAAAAAAGACAGACTCTTCATTTCATTCAGAGTGACAGAGGGGACAGGTCCTTCGCCTACGGCCCAGAATGACAGAAACGGTATGTCATTCGGCATGGCAGAGAAGACAAAAATATGTATATAATCCCTATATGAGCGGTCCATTTTTTTCAGTGATTGTCCCGACATACAACCGCGCGGACATGGTAACTGAGACCGTCGAGAGCATTCTTGCCCAGACTTTCAAGGACTTAGAATTGATCATCGTCGACGACGGCTCAACAGACAATACAAAGGAAGTCATAGCCAGATACCTTTCAGATCCCAGAGTTCAGTATATCTATCAGGAGAACAAGGAGCGCGGTGCTGCGCGCAACAGGGGGGCAGGGGGAGCAAAAGGACGGTACCTTTTATTTTTAGACTCGGACGATATCGCGCTGCCGCAACACCTTGAAAAGGCCCATGCATTAATAACGAAGCGCGGTACCGATAAAGTCTTATGGCTGCATGGTAATTATAGTGCGTATATCAATGGGCGTGTGATCGATATTAAAAGAAAGTCATTGGAAGGTTGGATCTTAAAGAAACTGCTCAAAATTAATGCAATATGGATAGGTACTGTTGTCATCAGAAAGGATTTTTTTGATCAACTATTATTCGACGAAAGCCTGAGTATCTCCGAAGATCGTGAATTTGCGGTAAGGGCTGCATTTAAAGCACCTGTGTTTTACCAGCCGGAACCCACCGTCCTTATGCGGGAGCACAATGATAGGAGTATGCGGTCTCCGCAGTTGGTTGAAAGAGACGTGCCAAGGGCTATCGATAAAATATTTTCAAACAACGAAATGAAGCCGATTACAAAAAAATACAGGCGAATAGCTTATTCTTATTGCTATATTTTGATTTTGATTACATGGTTTTCTGCGGGTAGCCCTTTAAAGGCAGAGTATTATTTAAAAAAGGCATTTAAAGAAAATCCGGCAATTATTTTTAATCCAAAGTTTATCAAGTGGTTTCTGAGAATATATGTCCTGCCTCTTAAAAACTTCAGTGCAAGACATAACAGAGTTCTTTATATCACCTATAACGGCCTCTGCCAGCCGCTCGGGCAGTCGCAGGTAGTCCCGTACCTGGTAGGATTATCTCAAGAAGGGTATAAGATCGCCGTGCTCTCGTTCGAGCACCGCCACGAGAGGGACTTCGAAAAAGAAATGGATACGGTAAAGACGAGGCTCGATCGGGCGGATATAAGATGGGTGGCCTTGAAGTACCATAAGCATCCCCGATTTTTCTCGTCCGTGTTCGATATTCTACACGGCCTCCTGAGGGCATTTGTCGAATTCCTCGAAGAGCCTTACGGAATCGTTCATGCACGCAGCTACGTGCCGGCGATGATAGGGCTGGTATCGAAAAAAATGTTACGTACGAGATTTATCTTCGACATGCGAGGCATGATGGCGGACGAGAAGGTCGATGCCGGGCAATGGACGCATAGGAGCATGAGCTACAGGATTACCAAATGGGCCGAGAAGAAGATGCTTGAAAATGCCGATGCCGTAGTTGTCTTAACGGAGAAGATCAAGGCCTATCTTCGGCGGTTCGCATACATAAAGGCCCGGATAACCGTTATCCCGACATGCGTAGATACACGGCGCTTCCCTCCAATGAGCGTCCCGCAGAGGAACAACATGCGCCGTGCCTTCGGCCTGTCCGACGACAGGCTTGTGGTCGTCTATTCCGGCTCGCTCGGGACATGGTACCTGTTCGATAAGATGGTAGAGTTCTTCAAGGCAACAAAAACTTCTCACAGTCAGGCCTTTTTCTTAATATTGAACAGAAATGAACGTGGATATGCCGAACATATACTGGGCAAATACGGTATAGAAGTGGCGGACTATATGATAAAGTCGCTGAGTCCTGACGACGTGCACGGGTATCTATGGGCATCGGACATAGGATTATCTTTTATAAAGCCCTCATTCTCCAAGCAATCCTCGGCTCCAACCAAGCTCGCGGAGTACCTTGCCTGCGGTCTGCCGGTCATTGCCAATGCCGGGGTAGGGGATGTGGAAGAGGTACTCGGCCGGACGAATACAGGGGCCGTTGTGCATGCGTTTAATGATACCGAATACAAGCGGGTCTTCGAGCAGGCGATGGGGCTGATCGATGACCCGGACTTCAGGCAGAGGGCGTACGGCACGGTAAAAGATACGATGAGCGTCGAGGTGGGTGTCCAGAGATATAAAGAAATCTATGACAGTCTGTAGCTCCCCATTCCCCTCTTACAGAGGGGTGTCCTGGAAGGACGGGGTGTTCAGAATTTCCCTGCTTAATTGTTTCATGACCGCATCTAAATCCTTCTTAATAGCTTCATCCTTGAAGTGATATACTTTTATGCCAAGACCTTCCAAATAATGCTCCCTTTGTTTGTCATAGTCACCTTTATAATCATGGCTCTCACCGTCAATCTCTACGACAAATACTAAATCTTTACAAAAGAAATCCACAATATAATTCCCGATAATTTTTTGTCTGTCAAAATCCCAACCATCCCACGAAGATCAGGGTACTGATCAGGGCGCCGAAGAAGCCGAGCAGACCCACGGTCCATTTGATGAGCGTGAAGGTCTGGCGATACATGGTGTCGAACCGCTCGTTCATCTCGGCCCTCATGTCCGTCATCTCTGACTTGATCTCATTGACCGAGCCTTCGAGGCTTTCGACTCTGTTTGCAAGCACTGCTACATCCTGCTTAACTGTAAAGATACCTTCCTTCACATCAAGGATATCGTCTTTTGAAGCTACTGGTTTAAACTCCTGTTCGAGCCATTTTTTAAGGCTATCAGCAGCACGTTCTCCAAATGCTTCTATAATCTCTTTCGGCGGGTCCGTAATCATACGAACAATGTATGTATAATTTTGAGAATGTCAAAGAGTTTGTGTGTCGGTTGAGCTCAATATAGTTTGATGTATCTTTTTTAATCTGCTATTTACTTCCGGATACGGAGCATTGCGATTTACCTATGAAAATATTGTTTTTAAGTCCATTCCCCAAAGAGTGCGCAGGACCAAGATACCGGATGCTGCAATACTCCCAGTATCTTAAAGAGTCCAGCATTGAATGTTCCTTTAGCTCGTTTCTGAATTCAAAGGATTATCTGTCCATTTATAACAAGAAAGACGCAGGAGTTTTGAGAAAGAGCAAGGCTATGATCCACGGCACATCCCATCAACTAAAAACGGCTTTCAATACGGACAGCTACGATGCCGTCGTGGTGTACCGGGAGGCGATGCTCTGGGGTGGGCCGTGGATAGAACGACATTTCGTAAAAAAAGGCATACCTGTTATATTCGATTTTGATGATGCGGTCTGGCTGGCGGTACGGAGCGAAATCGGGATAAATCCTTATATAAAGAGGCTCCTCAAAACAGAAAAAAAGTATGACAAAATTATGAAGTCCTCAACCCATGTCATCGCCGGCAACGAATACCTTGCACAGCACGCGAGGAAGCTCAACAGGAAAGTGACTGTCATACCGACTGTAGTCGATACTGAATTTTATAAGCCAACGGCAGGGAAGCCGGATAAAAACAAAACAGTCATTGGCTGGATAGGGAGCGGATCTACATCAGAGTATCTCAGGCTTCTGGATAATGTTTGGAGGAGACTGCCCGGTAACTGCGAGGTCCGGTTTATCGGGGGCAGGTATGGGACCGCCGCCATGGAGGCGAGGACTATTCCGTGGAGTCTTGACACGGAGATAAAGGAGCTGGAAGCGTTCGACGTCGGCATCATGCCGCTTCCGAACGATGAATGGTCGAAAGGGAAATGCGGGCTGAAGGCCTTGCAGTACATGGCGATGGGCATACCCTGTGTTGCCTCACCCGTCGGCGTAAATACCGAGATTATTCAAGACGGTGTAAACGGCATGCTTGCAAAAGATGAGAAGGAATGGATTGAGAAGCTATCGTTACTCTTAGAAGATCCCGCCCTGAGAGAGAGGCTCGGCAGGGCAGGGCGCAAGACCGTGGAAGAACGGTATTCGGTGAAGGCCTGGGCACCGGTGTATCTGGATACCATAAATCACGATGCTGCATCATAGTTGTCTACTTTGTAATTCCACTCATATTAAAACATTGCCGAGCTATGGCTCTTCCAATCTGGTCAGGTGCGCTGATTGCAGATTTGTCTTTTCCCAACGTAAGCCATCCGAAATCGAATTACTCGAATACTATAAGAAATATCCCGTTACAACGGCCTGTCAATCGACTATCACTATAAAACGATATAACGAATTATTGGACACCTTCGAGAAGTTTCGCAAGCACAACAATATAATAGATATCGGCTGCGGTGAAGGCTATTTCCTGGAAGCTGCCAAGAAAAGAAACTGGAATGTCTATGGAACAGAAATCTCCGACGTTAAGGTTTCAATATGCAAAGAGAAGGGAATACGTATCCTGCAAGGTCGCTTGAATCCGGCCAGTTATCAAAAAGAATTCTTCGATGTGATTCGATCATCGGAGGTCATTGAGCATATTAACTATCCCGTAGAAGAAATAACGAATTTTCAAACCTTACTACGTCGGGGAGGTGCGTTGTATTTAACAACGCCAAATTTTGGTTCTCTGTCGAGGATGTTACTTGGCGAGAAGTGGAGTGTTATCGAGTATCCCGAGCATCTCTGTTATTACACGCCTCAGACTATGTCCTTCCTCCTCGGAAGAGCCGGCTTAAGGCCTATCTCTATCCGCACAACAGGTCTGTCTGTTACAAGGCTAAGAACAGGTATAAAAGGTGATAATAAAATCCCGTCCAGGAAGGATTCTATAATAAATGATGAAAAATTGAGAGAGTTGTCAGAAAATAAAATATTATTGAGGATGGCCCGCTATGCAGTAAATCTACTGCTGACTTCTTGCACGTTGGGCGATACTATAAAAATAATGGCGGTAAAAGTTTAGAATGCAAAGCGTGTGTGATAGTTGGCAGCACGTTGGATGAAAAGGCATGCGATAACATGACGATTCCAATCACCAAGCGTCCGCTGCTGTTCATTGTCGACGGCAGTACCTATATTTTCCGGGCATACCATGCGCTGCCACCACTGACGAGCAAGAAGGGCATACCCACGAACGCGGTCTATGGTTACACGAACATGCTGGTCAAGACGGTGGAGCAGTATAGGCCGGACTACTTCGTCGTTGTTTTCGACTCGAAGGGTCCCACGTTCCGGGACCAGATCGACGCACAGTACAAGGCGAACCGGGGCGCCGCACCGGACGATCTGTCGGCACAGTTTCCCTATATCTTCGAGATCACGGATGCCCTGGGCATCCAGCGCCTGTCCAGCGAGGGCTACGAGGCAGACGACGTCATAGCCACGCTAGCCGACCGGGCAACGACGTCGGGCTTCGGGGTCGTTATCGTGGGTACCGACAAGGACCTTATGTCCATGATCCGGGACGACGTCGTCATGCTGGACACGATGAAGGACCAGTGGATAACGTCCCGGGAAGTCTCTGAGAAGTTCGGCGTAAGCCCTTCACAGATAACTGAGTTCCTGATGCTGACGGGCGACAGCGTCGACAATATTAAAGGTGTACAGGGCATCGGAAAGAAGACCGCCATGGAACTGCTTGTGAAGTATAACAATGTCGAAGGCATCTATGAGCATATCGATGACATCGCCAGCAAGCGTGTCACGACAGCTCTCATGGACGGGAAGCAACGCCTCTATGACATCACGAGGCAGCTCGTCCAGCTCAGGCATGACGTGCCTGTCGCTATCGATCTCGGCTCGTTCAAAATGCCGGCATCGCTGTTCAGTTCTTTGAGTCCGGAGCACCGGGACAGGCTCATGAGGCTGTTTTCAGAGTTCGAATTCCGCAGGCTCATCGACAGGCTCGGCAAGGTAGAGGTGCGGTTCGACTTTCGGGAGGTCCGCTCTGTCGATGAGATCGGGGATGCATTGAGGGATGAGGCGGAAGTATCGCTCACACTCATGGACCATGAAATGGGTATGTATGCAGGTAATGCATACTACATCGGCAATGCGGGCATCGATGCTATAAAGCGGGTGATGTTGCTCGACCGCAGGCTTGTCGTCCATGATGCAAAGGCGTTGCACAGGCTTTGCATTAAACACGCTATAACATTAAAGACATCGTTGTTTTCAGTCGAGCTTGCAGCGTATCTCTGTAACCCGGAAGCGAAGAGCTATTCCCTGGAATCGCTCGCGCTTTCCGAGCTTGGCGAGGAACTGCCGGCTATAGCAGCAAAAGACATCGATAAGAACAACACGATGTTCGCAAAGCAACAGGGCAGGGGGGCCTATCTTGCAAAAGGCGCTGCGCTGCTGGAGAAGCTCGCCCGGTCGTATATGCAGAGACTGAGACAGGACGGTCTGGAGCCGCTGTTCGAGAAGGTGGAGATGCCGCTGTCCCGTGTGCTCGCCATGATGGAGCATACCGGCATCCGTGTGGACCAGGCCTACCTGGCCGGGCTTTCGGCAAGCTTCGACACCCAGTTAAAAGACTTGCTGTCGAAGATGCAGTCATACGTGTCGCACACGTTCAACCCGGACTCGCCGAAGCAGATAGCCTCGATCCTGTTCGAGGACATGGGGCTGCCCGGGGCAAAGAAGACAAAGACCGGCTACTCCACGGACAGCGAGGTCCTTGCTGGGCTGAGCGACAGGCATCCCTTTGTAAAATACCTCCTCGAATACCGGGGCATCGCGAAGCTCAAGAACGGCTTCGTGGATACGCTGCCCTCGTTCGTCGACCCGGGCACCGGCAGGATACACACGAACTTCATCCAGACTGGCGCTGCGACAGGCAGACTTGCGAGCAGCGAGCCGAACCTCCAGAACATACCGGTAAGGGACGAGCGGGGCAGGATGATACGGAGGGCCTTTATCGCAGACGAGGGGTATTCGATACTCAGCGCTGACTACTCCCAAATAGAACTCAGAATCATGGCACACCTCTCGTCGGACGAGGCACTGATGGAAGCCTTTCTCCACAACCAGGACGTCCACACGACGACGGCGTCAGGCGTATTCAAGACGCCTGTCCCGGACGTCACGCCGCAGATGCGGAACCGTGCGAAGGTGATAAACTTCGGGATCCTGTACGGCATGTCGGCATACGGGCTTTCGAAGCAGCTCGGCGTGCCTCCTGAGGAGGCACAGCTGATCATAGACGCATACTTCAGCGAGTACCGGGGCGTTAAGAATTACATCGACGACATACTCAACGGTGTGCGGCAGACAGGTTACGTCGGCACGATACTCGGCAGACGTCGGTACATACCCAAGACCCTGGACAACCCGGCATACCAGCGGATAGCCATCAACACGCCTGTTCAGGGTAGCGCTGCGGACCTGATCAAGGTAGCCATGCTGCGGGTGGACGATATGATACAGCGGCAAGGATACGATGCGCAGATGCTACTCCAAATCCATGACGAGCTGCTGTTCGAGGTAAGGGACGAGCAGATAGGGCCTTTCTCGGCTGCTGTAAAGGAGCAGATGGAGGGCGCGCTAAAGCTGCTCGTGCCCCTGCGGGTGTCCATCAGTCACGGCAAGACATGGGCAGACACGAAGGAGTAGACTTACGTCACCAAATCGCCATGCCGATCGTTACCAGCAGCACCAGGACCGATACGCTCAGTCCGAGGTAGAATAATTTCGGGGTATAGGAGATAACGGCGGTATAGGTCCCTTTCGGCAGCTTTATTCCCTGGAAAAGGTAGTTTACGTGATACAGCCGTACTTCTCTGCCGTTTATCGAGGCGTGCCATCCGGGATAGGAGGGCTCGTTTATGACGAGGAAGCCCTTTGTGGCGGCTTGCACCTCTACGACGTGCCGGCCCGGCACGTCGGTTGTTCTCGAGATCCTGATCCCGGCGGTATCGAGCCCTCCCTGCTCATGTATGCCGGTCACGATGGCGGTATGCAGGAGCTGTCTGCTGCGGGTTGACAGGATAGAGAGTGCCTGCCCGTCTGTTGCTACGGGTTGTACGGCCTCGGCAGGGTAGATAAGCGGCTTTGCCGATACATTCTCCCATAAGGAGATTCCGTTGTCCGAGACTATGGGCCTGTAATAGGCGCTGTACGGATCGGGCATCGGTTTCGTTGATGCCGGCGTGGAGATAGACGTTGCCTCTGCCGAGTTAAGGATAAGATACCTTATGCCGGCAAGGCCCGCGATAACAGGGTCCGGCACGCCCGGCAAGTTGTAGTATTCCCCGCTTGCATCAGGCCTGAGGATACGGCCGGGGAACAGCACGGACAGGAAGTCCTCGTACCTTTTTGAGACGACGATATCAAATCCCCTGAAATCCCTGAGGCCATACAGCAACCCGCTGTTTGGCCTGATGAGCTCGGTATTTGTATAAAATGTATAGTTATCCGAGCCAACATGCTGCAAGGTATCGACTATCTTGTTTTTTGGTTTTAAGCTAATCGAAGTAAGAAGGGGGTTATATCCCATGCCGAACATGCCGTAGAGAAAGAGGTCTGCTACACTCAATACCATAAGGCACATACCCGTCATTTTTGCCCCGGTTAGCCCGGAGTCGAGAAGCATGAACAGGACTGCAAGCACGTAGAGTATGAGCCCAATCATGGTCATGCCGCTTATCCCTATATCGACAGGGCTGAAGCTTTTAATCCACACTATCGTATGGTTGAGCACGGACAGGGATGGGGTCATGTCGAATTTTCCGGCAACGATAAAGGCTGCAGCAATCAGAGTGAGTGCTATCGCAGTTATGGCACGGGGCTTGCTGCGCATGCGTCCATTGCGGAGATAGAGCGCGTTTAAGCCAAAGCCGGCAAGTACGGACAGGCTGAATTCCGTAACGGCCATAAATCTGAAGGCGCCACCGAGCCGTATGATAGGTATCTTGAGGAGCCACGAGAAGGGCGGGATCACATAGCTTATGCCTGTGGTCACGATCGCGGTCATCAGAAATGGCAGAACGGCTCTCTTGTGACGTCGTACGGTAAGTATCGAGAACAGCGCGAGCATCAGGGATATTACCCCGATGTAGGTGGTAGATTGATGGAGCATCGGCATGCCTCCTTCTCTTAAGAAATAGAAGAGGGGCGTCACCCACATGGTGAGCGTCCATAGCGCCATGCTGCGCAGCACCTGCACGGACGTGGACCTGAGATAGTATGGCTCGCTCTTGAGGATAACATCGAGGAATGGAACAAGCTGGACGGATGCAAGCAGATAGCCGGCAGCCAGTCCTGCGATTATGATGAGGATTATCTTTGCCCTGCCGGTGGATGCCATCGCTGTCGAGCCGCTGGTAGCAGGCCCCTCAGCCAGCGGCGGTGTCAAGACGACCACTCTTGCCAGCATATATAGTACCAGGCCGATACTGCCGACAATGGTGGTCTCTGCATGGCCGGACAGGAGGGACAGCCCCACCGAGATTATGAGCCCGGACAATACCCCTGCTATGCGCCTGCCGCTTTCCGCGTTCCGTGCCAGCCTTTCGGAGAAATAAAAGAACCACGGTATGAAGCTGCCGGCATCCGATGCCGTGTGATGGATATGGAACGTCATCATGAACGCCGAGAATACCCATGTTATGCTTCCCAGAAGGCATGCATTCATATTTAACGAGAGGAGATCCAGCAGCAGGAACATACCCAGGCCCGTTATGATAAGCTTGAGGAGCGAGGCAACGAGCAGGCCGCTGGAGAATGGGAAAGGCAGGGCAGCGATGTTGTAGGGGGAGAGGACGGCGCTCTGATCGTCAGCAAAGAACGGCGCCCCGCCGAATATGTAGGGGTCCCAGAACGGGAAATGGCCGCTGTGCATCTGGTCGTAATAGAGCTTTCTGAAAGGAGTATAGATCAGGTGAAGGTTGTCCTGCTGTGCGCTCCCGGCAAGGAGCGTCCGCCTGTACTCGTTCAGCAGCTTTACGGAATTATGCTGCAGGAACAGGGACGGCAGGAAAAACAGGAATATCGCCCCCAGCAATAGTGATATGCCGTACCATCGTCTCATTGGCAATGCTTATTATACCAATGGCCGGCAAATTACAATGGCTTGTGGTAAAAAAAGGAGCTTTCGAGGATGCAAAGAGGGGCCAGCCGCCTCTGGCAGCGGGCCTATGTGTGGGGTAGTTCATCTGCGTGGAAGAAAATAGGCAGCTTACTTTCTGCTTATCCTTGCTACGATTCCTATGTCCTTTGACGTAAAGAGTACTTCTTTTCCGCTCATTGCCTGGATCGTATCCGCGAAGATCACCGCGCGGCTCAGCCCCGGCCAGTTGGATAGATCGAGTAACATCCACCCGTACTCGTCCTTGAATATGAACTTGGACAGCAGTTTTTCGGATATCTTGTCTATCGCGCACTTGACGGTGTGGCGGTGCTTGTCAGTTATTACCGTAATGTTATTCACGATTAGCCTCCTCCTCATGGGTTGTGTATTAGTAATGAAGTACTCCCTCAAGCAAGGTCTCACCCACATGTTTCTCAGCATCGAGCCCATAGGCAAATTTCACCTTCTGTCCGCTGATGCTTGGTGAGATCTCTCCGTCGGTGCCCTCCATGAATTTTAATACACGCGAGCCTGCTTCACCTTCTTCTATCCCGAGTGGTATTGGCTCAAGCGTTACCTTTCCTCCAAATCCCGTTTCTCTTCCCACAGATGCCAGAAAATAATACTGCCCGTCTTTCACGACCTTAACGATAAGCCACATGGCTACCTCCTCATAAAAAATGTAAATCTTTTACACAAGCTCAACTACACTTTAATAGTAAGGCACCTTATGTGCCAGAATGATTGTCTAAATATTCCCCTTTAATATCAATGTATTTGCAGAAATGAACCGACGTTTTACCTTGACATATTCGGCCAGTAATGACCGATAAAAATATTGAACTCATGGAAGGTGACAGCCACTGTCGTCTTCTGTCTCTGTAAAAATAAAATCCGAATGAATCGGACATTGCAGACCGCTTTATGCAGCGAAAAGCTCTACGTGGCCGTTATTTCTTCCTGAAAAGCTTCAGGTATTCGCCATAGCCATCTTTTTGCAGGTCTTCCTTTGGTATAAACCTCAGGGCAGCGGAGTTAATACAGTAGCGCAGGCCCGTTGGCTTTGGCCCGTCGTCAAAGACATGGCCCAGGTGCGAACCGGAGGTGCTGTCAACCTCTGTCCTGACCATGAAATGGCTCGTGTCCGTCTTTTCGACGATGTTGCCGGGCTCCAGCGGCCTTGTAAAGCTTGGCCAGCCCGTGCCGGAGTCGAACTTGTCCGTCGAGCTGAACAGCGGCTCCCCGGAGACGATGTCCACATAGATGCCTTCCCTATGGTTGTTCCAGTAGGCGTTGTCGAAGGGCTTCTCGGTACCGCACTCCTGCGTGACCCTGTACTGGAGGGGGGTGAGATCTTTTTTAAGCTCTGCCTTCGATTGCTTCTTCTCCTTCCAGTGCTTCTCGATGTACGCGTCACGCCCGGACCCGAGCCGGTAGATCTCGTAGCGCAGTGGGTTCTTCTGGTAAAAGTCCTGTTGGTATGCCTCGGCAGGGAAGAAGTTCGTGAACGGTATGATCCTGGTGACGATCGGCTTGTCAAAGTGCCATTCCCTGGCAATCTCTTCCTTCGACTCCTCCGCTAGGCGCCTCTCTTCATCGGTCCGGTAGAAGATGGCAGTCCGATACTGTGGCCCCCTGTCGACGAACTGACCGCCGCCGTCGGTTGGATCGATCTGCCTCCAGTAGACAGGGAGCAGGGCTTTGTACGAGACCTTTGCCGGGTCGTACGTTACCTGGATCGCCTCGTAGTAGCCCGTTGTTCCGGTCGATACCTCCTCGTACGTGGGATTTTTCGTTGTGCCGCCAGCGTAGCCTGATACGACGCTGACAACACCGTCGAGGTGCTCGAACGGCGATACCATGCACCAGAAGCACCCGCCCGCGAACGTGGCAGTCTCCAGCTTTTTCGCAGGGGAGGCGCCCCGGTCTCCCTGGTCTTGCGTCGGTGCAAGCACCGACGCCGCGAGCATTATTACCATGCTGATTGCCGTCACGATGAGCAATGCCTTCACCATACCATAATCATGTGTACCACTAAGATCGGGGTCAAGGGGAGGGATTTTAAATAAGATTGAACATCATAAAAAGTACGAACAGATTTTGGTTTAAGAATTGATAATCGCCCACGTCGTGCACAATGTATCGTAGTAGAACAAATTTGGTTTGCGGATTGATTGAAGGAGGTAAGGGAAGGAGGTAAGGGTTGACGCGGTGACGGGTTTCTGGTAGTTTTCGTACCTGACGTAAGAGGTAGTATACAGTGAAAGGAAGTAGTACTTTGGCGCGATGCATATGAAGACGCTGTGGCTTGTGGGCCTGATTGTATTTATGCTGAACATCCCGTTCGGTTTCTGGCGGTCGAAGGTCAAGACCTTTTCCCGGCAGTGGTTTTTGGCTGTCCATGTACCGGTGCCTCTTGTTATCGCGCTCCGCTTCATTGCTGGACTCGGCTGGAGGCTCGTGACCTTTCCGGTCCTGGTGGGAGCTTTTTTCTTCGGACAGCTCACCGGGGGGATGGTCCGGCGACTCTCTTCCAGCGTCGTAGACAAGCAAAAAGAGTAGCAGGATCCATACCTTTGCTACAATCGCGGCGGGCTTCATAGGTCCGGCCGGGGAGTAGTTGTGCGGTATGGAGCAGCGGTGTATACTATCTGACAGACGAACATGGCTGAACATAATCGCAAGAAATCCGTCGTCGTGGGGATGAGCGGCGGTGTCGACAGCTCGGTTGCCGCACTGCTGCTGAGAGAGCAAGGCTACGCCGTCATGGGTGTCGCCTTGAAGCTCTGGGCATACAAATCCGAAAACCCATGCTGCTCTACCGAGGACCTCGACGATGCTGCCAGGACTGCCCGACAGATCGGCATAGAGTTCAAGACACTGGACATGCAGAGCCAGTTCAGGGAGCTTGTCGTAGACCGCTATGAAAGAGAGCTTGCCAGCGGAAGAACGCCGAACCCCTGCGTTGTCTGCAACGATCGGCTCAAGTTCGGGCTCCTGCTAGAGTATGCAATGGAGAGAGGGTATGATTATGTCTCCACCGGTCACTATGCCCGTGTTCGGTCGGACGGGCAGGGCTACCATCTCGAGAGGGCGCTTGATCCGAACAAGGACCAGTCATACTTTCTGTTCATGCTCGATCAGCGAAGGCTTTCAAGGGTCCTGTTTCCCCTCGGGACCCTCGGAAAGGGCACGGTACGGGAGGTCGCGAGGAAGGCGGACCTCGTTTCCTGCTCCAAGAGGGACAGCCAGGAGCTCTGTTTCCTGCCGGAAGGTGGGCTTGAGGAGTTTGAAAGGGTATACGGACGCAGGGATATGCCGGAAGGGAGTATCGTGGACGAACATAACGAGGTGGTGGGACGGCACCGGGGACTGCCCTTCTATACGATAGGACAGAGGAGGGGTCTGGGCGTATATACAAGTGCACCCGTTTATGTTATACACAAAAACACTGCTGATAACAGTATCACGGTCGGCACCAGAGAGAGGCTGCTGTCCGCGGTATGCAATGTGCACGGCGTACATTGGATAGCGGGCACAGAGCCTTCACTACCAATGTACGCAGACGTGAAAATAAGATATAGACATACGGCAAAGAGGGCTGAGATCAGGAGAAAAGACGATATGATTATCGTGGAATTTGAATTACCGCAGAAAGCTATTACTCCCGGACAAGCGGCGGTTTTTTACCGTGGCAGCGAGGTCCTTGGCGGAGGATGGATAGGAGAGGTAGTGCGATGAATTTGAACAGGACGTGGAGGTCGGTATTCATGACGGCAGCGGGCATCTATATGGTCTCCCTCGTGCTCGGGCTCAGCGTTCACAGCGCTACGCCGGACAAAGGGACAGCGGACAGCCTCAATGTTCCGGAAAGCTATGTGCAAGAGATTCAGGCTATGAAGACCATCAGCGTAGAGGATGCGTACAGTAACTATACCAGCAATACCGCCGTGTTTGTGGATACGCGGGACAACGCCGAGTATCGGGAGGGCCATATCAAGGGTGCTATCAATATACCGTACGACAAGTTCCAGCAGGACTATCCGAAATTTAAGAGTCTGTTGTTGAAGAACAAGAAGATCATTACTTACTGTCACGGCACAGGCTGCGGACTGAGCGTGGACGTGGCGAAAGACCTCGGGAAACGGGGGTTCACGGACGTCTATGTCATGACCGAGGGATGGCCGGGATGGATTAATGCCAACCTGCCGATAGCGGTTGGAAGGGAGCCCTGATATGGAAAGAAAATGTATCTTGAACTTTGCGATGCTGAAGCCCGCGGTTATCCTTGTATTGCGGATGGCCCTCGGCGCGGTGTTTATCATAGCGGCGTACGGTAAGCTGCTCCACCCCGGAGCGCTCGTCTCTACCGTCATCAACTTCAATATCCTGCCCGCCGGCCTTGCGAAGCTCTTTGCTTATGTCCTACCGTGGGTCGAGATCATCGCAGGCAGTATGCTTATCGTCGGCATCGGCATACGCGGCGCTTCCCTGTCGCTCGGCCTGCTGCTCGTATCTTTCATCGTCGCGATAGCGATAAACATGCACCGGGGTGTCTCGATGGAGTGCGGCTGTTTCGATATCTTCGGCATGAACGAAAAGATCGGCTCTGCGATACTGGTGAGGGACTCGCTGTTCCTCGTCGTGGTGATCGTATTCCTTTTCACCAGGGACTTCGTACTGAGCATAGATAGCTATCTGGAGAAGAGGGTGCGGTAACCGCATGCTTCCCGGCTACAACCACAACATCATCCACAAGGGAGTCACATTCCATGTCCAGACGGAGGACAGCGGAAAGGACAACCCATTCATCATGACCCACCTCTTCATCGGCGGCAATATTATCGCGACGAAGAAGACGAGCTACATGGACATCATCAAGGTAAACGACCTCGAGAAGGTCGTGGCCGACATCATGAAGGAGCAGCATAAGAAGATGGTTACGGAGCTACGGGACGGTACATACGACACGCATGTTCTCGTGAAGGATCTCCTCAGCGATAAGGCTGCGGTCAAACAGGAGCAGCTATCGACAAACCAGAAGGAAAAGACCTTGAACATCGATGATGAGACGAAGAACCTCGACGAGGTTATCCTCGATTACCTCGTCGAGACTACAGAGGAGAAATGAAGGCGGTGGCATTGGACGAGAGCAGGTCCCCGGACACGACCCAACAAACGCTCACGGTAGACAGGAGGCTGGAGCAGAAAGCGACTGCTATCAGGATCGATATCGTCAAGATGCTCAACTTCGCTCGGTCCGGTCATACCGGCGGCTCGCTGTCATGCGTCGAGATACTGGTGGAGCTGTTCTATGAGCAGATGCGGCACGACCCGGGTAATCCGGCGCTGCCATCCAGGGACAGGTTTATCCTGTCCAAAGGGCATGCTGCGCCGGCGTTGTACGCCGTCCTTGCCGACGCCGGCTACTTCGACAAAAAGGAGCTACTGACGCTCCGCAAGCTCGGGACAGTCCTCCAGGGTCACCCCGACAGCAAGAAGACCAGGGGTATCGAGGTGTCGACCGGCTCTCTCGGCCAGGGACTCTCGATGGGTGTCGGCATGGCGCTCGGCTTGAGAATAGACCGTCTGGACAGCCGGGTGTACGTGCTCCTCGGTGACGGGGAGCTCCAGGAAGGGCAGGTGTGGGAGGCTGCGATGTCGTCCGCGCACTACGGGCTCGACAACATCTGTGCCATCGTGGACAGGAACGGGCTGCAGATAGACGGCGCCGTGGAGGACATCATGAACATAGAGCCGCTTCCGGATAAATGGAAGGGGTTCGGCTGGAACGTGATAACGGTCGACGGCCATAGCTTTCCGTCACTCCGCAGCGCGTTTCGTGTGGCGCGGTCGGTACAAGGGAAGCCGACCGTCATTATAGCGAAGTCACTGAAGGGCAAGGGTGTTTCTCTGTTCGAGAACAAGGTGCATTACCATGGTGTCCCGCCGACCGACGAGGAGTTGAAGATAGCCCTTGAGGAGTTGACATCGTGCGGGAGATGATAGCTACCCGGGATGCGTACGGAAAGGCCCTTGTTGCGCTCGGAGAGCGGGAGCCGAGGGTCGTGGTGCTCGACGGCGATCTCTCATCGTCCACGAAGACCGGCATGTTTGCGAAGCGCTTCCCGGACCGGTTTTTCAATATGGGCATAGCGGAGCAGAACCTCATGGGCACTGCCGCAGGTCTCGCGGCGGCAGGCAAGATACCCTACGCGAGCACTTTTGCAATATTCGCTTCCGGCAGAGCATGGGAGCAGGTACGACAGTCTATCGCGTACGCCGAGCTCAACGTCAAGATCGTTGCGACGCACAGCGGCGTTACGGTGGGCGAGGACGGCGGATCGCACCAGTCCGTAGAAGACATTTCACTCATGCGCTCGATCCCCGGCATGACCGTGATAGTCCCTGCCGATGCCGTAGAGACAGAAAAGGTCATTATGGAAATAGCGCGACATAAGGGCCCGATGTTCGTGAGGCTCGGGAGGACGAAGGTGCCCGTCGTCTTCGAAAACGGCTGCGATTTTGCCATCGGCCGGGCGTCTACGATAGCGGAGGGAACGGACGTTGCGATCATAGCGGCGGGCGTTATGACGGCAAAGGCCGTGGACGCCGGCGCGAAGCTGTCTGCGATGGGTATCCATGCGAGGATCATCAATATGTCGACCATAAAGCCCATCGATGAGGCAGCCATCGTTCATGCTGCTGAGCAGACAGGCGCGCTCGTCACGGCAGAGGAGCATTCTATAATCGGTGGTCTGGGCTCGGCCGTTGCGGAGGTCGTCGTGAAGAACTGCCCCGTGCCGGTCGAGTTTGTCGGCATACGGGACACCTTCGGGACATCGGGCTCCTCGGAAGAACTGTTGGAGTATTTCGGCCTCACAGCCTCTCATATCATGGCATCGGCTGAACGAGCCATCAAAAGAAAAAAGCAGGGATAATGATCCAGCTTTTTCATGTGTACAAGCACTATCTCAAAGGCAGTGCGGCGCTCGAAGACATAAGCTTACAGGTAGAGAAGGGCGAATTCGCCTTCATCACAGGCCCGAGCGGGGCGGGCAAGTCGACCCTTCTGAAGCTCATGTTCCTCGCAGAGATGCCTACCAAGGGACAGATCATCATCAATGGGTACAATATCACGAGGCTGAAGAGGTCAGCCGTGCCATTCCTGAGGAGGAATATCGGCGTCGTGTTTCAGGACTTCAAATTGCTCTACGATAGGACGGTTTTCGACAACGTCGCCCTATCCCTCTCGGTGATCGGGATGCCAAAGAAGGAGATCAAAAAAAAGGTCTGGGAGATGCTGAAACTGGTCGGCCTCCAGCATAAGCTCAACTTCTCTCCCCTCCGGCTGTCTGGCGGGGAGCAGCAGCGGGTGTCTATCGCCCGTGCCCTCGTCAACGAGCCGGCGATCCTACTCGCCGATGAGCCGACCGGCAACCTTGACCAGGACCTGACCCTCGACGTCATGAAACTTTTCGAGGATGTTAATATCAAGGGTACTACCGTCGTGGTTGCCACACACGACAAGAGTCTTATCTCACGCTATTCCAGACGCGTGATAACCCTGGAGCACGGAAGGATCATGGAAAAGCAGTAAAAGTAGCCGGAAGACAGCATGCTCATAATCAAGAGGATCTCCTATTTCATGACCACGATGGCAAAGGGCATCGCGTCGAACCTGTACCTGAATGTCGTAACGATCATCACAATAGCCGTGGCCTTTCTTATCCTGAATATTTTTTTCGTGATCTACCGGAATGTCAACGCAGTCCTCGAGGGATGGCAGGGCAGGATAAAGATTATCGCATATTTGCAGGACGGGGTGAGCTCACAGCAGGTCAGTGCTATCGAGGGCCAGTTGAAGAAGTACGGCAACATTAAGGGTGTACGCTTCTACTCGAAGCAGGACGCCCTGAGCGAGTTCAGGAGAGAGCTCAAGGGCCAGGCTGCAATCCTGAGCGGCGTAAGCCAGAACATCCTGCCTGCGTACCTCGTTGTTATGGTCAGGGACAGGGTTATAAGGAACGGGACGGTGGGAAAGCTGGCCGACTCGCTGCGGGGCATACAGGGCATAGCCGATGTACAGTACGGACAGGGCGTTACCGAGAGGTTCTCGGAGATGCTCGTCATGGTGAAGATGCTCGGTATCGGCATCGGGGGGTTCATACTGTTCGCCATACTGATCATCGTTTCGAATACCATACGGATGTCAATATTCTCGAGGAAAGACGAAATAGAGATACTGAAGCTGGTCGGTGCAACGAACATGTTCATAGAGCTACCATTTCTGCTCGAAGGCGTAACCCAGGTACTCTGCGGGACCGGGCTCTCCATCGCGCTGCTCTACCTCGTTTACCGGTTTTTCCTCTACAGGTTGCACCATGCATTCGGCTCCCTGATCGTGAATGCCCATATCGTGTTTCTCTCCGGAGGGACGATAGGTACGATACTCGTGGCTGCAGCCATGCTCGGGTTTGTCGGCGCATTCGTCTCTGCCGGCAAGTTCATACGACACAACGATTGAGAAACGTTGAATCGTAAACCAGATATTCCTTCATACTCCTGAGGGGGACCGGCATCCCGTTTACCCGTCCCCGTAGCTCCTGCCTATTGATTATTGTATGCGCTTTTGTTATCTTAACCGTAAGAGGTCAATACATGAGTCATATTCTATCGGCCGTCACGGGTACGGCAACCGATGAGGTAAGGTTCGTCGCAGAGAAGGAGGGCGTGCCCATCGGTACAATGATCGAGCGGGTGGGGCGCGGGCGGATCGCCATACTCAAGAACAGGAACCATCGAATAGACCCGGTCGGAATCGGCGAGGGCCTGTCCGTGAAGATCAACTCGAACATAGGCTCTTCGGAGGACAAGCTGAGTATGGAGGATGAGCTCAAGAAGCTCATGGTGAGCATCGGGTACAAGGCCGACGTCGTCATGGACCTCTCAACAGGGGGCAACATCGCGAGGATAAGAAAGGAAATCCTCGACCATTCGACGGTGCCGGTAGGTACCGTCCCCCTGTACCAAAGCGTGGTGAGCTCAGTCAGGAAGCACCGGTCGATGTTCAAACTCACTATCGACGAGATGTTCGATACGATAGAGGAGCAGGCAGAGCAGGGCGTGGACTTCATGACCATACACTGCGGCGTTACCATGGAATCCGTCGGGAGGCTCAGGAAGCAGGGCAGGCTGCTCGACGTGGTGAGCAGGGGTGGCGCTCTGATGATGGAGTGGATGGACTACAACGGTCGGGAGAACCCATTCTACGAGTATTATGACAGGCTCCTCAAGATACTCGCACGTTATGACGTCGTAATAAGCCTCGGGGACGGCCTGAGGCCGGGTGCGATCGCGGACGCTACGGACAGGGGGCAAGTGCAGGAGCTGATCATACTCGGGGATCTCGCGAAACGCGCGGTGGAACAGGGCGTCGGTGTCATGATAGAGGGACCCGGCCACGTTCCCATCGACCAGATAGAGACGAACATCAAGATCGAGAAGCAGCTCTGCAACGGCGCACCGTTCTATGTGCTCGGTCCCCTGGTGACGGACATCGCGCCCGGCTATGACCATATAACTTCAGCAATAGGCGGCGCTATCGCCGGCATGGCAGGCGCGGACTTCCTGTGCTACGTTACGCCGGCCGAGCACCTGAGGCTGCCGGATATCGAGGACGTCAAGCAGGGCATCATCGCGTCGAGGATAGCCGCGCACGCCGCAGACATAGCCCGGGGCGTCAAGGGCGCCCTGGACTGGGACATGAAGATGGCAAAAGCAAGGAAGGCGATGGACTGGGAGTCCCAGTATAGGCTCGCGATCGACCCCCAGAAGGCGAGGGAGTACAGGGAGTCCGTGTCGCTGCAGGACACGGACGTCTGCAGCATGTGCGGAGAGTTCTGCCCCATAAAACTGCAGCACGCAGAGATCAAGCGCGTAAGAACTATGGTGTAAAGGAGAGGAAATGTCCGACCAATCGCAGGCGACAGACATACGGTACGACGTCTATATCGACAGCATCAGGGACGAGGAATCGAAGAAAAAGATAATCATGTTCCTCGCAAGCCTCATAAAGCATATTCAACTCGAGGACATCATAGCCGGCGTGTCGATGCTGCCCTTCAAGATCGTTACTGCGGTCACGGAGCAGACGGCCGTCAAGTTGCAGGAGAGACTCGGCGTGAGGGGAGCCACGGTGAGGATTGTACAGCTTGTGCCCGGCGGCCCGACCGGTACGGGATTCCAGAACCTTTCTTCTACGGCACTTCATACCGAGAGCACGCAGACCGCATCGGATGCAGCGCAGAGCCATACGATCGGCAGCTATGGCCAGTCCGAAGCAACTGACCTCCGGCAGGAGGCCACTCCGCAGCCCGGTTTTCTGGGGAGGTTGTGGCATGACTGGGTCGATGTCATGTTCAATACCCCATCCTTTTTCAAGAGTGTAGAAGCAGATGACCATCTCCATTTCCCGGTTATCTTCGCGGTCGTATGGGGGACCATCGCACTGCTGTTGAATATGCCCACCATCATCTACACCCGGCAGACATTCATCAAGTTCTTCGCCGGCGGCATGCAGGGGCACCTCGAGGTACCTGCAGCGGCGTATATACCGATACTCATTATTGCCCCGATCTTCCTGTTTATGGCGCTGTTCGTCATGTCAGGCGTGTATCATCTGTGTGTCCTCCTCGTGGGAGGGAAAGGTGGCTTTGCCTCTACACTCAAGGTGCTGGCTTATGCGAGTGGGGCGATGGTGCTCGAGGTAATACCGCTCCTCGGCGTGCCGGTGTTCTGGTTCTATGCCCTGTACCTCTACACGATAGGGTTCAGGGAATTGCACAAGATTTCGACCGCGCGGGCATTCGTTGCAGCGATTCTGCCGGTGGTCATCCTGTTTGCATTCATATTTCTTATGGTTGCGCTGGTCATACTCGGTTTCGGCGTGAATCTTATGAGGGATTTCAGACCGCAGGTGCAGGGAATACCGATATAAACCGATCGAAGACAACAAGTTATTGATATTTTTATTAGTTTATTATAAGTAATCATAATGGAGTTTAGGTTTAAAATCTGTAATGGGCATAATGGCTCCGAAAGCCAGGGCAGCAATGCTTCGTTCGCGGAGGAGGCTGGTAACGCTTGATGAACAGTGACCGGAGGGCGTCTGTCGTTTACCCTGACCTGAAGCAGGTGGACAGTGGCAACAAGGGCATCGATATACTTCATGAGATAGGCAAGACGCTGACCTCCACCCTGGACCTCAAAGAGGTCCTTTCCATCATCATGCAGAAAATCTCGGAGCTGCTGAAGACCTCGAGCTGGTCGTTGCTGCTGATCGACGAAGAGAAGCACGAGCTCTTTTTCGAGATAGCCGTCGGAGAGAATGCGGACAAGCTGAAGAACATGCGTCTCGCCATGGGCGAGGGCATCGCAGGATGGGTCGCTATGACTGGGGAGGCGCTGCTGATACCGGACGTGAACAAGGATCCCCGTTTCACGACGAAGATGGACGATGTAACCAATTTCAAGACCCAATCCGTCATATGCGTGCCCCTGAGGAGCAAGGGACGCGTGCTGGGCGTCGTCGAGCTGATCAACAAGCTGGAGGACACGCAGTTCAGCTCCAATGACCTGCACATCCTCATGATCCTAACCGACTATGCCGCGATCGCCATCGAGAACGCGAAGTACTTGCAGAGGGTACAGGAGCTCACGATCAAGGATGACCTCACGTCGCTCTATAACTCGCGCTATTTGTACCTGATGCTGGAAAGCGAGATGGGGAGATCGAAGCGATACAGCCTGCACTTCTCCATGATCTTTCTTGACCTCGATCATTTCAAGCTCGTCAATGACCGGTATGGCCACCTGATAGGCAGCAAGGTACTCAAGGAGACGGCCGAGGTCATACGCATGGAGCTGAGAAAACCCGATGTGCCCATACGATACGGCGGGGACGAGTTCGTCGTCCTTCTCCCGGAGACCGACAAGAAGGGCGCATACAAGGTGGCATCGCGCATGAGGGAGCTGCTGAACAACCATACCTTTCTCAGGCAGGAAGGGCTCGGCATAAAACTGACGGCGAGCTTTGGCGTCTCATCGTACCCGGAGGACGCCGACAACACCCTTGATCTCGTAAGGCTGTCCGATCAGGCGATGTACCGTGTCAAAGACACGACACGGGACGGCATCGCGATGGCCGGCTAGGAATACAAGAGCAGCACTTCCGTGGTCAGTGCCTGGTTAGCTGCCCGCGAAGATCAAGGAGTTTTAGAGCAGAGAGAGGGCTTGGCACCTGTTCATGTCGAAATGAAAATGACCGCAATGATGTCAAAGACAATCGTTACCGGTGTGGCTGGCTTTATAGGCTCACAGCTTGCTCAAATGCTTTTGAAAAGTGGCTTCGAGGTCACCGGCATAGATTCGTTTGAAGATTACTATCCGACGTGGATAAAAGAACGGAACCTCCTCAATCTGAAACAGGACCATAATTTTAAACTAATCCATGCCAATCTGCTTGCATTGGATTTGAAACCATTGGTACAGGATATGGATTATATCTTTCATCAGGCTGCACAGTCGGGCGTGAGGGACAGTTTTGGTCACTCTTTCGCCCTCTATGTTTCGAATAACGTTGTAGCGACCCAGAAGCTTCTCGAAGCTGTAAAGGACACACGAATTAAGAAATTTGTATTTGCATCGAGTTCCTCTGTTTATGGGAATACCCCCTTCATGCCTGTCAAAGAGGACAGCATATTGATGCCGTACTCTCCGTACGGAGTGACAAAGATGGCAGCGGAGCAACTCGTGAAGGTCTATCACAGGAATTTCGGCGTTCCCACGGTCAGTTTACGGTATTTCACGGTGTATGGTCCGGGACAGAGACCGGACATGGCTTTTCATAAATTTATCAAGGCCGTTTTGGAAAATAGAAAGATCGAGGTTTACGGCGACGGCAGCCAGACAAGGGATTTTACCTTCATCACTGACATCGTTAAGGCCACGATGCTCGCGATTCATGCGCCCGATGGTATGGTTTTTAATATCGGAGGCGGGACAAGGGTAGGGCTTATGGATGTTATTAAAACGATTGGTGAACAGGCAGGGAGAAAAGTTGACGTAGTATTTGCACCGGTACAAAAGGGGGACGTGAAAGATACGTCGGCGGATGTACAGCTTGCACAGGAAGTGCTTGGGTATAGACCTGAAGTGACCCTGGAGGAGGGGCTCAAACATGAGCTCCAGTATATTAAAGGATTATATTCATTATAAACGGTCCCGGTCGTCTCTAAGGACGGGGACCGTTATCGAAGCACGATAGAAGGGCCACGCTGTTTACAGCGTGGCCAGCAAATAGCTTACAGGACGTATCCCTCTTTCTCGACTATGCGCGCGGCTATTTTTTCTTTCGTCCCGGAGAGGTCCAGGCCGTAGGTGAAGGTCAGTTTCGACAGCGCTTTCTCGTATGTGGCGAACTCGTCTGCATGGTCTTCAGCCGCGTCACCGAGAACGTGCCGGGCGATAAGGGTGACTTTGTTGAGGGTCTCGTATACGAACGCCCGGGTCAGCATCAAGGGCATGGCTATGGCTGACTCGCCCTTCAGATCTTTGAGCTTCAGGGTCCTCAGGATTGTGGAGTCGATTGCATAGGTCTCCATCATCATATTCGCGAGCTGCTCGAACAGGTACTCACCCCTGCCGAAGTTGAAGGCCTTGTCTGTCAGCGATGCCATGTACTTCTGTACCACGATGCCGGCCGCGTATACCGTGATCTTTTTGGCAGTCTCCGCCGCAAGACTCTCGATGCCGAGCAGTCCCGGTGCCGGCGTCTTGTTGACCTTGTCGGTCTTGATCTCGGCGAGTATGTCGTTGAGCCTGCCCATGAAGTCGAGCTCCCCCTTCATGGACCTCTTGAGGATGGTCGCTGGTATGAGCAGGCGGTTGATCTCGTTCGTCCCCTCGAAGATTCTGTTTATTCGCGCGTCCCGGTAGGCTCGTGCTACCGGGTAGTCCTCGATGTAGCCGTAGCCGCCGTAGCTTTGTACCGCCTCGTCCACGACGAAGCCGAGCACTTCGGAGCCGTAGACCTTCATGATGGACGCCTCGATGTCGTAGTCCTCGAATATTTTTGCAGCCTTCTTACTGAAATCCGGTGCATTCCTGTCGAGCGCATGGATAGCCTTGTCTATCATCCCGGAAGTCCTGTATGACATGCTCTCGGTCGCGTACACCTTCATCATCATGTCCGCAAATTTTCTCCGAATCATGCCGAAGCTCGAGATCGGCTGTCCGAACTGCATCCTCTGGTTCGCGTACTGGACCGCGTACTTGATTATCTCCTTCGAGCCGCCCACCGAGGCCATGCCGAGCTTCAGCCTTCCGATATCGAGGACGCCGAGGGCCGACTGGTGTCCCTTTCCTATCTCGCCGAGCACATTCTCCACCGGCACTTTCACGTCATTCATGATAACGGATCGCGTGGACGAACCCTTGATACCCATCTTGTTCTCTTCCTTGGCCGTTGACAGACCATCGGACTTCCTCTCGACAATGAAGGCCGTGAACTTTTCTCCATCTACCTTCGCGTAGATGATGAAGAGGTCGGCGAAGCCGGAGTTCGTGATGAACTGCTTCTCGCCGTTGAGGACGTAGTACTTCTTGTCCGGGCTCAGGACAGCCTTCGTCTTGGCACCGAGTGCGTCCGAGCCGTAGCCCGTCTCCGTAAGGCCGTACGCTGCGATCATCTCGCCGGTCGCAAGCTTGGGAAGATACTTCTTCTTCTGAGCCTCGTTGCCGAAGTACACGATGGGGAGCGTACCTATACCGCTGTGGGCGAGCATAGTCGCCGCAAAGGAGCCGGATCTTGCCATTGCCTCGGATACTTTCAGCGAGGTGGAGAGGTCCATCCCGAGTCCGCCGTACTCCTCCGGGATCTCTATCATGAGCAGCCCAATCTCTCCGGCCTTCTTCATGAGCTTGACGTTTGTCTCTATCTTGCGATCATGATCCTCCATCTTCTCGGTAAGGGGGAGGACTTCCTTTTCCATGAATTCGACGGCCGTTTCGGAGAAGCTCAATTGCTCTTCCGTAAACTGCTCGGGCGCGAACACGTCGGCGGTCTGCCCGCCGCTGAGCAGGAAACCTCCACCTACGGGCTTTGCTACAGCTTTGTCACTCATGTTTACTCTCCTTTGAATGAATATTCATTCATAATATACCACATGCAGGTGGTGGAATGCAAGGGATTTATAAGATCCAGAAAATATATTGTATTTATTCCCCTTTTTTATTTATTCTGGGACGTAGGTGAGCCTTGAGTAAGGATATGGAAATAAAGGATAGGTACATAGAAGTGGTCCTGCCGGTGCCCGTAGATCATAGCTTCGTGTATACGCTTGCCGGAACAACACCGGCCGTGGGTCAGCGCGTGCTGGTGCCGTTCGGTACACGGAGGCTTGTAGGCGTTATAAAGGCCGTGGATGTGCGGAGGCCGGACTACGAGACGAGGCCGGCCATCGAGGTCATCGACCGGGAGCCCTGCCTCTCCGAGCCGCTCGTTCGCCTACTCGCATGGGCCTCCGGATACTATTGCCATCCCATCGGCGATGTCTTCAAGCAGTTTCTGCCTCACAGGGGCATACGGCTCGAAGCAGACAGATCGTATAAGCTGGTGCCGCACGTGGCCGCCCCGCAGGCGTTGGATGGCAGGGAGGCCGGCATGGTCGATTACCTCAGACACCGGAAGCCCGTGTCCAGGGTCACCCTGGTGCGCAGGTTTGGCCTCGGTACGATCAATAAGCTCGTGAAGGCAGGTGTCGTGGAGGCCGTGTTCAAGCCTATTGCGGGTCCGGGAGGGATCGGACCCGCGGATATCCCTGAGCAATACAGGCACCCCGTGATACGGCCGCACATCGTCTTGACGGATGAGCAGCGCGCGATTGTAGATCAACTCATCGCTGCGCTGGATACGAAAGTATTCGTGGCTGGTCTGGTCATGGGTGTGACCGGGAGCGGCAAAACAGAGATATATATGCACGTCATCGAGAGGGCATTGAAGCAGGGAAGGAATGCAATCGTCCTTGTCCCGGAGATAGCCCTCACGCCGCAGCTCGTGGGGAGGCTGGCCGAGAGGTTCGGCGCTGTGGTCGGTATCATGCACAGCGGCATCGAGTCGTCACTGCTTGCAAAGGTGCAGCGGTCGATACTCTCCGGCGATATCAGGATCGTCATTGGCGTGCGATCCGCCGTATTCGCGCCCCTCAAGGACGTCGGGGTAATCGTCGTCGACGAGGAGCACGCGCAGACATACAAGCAGCAGGAGAGGTTCAAGTACAACGCCCGGGATGCTGCCATCATGAGAGGCAAGCTCGAAGGGGCGCTCGTCATACTGGGCAGCGCCACGCCATCCCTGGAGTCGTACTATAACGCAGGCATCGGGAAATACCGCTCCTTCAGACTCTACAACAGAGTCCGCAAGCTGCCCATGCCGGATATCCATACCATAGATCTGAGAAAGGAACACCCTCATAGGGTCGGGAACGAGATACTGACCGGGCCCCTTGTCGATGCTCTGACCAGAACCCTCTCTGCCGGCAAGCAGGCCATCGTCATGCTGAACAAGAGGGGGTACTCGTCGAGCCTTATCTGCACGGACTGCGGGCATGCACCGACATGTCCGCAGTGCGACATTCACCTTGCATACCACAAGTCATCGCAGCGGCTCGTTTGCCACTATTGCGGCCATTCGGCTGCGCCGATGACCCGATGTCCGGTGTGCGGATCAGTTCATATTCAGCCCCTCGGTATCGGTACGCAGCGGCTCGAAGAAGAGATCAAGGGTCTCTTCAGGGACGTCGGGATCGTCAGGATGGACAGCGATACGACTGCGCGGAAGGGCTCCCACGAGAAGTTGATCGACCTGTTCGGCAGCGGTGGCGCGCTGCTCCTGCTCGGTACCCAGATGGTGGCCAAGGGCCTCGACTTCCCGAATGTCGAGCTCGTGTGCCTGCCCATGCTCGATGTGGGACTGAATGTGCCGGACTTCAGGAGCGCGGAGCGCATTTTTGACGTCATCACGCAGTCTGCCGGCAGGGCGGGCCGGATAGCGAGCGGGGCACATGTGTACCTGCAGACCTACAACCCTGAATATTATGCCATACGATACGCCGTAGAGTACGATATCGAAGCCTTTTACCGGGAAGAGCTCAGATACAGGAAGGAGCTGCTGTACCCCCCGTTTTCGAGGTTGGCGCTCCTTATGTTCAGACACAAAAATATCGAGAGGCTCCGGGACGCGATGGAAGGGGTCGTGAAGGGATTATCCGATATACCGGAAGGCGTGCGCGTGTCCGGTCCTGTGCCCGCACCCATACCGAAGATGAAGGGGCTGTATGTCTATCACCTGTTACTGAGGTCGCAAAATACGGCGAAGCTCTTGAGCACGGTGCACGAGCTTGACAGGCGCCTACGGCCAGCCATGAGGAACGTGAAGATGAGCATCGATATCGATCCCCAGTATTTCGTATGATTTCGGGATCGCTCATCTAAAACAAAGTGTGATCTGAGAGCGGGCCCCGGGCAGTGTTGAGGATCTCCGATGAGGGGGAAGGCAATTGACGATCGTATGGCTTACAGTATCTCCGCTATACATATAATGATCATGACGATCGAGATCGCCCCCTTGAAGATCGTTCCCTTGAGCCTGCCTATAGCGGAGACCCATCCCTTGTAAAAGGCGTCTCCCGCCGGCTTGCTTTCCATGAGCGATACTGCGAACGCACCGAGGAAGGAGCCCAACACGGCGCCGGCAATTGCCCCGATGCCGAACAAAAATGGCGCTGCGATGATCGAGCCTATGATCGCGCCGATAAGGGACGCTACTATGCCCTTGCGCGAAAGGCCTACCTTCCGTGCGTCCTTAATTCCAAGCAGCCATTCGCCAAGCTCGGCGATAATGGTCATGAGTGCAAGGACGGCCACCGTTGTCCAGCCGATGAAGTGTGCCTTCGTTACGAGGACGAATAGCAGGACAGCTAAAAACGATATGAGTGTCCCCGGCATGCCGAAGACAATGGAGATTGTCGCTGCGGTCATGACGATGAAGAGCAGGATTGTCAATACTATATTCAATGCAGTCATGTCCCTGGTCCTCTGTAGGTATGTCCTGTCGGTCCACCGGCTGTCACAGCATGCTGCTTCAATGCCCGATGAATCATTTCTATCTCTACCCATGATTGGTCCCGCATGTCAAGGCAAGGCTGCGCCAGCTTTGAGTGCTCACAGTTTTACCATGCCTACCATCAGTCAATCGTTACAGATGTATTGTTAACGCAAATACATATGTATTATGTCCGTGTTCGTTCTGTTGTATTTCCCTTTCGGTTATAGTATACGGTCTGCTATGACGGTAATAGCGCTTGATGTGATGGGAGGAGATTACGCGCCGGACGATATCGTAAAGGGCGCTGCATGGATAAGCCTGGACACCACCATCGACGTCATCCTCGTGGGCGACGAGAAGAAGATCACCGCCAGGCTGAAGGAACTGAAGCACAACCCGGAGCACCTCTCGGTCTACCACGCGTCCCAGTTTATAAGGATGGACGAGTCTCCCAAGGAGGCCATCGAGAAGAAGCCGGATGCATCCATCCTTGCTGCCGCACGGCTCGTGAAGGAGGGCAAAGCAGAGGCGCTCGTGAGCGCCGGGAACACCGGGGCGTGTATCATGGCGTGCGCAAAGACCTTCACCAAGATCCCCGGCATCCACAAGGCAGCCCTGGCCTCGGTCTATCCCACGGAGACCAGGCGCGGAAAGAAGAACGACCCCTTCTCTCTGATACTCGACGTGGGGGCTACGATAAACGTTACCGCGAACGACCTCGTGACATTCGCTATCATGGGGAGCTCGTACGCCGCGCGTATCAGCAGGAACCCGAGGCCGCGGGTGGCGATCCTTTCCAATGGAACCGAGGAAATGAAGGGCACCGCGGAGATAGTGGATGCCTACCGGATGCTGAAAGACTATAAGAAAATAAACTTCGTGGGTAACATCGAGGGCATCGATATACCGAGGGGGATCGCGGACGTAGTCGTGTGCAGCGGCTTTACCGGGAACATCGTCCTCAAGATGCTCGAAGGCGTTTCCGATACCGTCATGGAGCTCGCGCGGTATGCGTACAAGACGAGCTACCTGTGGAAGTTCGGCCTGATGATGCTGAGAGGCGCCATATCGCAGCTCAAGGATATCACAGACTGGGAGCAGTACGGCGGCGCCCCCCTGCTCGGGTTCGAGAGCCTCTTTATAAAGGCCCATGGAAGGTCAAAGGCCAGGGCCACGGCCAATGCCATTAAGGTGGCGGCAAAGGCGGCGAGCAGCGGGCTCATCAAGGACATATCTGCTACGATCAAAGACTTCTCATTCGTTTAAATGGACCGCATCATCTATAGATGGGACCTCGATAAGACCTACCTGAAAACGGAATTTGAGACAGTCAAAGGACTCGTGAGGACAGCCTTCCAGTCCGCCGAGGAGAAAGAGAGCGTTCCGGGCGCACCATCGTTGCTTAAGGAGCTGCAGAAGGACGAGGGAAACAGCGTATACTTCATATCCGGCAGTCCTAAGCAGATGCGCAAGGTCCTCGAACAGAAGCTCAGGATCGACGGCATCAACTGGACGGAGCTTGTGCTGAAGCCGAATCTTCAGAACCTTTTGCACGGGAGGTTCCATGCGCTCAAAGAGCAGATCGGCTACAAGCTGCCCGTACTGCTCGAAGACAGGATGAAGTCCGGACAGAACTCCAGGGAGGTCCTCTTCGGCGACGATGCAGAGTCCGATGCGTACATATATTCCTTGTATGCTGATACGATCGCGGGCAAGGTGAACGAAGGGACGATAGGGGAGATTATGGACCTTGCTCATGTGCCCACGGTAAACAAAAAAAAGTCAGTACACGTCGTCAGGCACCTGGAGTTCTCCGATGCCGTCGGCAGAATATTCATCTATCTCGAGAAGAGGTCGCCCCCGAAGGGGTTCGATATATACGGGAGCAGGGTCGTCCCGATTTACAACTATTTCCAGGCCGTGCTGGTCCTGTATACGGAGGGGCTCATGAAGATGACCTCCGTGATAAGGATCATACTCGACCTTGTTTTCGAGTACAGGACCACAGCGTCGACTTTCGCCAACTCGTTCCAGGACCTGCTGCGGAGGGGCATGATCGACATGGCCCGGTCCGCCGAGATCATCGAAGGTGTACGGCACAGCCTGGGCCAGAAGATAATCCCTCTGCCCCAAAATTTCTATGAGGACCTGATGGCCAAGCTCGATACGCTGAAAGGCATCGAAGAAAAAGACGATACGGGCGGCACTATCCGGCCGATAGACTATATCGCCCTCTTTCAAGATCAGCACAGGAAGCAGGTGAAGCAGAAAAAGTCCCTGTTCGACAAACTTTTCGGCTGAACAGATGGGCACCCATGGATGAGAAACAGGGTATCGTCATCATTGCAGGACCGACCGCTACCGGGAAAACCGGGCGCAGCATAGAGCTTGCCCTGTCTTTCAGGGGGGAGGTCGTCAACAGTGATTCCAGACAGGTGTACCGGTATATGGACATTGGTACCGCAAAGCCGGACCACGCTCAGATGAACGCTGTTCGACACCATATGATAGATATCGTGGATCCCTCCGTGCGATTCAATGCGGCACGGTATATCGATATGGCCGATGCGTGCATCGGTGAATTGCGCGACCGGGGGTATGTTCCCTTTATCACCGGCGGGACCGGCCTTTACATAAAAGCCCTGCTGTATGGTCTTGCGCCGATCCCTCCCATCGACGATGCGGTGAGGAGCGCTATAAGGGATCAACACAGGCTGTATGGAAACGAGGCTTTGTACGAGAGGCTGAAGCAGGCCGATCCGGACGATGCGTCCCGTATACGGGTGACGGACAGCTATAGGATCATACGGGCACTCGAGGTATTCACGGCCACCGGCACCTCCTTGCATGCCTATGCGGCACGGCATGGGTTCTCCAGGAAGAGGTACAGCTATACCTACATTGTCCTCTATGATTCCGACAGAAGCCGGTACCATGCCGCCATAGACGCGCGAACCGACAGCATGGTCGAGAAGGGACTGATAGATGAGGTTAAGTGGTTGATCGATAAGGGATACGACAGGGACCTTCCTGCAATGAGGACCGTAGGATATACGGAGATCATTGATTATCTTCATAAGAAGACAGACCTTACTACTGCAGTAGCGCTTATCAAGAAACATACGAAGGCCTATGCGAAAAGACAGGTCACGTGGTTTAAAGGCATAAAAGATGCATTATGGGTTGATATGCAGGACGGGAACGACCGATTGAACGAGCTCGTAAAGAGGGCAATTCATGCCTAAGACGCCCGACGGCTTCGTAAAACAGTTGAACAGCAAGAAAAAGCAGCTTACGGTGCTCTACGAGGTAAGCAAGCAGCTTGCGTCGACGATAGACTTCAGTGCATCCATCCATTCGAGCCTGAAGCTGCTGGCGACGTACCTCGATATCCAGAGGATAGCCCTGTTCGTGCTCGAGCAGGAGACAAAGGAGTTCGTGATACGCTACGCATATGGCTTTACACAGGAAGAGAGGCAGAAGGGCAGGTACCGGCTGGGTGAAGGGATAACGGGCAAGGTAGCAAAGAGCGGGATACCCATCGTGCTGCCGGACGTGAAGGACGAGCCGATGTTCATGAACAAGACGGGAAAGGAGATCAAAAAGGACAGCCTGTCGTACATCGCGGTGCCCGTGAAGATAGACAAGAAGGTCGTGGGCGTTTTGAGCGTGCAGAGGCAACTCACGGACGAGAGCTCCTTCGAGGAAGACGTGAACATACTATCCATGACCGCGACGCTCATAGGCCAGGCCATGGGTCTGAACAGCGTGATAGAGAAGCAGCGCGAGGACATGGAGCAGGAAAAGTCCGTGCTGATCAGGGAATTGAAGTCCAAATACAGGCCGGAGAACATCATCGGCATAAGCCCGGGCATCGAAGAGGTGTTCGAGATCGTCGACCGGGTAAGCCCCACCAGAGCCACGATCCTGCTCAGGGGAGAGAGCGGGACCGGCAAGGAGCTCGTGGCCAGAGCGATACACTTTCATAGTCCGAGGGCCGGAAAGCCCTTCGTCAAGATGAACTGTGCAGCGCTCCCGGACAACTTGCTCGAGAGCGAGTTGTTCGGGCACGAGAAAGGGGCGTTTACCGGGGCGTTCGAGGCAAAGAAGGGCAGGTTCGAGCTTGCAAACGAGGGTACGATATTCCTCGACGAAATAGGCGAGATTAGCCTCTCAACGCAGGCGAAGCTCCTCAGGGTGATCCAGGAAAAGCGCTTCGAGAGGCTCGGAGGCACGAAGACGATAGAGTCCGATGTCAGGATTATAGCTGCTACGAACAGCGATCTCGAGAAAGGAATAAAGGAGAGGACGTTCCGGGAGGATCTATATTACAGGTTGAATGTTGTGCCCATATTCATGCCCTCCCTGCGCAATCGAAAAGAAGATATTCCGCTGCTCGTGGAGCATTTCCTGCGTCGGTTCAACAAGGAGCACGGCAAGTCTCTTGTCCTGTCCGAGCGGGCCATGGAGTTTATGATAAAGTATAACTGGCCGGGCAACGTCCGGGAACTCGAGAACATGGTGGAACGTGCGGTCATCATGACGAAAGGCAGCGTCATCAACATCAGGGACATCCCGCTGCCGGTCGTAACCGGCGAGCCTGCAAAGGACGAAACTATCGCACCGAAACAGGCTATCTTCGAGCACTACAAGCTCGACTCGGTCGTCGAGGACATAGAGAAGAGCAGGATTATGGATGCGCTCAAGAAGACGGGAGGCGTCAAGGCGAAGGCCGCCCGACTGCTCGGCATTACGCAGAGGCAGCTCGGCTATAAGATACAGAAGTACCGGATCTCGATCGAGGTAGACGCGACAGTCGGCTCGTAACCGGGCACATGATTACATTCATGTCACATAGTAACAGATTTGTAATCGCGATACGACAAAATTGTGGAATCCGGAGGTGGTGGAAACAAGCAGATGTCGGCGTGAGGTTTCGATGAATGTCGCGCGATAGTTGTAGTTGACATATAGCGTTGGCATGCTATTTGCTTTAAAATTCATTAAAAAAATGAGGAGGCTCTATGACACCGAAAGAGGTATTGAAGTTTATCTCGGACAAGAAGATAAGCTATGTAGATCTGAAATTTCTCGACTTCGTGGGGACGTGGCAACATTTCACGATACCCGTGCACGAGTTACAAGAAGATGTCTTTGAGGAAGGGCTCGGGTTCGACGGCAGCAGTATCAGGGGGTGGCAGCCGATACACGCGAGCGATATGCTCGTATTGCCGGATCCAGCGACCGCGGTCATCGACCCCTTTATCCATGAGCCGACCTTGAGCATGATATGCAATATTCAGGACCCCATCACGAAAGAGTACTACACAAGGGATCCGAGGAACATAGCGAGGAAGGCGGAGAACTATCTGAAGTCCACGGGCATCGGCGATGTGGCCTATTTCGGCCCGGAGCTCGAGTTCTTCATATTCGACGACATCCGCTACAACCAGTCGGTCAATGAAGGCTATTACTATATAGACTCCGTCGAAGGACAGTGGAACACCGGCAGGGTGGAAAACCCGAATATTGGCTACAAGCCGAGATATAAGGAAGGCTATTTCCCGGTGTCACCCACGGATTCCCAGACCGATATCAGGAGCGAGATCGTAACGACGATGGAGGCCATCGGACTCAAGATCGAGAAGCACCATCACGAGGTTGCGACCGGCGGTCAGGCGGAGATAGACATGGTGTTCAGTCCCTTGCTGAACATGGGCGATATGGTCATGTGGTATAAGCACGTCGTCAAGAACGTTGCCATGAAGCACAACAGGACGGCCACCTTCATGCCCAAGCCCCTGTACGGCGACAATGGCTCCGGCATGCACACGCACCAGAGCATATGGAAGGCCGGCAAGCCCCTTTTTGCGGGGAACGGATACGGCGGCATGAGTGAACTCGCCATGCATTACATCGGCGGCATATTGAAACACGCATCTGCTATCTGCGCCTTTACCAATCCCACGACCAACTCGTACAGAAGATTAGTCCCGGGCTTCGAGGCGCCGGTGAACCTTGCATATTCGAGCAGGAACAGGTCTGCTTCCATAAGAATACCGATGTACTCGCCGAGCCCCAAGTCCAAGAGGATAGAAGTGAGGTTTCCGGACCCCGCGTCGAACAGCTACCTCGCGTTTTCGGCCATGCTCATGGCCGGACTCGACGGCATACAGAACAAGATAAAACCCGGTGACCCCCTCGATAAGGACATCTACGGCCTTTCCCCGGAGGAGCTGAAGAACGTTCCGAGTACGCCGGGTAGCCTCGAAGAGGCGCTCAATGCCCTGACGAGAGATCATGAATTCCTGCTGAAGGGTGACGTGTTCACGTCCGATGTGATCGAGACCTGGATCGATTACAAGACCAAGGCGGAGATCAACCCTATCAAGCTCAGGCCGGTACCGATGGAGTTCAGCCTGTACTTCGACGCATAGCTTATTTCAATGATGAGAATGATACAAGGGCCATGCTGGCTACAGCATGGCCCTTTCTGTTCATGAGCAGTCCCACCCGTCGTCCTTCATACTGACCCTCTATTTTGTAATACACCCACAAACTTGTACATTGTGTTTACAAAATTGTTACACATTCTCGTCGCCTACAGACAGAAAAGGGGTTGGCATACGAAATGCTCATTATGATCTTGAACTAACGATAGGCGAAGGAGAGGAAACCATGAGAAGGCTTCTACCGTATTCGATAGTGTTGTTTGTTTCGTTCATGCTGCCAGCAGCAGCATTTGCCGGCACCGCAGGTGCAGTTCAGAGCATCAATACCGGCGACACCGCATTCGTTCTCGCCGCAGCCGCGCTCGTCATGCTCATGACGCCTGGACTCGCATTGTTCTATGGCGGTATGGTACGGAAAAAGAACGTCCTCGCGACCATCATGCAGAGCTTTATCCTCCTTGCAGTCATCAGTATCCAATGGGTCCTGTGGGGATATAGCCTCTCGTTCGGTCCGGACTTCCACGGGTTTATCGGGAGTCTTGCCTGGATAGGATTGAACCACGTCGGGCTTGCGCCTGACCCGGCCTATGCACCGACGATCCCCCACGAGGCTTTCATGATATTCCAGATGATGTTCGCCGTCATAACGCCTGGTCTTATCACCGGGTCGTTTGCCGAACGGATGAAATTCAGCACCTTCTTATTGTTCGTGGTCCTGTGGTCCACACTCGTCTACGATCCCATAACCCATTGGGTATGGGGGGCCGGAGGATGGCTAAAGTCCATGGGAGTCCTCGACTTTGCCGGTGGACTGGTCGTCCATCTGAGCTCGGGTATTGCGGCACTCGCCGCTGTGTTCGTCATCGGCAAGAGACATAATTACGGAAGAGAGCCGTACATGCCGCACAACCTCACTATGACCATGCTCGGGACAGCACTGCTGTGGTTCGGCTGGTTCGGATTCAACGCCGGCAGCGCACTCTCGGCGGGAGCGATCGCAACATCGGCGTTTGTTGCAACGAACATAGCGGGTGCGGCCGGGACGCTCGGCTGGATTACGTTCGAATGGATGAAGAAGGGCAAGCCGACCATGCTCGGCGCAGCAAGCGGCGCCGTCGCCGGTCTCGCGACTATCACACCTGCATCGGGGTTCGTTGGGCCCCTCGCGGCTATCGTCATCGGGTTTGTGGCTGGCGGGATGTGTTACTACGCGGTGGGCATCAAGTTCAAGCTCGGGTATGACGATGCCCTCGACGTCGTTGGCGTCCACGGTGTCGGCGGCGTATTGGGCGTACTGGCAACCGGCATCTTTGCGACCCTCGCGGTCAATGCGGCCGGTGCGAATGGACTCCTGTACGGCAATGCCCGGCAGCTCCTCGTCCAATTGATCGGTGTCGTGGCCATCGCGGCATACAGTTTTGTCTTTACGATAGGGATCCTGAAGTTACTCGACGCGGTGATGGGCCTGAGGGTGACCCGCGAAGATGAGATTGCCGGACTCGATGTTGCCCAACACGGCGAAGAAGGGTACAACATGTAGGGTCTGACCATCCCCCAAAGGGCGATCCATCGAAGCGCCCCTGCAGCCCTATTCTGTTATACCCTTACAAACTTGTAACCAAAACAATACACAATTGATGCATGCCAGCAGGGAATCCGCTGGCATGCAAATTGCAATTACCTTGTATATCACAAACGATGATCAGAGGAGTATCTATGAAAAAGTTCCTGTCCCCTATGATTTTGTTCTTTGCCGCTCTGCTGATGCCAGCGGTAGCACTTGCATACAGGTCAGGCAATGGGTTGAAAAACATCAGTGCGGGCGATACGGCCTGGGTGCTTGCCTCCACAGCGCTCGTTATGCTCATGACACCTGGACTCGCGCTGTTCTATGGCGGTATGGTGCGGAAAAAGAACGTCCTCGCGACCATCATGCAGAGCTTTATCCTCCTCGCGGTCATCAGCATCCAGTGGGTCCTGTGGGGATACAGCCTCTCGTTCGGTCCGGACATCCACGGCATCATCGGGAGCCTTGCATGGTTCGGGCTCAACCATGTAGGTCTCGCACCTGACCCTGACTATGCCTCCACAATACCGCACCAGGTGTTCATGATGTTCCAGATGATGTTTGCGGTCATAACCCCGGCGCTTATGACCGGCGCATTCGCAGAACGGATGAAGTTCAAGACCTTTCTCGTGTTCATCGTGCTGTGGGCGACGCTCGTCTACGACCCGATAGCACACTGGGTATGGGGGGCAGGAGGCTGGATACACCGGCTCGGTGCGCTCGATTTTGCCGGCGGCACGGTCGTTCATATAAGCGCCGCCATATCTGCGCTCGCTGCGATCCTCATTATCGGCAAGCGGCACAATTATGGAAAAGAACATAACCCTCCCCATAACCTTACCATGACCGTACTGGGGGCGTCATTGCTGTGGTTCGGGTGGTTCGGGTTCAACGCCGGGAGTGCGCTGTCTGCTGGTGCGCTTGCGGGATCTGCATTCATCGTTACCAATATAGCTGCCGCCGCGGCAACACTCGGATGGCTCTTCACTGAATGGGTACGCAACGGTAAACCGACCATGCTGGGTGCTGTGAGCGGCTCTGTTGCCGGGCTCGTTGCGATTACGCCGGCATCGGGGTACGTCGGCCCGGTGCCCGCCATGATCATAGGCTTTGTGGCGGGTATGCTATGCTACTATGTCGTGAGTTTAAAGTCCCGGTTCGGCTATGACGACTCACTCGACGTCATCGGCGTCCATGGCGTCGGTGGTACCTTCGGTGCGCTCGCGACCGGACTTTTCGCGAGCGTTGCGATCAATGCCGGGGGTGCGAACGGCCTGCTCTACGGTAACCCAAAGCAGCTCATCGTCCAGCTCATAGCGGTCCTCGTAACGATCACGTATGGATTTTTGGCGACGTTCATTATCGTCAAAGCAATCGATGTTGTCATGGGACTAAGGGTAACCCAGGAAGAGGAAGTCATGGGCCTCGATATCACGCAGCACGGCGAAGAAGGCTACAATATGTGAGTCGGACCCGGACCGGCCGGACTCACCTCAGATCAGTAGAGTATGTTGCTGCACGTGGAGGTCGTCACACTGATATAGTTCCCGCTGGTGCACTGGCAGAAGAGCTTTTGGACGTTGGCCGGCTGCTTGCAGTAGTCCGCTATCGCCGCGGGGGACAGCGGGTCGCCCGCAAGAATGGACGGCAGGTCCGGGAGGGGTACGCTCGTTCCGAGCGTCTGGTTCATCTGCTGGACAAAGATACTCGCGAGTATCGCATAGCCCGTGTTGGTGAGGTGCAGATCATCGAGACTGTAGAAACCGCCTAAGTGGCTCATCTTGAGGAACGTGTTGCCGACCTGGTATTCGGGGAAGCCTTCAGCATCGAAGGTTATCTTCTGGCCGTTTAAGGTGAGGTTTCCGCTTACCAGTTCATCGAACGGGACGATATGGACGTTCGGGTATTGCTTGACCACCTGCCTCAGCTCAGCGTTGAACTGGTCTATCCTCTCATTCGTAGCGGAGAACGTGCTGCAGGCGTTTTTCTGGCATGGATCGGTTAAGACCGAGCAGTCGTAGTTGTTGGATGCACTCGCGTCCTGGTCCAGCGTCTGCAGGGACACATTGGCGAAGGTCTCATGGCACGCGGCGAGCTGGTTCAGCGCGCCCTGCTGGTCGGACGGGAACATGCTGATGTGAGGCACATTGGCAAGGAAGACCTGGGCCCCGGTAGATGCGAATGCAGCAACAGCCTGCGTAATGTAGAAGGTGAACTCACTCAGCGTCGTATTGTCGGTAACGAGGTCGTTCCCGTACAGGTCCGTGCTCATGATTATCGTCGGGTGCCTGTCTATGGCCATCTGGGTCTCGGACTCGATGTCCTTTGTCTCGAGTATGCTGTTGTCCTGCGGTGCGAACAGGATATTACTCAGCACGATCGTGCCGAGCCCTCTGCTCGTTGTCGATGCAGGGCCGGTGACCTCGTTCTCGATGGTCGCACCGGGTACCGCGATGTTGTAAGGGAGTACGCTGATGTCTTCAAAGTTCCTCGGTATGTTCATGGTCTTTGTCTGGGGATCTACGAGGGCATTGACGACAGCATCTGCGATATTGCTCGTGTCCAGGGAATAGGCTCCGGTCGTGTCGAGCCCGGCGAGTCCCAGGTCCGGCGGTACGCCCGGCATCTTGAAGAGAGGGATCGGGAAATACGCTCCTGCCTGCCGTGCCACCCATGCTGCCGGCCCGTTAAGCTCGGCGATCTCGTTGTAGCTATCGGACTGGAAGCCCGCCGTGTAGCTTGCGCCTACGGCAATAAAGGTCTTGAACGCGCTGCTTACCGGTGGCTCGTACGTGTAAGCGCCTGCGAGGTACGCGCAGGTACTGAGGCCGTTTGCCATGACGAGCGGGTAGGTTCCTGCAGTCGGCGTGCCGGCCGTCGTGAAGGTGATCGTCATCGAGCCATGAGGTTGCGTGAAGGTCGTGAGCCACCGAGCCTTATTGCCGAGATAGACTGTCGTCGGGGTGAACCCCGGGGCTGTCCCCCTGATCACCGCAGTCACCTGCTGGTCGCCGAACAACGGACCGGTCGTGGGCGATATGCTCATGAGCTGTATGCCGGAAGCAAGACTGGTACATACGCCGGCATACCTGCTGTCTATGGAGCTACTGCTGTTGTTACCGCACCCCTGCACGAGTAACGTTATTGACAGGAGCAAGAGGGCTACAAGAGTGTTTGCAATTTTCATAGTGTTCCTTCCTTTACCGGATTATAGCTATACTACACGAAAGTCGCCCTCATTTGCAACATATTTTTTCTTGACATCTACTCACTCTTGTGTCTATAAAGAGTCTAGAGTAAACCAGCACTGACTTTGCCACCTTTAAGATTGGTTGTTTAAAGACCCTTCAGTGGGTTGGACGATATAAACGATTATATAAAGGGAGGAGTTTATGAAGCAGTCGAAGGTTGTGTTCAGCCTACGGACGATAAGTTTTTACCTTTTTTCGCTCTTTCTCGTTTTGCTTATCAAACCCGGTATTACTTTTGCCGATTATATTGTAGGCTTTTGGGCACCACCGCCTGCCTGGCAGACAACGCTTCCAGGATTTGACAGCAATTGCGGCTATTGTGAATGGGCAAACATGTGTACTTCTGGTACACCCATTACCGAATGGAACTGTTACCTCGATTGTAAC
>JAJYLN010000028.1 GCA_021787665.1 bacterium
CCGATGACAGTCAATTTCAAATTGACGGGTCTCCGAACCTACCGCCTTCAAGGCGGTAGTCATTCAGTTACAAGTGGTTGCTTCTATATAAGAGGTCTTTTTTACCCACTCACTTTGGAGAAGAGCCCTTTTTGTATTTCAGTACTGGCCTTATTATAAGGCGTACCCGAAGGAAATATACAGGCTGTGGTATGGAGGGCTCGACCTGTACGGCGGCTACATAGCAGGGCTACTCTTTTTCATAGTTTACTTATCCATCAAGCGATTCAATATGTGGCGGTTCGGTGATATGCTCAGTCCGTCAGTGGCTCTTGGATTGAGCATATGGCGGGTAGGCTGCTTCATGGGTGGCTGCTGTTTCGGCAGGCCTACTACCTTACCGTGGGGCATACGATTCCCCAGAGGCAGCATCGCATATTACCAGCAGATTGAGCAATTGATCCTGCGGCCCCACGCAGTGAGTTCTTTGCCGGTACAGCCGACGGAGCTGTACGAGGTCTTCGGAGGCTTGATTTTACTGGCCGTGCTCCTTTTGCTCGAGAGGCGCCAGCGCTATGACGGACAGCTTTTCTGGGGCCTTACCCTCGGGTATGCGGCCCTGCGGTTCTTCAATGAGTTCGCACGGGGCGATTTCGGAAGGGGATGGATATGGAAGCCATACCTGTCGCTCCCTCAGGGCATCAGCATAGTGCTCATAGGTACGGCACTCATCGTGATGCACGCTTTGAAAAAGTCCGCCCTGAGACAATCATGTCGCCACGACGTCACCAATGAGAATTGAAATCTCCTGACCCAAGGAGAACTTGGGTGCCGCGCCATCTTTTTCGGGGTACCCATCCGGAGTATGGCTCCGGGGATTTTTTGCATTTTCCCCCTTTGGAAAAGGGGGACGAAATGAGGGGGGGGTAAAAAATCCCCCACTTCGGGGTTCGTTGACAAAAAATGACTTTTCGGTATGCTTGGTACATGAAATTCAAGACGAAGATAACGATTGCGAACGTCATCATAACGCTCATAGCGGTTGCTGCCATCTACTATGTGACCGTCAAGACCATCAGCTTTACCATGGACGTGATCAGGTTCGTGTCGATCGTCGCCGGCATTATCGTGGTAATAGCGCTCGGTATCCAGTATATCGCGAGCATCAGGCCGTTCTCGATCATAGAAGAATACGACCGGAGGGCGAATGGTGGCGGGGCAGACGACAAGTTTACCAGACTGGCCTTTTATACCGTGCTCAATTTCCCGTTTTATTTTATGGCCGTGTCCGCTGCCCAATGGTATGTCGCGTCCATAATCTTTTTCATCTTGCTGTACGGGTTCGAGCACACCGGCCTCACGATCGCCCTGAGGACCGCCTTTGCGATTATCAGCGGCGCTACCATCGCGAACATCTTCCAGTACTTCGTGTACCAGAGACTGACCGAGCCCCGGATGAGGGAGATCCAGCAGCATATGAAGGACACGGAGCTCTATGTCAGGAAAAGAATCGGCATTGTCGCAAAGGTCTTCTTCAGCTTCTTTGTCCTTGTCCTCCTCTTTCTGATATTCATTCGGACGATCAGCGACAAGCTCATAGAGGACATCTTCAGGGGGAACGGCGTCTCATCAGCGAAGGTCGAGCTTGCTGCGTACGTCCCGGCCATTAACTCCCTACTATCGCAGCGACTGCCTGCCGAGCAGACGGCCATAGATCTTTCGAAGTTCACGTTGGGCAGCTCGGGCTATGTCATCGTGATGGACAATACCGGCAAGGATGTTTTTCGCGGGTCGGACAGCTACGAAGGCAATCTCCCCCTCGATAAGCTCGCTACACGGGACACGTACAATGATTTCAAAAGCTCGAGTTCCCTGATCAAGGTGTCTATCGGCGATGGCTACTCCCTGGTGGGGGTCTACGCATGGTCCGATTATGCCTCTGCCCTCTCCAGATTCTCCGAATCGCAGAATTGGCTGCTGCTCGCTATGGCTCTTATCCTTACGACCATCTCCCTATTCATCGCAATCGATATATACCTTCCGGTAAAGGCGATTAGCTCTACGGTGGAAAAGCTGACCATGGGCAACTTCTCCACTACAAGCGGCCTGTTCGTCGAGGATGAGGCGGGCGTAGCCGCCAACGCAATCAGGAAGATGATCGAGAACATCACGTCGGTCATAAAGAGCATAAAGTCTTCAAGCGCCAATATCATAGGGATATCCGATAGGTTGATGAACACCATCGATGGTACCCGGGAAAACATGCTCGTTCTCGACAAAGAGATCAAAAACAATGCAGGAATCATCACCGCAGTACAGAACACGTTGAACCAGCTTGCAGAGTATATAGAAGGTCTTCTCAACTCGATCCAGGAGACCCTCGCAAGCAGCCACAAGCTCGAGAAGTCCCTGGCGGGCAACGGGAAGACACTTGCAGAGCTCAGGGCAGCCATAGGAAGGCTCCTGAATTCGAGCGATAATCTTCTATCGAAGCTCGCCTCGATACAGCGCCACACCGAGGACGACATGGGCAACATCTCCCTGAACGGCTACGGATATCTGAGGAACACGGATATGGAGAACGAGGAGATCATGCACCGCCTACGCGACACGATCGGCTGGATGACGGACGGCTTGAGCAAGCTCGGATCCGAGTTGTCGGCCAATGTGCAATACCGGCAGAAGGTAGGGAACATCTTGTATAAGGCCTCGAGCGTCGTTGCTACCCTCGATGAGCACGTCAATAAAATCGTAGTGGACTTAAACAAGATAGACCTCGTTATCGACGATACGAACCTCCTCGCCATGAACTCCTCCGTTATATCGGCACAGGCGGGAGACTCTGGGAGAGGTTTTGACGTCGTTTCAGAGGAGATAACGAAGCTTGCCAATGTGACGCAGAACAAGATCATAGAGGTACGAAGCCTGACAGCGCTCCTCGTGAAAGAGAAGGACGCTATCATGAGCAATGTGAAAGAGAAGCAAAAGTTCATCGATATCTTCGACGGCAAGCTGGGATTACTGAACGCCGAGACAGGTACCATGACGGGGAACGTAGCTGCCCTCAGGCTCGAATCTGATCAGATTGCCAAGGCAATACAATCCGTGTCTTCCGGGATCCAGGGACTGCTGAGTTACGCTGCATCCGGCAAGGATACCCAGAGGCTCATAAACGCAAGGCTGGTACACCTAAGCAAGTCCGCGGCCGATATAGAGAAGCATGCGACTATCCTGAAGGAAAGCCTGGAACAGCTGGGCCAAGGATGGTCTGCCTATGCGGAAGGCCTCGGGCCCTTCGCTTCTGCGCTGTCTGCCATAAGCGGTCCTGCGAACGCTATCAACGATTATATGGGGTCGATAAAGGATAGGCTCGGCGAGGTACAGAGGCTCCTCGATAGCATCTCCGGCACATCTCAAAGGCTCAGCGGGCAGCTCGATAGCCTCGCGGTAAGGGAAGAGCTCGAAAAGATCGTCGTTGCCATTAACGAAGAACCCAGGAAGTACAGAGTGATATGAAACGGGCGAACCTTTTTCTCACGGCCCTCTTTCTCATCAATTCGTCTCTGGTGATGACGGTCTTCAGTGTCGTACTCGTTACGACGTACACGATAGAGATAAACGACTCCGTACTCAACATGATCCTGATAGCGTTTGTCTCCCTCGTTGCCTCGATCGTTTTTTACCTGCTGAACCCTGTCCAGCTCAAAAAGATGGGGGCCTTGCTGGACAAGCGGTACGATGACTCCGCCCGGGGAATGCTCGATGTGCTGGTTACCTATCCGGTGAAGGCGATACCGATTGTTGCCGCACTATGGCTGGCCGGCATGGCCCTGTACCTCCTTGCAGGCGGCCTGACCAGTATATTCAGGGCAAACTTTATGCCCCTCGGCTTCCTCTTCTCCGCTCTGTTCGTGATGATACTCGGCATTGTTTCACAGACCTATTCGTTCAAAATCGCTACGAACGCATACATCTCGATGGCTATAAAGAAGCTCAACATCCTGGAACTGAAGAGCGTATACATTCCCATCAAGTATAAGCTCATCGGTATATCGGGCATGGTGATAGTGAGCGCCTACCTCGTGCTCCTCTATAGTGCTTATCATGGCGCCATGAGGTACGTGAACCGCGACGTCTACAGCGATACGCTCCAGGTCGCTGCCGGCGTTGCGCACGGTGTTGAGAAAAGCGCTGATCCTGAGGGCCTGCTGAGAGACCTGTCCGGCAAGTTTTCAGACAGATACAACTTCTACCTCTACGATCCGCTGGGCAAGTCCGTAACAGACTATTCCGATGCCCGGATCCAGGGCGATGTCGCGAGGCGGCTCGACAGAGAGGACATTGTGAACGACAGACAGAACCATCAGATACTGTTCCTTCTGGGCAAGCCCGTGAGCGTAAACGGCAAGAGCTATCGCCTTCTGGTGGGAATAAAGAAGGACTTTTACCATGCGCCCCTGAGAGGGTTCCTGTATAACCTCATCCTGTCCGGGATATTGATACTCATCGTTCTGCTCATAACCGACGTCCTCATAGCGAACGACATATCGTCGCACGAAAGGAGCCTGTCGGACTATTCGGTCATGCTCTCGAACAGAGAGCTCACGCGTCTGCCGGAGATAGTCTCGACGGACGAACTCGGCATAATCGTGGTCAATATCAGGACGCTTGTCATGAACTTCAGGGACTCCAGGCTCAAGATATCAAAAGACATAGAGTCACTGAGCGGTATTATGACCTCGATGTCCGGAGGTATAGCCGGCATACGATCGACCATTGCCGAGCAGTCAAAGTATACCGATGAGCTACGCGATATCGTGCGCTCGATACGGGAAGTTTCCGGTCAGATATTGTCGCAGAGTGCGCCGCTGAATGAGGCCGCTTCGGGCAATAGCCACTTCGTGCTCCAGGCGCTGCAAAAAAACAAGGAGTTTGCGCTCTGCGTGAACAGCGTGTCGTACCAGATGACACGGGTATCAACGTTTCTCGTGAACAATATCCGTGTGTACGAAGACATAAGAAGCAATATCATTACCTTGAAGGAAGTCGTCGTTTCGATCGGTACGGCGGCGAGCTCGATCGACGCGGGAGCGTCCACCATGCATGCCATCCTTGACCGGTTCTCGGAGTCCCTGGCTGCCGTACAGACATTGAACACGAAGGGTACGGAACTCAAGAAGGATATCGAAGCACTGTTGAGCGAGGTATCGGACATAACGGACAATATCATCTCCTTGCTTTCCTCATTCCTCTCCCACATCCAGCAGGCGAGCGAGATGCTGGGCATCATCAACAATATAGCCGAGCGCACGAACCTCCTTTCCGTCAATGCCTTCATACTCGCTGCATCCCACCAGACCGAGGGCAAGAGCTTCAAGGTGGTGGCCGAGGCGATCAAGAAACTCGCAGACAGGGCCCGGACCGGATCGAGGGATATTGCGAACTACATAACGAGGGTCAGGAGGAACGTGGACGAGATCGTGAGCAGCATGAAAGACATCAACGGCTTCATCGCGCTCACCAGACAGTCTTTTTCCTTCATTAACTCGATCGAGGAACGGGTCGATCAACTGGTCACATCGGCCGCCGGTATATATGGAAGCAGGACCGGCAGTGTCGTATCGTCCACGGACAGGGAGATGCTCCACAGCCTCAGCGCGACCGTCGAAGGCTCGGTCAAGACACTCGTTGACGATATAGCCACCGCAGTCGGTCTTATGTCCGATATGAACGGCGCGGTCACGGGGATAAAATCTTCGCTCGACAGGATGGCTGAGGTCAATGAAGCGGACAATGCCGCTCTGACTGCGGTCAACCACTCTATCGAGGACATAAAGACCTTTACCGGGTATATAAACGACAGCCTCGCTGTGGACGTCAGTAACCAGATACTCCTGTCCGAGAGCTCGGCGGGAGAGCTGGGTGATCGCATCAAGGGTAACGAGCAGACCGTCCATGAGCTTGAGGGTATCGTCCGGCAGCTCGCGTCCGAACTCGATTCCCTGAACAACGCCATCAAGCTGTTCGTCGTGTAGGAAACAGACCATGGGAACCTTTACATCCGAAGGCATTGTCATAAACAGACTGAAGTATCTCGAATCGGACCTGATCGTTACCATTCTGTCGAAGGACCATGGAAAGATTAAGGCCATGGTAAAAGGGGGCGCAAACAGCAGGAAAAGGTTTCCGGGCGCTTTCGAGACAGGCAATATCGGAGAGTTTGGCTTCGTGGAGAAGAACCCCTATCAGATCGCGTATGTGGCGCATGCAACGATAGATGATTATCTGATACGGCTCAAGAAAGACTACGAGAAGACGCTGTTGCTCATCTACTTGTCCGGTCTGACGGATGTGATGACTCCGGAGCGTCAATCCAGTCAGGTGTTGTTCTCCGCGCTGAGTGATACGGTCAGGTTCCTCGAGGATAGCAAACAACTGAGCCAGGCACGGCTGTTCTACGAGCTGCAACTGCTGAGGATAAACGGGCTGCTCCATGTCGTGGGGAGGTGTGAGTTGTGCAAGGAACCGTTCCGCAGCGGCGACGATGTCCATCTGGTGGTTGCGAGCGGAAGATTTGTCTGTCATGCATGTGTACCGAATGACGGCAAGGTCTGCCGTATCCCGTTGGCCCTGCTCACGCTCATAAAATCAGCCGCTCATCATGACATTTATCTGAACGGCCTCTCTGGTATGGAAATACCGTCGGCGCTGTTCGGCTTTACCAGAAGGATCATCACCTCCTATATCGACAAGCCATTGAAACTATGGGACATGATTGATACGTTATTGCTCTATGAATAAAGATTATCTGGACAATACGCAGATAGACCTGGAGAAGCTCCATGACGACTTTTATGGATGGAAGCCGCCCGAGCCACCGAAGATCAAGATAGTTGCGCCGGCTATCCTGTTCTTTGTGACCTTTATTGCGGTCCTCTTTGCAGGATCACTACAGTATGGTGTAAACCCCTTTTCCCATCCTGACCAGGTGTATAGGGGCTTGCCATTCGCGCTGGTCCTGATGGGCATATTGTTGTCCCACGAGATGGGACATTTCCTTATGTCGAAGCATCACCATGTCGCAGCCACTCTGCCTTATTTCATTCCTGCCCCCAACATCCTCGGCACGTTCGGCGCATTCATACGCATGAAATCGCCGATACCGGACCGCAACGCGCTCGTGGACATCGGGGCCGCTGGTCCCCTGGCGGGGTTCGTGGTCGCGCTCCCGGCACTGATTATCGGAATGAGGATGTCGTCGGTCTCGGCTGTTACTGCTGCCGGGAGCTTCAGGCTGGGAGACTCACTGCTTGTCAAGCTCGTGTCCCTCCTGGTCAGACCGGACGTCACTGCCGGTCGTCAGCTCGTACTGAGCCCCATTGCGTTCGCAGGGTGGATAGGTATGTTCGTCACCGCAATGAACCTCATACCGATAGGTCAGCTCGACGGCGGTCATATCGCGTATGCGCTCTTCGGTAAATGGTACAACGCCATTGCAAGGCTGGCCCTCGTTGCGCTCGTCGTCATGGGTATATGGGGCTGGGAGGTATGGCTGTTCTGGGCACTGATCATACTGATTCTCGGCGTACGACACCCGAGTCCCATGGACCCGTATCAGCCCCTCGACAGAAAGAGAAGGTCGATTGCGTTGATCGCCATGGTCATCCTGATCATCACCTTTATACCCGTACCGTTCTCCGGGTTCTGATCACGACACCGGCGGTGGGATCGGCTGCTCCCCGGTGTTTCCCTGATAGTCGTAGTACAGGATACCCGCGTAGATCAGGAGCACGAGGTTCAAAGCCCAGACGAAGATAAATCCGATATACGGCATGAACCCCAGGAACAGGTTTATAATCCATGTGGCAACGAACGCCATGACGAGCGCTGTCCAGAACGGGCCTTTCTTGGAGAGTGCTGCCGCCTTGGCAGCCTGGAAACCCTCGGACGCAGATTTACCCTCTGCGATGACGGGGTAGGCCCAGAAGAAGAAGCCTCCGTAATTTTTACCGATGAACAATATGTAGATAAGAAAGCCGATCATGTATACGAACCCGACAACCGGTATCATTGCCGGGACGGCAGGCAGGAAGATGTACACGATGCCGCCGGTGACAAGAGGGCCGAGCCGGTCACCGGTATACGATAACACCTCATCGAAGCTGAGATTGAACTCCTCATTGCGGTGCTTGAGGGCCTGGCCAGCCCCGGCAAGAGCGACCATCCAGAGGAGTACACTTATCGCCATGGTCAGTATGAGGACCAGGACCAGGTGTCTCAGTCTGACTATCATGTCCATGCCGGGACTCTTCACCATGAGGGACGACATCAGGGCACTCATGCCTCCGTAGAGAAAGGCGCGCGATACGATGCCCCAGAGGAGTCCAAGCAACACCGGTATAATGAACGCAAGGTAATACCGTTTACTGAGCTCTATAGCCTGTTTCAGTGCTACCGAGAACGCCTGCGATGCGCTGCCTTGTATAGTCATAAGATCTCCTCTGTATCAGAAAGTATCATCCGGCATTCAAAAATCAAGAAAACTCATCGGTGTGATGAGCGCTCGCCAGTTTTACCATGCCTACATCAAGGCAATCGTTCCTGCTGTATTGTTAGCCTAAGGCTTCTGATAGTCTTCCTGAGGTGCCCGGTTCCTGAGCCAGCTATTTTATCAGCCGCCGCTTTATCAGCCGGTAAGAAATGATGCCCATGGGTATGCTCACGATTCCCATGATACAGGAAAGCAAGAGTGCATCATAGTTGAGTATCCCGCTGTTCGACGCCCGCGCAAGCTGTACCATCGGCGTGAGGGGCAGATAAAGGGCGATGCCTCTTACCCAGTGGGGTAGTGTGTCTAAGGGGAAAAAGATGCCGGAAAACAGGAACAGAGGGGTCAGGATGAGCGTAAAAAAGTAGTTGAAGGACTCGTAGGAATGAGAAAAACCCACGAACACCATCGAGAGAGTCGAGAAAAACAGTCCGTCCATGACGACCGCCACAATCGAGATGCCGAATAGCCACGAGTGTATGAGCCCGAAGACCGCCATTATCGCTATGAAGAAGATGCTGCTGATCAACCCCTTTGTCGTACTCCAAAGGATCTCTCCGCTGACGATCTCCGACAGGTTGACCGGTGTCACCATGATCGCATCATAGGTCTTCTGGGTTATCATCCTCGTGTAGCTCGATATGGTCGCCTCGAAGCTTGCCGCGTACATAGTGGAAGAGAGAATGAGGCCCGGAGCAAGAAAGTCTATATATTTCATACCGTTTATCTGCGGCACGAGCTTGCCCATGCCGTAGCCCATGAGTGCGAGGTAAAGAAGAGGCTCACCGAGATTTGCGACAAGGCTCGGCTTGACGTACTTTGTCCAGACGATAAAGTTCCTGAACCATACTGTGTAGATCATCTTTATGTTCATGCTGGTATATTGTATTGTTTTTTATAATATATCAAGGAATATGTTTGGACGCATTTTCCTCATTTGCAGTAATGCTTGACACCATATAATGAGTTGATTACTTATATATTGGGAGAGGCGTGTATGGCTATAACAAACGATATGGTACTCGATGCGCTCAGGACTGTCATGGATCCGGAGATCGGCATGGACGTCGTGACGCTCGGCCTCGTCAGGAAGATAGACATCGATGAGAAGAATAACGTCAAGGTCGATATGATCATGACCGTGCCGGGATGCCCTCTGGTCGACTATATAATCATGAATGCAGAGACGCGGATAAAAGGCATCGAGGGAATTGGGAATGTCGATGTCGCATTGCTCGATGAGCCATGGTCGCCTCCCTGGGCCAACGCCGATCAAGGACCTGCGAAGTGAGTCTTATCATGCAGGTGTGCCGGCCATGTTGAGCGGAGCAGAGCTATGAGGTTGTCTTCACGAGCACGATACGGCGTCAGGGCGATGGCAAGGCTCTACAGCGATTACAAGGGCGAGCCCATATCCCTCAAGGAGATAGCCCGGCTCGAGATGATAGACGAGGCGTACCTTGCGCAACTCCTGCTGAAGCTCAAGAACTCCGGACTGATAGCAACCGAGCGCGGCAAAAGCGGGGGATACATACCGGTAAAGCCGTCAGAGGAACTCACGCTCATGGACATGCTCAGGGCAGTGGAAGAAGAAATTATGCCGCTCGAATGCTTCGGAAATATCCCTATATGTCCGCTCAACTCCACGTGTTTTACCAAGGACTTCTGGTTCAACCTGAAACAGGAGATAGAAAAGGCACTCTCGAGTATTACGCTCAAGTCGATCATCGACAAGCACGAAATAGCGGCTATTTATGAGCGGAAATAGCCCTGCGCGGTACCGATAGCTCAACTGCCTTGCTTTATTGGTCCGAGGGCCCCATGGGCAGGCCTTTGTAGCCCTGCTTCACGTCCTGATTGATCCGCTGTTGCACGTTCTTCACCATGCCGGTGGTATACTGCTCCACCTTCTTCACGTGTTTCGCGTTGATCTTTGCAACGGTCTTGCCCTCATGACCTGCTAGGTCCTTCAGAAGAAATATCCCCGCGGCTATCACCGCTATGATCATGAGCCATTTAATGATCTTCATGTGCTTAGTATAGGTCCGCAAGGCCAAGGTTGTCAAGGCATGGCAATTCTTGGAGCTGCAAACGGTCCGCAGTACTGGCCTTATACCGGGCCGGTCTGGCCGTGAGCGTCTTGGGGGTTTCCTGTAGAGGTCCCACACGGATAGAGCAGGTGCCTACAATCTTCCGAGTATGCCCCTATAGTGACTGATCTTTTTTTCGAGCTTCTTGATGGATGTCTTCACCTGCTTCTCTGCGGTTGCGCCGGTTACCACCCTGCTGTTGATAGAAGCCTTGATGTCGAGTGCATGAACTATATCGGGTCTGAAAAGGGGTGAGAACGCCTTCAGCTCGTCATAGGACAGGGACGATACGTCCACGCCCTTCTTTATGGCATACAGTACGATGCGGCCGGTCAGCGCGTGGGCCTTCCTGAAGGGCATGCCGCCCCGCGTAAGGTAGTCTGCGATATCGGTGGCCAGGAGGTTACCGTGCGACAACGATTCGTGCAGCTTGCCTGTGTTGACCGTTATATGCCGGAGGAGCTGTGACCAGACATCGAGCACGGCCTTTACGGTGTCCAGGGCATCGAATACCGCGGGCTTGTCTTCCTGCATGTCTCTGTTATACGACAGGGGCAGGCCTTTCATCATAGTGAGCAGGCTGATGAGCGAGCCGTATACCCTGCCTGTCCTGCCCCTGGTAAGTTCAATCACATCCGGGTTCTTTTTCTGCGGCATGATGCTGCTCCCGGTGGTGAACGCATCGGGCAGCGAAACGAACCCGAATTCATCGGTGCTCCAAAGGACGAGCTCTTCCGAGAGCCTGGAGAAGTGCATCATCAGGGTGCTCAATGCATAGACCACATCGACGGCAAAGTCCCTGTCCGAAACGGCGTCAATGCTGTTCATGCTTATGTCCCTGAATCCGAGAGGCCCGGACAGTGTCTCCCGGTCGATGTCATAGGGGGTGCCGGCGAGGGCGCCCGAGCCGAGCGGCATGACCGAGGTCGCATAGTAGGCATGGAAGAGCCTCTCGATGTCCCGGTTGAACATCTCGGTATAGGCGAGCAGATGGTGGCTCAGGAGCACAGGCTGAGCGTGCTGCAGGTGCGTGAATCCCGGCATGGGGACGCCGATGTGCCTGATCGCCAATACGTGAAGAGCGGACTGAACGTCCAGCAGCCCGGCGATGATGGCCTTGATCTCGTCGATCTGATAGAGCCTGAATGCCGTGACTACCTGGTCATTGCGGCTCCTGCCCGTGTGTAGCTTGTAGGCAGTATCGCCGATGATGGCATGCAGCCTCTTTTCTAAGGCAGTGTGAATGTCTTCGTCGGCAGGATCCGCTACGAACCTGCCTGCCCTGAATTCGGTCTCGATCCTATGCAATCCTTTCTGCACGCTGCTGTATTCACCGGGGGCCAGTATGCCGGCGTTCAAAAGGCCTCGCGCCTGTGCAAGGCTCCCCTTGATATCGTAGAGGGCGAGCCTCCTATCAGCTTTGAGCGAGTTGGCAAACCTGTCGGCGACCTCTGCCGGCTCCTGCTCGAACCTGCCGCCCCAGAGATGCAATACATTGTCCTTGTCGTGCTTTTTTCGCTTCACGTTCTTCATGGGGTCTCTATACTACAGGTACGGCCCTCGAGACAAGGGTTCCGTTCAATGCTCGACGACAGCCCGTGGGCCCTACTCGTACCGCAGGGCCTCGATAGGGTTGAGCTTGGACGCCTTCGTTGCCGGGTAGAGCCCGAAAAAGACCCCTACGGAGAACGAAAACAAGAATGCGACGACCACCGGGAGGATATTCACTTTCACCGGTATCTTGATGAACGATGCTGTCGTAAGACTGAGGATGGACCCGAGTATGATACCTATGATACCACCTATGGTGCTCAGGGTGACGGCCTCCAGCAGGAACTGGAGCAGAATGTCCCGCCGCTTCGCCCCCACGGCCATCCGTATGCCGATCTCCCTGGTCCTTTCGGTGACGGAGACGAGCATGATGTTCATGATGCCGATGCCGCCGACGATCAGGGATATGGACGCAATACTCCCGAGAAAGATCGTCAGGAGTCCCGTTATGTTCATTACGGTGGAAAGCATATCCGCCACATTCCTTATGGTGAAGTCATCGTCGGAGCCCGTCTTTATAGTATGCCTCTGGCGCAGGAGTGCCTCTATCTCGTTTTGCGCCGCGTCGACGGATGAGCTCGATAAGGCCTTGACGAAGATGAAATTGAGATAGTCTATTCCGAGCACCTTTTTCTGGATGGTCGTATACGGTGCGAGGATCGAGTCGTCCTGGTCCTGCCCGAACCCGGCCGTGCCTTTTGTCGCCATGACGGCGACCACTTTGAACGGCAGGTTCTTTATCTTGATGATCTTGCCTATGGGGTCGATGCCACCGAACAGTTGTTGCTTTACGACCTGTCCTATGGCGCACACGTTGGCTGCCGCATCCACGTCCTCTTTATCAAAGAAGTTACCCTCCGCGACAGGCCAGTCCCTTATCATAGGGAAGCTTGAGCCGACCCCCAGGATCGTCGTCGCCCAGTTCTGATTTTGGTACACGGTCTGGCCAACCCACCTGACCCCCGGTGAGACATACAGGGCATCCGGCACCTGGGCCGCTATCGCTGCCGCGTCGGATGGCATGAGGGTATTTACAGAGCCGAAGCCCCCGTGCACACCGCCCATGGACGTACTGCCGGGAAGGATGAAGAGCAGATTCGAGCCGAGCGAAGCGATCTGGCTTTCTATTTTATTGCTTACACCCTGTCCCAGAGAGACGAGGGCGACGACAGCGGCAATGCCTATGATGACACCGAGCCCGGTAAGCACGGAGCGCATCTTGTTCTTGTAAAGCGCCCGGCTCGATACCTTGATTGCCTCAGTTAAGTTCATGGTCCCACCGTGTCCGATACCACGAGCCCGTCTCGGAACGTTATAATCCTCTGCCCGTAGGCGGCGATATCATGCTCATGGGTCACCAGTATTATGGTCACGCCCATCTCCTCGTTGAGCCTCTTGAGTACGTTCATGATCTCGTAGCTTGTCTTGGTGTCGAGGTTGCCGGTCGGCTCGTCCGCGAGTATGATACTCGGAGCGTTGACGAGTGCGCGCGCTATAGCCACGCGCTGCTGCTGTCCGCCGGAGAGCTGCTGCGGGTAGTGCATGTCGAACCCCTTCAATCCCATCATTTCGAGCAGCTCGAGTGCCTTCTGCTGCCTCTCATGCCTTGGTACGCCGGCGTATACGAGCGGTAGCTCGACGTTCTCCATGGCGCTTGTCCTGGCAAGCAGATTGAAGTTCTGGAATATGAAGCCGATCCTTCCATTGCGGATTCCGGCAAGCATGTCAGGGGACAGCAAAGAAACATCCGTTCCTTCGAGCAGGTAGTGTCCCTCCGTGGGCTTGTCGAGACAACCCAGTATGTTCATAAAGGTCGTCTTCCCTGAGCCGGATGCGCCGGTTATGGACACAAAGGAGCCCTTCGGTATCTCCATATTCACCTCTTTGAGGGCTGGCACCGCGATGTGGTCCAGAAAATAGGTCTTCTTGAGTCCGACGACCTTTACGACCGTGTCATTACTGCTTTGTACGGTACCCTGTGACAACCTCGTCTCCTTTTTTCAGGTCCCCTTTGGTCAGCTCGGTGAAGTTGTTGTTCCTTATACCGGTCTGCAGGGGTACCGGTATGAACTCTCCGCCCTTGTAGAGCCAGACCTTCTGGGTACGGTACCAGATCCTCCCGTCGTTTCCCTCGTTCCCGGCCAGTGCCCAGGCCGGAAGTTTATGGTGCTTGCTGTATGCCTGGATGATTGCTTCGGAGCCCTTGGGAGCAAACCTCAGTGCCTGGTTTGGGACCATCAGGATGTTGTCTTTTTTGCCCACGTCGATGGTGACATAAGTCGTCATACCCGGCTTGAGCTTCAGGTCCTTGTTGTTCACATAGATGATCACGTCGTAGTTCACGACGTTTTGGATGGTTATGGGCGCATTCCTTATGATGGCGACGGTACCCGTGAATACCGTGGTGGGGTAGGCATCCACGGTGAATTCCGCCTTCTGTCCGACGTTTACCTTTCCTATATCGGTCTCGACCACGTTCGTATCGCTTTCCATTTTCTTGAGGTCTTCCGCAATATCGAACAGGTCAGGTGTTTGGAACGATGCTGCTACCGTCTGGCCAATGTTAATGTTGCGCGAAACGACGATCCCGTTGAGGGGTGATATGATGCGCGTATGCTCGAGATTGAACTTGACGGCCTTATAGTTTGCGCCGGCCTGCATGAGCGCTGCCTGTGATGCCGAAAAGTCCGCGGCTGCCGCTTCGTATGTAGCCCGTGCTGTGTCGAGGTCGAGTTTCGAGATCAGCTCCGGCGGGAGCGTACGGTCCCGCTCATAAGTCGTACGATCAAGGTCCATGGTTGCCTTAGCCTTTGCGACCCCTGCCTGTGCGTTCAGGAGGTTCGCCTGTGCCTGCGTCAGCGCCTCTTTGAAAGGTGTCGGGTCTATCAGGGCGAGCAGTTGTCCCTTTTTCACCCTGCTGTTGAAGTCGGCATACAGCTTTATGATCTGTCCGGAGACCTGGGTGCCGACCTGAGACTCGACGATGGGGTTGATCTGTCCCGTAGCGGTCACAGTCGCTGTAATGTCACCCCGACTAATCCTTTCAAAGGTGACCTGAGGCTTCTTTTCCCTTTTGATCACGACCACCACGATAAGTATGGTGACGACGACGGCCGAGACTGCCAGAATCCAGTGCTTACTCTTCATTATCTTTACTCCGATCCCCCGCTGTATTGCCGGTGACATAGTCGAGGTTTGCCAGTGCTATATTGTAGGAAGCGAGCGCCGTAGCATACGAGGACTGGGCGGTCTGGTACGTGCCCACGGCCGTGAGGAAATCGAGATAGTTGTTTATGCCCGCCTTGTAGCCCTTTTCGACAAGCTTCAGGTTTGCGTTCGCCTGGCGCAGGGTCTCTTTCCCGACATCGATACTTTTTCTTGCCTGTTCAAGGTTATCCAGTGCAGACTGCACCGACAGCTCGACCGACAGTCTCTGCTCATCGATGGTATATTTCAGTTTGAGCATCTGAGCCTTCGCGACCTCACTGGCGGAGGTGTTCTGGAGCCCGGAGAATAGGTTGAAGCCGAGCTCGAGCCCTATCTCCCAGTTCCATACGAGGGGAAAGTCCTGTCCGCTCCAGTTGTAGGACGCATTTCCCGACAGGGTAGGGAAGTATGCACTGATGGATTGCTTGTACGAGTATGTGGCAGCATCGAGCTGTCTCTTCAGTGACAGATAATCAGGCCTGTTGTCCAGCGCCTGCCGGACTTCGGTGTCCGCATTGGTCGTAACGGCGGCTGCCATAAGCTCTCCGGTGAATTCGACACCGGCAGTAAGCGGCAGGCCCATGAGCGACAGGAGGTTCAAGGTGTAGATGTTTCGCGCATTCTCCGCTGTTATCAGGTTAAGCTTGATGTTGCCGAGGCTTGCCCGTGCGCTCAGGACGTCGATCTCGGTCTTGATGCCTGCCTTGTAATACGCCTGCGCCTGCTGCAACTGCGTCTCTGTCTGCTTGAGGATATGCCTGTCCGCATCGATGATCATATTGTACTGCAGGATAGAGAAGAAGTTCTGCTTCACGTTGTAAATAAGGGTATTTCGCGTGTTGATAAAATTGTACCGTGAGGAGTCTATCGTCTCCGCGGCAGATCTCATACCGAAGTAGTCCTTCCCGAAACTGAACAGTTGCTGGCTCAGCGTGAGCGAGGCGGTATAGTATGGATAATTGATGTTGTCCGGGGGCCTGTAGAAGACAGAGGTATAAGGACTCTTCGATGTCACGATGAGGTTCGAGGTTGCCCTCTGAGCGTTCGCCACGGCGTTTATCTGTGGCAGAAGGGCGGCCCTTGCGATTCCATAGTTCCCGCGGCCCGACAGAATATCCATCTCCGATGCACGTAACTGCGGGTTGTTCTGGAGGGTAATTTTTACACAATCATCGAGCGTGAACGCATGATTTTCATCCGCCCTGGCCGTCGTAACGGCCACGAGTACTGTAAGCAGGACGATGTATGTCGCGATTTTCATGCCGATTCCGATAACCGGGAAACAAAGAAAGATTTTATCCTTGTTGAAGCAGAGCAAAGAGTGTTTTGGTTAGTGTCGGCCACCGTGTCCCTGTCTGTCTTCTCTCCTTGCCATGAATTTGTCTATCAGGTCGAAGAACCTTTTCTGCTGATCCCGGTCCAGCAGCGTCTTGACCTCAAGGATATGGGTGACGATTCTCCGCTGTATACTTTCCTGCATATCGCCTATCGAGGAGATGGTCTGATTGATTGCCTCTGTATCGGGATTGTCCGAGCGTATAAGGCTGAGAAGAGCCATCTTTTTTTGAAACATCTGCCGCTTTGCGGCGTCGAGTTCCTTATGGAACAGCCTGCCCTTTTCTTCCATCGTATTTGCCTGGTCAGGCGTCAGCGAGAGTTCCTTTACCAGGAACGCGTATCTCCCGTGTTTGCGGCCTGTTCGGAAGAGATGGTACGGGGAGTTCTTGTAATACAGATACCCGGCTGTTCCGAGAATAGCTATATTGAGGACCAGGGACAGCATCAGCAGGAACTTCAGGGTGCTACTTTTCATGGGTTCCCTCCATCATCGCGATGTATGCCCCGCCTATGGAGTTAGGCTGTACCGACTCGAAGCTGTCGAGCGATAGAGACGAAACCATGGTCGACCGCTGTTGTACGAACGCACTGCCGAGGAGAACGCCGGCCTTTGTTCCTATCAGTATTATTGCGGCTATGGCAGCCGCTTCCACGAGCCTTGTAAACACGGGCAGCAGAAGCGGTACGCCCTTCGGTCTTTCCGCTATACCGGACATCACCCTTGTCGCGAACCCGTATGGTGCCTGCGGCATAGCCAGATGTGCGAAGCTGCTTTGGAGGCCCCGTAGGACCTCGAGTTTTGTGCTACATGCTGCGCAGCCCTTCACATGGGATTCGATCAGATGCTTCTGGCCGGCCGATAGCTCGTTGTCAATATAGGGCGACAACAGTTTTTTTGCCTTTGAACATCTCATACCTGGCTCCTCATGTTATATAACGATGCAAGCAACCGTTTTGTTCCGTAAATCTATAGGTACTATAAAATTCGGAGTCCATGTGGCACGAAGGCATTCCCGAAACTGATACAGGGGCGGCAAACGACGATAACATATCCCCGCGGCTATCGAAGCGTTCATGTACTCTGGGACGCGATCTCCCTGGAGCGCAGCGTCGCCGCCTTTACCGCTTCGATGATCGCGGAACGTACGCCCTTGTGCTCGAGCACCGCCAGTGCCTCCGCCGTGGTGCCCGCGGGCGAGATCACGGCCTCCTTCAAGGTTGCGAACGAGAGCTCCGCTCCCTTTGCCATCTTTCCGGCGCCGATGACGGTCTGTGTGGCGAGCCTGTTCGCCACGTTCCTGGATAGCCCCATTCGTACGCCCGCGTCCGAAAGCGCCTCGAGGAACATGAGGATATAGGCAGGTCCCGACCCGCTGAGCCCTGTCACCGCATGGAACATCTCCTCGTCCCGTATCTCTATGACGTCTCCGACGCTCAGGAGGAGCTCCCTGACGACGTTGATGTCGGTTGCGTCAGCGGCGGCGTTCTTCATGATGACGCTCATGCCTTCGCCGACGGTCGCCGCTATGTTCGGCATGACCCGTACTACTTTTGTCTCCTTGTCGAGCAGGCTCTCTATGAATTTTACCTCGATCCCTGCAGCGATAGAGACCACCAGCTTCGATTGCCTGAGGATGGATTTGCATTGCTCGAGTACTGCTCCCACGTCCTTGGGCTTTACGCTGAGGAATACTATGGAGCCTTCCTTTGCACATATAACGTTATCCGGAGTAGACCGGACGTTGTAGCCTTTCTCTATCTCAATGCGTCGCTTGTCGTAGTTGTCGCTGACGATGACCTGTGCATTCGTTATTTTTCTGGATGAAAGCAAACCCGCGATGATCGCCTCTGCCATTTTCCCTGCGCCGATGAAGCTTACCGTCTTGTCCATGTTTACCCCCTTGGACCGAATATTAACGTCCCTATCCTTAGCATAGTCGCACCCTCATTTATAGCGATTTTATAGTCCATGGACGTCCCCATGGACAGCTCTCTGAATGCGCTGCCGAATACGCCCTGCGCCAGGACCCTGTCCCTCATCTCCCTGAGCTCGGAAAAATACCCGGACAGCCGTGCCACGCTGTCGATAGGCGGAGGCATCGTCATGAGTCCGGACGGACGTAAGTGCCGGAGGACCTGCAGGGCCTGGAGCGTATCGAAGAACTGACTCGGGCTAAAGCCCGACTTCGTCGACTCGCCCGCGAGGTTGATCTCGAACAGCACCGGCTGGATGCGGCCCTTCTGCGCCGCCCTCCTGTCTATCTCCACGGCCATGTCCGTGCTGCCAACGGAGTGTATGAGCTCGAAAGGCCCGACGATGTGCTTTATCTTGTTCCTCTGGATGTTGCCGATGAAGTGCCAGTGGATGCCCGACGGTAGCGAGCCCATCTTCTCCATGGCCTCCCGGACGTAGTTCTCTCCGAAGGTATCGAGCCCTGCGTCGATCGCCTGCTGTACCCTGTTCGTCCCCACGGTCTTGGACACCGCGACGAGCCTGACCTCCTCTGTCTTCCTTCCGGACCGCATGCACACGGCCGCTATCTCTTCTCTGAGCTTCTGTATGTTGTCCCGTATCATGTCCATCGGTGCACCAGCCAGTCTAACCAAGGAAGGACGAAAAGTAAATCTGGCCCTTATCCCCACAAGGATCATTGGACTGATAGAACAAAGAAGAAAGAATTGTTCTATATTGTCCAACCCACTGAAGGGTCTTTAAACAACCAATCTCAAAGGTGGCAAAGTCAGTGCTGTTTTTCTCTGGATTACTTTATACACAGAAGAGAGAGCAGGCTTCAAGAAGAATTTGGCGGGAGCGCATTATTAGTCGGACCATAATTGTATGGACATTAAAGATCAAATCCCTCCCTGCCTCCCTTTTCAAAAGGGAGGAGTCCTCCCTCTTTTTCTAAAGAGGGGCACAACAAGGAACGATTGCATGGGAGAGGTACGGTAAAACCGGGGAGCACCCAGGAGAGAACCGTAAATCTGTGTTAAAGCCACGTCAATATGTCAGTTAATGTCCTCTTCGGGGATGGTTGAAATCCCTCGCCTTTAGGCGAAGAGAAGAATGTGCTAATGTGGTTGCATGCGACAATATCGTACAGGGACGCACACGAAATACGATATCAAGGTACATCTG
>JAJYLN010000006.1 GCA_021787665.1 bacterium
CACTGCTGCCTCCCGTAGGAGTCTGGACCGTGTTTAAGTTCCAGTGTGGCTGGTCGTCCTTCCAGACCAGCTACCGGTCATAGCCTTGGTGGGCCGTTACCTCACCAACAAGCTGATCGGACACAGGCCCATCTTTAGACGAAAGCTTGTAAACAGAGGCCTCTTTGCTGATCAACATCCCAGTTGATCAGATTATCCGGTATTAGTCCGCCTTTCGGCGGGTTATCCCGGTTCTAAAGGTAGATTACCCATGCGTTACTCACCCGCTCGCCGCTTTACTCCTCCGATTGCTCGGAGTTTCTCGCACGACTTGCATGTGTTATGCGTACCACCAGCGTTAGTCCTGAGCCAGGATCAAACTCTTAACAAGAAACTAGCTCAAAGAAATATAACTATCCACTATTCACTTATCAAAGAACTATCCCCTTTCCTTGCGGGGAGACTCATAGTTACAACACAGCAAAAGGCACTTGTCAAGCATAATTTTAATCATGCCTTTTTTGACTGGCAAGTGCGCCCGATTATGCATCTTGCCGTACCCTACATACGTCATTATTATAACGTCGTATGGATGAGATAAAAAAGATTTTGAAAGAGAGTAAGACCGTAGCGGTCGTGGGGCTATCCCCAAAGGAAGACAGGCCGAGCTACCGGGTAGCGAGCTACCTGAAGTCCGTTGGATACAGGATCATACCGGTAAACCCGAATGTGAGTGAAGTGCTCGGCGAGAGGTCTTATGCAGACCTGGGATCTGTGCGTGAAAGGATCGACGTCGTAGACATCTTCAGAAAATCTGAAGATGTGCCGTCCATCGTCGACGAGGCGATAAAGCTCCGCGCACACGTCTGGATGCAGGAAGGCATAGTCAACGATCAGGCAGCTATGAAGGCGCGCGCGGCAGGACTCCTTGTAGTCATGGACCGCTGTATGCTTAAAGAGCACAAAAAGCTCTCCGCAGTCCCGTAGCCGGAAAGTACGCAGTCGTTACTCGTACCATGAAAGGCTGCCAAACCCTTGGTCAGGCAGCGGAAAATAGTAAGTCTCCAAAGATGAAGATTGCATGGAGACGGGTCCTGCCTCTCACGGCCATTGTGGCCCTTTGTATGGAAAGTATTGGGGACCTTTAGCAGCGCCGGACAGCTCGGTAACACTATTGCTACCCGCATTAGCTATCCATACATCCCCTGACCCGTCTATAGCTATGCCGCCGGGGTAACTCCCTGTATCATAGGTCGCCATCGTTGTACCGGTAGGACTTAATTCCATTACCCGGTTGCTGCCGCTGTTCACGACCCAGATGTTGTTCGCACTGTCAATGGCAATACTACCCGGGGTAAAGTCAACGCCGTACGTCCCTATGGTCGCACAGGCAGAACTCAATTCAGTTACCTCGTTGCCATAAGCATCTGTTACCCATATATGCCCGGAGCCGTCTATAGCAACTGCATAGGGCCCGTTGCCCGCACTGCAGGTCGTGACGGTCGTGCCGGTGGGTGTTAACTCTGTCACGGAATTGTTGCCATTATCAGCTATCCAGATATTCTCCTGGGCGTCTATGGCTATACCGTAAGGTGTTTTGCCAACCGGATAGCTCACGGGATTCAAGCCGGTATAGCTCAACCTGGTCACCGTATCGTCGCCACTGTTTACGACCCAGATAGTACCATGGGCATCAATGGCCGTACCATAAGGGGATTTACCTACCGTATACGTCCCTTGCACCATCCCTGTCGAATTCAGTTTCATGACATTATCGCTACCGTAATCGGAGACCCAGACATTACCGGAACTGTCTATGGCTAATGCATACGGGTTATTCCCAACGGTGTATGTCCCCTGAGTTACCCCGGTTGAATCCAGCTCCATAACATCGTTGCTGCCATAATCCGAGACCCAGATATTACCTGAGCTGTCTATGGCTATACCATACGGGTTGCTGCCCACGCTGTAGGTATTCGTACTCGTATTGCTCTCGCAACCCGGTAGCATTGCCATACCTATCATCGCAAACATGCCCAACATCATGATTGGATAGACGATTTTTCCCCGCATCGTAATCTCCTTCCCGTGTTTTCATCACGCATAACACGCAGCAGCATGACGGTCATCTACCCCTGTATCGTATTGATGATACCGTTCAGATAAACAGTAAGCTCTTTGAGATACCTGCCGCCCATCCCTCTACTTTTCCTTCAGGATACCGAGCAGATCTTTTGTCTCGACCATCAGATATTTTGTTCCTTCATGATCTATCTCCGTGGCGCCGTATTTTGCATAGATGACCTTGTCGCCCACCGTATAACCCTTATCGTGAGACGGCTTTTTTTTCGGCACTTTCTTGCCGTCCTCTATGCAGCACGTCGACTCTGGCCCGATGGCCTCGATAACCCCCACCTGGGGTCTTTCTTTGGCCGTTTCAGGAATAATGATAGAGCCCTTTTTCTGCTCTTTATCTTCCATGGGTCTTATTAAAACCCTGTCTATCATAGGCTGTATTTTCATTGGGGTCTCCTTTTAATGTTTCCTTTTTACCTCGGATCTTACGGGCTTTCGTTTGTTGTGGTTGAGCATGGTATTCATGTTCTCCTGCACAAGACATACTATATGATTATTTTGTGGTCAATGGTATTGGTTCTGACCTATCTCCTTTGCTTGCCGCGGAGCGCCACCGCGGAGCGCCCCCATTGACAAACGCACCACAACGAAGTAGAAGAACGTACGAAAGATTGTTATGGCATGACCTTATTTTTGAGAATTTCAAGCGAGGATTCCAAGACATTCTCATGGACAAACAACTTCCTCAATCAGCACTAATCCGTTTAGGGGATGGCGGAAAGAGAGAGAGCCGAGCTAAGGTCCGCGGAGCGGCCATGCGGGCGTTCATCATCCTTGGTGCCCTTGTGCTCATTGGATGCGCGAAAAAGGCGGCCTCACCGAATATCGGGTGTACCGATCCATCTAATACATCGAGCGGTATCACGTGTGAGTACCTCGCCCAGCAAGACGCCACATGGCGTCCTGCAACCGATTCCCCTGTCGGTTTCTCGGTAGTCCTCACCGACGCGGGCTACGACAACATCCAGACGGGCGGGTTCGCGGCCGCCCAGGCACAGCTCGCGATGCTACTCAAGACGGGCGCGTCATGCGTCAGAATCGACATCGGTTACGACGCGTGGCTCAGCAACCAGCAGAACATACAGGCTGACATCACCAGTTTAATCGATCAGATACGCCGTGCAGGAAAGTGTCTCATCATAGCCGACGCGGCTGCCGAGCGCTATCGCACGTACCCGCTTCCGTGGACACAGTTCCAACAGGCGTGGATCCAGCGCGTCAAGACGCTGTATGCGTTGTATAAACCCGATTTCTATATTCTCGTGAAGGAGCCGGGCTGGTACGTTCCTATGGTCTCGGACTCCCTGACGAACCCGGATTTTCAGAATCTATCGACGTGGGTAACGCTGGTGCAAAACCTCGAAGCCGCGGCGCCGAACAGCAAGGACGGGGTAGCGATCGAGGGGGGGTATTCCCGCAACGCGTCAGCCCCTGTTCGTGAGCTTCTTGCGGTCCGTCGCGGCGCTTCCGGGTACCGACTTCATCGGCTTCGATCAGTACGGGTCCAACGACCAGATGCTCGACATCTCGCTCATCGGTCAAGTTCAGACCACGAAGAACGTCTGGATCGCCGAAGCGTGGAGCACCGATCACCCGAGTATCGTGTTCGACCCATCGCGTGCGTCGCTCGATGCGACCTGGATGCGGGTGGAATATGATTACGCGCAGTATGTCCATGCCGACAATGTGATTCCATTCTACGACGGGGCTTTGCCTCGTACTCGCAGCCTCCCGACTACACGAAGCGTACACCCGTTTTCTATACGTTCCAGCAGCTCGCGACAACGTACGGGACCGCCGTGCGGTGATTCATGCCCTGCTCATCTTCATGCCAAACCGATGAGCCGAGTCTTCTTTAATTTCATTATTCACCATTATATTTTTTCTTATGAATCTTGCTTACGCAATGCTCCCTTAATTACAAAAAAAGAACCCCGAATCGTTCCGGCAAGTTTAGACTTCTGCCTTGCAAACTTAAACTTGCCCAACTCCTTCGGTACCTCCATCCCCTCGGAAAGCTTGAAACCAACAGCTCTCTTCTTTGGGTCATCAACCGTATACATGACATTGACCTCAAGACCATCCTCAAAAAAGACGAAGGCCCACTTTATATTTTTTACTTGAAAGCGGGAGGTTTCTAACGATTTTGCAGCAAACTCAATACCTCGCTCTTCTTTTAAAATTCGGTTCACGTAGTCGAGTGTTTCACGGCTTTCGCTTGCTGGTACAACCGTAAATTCATGCTGGTATTTGTTCATGAAGTAGCGGGCTTCATTGGCACGTAAGCCAGCAAGAGCTTCTGCTACCGGTGAAGACTCCAAACCGACCGTAGACACCTGTATAAAATCAACGACAAAGGACATATCTTTTTCACCTCACTTCCTTTACTTGAGAATACCTGGTTCCTGGCATAAATGAACTTCTTTTTTTTAAGGTAGTCAAATTTCAGTTTTGAGTAAGGATCATCAGAAGATCCTCTCTATCTCCTGCCCGTCTGCCTCAGAGCCATAAAAAGAATGGCGGTGCAGGGAATCGAACCCCGGACATAGGGCTTATGAGACCCCCGCTCTACCAACTGAGCTACACCGCCGTTACGGATCATGATCTTATGTATTGATCACGTGAGCACGTGTCAAGGAAAGAAGCAACATTGACAATCGTATACACAAATTATACTCCATAGGGGAGGAGTTTTTATGTTTTATATCGCTAACGAAGATGACATAAGGAACGGCAGGGTCACGGACGTCTACTTCGAAAGGGCATCGCAGATACTCACAGCAAGGGGCCTCACAAAACACGTGGCCATGGAGATCAGGACAAAGGTCCTCCCGGCAAACTGGGAATGGGCGGTTTTCTCCGGCCTCGAAGAGATCATGGAACTCTTGAAGGGCAGGCCTGTCGACGTACGCGCAGTACCCGAGGGAACCATCTTCTCGCCCTATGATCCGGTGATGGAGATCCAGGGCAACTACGCGGACTTCGGAGCCTACGAGACCGAGATCCTCGGCCTCATGTGTCAGGCGAGCGGCATCGCCACGCGCTCGGCACGGGTCAAACTCGCGGCCGGGTTCAAGCCCGTTTTCAGCTTCGGCGCGCGGCGCATGCACCCTGCAATAGCCCCGATGATCGAGCGCAGCGCATACATCGGCGGGTGTGATGGGGTGTCCGTGGGCCTAGATGCTGAAAAGATCGGGATAAAGCCATCCGGCACCATGCCCCACGCGCTCATCCTGCTCGTGGGCGATACGGTACGCGCGGCCGTCTATTTCGACGAAGTCATAGACAGATCGGTACCGAGGCTGATACTCATAGACACGTTCAACGATGAGAAGTTCGAGGCGATCTGCGTGGCAGAGGCGCTCAGGGACAGGCTGTACGGCGTACGACTCGACACCCCGGGCTCACGCAGGGGCAATATGGTGCAGATCGTCAAAGAAACGAAATGGGAACTCGGCCTGCGGGGCCATGGCGACGTAAAGGTCATGGTCAGCGGAGGGCTCGACGAAGACAAGGTCGGGGAGCTGCAGAAATTCGTTGATCTTTTCGGCATCGGCACCTATATTTCTAATTCGCCGGTCGTGGATTTCGCCATGGATATAGTCGAGATAGAGCACAAGCCCTCTGCGAAGCGCGGCAAAGAGTCCGGGAGAAAGACCTTGCTGAGATGTAAAGGATGCGGCGGACGTACGGTATTGGCCTATCCCGGCGACATCACGGTATGTGCAGCATGTGGGGGAACGCTCGAGGATATCATGAGGCCGGTCATGACACAGGGGCAGGTCATTGCGGATCTGCCGTCAGCAAGCAGGATACGGGATACGGTACTGAACGAAATAAAGGAATACAGTGTAAAGGAGAAAAGATGAAAATAACAATAACGGCCATTAAGGCGGACATCGGCAGCATCGGAGGGCACATAAAGCCGAGCAAGCGGGTCATCGAGCGGGTGAAGGAGTATGTTTCTACCGAGGGCGGAGGCATGCTCATAGACTCCTACATATCTTCCACAGGCGACGACATCGCCATACTGATGACGCACGAAAGGGGCACTGGCAACGAGAAGATCCATCAGCTCGCATGGAACGCCTTTAAAGAAGGTACCGAGGTCGCGAAAGAACAGGGGCTCTACGGTGCTGGACAGGACCTTCTCAAGTCCGCCTTCTCGGGGAACGTGAAGGGACTCGGCCCGGCCGTGGCAGAGATGGAAATAGAGGAGAGAAAGAGCGAGCCGTTCCTTTTCTTTGCCGCAGACAAGACAGACCCCGGGGCGTACAACCTCCCGCTGTACCTGTCGTTCACGGACCCGATGTACTGTGCAGGGCTCCTTCTGAACCAGCAGTTGAGCAAGGGGTTCAAGTTCGTGATCATGGACGTGGAGCACGTAGAGGCGGACAGGGTCATAGAGCTCGATACGCCGGAAGAGATCTACAGCCTCGCCTCGCTGCTCAGGGATAACCAGAGGTTCGTCGTCGAGGCGATTTACTCGAGACACGATCAGTCCCAGGCCGTTGCGGTGAGCACCTCGAGGCTCCACAACATCGCGGGCACCTACACGGGCAAGGACGACCCGATCATGCTCGTCAGGGTCCAGGGTAACTTCGCCGCAACCGGCGAGGTCCTTTCTACCTTCAGTATAGGACATTATGTTGCAGGCTTCATGCGGGGCAGCCATAACGGCCCTTTGATGCCGGTCAAAATTAACTCCACCATATCGTACTTCGACGGCCCGCCCATCGTGTCGTGTCACGCATTCTCGGTGCACAATGGCAAGCTGACCGAACCGGTCGACGCATTCGACCACCCATTCTGGGACCACGTCAGAGGCAAGGTCTCCGAGAAGGCGATGGAGATCAGGAGACAGGGCTTCTCCGGCCCGGCAATGCTCCCGTACGGAGAGCTCGAGTATGGCGGCATTGTCGAGATCATGAAGAAGCTCGAGAAGAGGTTCCAGGTAAGGAACAAATGAAACAAGAAAAAATCGTAACTCCCGATCCAGCTCGACCCAAGCCCCGCTTGCGTACCCCGTGTGTCCGTCCTCTTAATCTAAGAGGGGTAACGCTGAAGCATACCAAGAGAACTCTTAAGTTTCCCTCTTAAGATAAGAGGGACGGAAGGGCGTTATGATTCTCGCCGGCAAAAAGGTCGCGTCGAAAGAGCGGGTCGTCGTCAGGAGCCCCTACGATACCAGCATAGTCGGAGAGGTCTCCAGGGCACTGGAGGTCGATGTCCAAAGGGCCGTGGAGACCGCGAGAAGAGGTTTTACCATACTCTCCGGACAGACCTCGTACGACAGATACAGGACCCTGACGAGGCTCGCCGGGATACTCTCGGAGCGCGCGGAGAGTATCGCAAGGACCATCTCGTCGGAGATGGGCAAGAGCATCAGGGAAGCAAGGGCAGAGGTCGCCAGAGGCGTGGAAACGGTAACATGGTCTGCCGAAGAGGCCAAGAGGCTCTACGGCTCCACGGTGCCCATGGATGCCGCACCCACCGGCAGGGGCAAGGTAGGCCTTTACCTGCGGGTGCCCGTAGGTGTTATCGCGGCGATATCGCCGTTCAACTTTCCGCTGAACCTGTCCCTCCACAAGATCGCGCCGGCCTATGCGGCGGGTAACGCCTTCATACTGAAGCCCGCAGAGTCGACCTCCCTGACCGGCGAGATGATAGGCGAGGCGTTCGTGGATGCAGGCGCGGTACCGGAGGCCGTGAACGTCCTTACGGGATCCGGCTCGCAGATCGGCCGCGCGCTCGTATCACACCCCGGCATACGGCTCATCACCTTCACCGGCAGCAGGGACGTCGGCGAGTGGATCACGAGGAACGCGGGGCTGAAGCGGGTGGTCATGGAGCTCGGCTCGAACTCCGCGGTAGTGGTGTGCGGAGACGCGGTGCCGACGGGCATCGTAAAAAGGGTCGCCATGGGTGGCTACTCCCAGGCAGGGCAGGTCTGCATATCCGTGCAGAGGGTCTATGTGCACGAGAGCATATTCGACACATTCGTCGACCTGCTGGGACAGCAGGTCAGGTCCCTCAAAACGGGCGATCCGCTCGACGAGTCCACGGACGTGGGCCCGCTCATAGCCGGCAAGGAAGTGGAGCGGGTGAGGTCATGGATAGACGAGGCGGTCAGCAACGGCGCAGAGCTGGTCTGCGGCGGCACCGTCAGGGGCAACGTGATGGCCCCGGCCGTGCTCGCCGACGCACGGGAGACGGACAGGGTCGTAAGGGACGAGCTGTTCGGCCCGGTCATCGTCGTGAACAGGTTCAGGGACGATGCCCAGGCGATAAAGATGGTAAACGACTCGAGGTACGGCCTGCAGGCGGGTGTCTATACCAACGATGTCGGCCGCGCCTTTAAGTACGCGAGGGAGCTCGACGTGGGCGGGGTACTGATCAACGAGATCCCGAACTTCCGGGTAGACCACATGCCGTACGGCGGCGTCAAAGAGTCAGGCATCGGCAGGGAGGGCCCGCGCTTCGCCGTGGAAGAGATGACCGAGATCAAGCTCGTCGTGTTCCACCTGGATTGACCCCTGAGTTTCCCCTTAGTACGTTTTTCTTGGGGGAATTGTTCGGGGCTCATGGCTACCCCCATGTACCTGACGCCGACGATGTTCTTTTCGTTGAAGCAGCCCTATCCAGAAATGGGCTGCAGGAGAGAGGGAGTTGAAAGAGATGTCAAATGTCAAAGGGTACGCCAGAAACGGTATCACCCCGTCCCAGTTCCGCCGCCACAGATCCCCGATCGTCGGCTACTTGCTGTCCCAGACTGCACAAAATGCCTTCAGGCTTTCTTGTGCTGCTTCCGCAGTCGGCGGCACTATAGATTGGCTTGAGGGCTTCTACGACCGCTTTGCGGTCCTTCCAGGACACATATTTCAGCGAATTCCGGCTCCTATGCACGATACACAACTGTACCTGCGTTGGGGGATAAACACCCGCTATTGTCTCGCTGAATCCCTTTAAACCATCCACGCAGATGATAAAGATATCTTCCACCCCGCGGTTCTTCAGTTCCGTCAATATCATGGCCCAGAATTTGGCCCCCTCCGTCTGGGCTATCCACATCCCCAGGACGTCCTTCTGCCCATCCAGTCCGACGCCCCGTTCCTCCGGGGATACCATGCTGGAGTGACAGCAATATGTCAGTGATCAAATTACACTCTATTTTGGTTTGTCTCATCGTACCCTGTTGTACAGGACGGATTATTTTAATAGCGGTTTAACGCAGTACAACCTTCAATGCATAGGTGAACTTAACCCACGGTATCCTCTATGTAATGGCTCATGCCGCGCATTCTTCACCCTTCGTTCGGCCTTCTGATAGGCAAGATCGCGGACTCCAAGAAAAATGATAAAGGCAGTAGGCTGGTGTACCTCGATAAGATGGCACCGTCTATAGGCAATAGTACGACGATTGAGGTCATAAGCATAGACAACCTTGTGCATTACAGATGCCGTTTGAGGAGTGAGGGGAAAGGTTGACTTGCCGTGAATGCGCATCTACCATGAGGTCCATGGATGATGTGACTGTTATTATACCTGCGCGGTACAACTCAAAGCGGCTGCCAGGAAAGCCCCTCTTAAAGCTCGGAGACAGGACGATCATCCAACACGTCTATGAGAACGCCGCAGCATCAAGGCTCGTCAGCAGAGTCGTCGTCGCGACCGATGACAGACGCATCTACGACACAGTCAGAGACTTCGGCGGTGATTGTATCATGACGCCGAAAGGCATAAGCAGCGGAACCGACAGGGTGGCCTATGCCGCAAAAGATATACGCACAAAGCTGATAATGAACCTTCAGGGAGACGAGCCCTTCCTCACCCCCGCTATCTTCGATACAGGTCTGCGTACTGCCCTGGCAGACCGACGTGGGAGCGATGTGGTAACACTCGCCTCGAAGATAAGGACGGCCAGGGAGCTCGAGAACCCAAACCATGTTAAAGTCGTCATGGACAGGCAGGGACACGCCCTCTACTTTTCGCGCTTCCCCATACCGTTTGTAAGGGACAATAAGGGAAAACTTGTCAAAACAGTAAAAAACCACTACAGACATATCGGTATATACATTTTCCGACGTAAGGTACTGCTCGGATTCATAAAGCTGGCGCCGTCACTGCTCGAGAGGATGGAGCGCCTCGAACAGTTGCGAATGTTGGAAAACGGCTACAGGATAACGGTCGTCGTTACCGGAAACCCGCCCGCCGGGATCGACACCCCGAATGATATGGAAAGGGCGAGGGGAATCGTAGCGGGTAGATAAGGAAGGAATCATGAAATCGAAATTCATATTCGTGACAGGTGGGGTTGTTTCCTCGCTCGGTAAGGGCATAGCGTCGTCTTCCATAGCGGCACTGCTGCAGGCCAGAGGCCTTAACGTAACGATCCAGAAACTCGACCCGTACATCAACGTCGATCCCGGGACTATGAACCCCTACCAGCACGGCGAGGTGTTCGTAACCGACGACGGCGCAGAGACGGACCTCGACCTCGGCCATTACGAGCGGTTCACGAACATCAACATAACGCACTCGAACAATGTGACCGCAGGCCAGGTATACGACACCGTCATAAACAAGGAGCGGAAAGGGGAATATCTGGGCGGTACCGTGCAGGTCATCCCTCATATAACTGATGAGATTAAGCACCGGATAAGAGAGAATGCCAAGGGCAGGGACATCGCCATCATAGAGATCGGAGGGACCGTGGGGGATATCGAGAGTCTTCCGTTCCTCGAGGCCATCAGGCAGATCAAAAAAGACGTCGGTCCGGAGAACGTCCTCTACGTGCACCTCACACTCGTTCCGTACATAAAAGGATCGGGCGAACTAAAGACAAAGCCGACCCAGCACTCCGTAAAAGAGCTCAGGGCCATCGGCATCCAGCCCGATATTCTGCTGTGCAGAACGGACAGACAGATAGACAAAGACCTTAAGGCGAAGATTGCATTGTTCAGCGATGTGGATCAGGCCGCCGTGATAGCAGCCATCGACGTCGAGTCTATATACGATGTGCCCATGGTATTCCACGCCGAGGGACTCGACGAGAAGATCATCGAGAAGCTGCACATCTGGACCGGTGCTCCTGATCTTTCGAAATGGGAGTCCCTCTCGAAGAAGTCCGCCGGAATAAAGGACCATGTGACGATAGGGGTCGTCGGCAAGTATGTACATCTGAAGGACTCCTACAAGAGCCTCCATGAAGCGCTGACGCACGGCGGTATTGCAAACAACGTCAGGGTCGACCATAAGTACATAGACTCCGAGGAGATGGAGAAGGAGGGTGCTGCAAAGTTCCTGAGCGACGTGGACGGCATCCTCGTACCCGGCGGGTTCGGCAACAGAGGTATCGAAGGCAAGGTCCTTGCCGCAAGGTACGCGAGGGAAAGGAAGATACCGTACTTCGGTATATGTCTCGGCATGCAGATCGCTGTTATCGAGTTCGCTCGCCACGTCCTCAACATAAGAGACGCGAACAGCAGCGAGTTCGACCCGGCGACCAAAAACCCCGTAATTGATCTGATGCCGGAACAACAGAGCACTATGCAACTCGGGGCAACGATGAGGCTCGGTGCCTACGAGTGCAGGATCAAGCCTGGCACACACGCAGCCAGGGCATACGGCAAAGACACGGTACAGGAGAGGCACCGGCACAGGTACGAGTTTAACAATACCTACCGAAATGATTTTATAGCCAAAGGCATGGTCATAAGCGGAGAGTATCCGGCCAAGGAGCTCGTCGAGATCATCGAGCTAAAAAACCACCCGTGGTTCCTTGGCTGCCAGTTCCACCCGGAATTCAAGTCAAGGCCTATTGCCCCACACCCGCTGTTCGCACAATTCATAAAGGCTTCTATAAAGAAGAATGCCCGTCACTAAAGGCCCCGCGCTCCTTACCCGTTCACTTTTGATAACTATGCGTTATGTTATACAGTATGGATCCTAGTATCTTACTCAAAAACGGGATAGCTGTCTTTCCCGATTTCATCGATATTGATCTGGGGATGAAACCGTACTTCGATGGGCTCTTGACACTCCAGGCTCCCCTGGCATCCGAGTACACCTTTACCAATATCTTTATATGGAGACACCTGTACAGATTCAGGGCATGTTCCCTGGATGGGGCACTCTGCATCAAGGGCGTCGATCGCAGCGGCGTTGAGTTCCTCATGATCGTGGCGAAGGACACCGGCGCGTATGTCGATACGGTCCAACGGATCTCAGATAGGTACAGAAGGGAAAGCGGCACGGTGAGGCTTTTCAGGGTCGAAGAACGGTTCGTAGAGCCATTGAAACGCACCTTCCCCGCCATGACCACTGAGGATGATAGGGACAACTCTGACTATGTCTACCTGTCATCAGACCTCATAGACCTTAAAGGGAGAAAGTACGACGGCAAGCGTAACCACATCAAGCGTTTCAGGGAACGATACACCTACGACTATGCGCCTATCACGGACGCCTTGAGAGACGAGTGCGTGGAGCTCACGGAGGTATGGCATAAAACAAAGGGCAGCGATGGGATCGAAGCGGACATCACGGCGACCAGAGAGGCCATTACAAACTTTGGCCCCTTGGGACTGACCGGCGGCGTGATACGCATAGACGGGAAGGTGCGTGCGTTTTCGATAGCCGAGCGTTTGAACGCAGAAACAGCAGTGATACATATAGAAAAATACGACCCTTCATACGAGGGCCTTGCGCAGGTGATGAACCAGCAGTTGTGTTCACAAGCATGCAGCGCATTCAAGTATATCAACCGTGAACAGGACATGGGCATCCAGGGCCTGCGAAGATCCAAGCTGTCGTACAATCCCGCATTTCTGCTCAACAAGTACAAAATAATAATCGGCCCATAATGGGATTCTTCTCACTTTGATTTGACAACACGGCGGGTGAGGATACATAGTACGGACATGACACTACGAAAGGAGAGTCGACACCATGAACTCAGTGTACCTCCTGCTCGCCGGACTCGGGGTGTTCGCGCTCGGCTACAGGTACTACTCCGCATTCATTGCCGCCAAGGTACTGAGCCTCGATGAGGCAAGAAAAACACCTGCCCATACGAGAAGTGACGGCAGGGACTATGTACCGACAAACAGATTTGTCCTGTTCGGTCATCACTTCGCAGCGATTGCCGGCGCCGGACCGCTCATAGGTCCGGTACTCGCCGCACAGTTCGGTTTCCTGCCAGGAGCAATCTGGATCATCTTCGGTGCCGTGTTCGCGGGCGCTGTCCACGATATGGTCATCCTCTTCGCATCGGTGCGCAACGGCGGAGAAGCGCTGCACAACATAGCGCGGAGGTATATGGGCAGGCTCAGCGGCATAACGACCGCACTTGCTACACTCTTTATCATCGTCACCGCCCTTGCAGGTCTTGCCATAGCCGTCGTGAACTCCATGAACGAGAGTTCGTGGGGCACCTTCACGATCGGCTTCACTATACCGGTCGCGCTGTTTGTGGGATGGTACCTGAAGGGACCGAGGTCTGAGAAGATCATCGGGGCCAGCGTCATCGGCGTCGTGCTCGTCCTTCTCGGCGTGGTCTTCGGCAGGGTCATCCAGCAATCGGCCCTTTCGCCGTGGCTCATGTTCTCAAAACACCAGCTCTCGATCATGCTCGCCGTATACGGGTTCGCGGCGTCCGTGTTACCGGTATGGCTCTTGCTTGCGCCGAGGGACTACCTGAGCACGTACATGAAGCTCGGGACAATCTTCCTGCTCGCCATAGGCATATTCATTGCACACCCCTACCTCCAGATGCCCGCGGTGACCCAATTCGTACACGGCGGCGGGCCTATAATACCCGGCAAGGTATGGCCGTACGTGTTCATTACTATCGCGTGTGGCGCTATCTCGGGTTTTCATTCTCTTATAAGCTCCGGCACGACACCGAAGATGCTCTCGAACGAGAGGGACATCCGGTTTATAGGCTACGGTGCCATGGTCACGGAAGGGTTCGTTGCCCTGATGGCGCTGATAGCCGCGAGTGTCCTGCCCCCGGGCGACTACTTCGCGATCAATACCGCGCACGCAGTGTTCGCAAAGCTGGGGATGTCCACGGTGCATATGGATGCGCTCTCGAAGCTGGTAGGCGAACACATCGCCGGCAGGCCTGGTGGCGCTGTCTCGCTGGCGGTCGGCATGGCTTACATCTTCGGCAATATACCGGGGCTCAAGACGCTCATGTCATACTGGTATCACTTTGCTATCATGTTTGAGGCCCTGTTCATACTCACGACTATCGATGCGGGCACAAGGGTCGGCAGGTATATACTACAGGAATCCGTCGGTACCTTTATACCGAAGCTCAAGGATCTCTCGTGGTGGCCGGGCGTAATCCTGACGAGTGCGATGATATCCATCGCCTGGGGATACCTGCTGTACTTCGGCAGTATTGGCACGATCTGGCCCATGTTCGGTGTTGCGAACCAGCTCCTCGCTGTCATTGCCCTGACCATTGGTACGACCTTCCTGTTGAGCCATTCTCCCAAGAGGGCGTACGGCCTGATAACCTTCATTCCGTTCGTCTTCATGCTCGTCGTCACGTTCACGGCCGGGGTTGAGAACATAGGAAACATCTACCTGCCGCAGGCCACGACAACGGCGTACGTGAATATGGTTCTCACAACGGCCATGCTCGTCCTCGTGTTTCTTATCGCGGCCGATGGCATAAGAAAGTGGATCGCCATACTTTCGGGCAGAGGCACACCCATTACCCCGGGTGCGACGACTGACAGGGTGCCCGATGACGTCAGACGCTCGGTAGATAACCTGGATTAGGCACTCCTGTCTCAGCATATGGACCTGTCAAAGGTACCCTTGATAGCCCAACTTCCCCTTTCCCCAAAAGGGACAACCATCGATTCATAGTGCAGACATAGTAGAATCGGGGATCGCTCACAGCCGTGTCACTTATTTGTTGACAAATAAATCAAAATACCTTAAACAGACTCCATCATGAGCAGGAATCATAGAAAAAAAGAGAAAGTGGACAGGATGAAAGAGCAGATCATCATGGCCGCGATAAAGGTCTATGCCGCAAAGGGCATGCAGGGCATACGCATAGCGGACATCGCAAAGGAGGCGAAGGTCTCATACGGACTCGTGTATCACTACTTCAAAAACAAGGAGGATGTCCTAAATGCTATATTTTCCAAGAGCATCAACATCTTCCTGAAAGCGATAGAGAATACGTCCGTGCAGGAGAAGAGCCTGAGGGAGAAACTGACCTCGATAACAACGTTCTTGTTCAACGCGTGCCGCGAGCTGCCCGAGTTCATGTACGTCATTATGTTCGAGGTCATCTGGACGCCCAAGTTCCTCGAGACAAGGAACTTTATTACCTTTACCAAGGCGTTCACCACGTTCGAGAAGATCCTGATCGAGTTCAAGCAAAAGGGAGAACTCAGGAGCGATATCAATACGACGATAAGCACGTACATGTTTTTCGGGGGACTCGAAATGATCCTTACCGGCATCGTCCTCAAGGCGATACCCGTGGAAAAGCAGGAGGTGTTCCAGAAGCTTTCGAGCACTTTCATCAGTCAGTACATTTACGGGTTGACCGTAATGCAAGAGGCATAAAAATCGAATAGGGAGGTTTGCGATGGAGTTTAGTATTCCCAAGGAGAGTCTTGACTTTAAGGAAAGCGTTTACCGGTTCGCCTTGCGCGATATAGCGCCGGAGGTCCAGAAACCTGAGTACGACGAGAGGGAGGAGTTTGTCGTGGCGAGCTGGAGGAAGATGGCAGACTTCGGTCTCCTCGGCCTCCCGTACCCTGAGGAGTACGGCGGATCAGGAGCGAGCGTCCTGACCACTACACTGGCAGGAGAGGCACTCGGACACGCTGGTGTCGATGCCGGCCTCATGCTTTCATGGGGGGCACACATGATCCTGTGCGGCGTGCCGATCTGGCAGATGGGGACGGAGTCACAGAAGAAGAAGTACCTCCCGAAGCTTGCATCCGGGGAGTGGATAGGAGGCCTTGGGCTCACCGAGCCGAACGCCGGCTCTGACGCGGCCGGTATACAGACGACGGCGGTAAAAAAAGGCGATCGGTATATCCTGAACGGAGCCAAGATGTTTATAACCAACGGACCGATCGGCAATGTGTTCGTCGTCGCCGCTGTTACCGATAAATCGAAGAAGGCCTTCGGGATAAGCGCCTTCATCGTGGAAAAGGGGATGAAGGGTTTCTCGCCGGGCAAGAAGCTCTCCAAGCTCGGCGTCAGGACATCGCCGACTTCTGAGCTTATATTCGAGGACTGCGAGGTACCTGAAGAGAACCTGCTCGGCGAGCCCGACCTTGGCTTTGTGAACGTTATCAAGCTCACCCTGGAATGGGAGAGGAGCTGTCTGGTTGCCCCGGCCATAGGCGGTCTCGAACTGGGTCTGCAGAAGGCCATCGAATACGCAAAGCAGAGGAAGCAGTTCGGAAAGCCCATTATAAAGTTCCAGGCGGTCAGGCACAAGATAGCGAACCTCAAGATGAACCTCGAGGCGGTCAGGCAGATCGTCTATAAGGTCGCATGGCTGAAGGACAAGGACATACCCGCGATGATGGAAGCATCCGCGGCAAAGCTGTTCGTATCTGAGATGGCGGAGAAGATGTCGTCCGAGGTACTGCAAATATTCGGTGGGTACGGGTTCATAAAAGAGTATCTTGTGGAGAGAGGATACAGGGATTCCCGGCTTGCCTCGATAGGCGGTGGAACGTCGGAGATACAGCGCGGCATCATTGCACGCTCCATCATAAATTTTTAGGAGGAGAGACATGGATTTCGAACTCACGGAAGATCAAAAAAAGCAGAAAGAATCGTTTGCCGAGCTCTGTTTAAAAGAGATCGCACCCAAAGCGGAGTTTACCGACAGAGAAGCCGTATTCCCGAAAGAAAGCATCCGTCTTCTCGGTAAGGTCGGGTTCCTCGGGATGGGCTTCCCTGAGGAATACGGAGGCTCAAAGGGCGACCCCATCATCAAATCAGTGCTCGGCGAGGAACTCGCAAAGGCATGCGCATCGACCTACCTGTCTGCGGGCGCCTCGTCAGGACTGTTCGGCATACCCCTCTTGAGGTTCGGTACGGAGGAACAGAAGAAAAGATACCTGCCGGGCGTTCTGTCCGGCGAGAAAATAGGGGCTTTCGCCATAACTGAGCCACAGGGCGGGTCGGACGTGCTCGGCATGAAGACGAACGCCCAGAAACGCGGCAGCACCTGGGTCATCAATGGCTCGAAGACACTCATAACCAATGGGCCCGTGGCGGATTATTATGTCGTTGCCGCTTACACAGACAAGGGGAAAAAGAGTGACGGTATCAGTCTGTTCATCGTCGAAAAGGGCACAAAAGGATTTTCTCAGGGAAAGTCCTTCGACAAGCTCGGTGTAAGGGGCTCACCGACTTCCGATCTATCCTTCGAAGACTGCGAAGTCCCGGAGAAAAATCTGATCGGAGAAATCAATAAGGGCTTCGTTCAGCTCGCGCAGATACTCTCGCATGGCAGGATTGGTATGGCGGTCTACAGCCTCGGCATCGCCCAGGCATGCCTCGAGGAGTCTATATCCTACGTTCAGGAAAGGACAGCGTTCGGAAAAAAGCTCGCTTATTTTCAGGACGTACACTTCAAGATCGCAGATATGAAGATGTACATAGACGTGGGCAGGGAGCTCATCTACAAGGCAGCGTGGATGCTCGATCAGAACGACACGCAGTCTATCCTGTTTGCGTCCATTGCCAAGCTGTTTATGTCGGAACATGCGACCAAGATAGCGAGCGACGCGGTTCAGATATTTGGGGGATACGGGTTTATTAAGGGCTACAAGGTCGAGAGACTTTACAGAGATTCCAAGCTCGGTGAGATAGGTGAAGGTACCTCGGAGATCCAGAGAACGATAATAACGAAGCTTATAGAAGACCAGTACTGAGCTGTTTGTACATTATACCGTAAATACGAGAGCGGGCTGCAACGTCTGCGGAGCAACGATCGCCTTTTTCTCCATGAAGGAGGCGATCTTATTTACAAACATATGGTTGAGCGAATGACCACTCTTGTAGCTTGTTATATGACCTTTCAACGAGCCGCCGAGCGTATACAGGTCTCCCAGCATATCGAGGATCTTATGTCGAACAAACTCATCCCTGAACCGCAAGCCGTCGGTATTCATAACGTCCTTCTCGTCGAGTACCACGGTATTTTCCATGGATGAGCCTCGTGCAAGCCCGAGGGCCTGCATCGTGGTATAGTCCTTCAGAAAACCGAACGTCCTCGCCTTTGCAAGTTCGGAATAAAAATGTTCCGGAGAGTTGTGGTACGTATACTGCTGTCTGCGTATCCTGGGGTGATTAAAGTCTATGACGCCGTCTATGATAAGGGTACTCGCCGGCGTGTATTCTATGTACCCCGTATTGTGCTCGACTCTTACGGTATTATCTAGAAGGATATTTTCTTTTTGGGCGGTGAGCGTGAATATACCCGCGTCGAGTATTGCGTCCGCAAACAGAGACGCACTGCCATCCCCGCCAGGGACCTCGTCTCCTTCGACCTCGATTATCGCGCTGTCCACACCAAAGCCATGCAAGGTACTGAGGAGGTGTTCTACCGTAAAGACTACGAAGTCGTCGTTCCCAATCGTCGTAGCGAACATCGTGCTTTTGACCTTGCTGGAACTCAGCGGAAGGTACCTCAGGACGTTCCCGACTTTCTTGACGAATAATATACCATCCTTCTCCGAGGCTGGATGTATTATTATTCTCGAAAATTCGCCGGTATGCAGCCCATACCCCGCACACACAATCCTTTTTTTCAATGTCCTCTTAAACATCGGACAAAAATAAAGCAATCATCATGCCAATTAAAGTGTTACTATATATCAATCAGTTAACTCGATAGGCCGATTCAGATTGTGATGCTAAAATCACACCTTTTACCGATATATTTGATACGGGGGGGGCAGTTCGTAAACCGCTCCTGCTTTTCGATCGTGGTATTATGCCACATGAATATGCAACGGAGCTCCGCCCACAACATGGAGGTGGATGTGGTATATGCTCTGGCCTCCCCATTGCTTAACATTAAACACGGCCTTAAAGCCTTTTTCTGAGATGCCCGTCTTGTCTGCCATCTCTTTAGCCACCAGCATAATTTTCCCCAGTAGTACCTGATCCTGCGGTGTTATGTCGGTAAGCGTGGGAATGTGCTTCTTGGGGATTATCAAAAGGTGCACCGGAGCGACCGGGTGAAGGTCCTCTATCACGACGACATCGCTGTCTTCGTATACTTTCTTGGAGGGTATTTTCCCTCCTATGACCTGGCAGAATATGCACGTGTCCATCATTATTCTCCTTTCAAGGTTTGGTATCAGGACATGGGTCTGTAACCGAGAGGCTTATGGTACCGTTACAAGGACTGGAACGGGAACGCCTGAATATCTTTTTTTGCCGCGACCCCCATGGTAAGGATAAGTTTGAATGCCTCCTCAATGGATATATTGAGCTCGAACAGGTTTTGCTTTTGTACAAAAAGGAAGAAGCCCGAGGTAGGGTTCGGTACTGTCGGGACAAACACGGTAATGCTCTCTCGATCCTGGGCCGGGCCATTGATCTCGGCCTTACCTACGACGAAACCTACGGCATAGCTGCCCGCCCTCGGGAACTCCACGAGCACCACATGGTTGAATTGCCTCCTGTTCTCGGTGAAGGCGTCCGTGATCTGCTTTGCTCCATGATAGATGCCTTTAATGAAGGGAATATTCGAAAATACATCCCCCATCAAGTTCAATAGCTTCTGCCCCATATAGTTATAGGTCATCAGCCCCATGATGAAGATCAGAACAATGGCAATGACAACGCTTATGCCCTTTATCGGTATGTATGTCTGGGGGTTTATGACACTCGGCAGTATGTTCAGCAGGCTGTCAGACCACGAAACCACGATCTTGAGGATAAAAATCGTGATGATTATGGGGATATAGACAGCTATGCCGGCTATAAAGATGTTCCGTATCCTGACACTGAGCTTTTTTTTGATCCGGCTTATCTGTGGGATTGAACTATTCAGCAAAGATGTCCTCTTCTATGGAGCCTTTCTCGTTTTCTATATATGATACCAGATAAGTTCTGCTTTGCTCGTCGAGTTTCAGGAACTTTATACCCATTCCCGGGAGGGCATTGCTGGTTGGCTCTGTACCGGGCACATACCGGTGCGACCATATGACCTCTCCCTTTGTCTCGATAAGCTTTATCGCCCCCGGTAACCTGAACCGTATGTCGAGCAGCAGGCCTTTTTCGAGAGGTGCTTCCGTTTGAATGAGAAAACCGCCTACACTTATATCGGTAGTATAATCTATCTTAAAATTATTGCCTCCTTCTATCGATAGGAGCACCGGTATGCATATCAGTTTTCTTTGACGCTTCCTTGCCCGATGTAACAGATTCAACTCATCGTTCATACGGTGTGACTTCTAAGAGCAGGCTCCTTGTTCGTGGACCGTCGAACTCGCAGAAGAAGACGGACTGCCACGTACCGAGCACAAGCCTGCTGTTTTCAACAAACAACGACAGGGTTACGCCTATCATACTCGACTTGATATGGGCGTCAGCGTTGCCTTCCTTGTGATTGTAAGCTCTATTGACTGGCGCTATTCTTTCGAGTGTATCCAGTATGTCCTGCTTTACGGCAGGGTCTGCGTTCTCGTTAATCGTAATACCGCTGGTCGTATGCGGTACAAACAGATAACAAATGCCTCTCACAATACCCAGCTTTCTGAGCATACCGTTGATCTCCGGCGTAACGTCGATCAACTCTATCCTTTTTTTTGTAGCAACGGATATATGTTTCATGGGTAAAACCATCTTAAAAAACAAGCCCCTGTGTCACAGGGGCTTGCCAACGAAGACACATACATGGGGCAACCTCTTCCATCGGGTGTGTTAGGGTGCCGTGGGCGGTTGAATATTGGATATGCTTACAGAATTTGTGATTGATTCCGCATAGCTCTGTCCAAGCACGGTCGTAGTGGTATCACCAGCAGACAGCACGCCCGTAGCAACCAGGTAATAATCCCCCGGGGGTGTATTCAGTGAAACGAATATCCCATCGTTCGATGTCATCGTGAGCGTGGGATCCGGGATGTCTCCCAGCCCCGCCGCAGTCTTGAAGTAAATCATATTGGTGGCAACAGTCTTGCCCGTATTTTTATCGACGACCGAGACGGTAGCATTCTCTATGGGGTTGCCGTTGCAGTCCCACACGGTGCCGGCTATGGCGCCGTTCGACCAGTTCTGCGTAGCATGTGCCAGCGCGCTGACGAGGCTTACCGTGCCGGACGATATGATCAGAACTTGAAAGAGTGAACCCGCATCGGCCGCAGAGAGGATATCGCCAAACTGGTATGTGTCCTGATAGTTCGTCATGGACGCCTTTGCCACAAACGGGATCCCCGTCGGAAGTGTGACGGTAACCGTTCCATCCGCGCCGGTCGTATCTACTATAGTGGGCGTAGCGCTACCGACCGTATTCGACGTCATCGTAAAGAACGATACCTCCGCCCCTCCGACTGCAGCTTTGGTCTGGAAGTCCGTTGCGGTCACATCAACGCTGATCGGGCCCGTAGCAGCGATGGTGGAACAGGAGTAGTACGAGCCACCGTTCGCTATTACGATAGGTGGTGGTAGAGGCTGTTGTTTCGGCGATGGTGTCTGTGACGACGTTGGACCGGAGGGACAGCCGAGCAGCTTCTTCATATCGGAAGACAGACTCTGTGAACAGGTAGCACTGTTTACCCCGGCGGGCACATAGCCCGGTCCTCCGCTGCAACCACTAAAGACCATTGTCAAATAAATAAGCGCTGATAGTGCAAAAAGTCTCGTCAACTTTCTGGTTACAAGCTTCATAGAGAGCCTCCTTTTATTTTTTTAAATATACAGAAGCATTTATGGTATGTCAAGAACATGTAAAGACTGATCCCGCGGGTAACTATTCTTTTATTACCTCGAGCACTATCTTCGATGCCACCCCCTTCCCTATTGCTGCCTTCGTCCCTTCTGCCGCTACAATTAAGGGACCGGCCGACGTATTTAAGACCCTGACCGTACTCCCCGTGCGGATACCGATATTGAGAAGCTTCTTGAGGACCCCCATACCGCCTGAGATATGTCTGACAACTCCTTTCTCTCCCGCTTTAAGGTCAGAGAGCGGCAGCAGAACACCGGACTGCGCCTTATCGTCTTCCCTGCTGTATGTCGCTTCCATGCTTTTATTGATAATGATTTTCAACAGCGTTGTCAACAATTGTTTGATGTGGCCGGCATTGAACAAAAGCGATGCTTCATCGTTATGAAGAGTAAAAAGGACTATCTCTCATAAGGGCTTATAAAAAAGCATGGCCCCTACGGAATGCCGATGCGGTCGAGGTAGGTTATCAGGATAGTTGTACTATCGGGGGAAACCCCATCAGGGAAATATCGCTGCGACAGACTCAGCTCACAACAGAGAGAAGGGGACCGTCCACTTTAGCATTGCTCCCTTCCTAAAGAACAGGAAAATCGGTGCACAGGTCGGTAAGGTAAATGTATTACGTAGGCACGGCTCACCCCGATGTTCCCTTTGCCTTTGCCACGCTTAAAAGCAAATCGTGGATGACAAGATAAGGATACAAACCTATCTATGCTTGCCCTTTATTCGGCTTATAGAGATACGCGGATACTTTTCTGCTCACACCATTATACATGGTTGTCACGGCGTAGTGCAATAACTCGTACATCACACCTAACGCTATAAAAGTAAACTTTAAGAACCACATAGCCTTTGCCTCCCTTATATTCACAATCGTCAGTAGGATGCATTTTATGTGCCAGCAACCATTCGTTATATTTCAGATAGTTATCATGTTCGATCGTGATTTATTTGTAGAGCGATCGTTAGAATAATATCACAATAGTCACGCAAGGAGACCTGTCCGTCTACGGGTATGTTCTGTTTCTGCTTGACTTAAAAAGCTTTTGAAGCTACCAGATTTCTATGCATTGGCTTTTCGGCCTTATCCCGAATCTTATAAACACTATATACCCTAGCAGTTCAGGTGCGATACATGCACTGTGGACGTTCCCTGCAATCGTGCTGCTCGCCCTCGTGATCTCCTTGGGGGCAGACTCTGCACAATATTATATATCCCAGGGACTCGCGCTTGCCATACTTGCATGGATGCAAACGGCGCCGGAATTCATGGTCGAAGCAGACCTTGCATGGCACAAAGAGGTACACCTGCTGCTCGCCAACCTCACGGGATCGTTACGGCTCCTTACCGGCCTCGGGCTTCCCCTCGTATTCTTCGTATCCTACCTCTACCATGGTAGGGGCGGAAAGAATACAACCATCCATATAGACTCGGCACATTCCATAGAGGTGGTCTCCTTTACGGCAGGGGTTTTGTATCTTGTTGTCGTTTATGTGAAGGGCAGCTTGACCATGCTCGACGGCATACTATTGCTGTTGCTCTACCTTATCTATCTGTTCTTCCTAACCAGGTTGCCTTCACGGGAGAAAGGGGAGCCGGCGAAGATGGAATATGTTCCGGGCAAGATTATGCATATGAGCAGATGGTACAGATCAGCATCGATCCTCGCCTTATTCGTCATAGGAGGGGTCGGGCTCATTCTCGTGGTCGGTCCCTTTATAAACAGCATGAAAGGCGTTGCCGTGGCCGTGGGCGTCTCGGATTTTGTTTTTATCCAATGGTTATCACCGTTCCTTTCGGAGTTCCCGGAGAAGTTGAGCGCGTTCATGTGGACAAAAAAGGAAGAGGGCACGACGATGGGTCTTATGAATATTGTGTCTTCGACCGTGAACCAGCTCACTCTATTGCCGGCGCTCCTCCCCTTCATCTATGCTTACGCTGTCGGAAGCGTGACTCCGATCCAGTTCGGTGCCCATCAAAGATCGGAGATACTCCTCACGATTGCCCAATGCAGCACCACCATAGTACTTTTGGTTGACATGAAATTCAGTTCGTATGAAGCAGGCGGTTTGTTTATTATATGGTGTATACAATTCTTTGTACCCGCAGCGAGGACTATCGTAACGATGATCTTTTTTCTATGGACGTTGACGGAAATAGGTTTGATAGTGTTAAAGGTTAAGGGAGTGGATTCGGTAGAGAATTTTATCGGCACCTATAAAAGGTATATTAAAACTTAAAGAAGGAGGAACATATGGCAGGTCAAACGTTGAGTCCGGAGTTAATCCTGACTTTCATTATCGTGGTCAGTCTCGTATCATTGGGATACGCGGGCTGGCTGGCTAGGTGGGTCCTGAAAAAAGACATGGGAACACCAAAGATGCAGGAGATCAGCAATGCGATCAAGGAAGGAGCCGTGGCATTTTTGAACAGACAGTACAAAACGATCATCGGCCTCGCCGTCCTTACCGCGATTATCATCTTCGCCATTTATCTTGGTGTACAGCACAATACGGGACTTGCGGTAAAAACAGGTATTGCCTTCATATTCGGTTCTTTTTCATCTGCGATTGCGGGATATGTCGGCATGCACATCTCTATCAGATCGAATATCAGAACGGCAGCGGCATCAACGAGGAGCCTGGATGAGGCACTGAAGGTATCGCTCCGCGGCGGGGCTGTCTCAGGTATGACGATAGTTGCAATGAGCTTGCTCGGTATCGCGTTACTGTTTCTGATATACGGAGGTCTTAGTAATCCGCAGCACGTTCCCTACATGATCGTCGGATACGGGTTCGGCGCAAGCTTCGTGGCATTGTTTGCTCAGCTCGGCGGCGGTATCTATACCAAGGCCGCCGATGTCGGCGCGGATCTCGTCGGTAAGGTGGAGGCAGGCATCCCTGAAGATGACCCGCGCAACCCTGCCGTTATAGCTGACCTCGTCGGAGACAATGTCGGTGACTGTGCAGGAAGGGGAGCTGACCTCTTTGAATCAACGGCTGCTGAGAACATCGGTGCAATGATCCTCGGTATAGCCCTGTACCCGTACTTCCACATATACGGCATCCTGTTTCCTCTCCTGGCGAGGGCCTTCGGCCTTATCGCCGCTGCGTTCGGGATCCTCGTCGTGAGGACAAAGGAAGACGGAGATCCGATGCAGGCATTAAACAGAGGTTATTACCTGACCAGTTTCCTGGCCGCAATCGGTTTTTTAATTGCAACAGAGACTATGCTTCAGGGAAATATGTGGTATTTCGGTGCAGGACTGGTGGGCATTCTGACCAGTGTTGCGTTTGTATATATCACGCAGTACTACACGGAATATAAATACAGACCCGTAAAAGAGATCGCCGAGGCTGCAAAAACGGGCCCTGCCACGGTCATTATCACCGGTATTGCCGTTGCATTCGAGAATACCGTGCTGCCCGCAATCGTCATTGGCATCGCCCTGCTAATCTCCTACTACTTCGGGGTAAAGGGCAGTGCTGATCTGCACGGTGTGACCGGGGGCGGATTCTTCGGTACGGCTATAGCGACTATGGGTATGCTTTCTACATCTGCTTACATTCTTGCTATGGATACCTTCGGACCGATAACCGACAATGCAGGAGGTATTATCGAGATGTCGCAGGCGCCTGAAGAGATCAGAAAGAAGACGGACAGACTCGATGCCGTAGGCAATACGACCAAGGCATTGACCAAAGGCTATGCGATCGGTAGCGCTGCACTCGCAGCCTTTCTGCTGTTCAATGCGTATCTTGATACGGTCGGTCAGTTAATGGCGAAATCTGGTCAATACTTATCGCAGACAGCGCAGCAGATCTATAACCGTGCACATACCATTAATCTCGCGGATGTCCATGTATTCGTTGCCGCTTTACTCGGAGCTATGCTGGTGTTCATATTTGCGGCGCTGGCGATATCGGCCGTCGGTAAGGCTGCCTACTCCGTCATAGGCGATGTCAGGGACCAGTTTAAAGAAAACCCGGGCATCATGAAGGGGACTGCAAAGCCCGACTACGGACGTACCGTCGACATCGTAACGAGGACGGCATTGAAGAAGATGGTACTCCCGGGGATTCTGCCGATACTGGCACCTATTGCGATAGGCTTGCTATTCAAACAGTTCGGCTTCGGAGCACAGGCGGTTGCCGGTTTCCTGATGGTTGCAACGATTACAGGCGTACTCCTTGCGATTGTTCTGAATAACGGCGGTGGTGCATGGGACAATGCGAAGAAGTACATCGAGACCGGCGCATTCGGTGGCAAGAAATCAGATGCACACAAGGCAGCAGTCGTGGGAGACACGGTAGGAGACCCGTTCAAAGACACAGCAGGACCATCTATCCACGTTCTCATCAAGCTGCTCGCAACGGTGACCCTTGTCATGGCCCCGCTGTTCCTGTAAGCTGTAAAGAGTTTACATCGATACGCTCAAGTCCCGCTGAAAACAGCGGGACTTTTTTATTTGCATTTATTTTATTTACACCCTACATACTATTTCATGAAGATTGTATTCATGGGTAGTGCCCGGTTCAGTGTACCGGCGCTTGAGGCCATTCTACGATCGGCCCACCTCCTCACGGGCGTGATAACAAACCCGGAAGAGCCCGCAGGCCGGGGGCTCAACGTCAGGCAAACACCCGTTGCGGAGATAGCCAAAACACAGGGAATCGATCTGCTGACGCCTGGTACCCTGAAAAATAACAGGGATGTGATTGATTGGATAAAGGCGTACAAGCCGGACGCAATTGCGGTTGTCGCCTACGGCAAGTTTATACCCTCCGCTATCCTGAACATACCGGTGCACGGCTGTTTGAACCTGCACCCTTCTCTGCTGCCAAAATACCGGGGGGCAGCACCCATTCAGAGGGCCATCATGAACAACGAGAAAGAAACAGGCGTAACAGTCATGCGTTTGGACGAAGGTATGGACAGCGGACCCGTTTTTATCCAGGAAAAGGTTGGAATCGATACGACTGATAATGCGGCGACGCTCGGGGAAAAGCTATCGAAGCTCGGCGCCGATTTGCTTATAAGAACGCTCGATCTCATCGAACAAAAACACATCTCGCCCCTCGCCCAAAAGCACGGACTTGCTACCCTTGCTCCCAAAATAAGCAAGGAAGAGGGCAGACTCGATTTTCTCAAGCCCGCGCTGTTACTCAATAACATCGTCAGGGCACTAATCGAGTGGCCAACAGCGTGGACCACCTGGAAAAACAACCCTGTTCAGGTGCTGAGCACGGGATACACTGCCGGGGCGAACACCGATCCTCCGGGGACAATCGTTGCGATAGACAGGGTCGGTGTCCACGTCGCGACCGGCGACGGCACGCTTATTATAACAGCGGTAAGGCCTGCCGGCGGCAGATCTATGGACGCATTGAGCTATGCAAACGGAAGAAGGATCATGATCGGGGATACACTTGGATAAACTACAAACGGAGGGTGCGGTCCGCAGACCGGACGTTCGTCCGCCTGGCCGGACGGACGATTTCTCCCCTCAATAAATCCCGGCCCCCTCGATCGACTGGTCATCCAATCATTTATCTCGTCTTCTCGAGCTCTTTGACCTGTGCCGGCGAATATCCCAGTGCCTTAAAGTCCATGACACCCCGTGGTGAATGACACTGGTTGCAGGAAAGGCCTATTTTCTTTATGGCGTGGTTTACGGATATATACGATGTACCCGGGATCTGCATGGCCATCCATGCACCGCTCCAGGTAAAGCCACTGGACTCCAGTGGCCTCATACCAGCATCTATGGCTTCCTGGATATCGCCCGTTTTATTGTAAACCTCCCTGTTCGGAGCGAGCAAGGCCGGGAAGTTTGCCATGTGAGGGTTATCTTTCAAAAAGCCCATGCCCGGTTCCTGCCACATCTTCAGCTTTTTATCGAACAGTAGTATCTGTGTTAACCCTCTCACCGGGTATATCTTTGCCCCCGGCGTTTTGATGCCTGATATCTGGAACGCCATCCAGCTCTGCACGTTCATACGTGTCTTCTTGTTCGCAACCCGCCAGATATAGTCTGGGTGGCCCATCGTTATTTTTACCGTCGGCACATAGAGACCCTTGATAGAAGGGATCTTATCGTATTTTGAGAGCTCGCTGTATCTGCCGTGGCTATCATCCTTAACAGGCTCCCCCCAGTTTTCATACGAAATGCCGGCTACGACCGGTATATGGCAGGTCTGACAGGCGATCATGGCAATGTGTTTGTTTATAACTTTGCCTATGTTCCCCCGGTGGGGCTCATCGCCATGACAATTCGAGCAGGTAACTGTGACGTCCGGCAGATCGTTTGCGGCCATGTCCGATTCGTATTGTCCCTTGGGCATCTTATGATGTTCTGTGACATGACAGGTTATGCATTGTATCCCTGCCTGTGCATGGACATCGGTATGCGGCGTATAGGGAGTACCCCTCTTGTAATCATAGGAAAAAGCATGCTCATGGCACCTCAGGCATGCCTCATTTGTCGGGACCTTCGTTATGCTGAGTGCCGCTTTCAAGGACGTGTCCACCCCCCAGTGCATACCGGTAGCATCTATAACGAGGGTTTTCCGGTCATGCATGGCATAATCCTTTGCGTGACATACCAGACAGTCTACAGTATTTGCCTGTGCTTCCGTAGCCGATGCCCCCGAAGGAAAGGGCGGCCTGGGCAGACTGCCTATGTGACATGCGCCGCACCCTGCCGCCTGGACCGTAGCATGACCGTCTGTAGAAGCTGTCCAGTTGGAAATAGTCAGGGAACCCGCGAGGGCACATTCCCTGTTGAGCATACCCCACCACGAGCCGTCCGGCAGTCCCTGAACATTCCTGATAGGGGTGGCCATATACCAATGCACCGTCTGTGTAATTTCCTGGAGTGCATCCGGGTGACACATGGCGCACGTCTGCGCACCCTGGTAGCCATTCTCCTTGAGGAACTCATAGCCGGGATGAACCCATCCTCTCAGTGCTCCAAAGTCGTCTTTTGCGAAGGCCGTACCAGTCAGGGGAAGCAGGGCAAAAACCGCCATAATCACTTTTCTTCTCATACTTCCTATCCCCCTATATTTTTAAATATAAGATATATTTTACTTGTTTTAAAATTCTGTCAAGCTAATAGTTTCGTAATGTATTTTTAACCAAACCCGCCATCTTTTCTGCTGGATCGCCCCGATGCGCGCCGTTGTGCTTGCATTATTCGTCATGAAGTATTAAGACAGGGATTATGGTATCTGTAAAAAAGGAGAGCACTATGGAGATAGATAAGGTCAACGAACTGGAAAACAAGATCGGCGCGCTCATAGACAAGTGTGTCTCATTGAAGGAGGAGAACAACGCCTTGAGAATAAAAGTGGACGAGATGAGGAAAGAAAGAGATGAGCTGGTACAGTTCAAGCAGGAGGCGATTGCGAAGGTAGACAGGCTTATCAATACGCTTGACGAAGTGAGCCTGTAAAGGCCGGCATTATTGAAGAAGCCTTACTCAATAAACATCCTCGGCATCGAGCTCACCGTGATGAGCGATGACGAGCAGGAGTATGTAGACAGGGTCGCCTCATTCGTGGAGAACAAACTCAAAGCAACGATGGGGGATGCCCATATCTCAGACACCTCGATACTTTCTATACTGACATCGATGAATATAGCAGACGAACTCTTCAAGGCTGAAATCAAGTATAAAGAAAGAATACAATATCTCGAGACCAAGATCGAAGAGTTGATCAAGATGATTGAAACCAAGGTCTCGTTATGATACGACGTTTATTGTAGGGCGTTTATTTCAATAACGGTACCATGCCAGAGCCGAACAACAAGTCCATCATCAGGAGCAGCATGCTGGAGTGCAGGAAAACAATGGACGCTGATGATTACAGGAAACTGAGCAAAAGGGTGCAGTCGTTATTCCTCCAGTCTGCTGTTTACAAGGAATCGCGAACGATTATGTGTTACCTGCCCGTGAGCAACGAACCTGACACGACTCTGGTGATAGCGGACGCATTCGATAGTGAAAGGACCGTACTGCTTCCGCACATGCAAGGGGACCATATCTACCCGGTGCTGTATGCAAAGGGCATGCCTCTGAAACGCGGGAGATACGGCGTACAGGAGCCGTCAGGACCTGAATTCCTTCCAGACCATCGGATAGATGTCGTGATCGTACCCGGTATCGCATTCGATCTCCACGGGAACAGAATAGGATACGGGAAAGGATACTATGACAGGTTCCTGTGCACGCTCGACAAAAAAACGGTAAAGGCAGGTTTTTCTTTTAAAAGGTGTATCGTGGATACCATAAATAATAATGATTGGGATATCTCTGTCGATATGATCGTTACAGAGACGGATATCCTCACCAAGGAGCAAAGAGTATGATAAACATAATGGAAGCCATCGGCATCGGGCTCACCGGCACCGTGACAGGCTATGTTATAGCGAAGTATCTTGATCGCGTTATCAGCATATCAAAGATAAAGCAGTCAGAACAGAAGGCCGGGGAGATCCTCGATTCCGCAAATAAACAGGCAGAGTACATAAAGAAAGAGGCAGCGCTCCATGCGCGAAACAACCTCCTCGAACTGAAGGCTGAGTTTGAAAAAGAAACCAAAGACAGGAGACAGGCGCTCGTCATACTTGAAAAGAGACTGCTGCAAAAAGAGGAGTACCTTGAGAAGAAGGAAGACATCATAAGCAAAAAAGAGGCCGACCTCCTGAGGAGGGAAAAGAACGCCAACGCGGCAGAGCACAGCCTCTCCGCAAAAGAAGAAGAATACAAAAAGAAATTCAACGAGATCAATAGCGAGCTCCAGCGTGTATCCGGACTCACGACGGATCAGGCAAAGCAGCTCCTCATGGACAGCGTGCGGGACCAGGCGAAACTCGACATAGGAAGGATGCTGAAGCAGATCGAAGAAGAGGCGCAGCAGACCGCAGAGGCCAAAGCAAAAGATATCATCTCGGTCGCCATTCAAAGATATTCCGGCGAATATGCGCAGGAACATACGGTCACGACCGTCGGTCTTCCGAACGACGATCTCAAGGGCAGGATCATCGGCAGGGAAGGCAGGAACATACGGGCGATAGAAGCAGCAACCGGCGTCGATATAATCGTCGACGATACACCGCAGGCGATCGTGATCTCCGGGCACGACCCGGTGAAAAGGGAGATAGCGAGACAGTCGATAGAGAAGCTCATCGCAGACGGCAGGATCCATCCCGGCAGGATAGAGGACATCGTGAACAAGACGTCCCAGGAAATAGAGAAAAGCATGAAGGAAGCCGGCGAACGTGCGCTGTTCGATCTCGGGCTGCACGGCATACACAACGAGCTCGTGAAGCTCATCGGGAGATTGAAGTACAGGACGAGCTATGCCCAGAATGTATACCAGCACTCGATGGAGGTCGCATTCATACTCAGCATCATGTCGGCGGAGCTCGGACTGAACGTCAAGCACGCCAAGAGGGCGGGCATACTGCACGACATCGGTAAGGCCGTGGACCACGAAGTGGAGGGCTCACACGCGGTGATCGGCGCCAACCTTGCCAAGAAGTACGGCGAGCCCCCCAGGGTCATCGAGGCAATCGAGCAACACCATAACGATACGCCGACGGGCCTCCTCGGTATACTCCTTCAATCGGCGGACGCCCTGTCCGCGGCGCGGCCCGGGGCACGAAGAGAGATGTACGAGGCCTATGTCAAAAGACTGCAGGACCTTGAGAGGCTATCGACCTCGTTCGACGGGATTGACAAGGCCTATGCCATCCAGGCGGGCAGGGAGATACGGATCATAGTCGCGCCCGACAAGGTAAGCGACGACGAGATACCACTGCTGAGCAAACAGATAGCCGACAGGATCGAAAAGGAAATGAGCTATCCGGGCACGATCAAGGTGACCGTCCTACGGGAGACCCGGGCATCCGTATACGCGAAATAAGAAGACTTTATGCCGCGCATGGACCAACAGTTTCACCATGGCATCCGGATATGGTTTGATTTTAGAAATGTTGACACCGGGAAGGCGTATGGTAAAGACGCACTATGACTGCTTACAGGAACCCTATTCCGACGGTGGACATCATCGTTGAGATCGGCGATACGATCGTCCTCATAGAGAGGAAAAATCCTCCTCACGGATGGGCCATACCGGGGGGATTTGTCGACTACGGTGAATCGCTCGAAGACGCCGCTGTCCGTGAGGCACGCGAGGAGACATCGCTCGACGTGGAGCTCTGCGAGCAGTTGCACACCTACTCGAGACCGCAGCGCGATCCGCGCCACCACACCATAACAACCGTCTATATTGCCCGTATACAGCGAGGCAGGCCGGCAGCAGGGGATGACGCAAAGTCGCTTGACCTGTTTACGTTCAATTCGTTACCCGATAGAATCGCATTCGATCACAGGGATATCCTGATGGACTATTTCGCCTACAGGAAAACGGGCAGGAGACCGCCACCGGTACCATGTCGAAGCTGAGTCTTCAGGAACAAAAAGAGCTCCTGGCCCTTGCACGCACAACGATCGAGTCATATCTGAGAGACGGCTCCATGCCTGAATTTAAAACGGAATCTCCCAACCTCCTGAAGAAGTTAGGGGTATTCGTGACCCTGAACAAGCACAACATGCTCCGGGGCTGCATAGGGAACTTCTCTGCACGGGGGCCGCTGTACCATAATGTCCAGATGATGGCAATCGCCGCGGCCGTCGAGGATCCACGGTTCAGGCAGGTGACGCTCGGCGAGCTCAAGGATATAGGAATCGAGATTTCCGTACTGTCGGATCTGGTACCGGTGGATTCCATCGATGGCATATGCGTGGGCGAGCACGGCCTGTACGTCACGAAAGGCCTCTCCCGGGGCGTCCTTCTGCCCCAGGTCGCCACCGAGTACGGCTGGGACACGGACACCTTTCTGTGCGAGACCTGCGAGAAGGCCGGCATGGACCCCGACGAGTGGAGGGACGGAAGCGTGAAGATTGAAAAGTTCAGTGCCCAGATCTTCAGCGAGGCAGGGACATTTAAAACGGGTACACCGTGAAAGAGATGAGCTGGGTGTTGCCATACGGGCCGTTCCCGCTGCCGCCGATGAAGGCGTACGAGAGCGAAAAGCGCTGCACCTTCCATGCGATGCCTGCTGAAACGTCATTTATTTTCGTTGCCACATGCCATACATATCCAGCGCGCAGGGCTATCTGGTTGATGATCATAACCTCCCCGCCCAGGTGGTAATCGATGTTCTTGTTCGTCGTTATATCGAGGTCCTTAACGGCATCGAAGGCGACGGTAACCGTTCCCTGCAGGAGCAGCGATATGCCCGCATCGATGAGCCTGGGCGGGAGTTGCCCCCGGTTGCCCTTCACCCTCGTCAGATTGAGGGCCGCCAGCGAGATGTTCAAGAACGGCAGGTCCGGGGAAAATAGGATTCCATAACCGAGTGTGCCGGAACTCCCTGAGAGGCCCTGCGAAAACTGATCCAGCCTGCCGGTAACGCCGGCACTGAATAAACCTGGCTCCCCCATCGACAGGGCAAGCGCGTACGTGTCCCTGTGTACCGAGAGAGAGGAGAGATGGTACTTATCCCTGTAATAGCCGAAACCGACCCCCAACGAGGACGTAACGCTGTCGATGACCGAGAGGTCTATCCTGCTCTCGCTATACGGGTTGTTGAACAGATAAGCGGCACCAGCACCGTACCTTCTCGTTGCGCTCATGCCCGCCGGGTTTAAAAGGATCGCACCGTTGTCGGCCGCGACCGCCCCATAGGCACCGCCCATGGCGGCCGATGCCGGTGTCGTTGCATCGAGGAGAGAGTCCGCCCGGGAGGGAGACGCTACCGCCGTAACTATCGCTATCAGCGTAGCTATGTACAATGACCTTTTACTAACCATGCGCCTCACGGTCTCTTGCCTACCGTTTTCAGGAGCTTAAAGGTGTAGGTGATCTCCGCGGACTTGCCGAGCATCGCCGAGGCAGAACAGAATTTGTCCTGAGAAAGCTCTATGGCCCTCTTGACGTCCCCGTCTTCCATGTCTCCCTCGATCCGGTACTCCAGGCCTATCTTCGTATATACTTTCGGATGCTCAGAAGACCGTTCCGCACGGACGATCAGCTTGAAGGACACGATGTTCTTCCGCATCTTCCTGAGGATGGACACGACATCCATACCCGTGCATCCGCCGAGGCCTATGAGCAGGAGTTCCATCGGCCGTGCGCCGACATCGTTTCCGTTCTGCTCCCTCCCCGCGTCCATAACGATCACATGTCCTGAGTCCGGCGTCCCTTCGAAACGCATACCCTCCTTCCATACTATCTCCACCCCGGGCATATCAGACCTTCTTCATCGCATCGTTTGCTGCAACAAGCAACGGGTCCCACACCGGGGCAAAGGACGGTGCATAACTCAGATCGAGCCTGGAGAGATCATCGATCGTCATACCCTTATAGAGTCCGGCAACAACGATATCGATTCTTTTGGACACCCCTTCACCTCCGACCATCTGCGCCCCCAGTAATCTCCTGCTCTTCTTCTCGATAACGAGTTTCACCGTTATGGGCCGTGATCCAGGATAATAGTGAGCCCTGGTCCTCGAGGTTATGGTGGTCGTCACAGCGTTGAGCTTGCTGTCCCTGACCTCCCTCTCCGTCAACCCGGTCCTCGCCACCTCAAGATCAAACACCTTTACGACGGCCGTCCCTGCTGCTCCTTTGAACGTCTCACTCGCACCGGCTATATTGGCTCCGGCAATCCTGCCTTGCTTGTTTGCAGTCGTGCCCATCGGGACAAAGAGGTCCTTTTTCAACAGGATGTGCCGTGCTGTCGCACAGTCCCCGGCAGCGTAGACGTGGGGTAGATTTGTCTCCATCTTCTCATTCACGAGTATCGCGTCACGCTCTCCGGTTACGACGCCGGCAGCCTTCGCTAACTCCGAGTTCGGCCGTACACCGATGCCGAGTATCACCATGTCGACGTCAAAGCTACCCGCCGTCGTCTCGATGCGAATCAGACCGTTGTCCTTCTGGTCAAACGACTTTACCTCTGAAGACTTCAGCAGCCTGACACCATTGCTCTCGAGCGTCTTCTCGACAACGGACGTGATCTCGGTGTCCATCCCCCCGAGAATATTCGGTAATTTCTCGATCACAATGACCTCGAACCCCAGTCCTTTCAGGGCCTCGGCCATCTCCATACCAAGGTACCCTGCCCCGATAATAGCGGTCCTCTTCACATGGCTGGATTTTATGTATCCTTTGATGGCGAGCCCGTCATCGAGCGTTCTGAGTTGGAATATCGCACGATTATCGATGCCCGGTATGGGCGGCCGTATCGCTGAAGCACCAGTCGTGATCGCGAGGTAATCGTACGGCAGTACCACGTCCTTCTTCTCGTTCTGGTCTACTGCATGGACCTTCCCCTCTCTCGGATCGATGCCGACGACCTCCATCCTCGTCAGGACGTTGATGTCTCTCTCGGACTTGAACCTCTCTTTTGTTATGGCGATGAGGTCCGTATGCTTCTTGACGACGTCCATGATGTAGTACGGCAGACCGCACGAGCCGTAGGAGACAAACTCGCTCTTCTCGAGCACAGTGACATTGAGCGATGGCCTTCTCCTCTTTGCCTGGCTCGCAGCGCTCATGCCCGCGGCCACTCCGCCTACAACAACGAGGTTCTCAGCCATATAGCAATGCTCCTCGATCGCGCTCAGCGCTGTTCAAGGGCTGAAAGGACACCGTCGACGAACTGGTCCTCCGGGAGCGCCCCGACGAACTCGACGTTATCGTTTACGACGATCTTCGGGACCGACTGCACGCTGTACTTGTTGCTCACGACCGGGAACTCCGTTGCCTCCACCATGTCGGCGGTGACAAACTCGTTTTCTATGGCTATCTTGTGAGCCGTCCTGACAGCCTTGGGGCAATACGGGCAACTCGGCGTCACGAAAACCTGTATCTTCACGGGTCTGTCTATCGTCTTTAGCCGCGTTTTCGAGCTGTCCGACAGGTTCGTGGCACCCTGGGACACGTCCATGATGTCCTCTATGACCGAGGCAAACTCATAGCCCGCCGGGATGCCGTAATATCTGATGCCGTAGTCCCTGGCTCCTTCGATGATGAGGGCCGGGAACTTGTCTATCTTGTATTGTTCCTTCTTGTCGGCCTGTCCCGCATAGTCATAGAACTCCACCTTTATCTTCGGTGAGAGCGAGCCGATCTCGTCCATGAGCATCTTCTCGTCGTTGCAGTATGTGCACCCCTCTTCCTGCGTGAAGAGGATCAGCTTGACGTCGTTCTTTAATTTCGAGAACTCGTTCTTCAAATACTCTTTATCTTTCTCCTGCAGTAAACCCATGGCTTCTCTCCTTTATTTCCTGACCGTTTCCCGTTGTTCGATATACCTCTGTACTGCTGCACCTGCAGTGGCGCCATCGCCGACCGCTGTGGAGACCTGTCGTACCGTCTTCGCCCGCACATCGCCCGCTGCGAACACCCCGGGCACATTGGTCTCCATCTCGGGCGTCGTGACGATATAGCCGTTCCCGTCCAACGTTACGAGGCCTTTTACAAACGGCGTATTCGGCCTTGTCCCGATAAAGATAAACACGCCATCTATCGCCTTGGCCGAAGTAGCGCCGCTCTTCAGGTCCTTTATGTCGACGGACTCGACGGTCTTTGTCCCCCTGATCTCCGTTACAACGGAGTCCCACAGAAATTCTATGATAGGGATACCGAAGGCCTTCTCCTGCAGTATCTTCTCGGCCCTCAGCTTGTTCCTGCGGTGCACCACGTAAAGCTTCTTTACAAACCGGGTCAGAAAGATAGCGTCGCCTATCGCGGTGTCGCCTCCTCCGATCACGATCACTTCTTTATCCCTGAAGAACGCTCCGTCGCACTGGGCGCAGTACGAGACACCTCGTCCGGTAAATTGTTTCTCGCCTTTCACGTTCAGTTTGATGCTCTCCGTACCCGCAGCTATGATAACAGCCTTAGCGACGATCCGCCGGTCGTCCGTCGTATTGACGACCCTGTCGTCTCCTTCGACAACGATACGGTGCGCACCCACCTCGCATATCTCCACACCAAACGACCTGGCCTGCTCTTCTATGGCTGACGTGAGGTCGGAGCCTGAGATCCCTTTCGGAAAGCCCGGGTAATTCTCCACGATATCGGCGACCACGATCTCCCCGCCGACTGCCTTCTCTTCCAGAAGCAGGGTCTTCAGCCTCGCCCGTGCCGTATATATCCCTGCTGTAAGCCCCGCTGGGCCGCCCCCTATGATGACACAATCGTAGCTATCGCAGGACGGCTTCTCTTCGGTCTTCTCAATTGTTAAGTCTGATAATAGCATTGTCGATAAAGTTTTCGTAGTCCGCCATCTTACTCTCCCCGACGAGCCTCTCCACGGAGTTGCCCTGATAGTATATGATGAGCGTCGGCAGACTGGTCACCTGGTACGTCGATGCTATGTTCTGGCACGCATCGGCGTTGACGTTGTAGAAGGTTATGTGCTCCCGGTACTTCGATGCAAGCTTTTTCAATAGGGGCTTTACGGTATGACATGCCGCACACCAGTCTGCCCAGAAAGTGACGATGACGGGCCTCCTGGACTTCAGGACGAGGCTATAAAACTCTTCACAATTGATATCGGCGACAGGCGTAGGGCCTGCTCTCAGCTTCTTACCCTTTATCGTCTCAGGTTTTATCATAGGCCGGCCGATGTACTCCTATAATACTTTATTGACCATCTTCTCGATGTTCGATTTCGGGACCGCCCCCACGATCTGATCCACGATCTTGCCGTCCTTAAAGAGGATTATCGTCGGTATCCCCATGATGTTGTACTGCGTAGGCGTGCGGGGGTTATCGTCCGTGTTGAGCCTGGCAAACTTCACCTTGCTTTCGTACAGCTCGGACAATGCTCTGAAAGACGGCTCTATCATCTTGCACGGCATACACCAATCGGCCCAGAAGTCCAGTAAGACCGGCTTGTCCGCCTTCAGCACCTCTGTTTCAAAGTTATCATCGGTTACGGTGAGCATCGTATCACCCATGTCTATCCTCCCTTTTTATAGTGCAGCCTATGCCGCCTTCACCCACAACATCTCCTCGCAACAAGAGCTACAAGGAGCCATCGAAGAACCACTGGTACGTCATCGCTACCCCATCCTCTATGCCGACAACAGGTTTCCAGCCGAGTGCTGCTGCTTTTGTATTTGATAATATATCAATTTGATCATCTCGTTTCAATATTTCAAGAGGGATGTCCTGCCTGCCGGCGATGCGTTTGAATATATCGAACAGCTCCGATACGCTCGTCCCGACCCCGGAGCTTATATTCACGATCTCGTTGTCCCATCTCCGGTCCAGCGATGCGATGAGGGCGCGCACGGCATCGTCTACATGGAGAAAATCGTACAGGGAGCCCGGGCTGTCATAGAGCGTTACCCTGCCCTTCTTCAGTATACCGTTTGCCATGTCGAACACCGGGTTGCGCTCCATAAAGGGACCGTACAGCCGGGAGAACCTCAGTATCGTATACGGCACCGAGAACGTATCGCGATAAAGCCGAATCATGTTTTCCGCCTGCCATTTCGTGGTCCCATAGTAGGTGTTCTTGGGTACCGGATCCTCCTCCGTGGCGTGGTCAGTTGTCTTGTAAACCGCTGCGGACGACGAGAAAACGACTTTACCGAGCCGGGCCCTCCTTGCCATCTCGAGCACATTGACCGTTCCGAGTACATTGACCTTGAAGCAGCCTAAAGGCTCCTCTGTGGCCTTGCGCTCGGATGAGACGCCCGCAAGGTGCAAGACGCAGTCCACGTCCCGGAACGGGTGCTCCAGATCTTCGAATTTCGTGACGTCACCCGGAAAAAATCTGAATTGCTTCCTGCGCATCAGATTATCGAGCGAGGGCCTCTTCGCCCGCGCCAAGCCGTGGACCTCATGACCGAGGTCAACCATGGCCGCAGCGACACGACACCCCAGCAAGCTCGTCACTCCGGTTATACCTATCTTCATCCCGATCTTCTCACAGCAATTCCAGGGCCCACGCCGCGAGGATCGGGAACATGATCTCGTGGTGTCCGGTTATGGCGAACCCCTGTCCGCCTGTCTTCGTTGGTCTCTCGACCACGTTCTTCAAAGGCCTGTAGTGCTGTATCATGTCCATGTTTATCGCCGTAAAGTTCTTCACGTCGCAGCCGATGTTCCGCGCAACCGAGAGCGCCTTCAGAAACACCTCCGGCAGGATTACGGCAGAGCCGATGTTCAGGACAACGCCGTTCTCGAGCATGGAAATTATCGTCACGAACTTCCTGAAGTCTATCTCCGTGCCCTTTCCTATCGCTGCACCGTCTGCCCGGGGGTGCATGTGGATGATGTCTGTCCCATACGCGACATGCACGGTCAGGGGCACACCAAGCCTGTAGGCGTTGTAGGTCACGCTCATATCCTTGAACGGCGCATCGATGGTCGACAGGACCTGCCCGGCGGCCTCGCCGATGCCCACCCCCTTGTCGGCCCCTGACTTGATGGCGTCGTTCAGCAGGGAGCCGGTCTCTTCTGCCATACCGAAGCTGCCGTCCTTGATGGTGACTGCCACGTCCTCGGAGGTCTCGCCGATGAGCGCTATTTCCGTGTCGTGTATCACGCCGGCGCCCTGCATGGCGATCGCCGTTATTAGTCCGCTCTCCATCAACTGGATGACGAGCGGCGATAGGCCGACCTTTATGACACTGTCTCCCATTGCGAGGACGATCTGCTTTTTGCCCTTCTTCGCCGCGACGATCGCCTCTGCAGAAGCTCTCAGCTCCTCGGTCTTCAGTATCCTGGGGAGACCGTCCAGAAACTGCCTGACCGTCCACCCCTTCTTATACGGCTGCGAGAAGTCAGCGATTTTGACTTTGTTCTTCCGCGTTTTTATCGAGCTTGTCTTTACCCTCTTCAGGTCTATCGGCTCTATATTCATCGCCCCCTCCCCGTCGCTGTCGGACAACAACCTGTCCTTGCAAAAAGTCCCATCTATCCTCCTTCTTCTGATTTGAATGTAAACCGAATCTCGGTACAGGGATCACCATAGCACGGGCACTTTTCGATCCCGGACTTTACGTTCTGGAACTTGCACATAACGAGAAATTGTTCAAGCCATCCCTGCGCATTCTTGACATGCGCTATGTCTATGTCCGGGAACTCCTTTATCGTTACCACTATCCCATGGTCCGGAAGCATGCTTGCCTCAACCTTGCCGACATCGTAGCAGCTGTACCCTATGCTCATCGCCTTGTTGATGATCATGTTCGGACTGATGAAATTCAAAAAAATCCTGTATACGGTCGAGAGGTCGTGCTGGGCAGAGAGCTTTCCCTGCTCGATGCAGTATGAGAGGTCCCCTCTGCCCACGACCCTGTCCATCATCTTGAGCAGGTCGGTGTAGAGCGTGTAGGGGTACCACTCAGTAAGCAGGATGTGCTCGCCCACATACTTCCTCGTCTCTGGCGGCAGGGAAGCGATAATCTTCGGGAGATCGTCTTTCATGTTCTTTTTGATAAACTTTATCAGGCCAAGGATCGCTATGCCCTTTACCTGTGCCATGCCTTTCTCTCCTTTCTTCATTGTTACTGTATAAGTTTCTCATAAGTCAACAATTGCAACGACACATTCTTTATTGACAGCACCGATTCCCGTGAATATAGTTTTACCATGAAGAGGGAGGATCGGCATCCTTTGCGTTTTGAAGGAACGGAGCGCTATGGTAAAAAGATCTTAAAAAGCATACTCAATGTACTGATTTCCTGCGGCATTAATCCGATACTATTGCTTCAAAGTTTTAGAGGAATCCCTATTTTCCTGAGAGATCTGATCAGTTTTGAAAAAAAAGTATGCCGTGTTGCCAAACCAAGTTTTACCATTACTACGTTATACCCGATATTTAACGATCGATTCGTAGAAAGCGGTATCGCATCAGGCCATTACTTTCATCAGGATCTGCTCATTGCCAGAAGAATTTTCTTCAATACCCCAACCAAACATGTGGATATAGGCTCGAGGATAGATGGTTTTGTAGCCCATGTTGCAGCTTTCAGAGAGATAGAAGTTTTTGATATCAGGCCCTTACCCAGAAGAATTGAAAATGTTACATTTACAAGAATAGATATCATGAGGGACGATCTGGATATGCTTGATTACACAGATTCACTTTCTTCTTTACATGCCGTTGAGCATTTTGGATTAGGAAGATACGGAGATCCAATCGATCCGGACGGTCACATAAAAGGACTGAACAATATGTATAAATTTCTTAAAGCAGGAGGTAAATTCTATCTATCCTTACCTATAGGAAAACAACGAATCGAATTCAACGCACACCGCATTTTCTCCCTTGAATATATCCTATTCCTGATCGGCGGTAAATACAGAATTGATAGATTTTCCTATGTTGATGATAACGGTGACTTGTTTGACCATGTACCGCTCGCTGAGAAGGACATTAAGCAGAATTATGGCTGTCATTATGGATGCGGTATCTTTGAATTGACCAAAGAATAAAGTTCCATGGAACTTAGAGATATCCCATTTCCGAGGGAGTACGGCTCGTGGGCGATAGTGCTGACATCGTGCGCCATCGGTGTGTCCCTGCACGTCGCCGGCATCAGGTGGTGGACGCCTGCCGCGCTCGTCGGCATTGCCCTCCTTTTCATGACCAAGGCATCCATCAGCACGTTTATCAGGAGGCGGAATACTGCCCTCCTGCTGTTCACGGCGCTGTATGCGGCTGCCGGCACCGCGCTGCTCATACCTGCGCTCCTCCGCATCGGCGTCCGGTACACTCTTGCACTGTCGGTCATCCCCCTGTGCACGATCGCCGTGTACAGCATGTCGGTATACGTCCACAGGGAGCGGGCATCGGTAACGGAGTTTTTCGCCATGGGAACGTTGACGATGCCGGTGGTATTTTTCTCCCTGGCGGAACAGGGTGGCCCGGCTGTCCGCGTCCTCGTCATCTGGGTCTTTACGTTCCTCTATTTCTCGTCGAGTATTTTCAGGGTAAAGATGCTGCTATTCGGGAAGCAGGTGTACCGGTCTGCGAACATCGTGTATCTTTCGGTGCTGACCGCATTCGTCTCTGCCATGATCCATCTCGGGATAACCAGCCCACTTTCCGCTGCCGCATTCCTGCCGTTGCTCGAGAATCTTGTCGACACGTTCAGGAGTCCGCAGCGGCCAAACCTCAGAGCAACCGGCATCAAGGAGCTCATCAAGGGCACGGCGTTCGCCTTCATCATCGTCCTGTCCGCCCTGTCTTCCGGGCGAGGGTGAGCTTTATGTCGCCGGTGAAGCGCTCGATGCTCGCGATTTCCACGCTGACCTTCTGTCCGATCTTGAACGTACGGTGGGTCCTTCTCCCCGTGGCGATGTGCCGGGCCGTGTCCGTGTAGTAATAATCGCCCGGCATGTTCTCGAAGGCAAGGAAGCCGTCGATAAAGAAATCCTCTATTTCGACGAACAGCCCGGAGCCCGTTATACCGCTTATATACCCGGCTATGGGGCTGTCCTGTCTGTCTGCAAGGAGCCTGGCGATGAGCAGTTTATTGAGGTCTCTCTCCGCATCCATGGCCCTCCGCTCGGTTTCCGAAGAGTGATCCGCGATGTCACGAAGCCTGGCAGCCCACAGTTCGGCGCGTCCCTTCGACATAGAGCCGGCAAGCAGGTCTTTCAGTATCCTGTGCACGGTGAGGTCCGGGTACCGCCTGATCGGTGAGGTGAAATGCGTGTATAGGTCGAAGGCGAGCCCGTAATGGCCGATATTCTCGATCGAATACTTCGCCTGCTTCATGGATCTGAGCAGTGTGTAATTGACGACTTTCTCGAGGCCACTGTCCTTGACCCGGTCGAGTATGCGCTGGATGGATGCCGAATCCATGCTGTCGAAATGCGGGGGCTTCAGCCCGAGGTTATGCATGAACAGGTAGAACTCGTAAAGCTTGTCCTTGTCCGGCGGCTCATGGACCCTGTAGATGAACGGGTGCGCATTGGACGTGCAATGCGCCGCAACGCACCTGTTGGCCTCGAGCATAAACTCCTCCACCATCAGGTGCGCGACGTTCCTCTCGATCCGTGTAACGGACTGCAGGTCACCGTACTCATCCATGTTCAGCTCGATATCCGGTAAATCGAAGTCCAGACTGCCGCTCTGCATCCTGCGCTCCCGGAGGATCAAGGCGAGATCCCGCATGGTCTGCAGGTTTGAAAGCAAGTCCGGCGATGCGTGCTCCGTAGCGGACTGCTGCCCCTGCTTGAGCATATCGCTGACGATGGTATAGGTGAGGCGTGCGGAGCTCTTGATGATGCTCGGGTAGATACTGTAGCCGATCCTCCCGCCAGCCCTGTCGAACCGCATCTCGGCCGTCATGGTCAGCCTGTCCTCGTCCGGCCTCAGGCTGCACAGGTCGTTCGACAGCACCTCCGGAAGCATCGGTATGGCCTTGTCCGGAAAATACACGCTCGTGCCCCGCGTGTACGCGTCCGCATCGACCGGGTCGTCCATACTCACGTAATGGCCGACGTCAGCGATCGAGACATACAGGGTGTAGCCGTGCCCTGCTCTCCTCACGAACACGGCATCGTCGAAGTCTCTGGCCGTCTCTCCGTCGATCGTCACGATAGGCATGTCGGTGAGATCGCGCCTCTTCGAACGCTCCACCTGGGGTATCGCATGATGTATCGACGAGGCATGCTCTGTCGTCTTCCGGCTGAAGACCGCGGGTAGTTCGTACTTGGCTATGACAATCTTCTGGTCGATGTCCGGCGTACCGCCATCGCCGATCCTCTGGTGCAGCCTCGCCCTGCTCTTGTTTCCGGCATCGGTCGTTATCTCGCACTTGACCACGTCGCCGGGCTTCAGTCCCTTCGTACCCTTCTCGAACGACAGGTCGAAGTTCATATGTTTGTCGAGCGGTGAGCAGACGAGCTGACCGCTCTGCCTGGTGACCGTTCCGGTGATATACCGCATGGTCCTTTGCACTATCTTGAGTACCTTTCCCTCATACAGCTTCCCGTCACGCGCGCTCGCATCGACCATGACGACATCGCCGTGTATGGCGCCGTTCATGTACTTGGGGGGCACGAATATGTCTTTCGGCAGGTCCGTGCTGACAAAGCCGTAGCCGTCCGGGTGGACGAACATCGTGCCCTGCTTCTTAAAGCTCTTGGTTCTTTTTGTTATCATCTTCATCGTTCAATGCTATAGTATGTTGAACAAATGTGCAAATGATACACTCCAGTACGACAATCATACTCGCCTCGACTTCGCCGAGAAGGAGGGCCCTGCTGAGGAGCACCGGTATGCGGTTCACGGTATCGGAGCCACAACTCGAGGAGGGCAAGTTTGCGTCGGGACGCGGGCAGAAAAGGCCTTCGGAGCTCGCGGTCTCGCTTGCATGCGCCAAGGCCAGGGACGTTGGCTTGCGGACACGGGGCGACCGTATCATCATTGCAGCGGACACGATCGTTGTCATGGGAAGCACGGTCATCGGCAAGCCGGGGAACAAACAGGACGCAGGACGCATCCTGAAGCTCTTGAGCGGGAAGACCCATAAGGTCATAACCGGCGTGTGCATGCTGGAGCTGCCCGGGGGCGCCTCGCGCAGCTTCCCGGTCACCACGATGGTCTCCATGATCAACATGACGAACGCAGATATACGATGGTACATCGGCACCGGAGAGCCTATGGACAAGGCGGGCGCTTATGGCATCCAGGGACTTGGCGGACAATTCGTCAGAAAGATAAGCGGCTCGTACACGAACGTGGTAGGGCTGCCGATCGCAGAGGTTATCGAGGGGCTGAGAAAGCTCGGCTTACCCTTTCCCTGCTGCACATAGCCACGGGTGCCCGTGACTGGATCGCACGAGTCGATTTTTGCAGTATTTTTTATACGCTTTTTAACTAATTCTCGTAATACTCCCTTGCTAATCGCATAAAAAGGGGGCGCCCGTACGGGTGCCCCCCTCAGACACAATACCTCTCCCTGTCCGCCCTACTGCTTCGTCATCCTGAACATCATGTGCATGGGATGGCTCAGGTCCTGGTACACATAGTTGTTCGGTATGGTGTTGTCCGTACACTCTGTCGGGCTACCTCCGCTTAATGTCCTGTACTGGTCAACGGTACCCGTAAGTGTGTTCGCGTCAAGCTGGGACACCGCAAGCTTCGTCACCTCATTGATGTAGCAGTCATACGAAGTCTTCGATGCCTGGTCCCACACGGTCTCCAGCCTGTAATCCGTATAAACCTCCGACGCCGCTGTATCGGAAGAATATATGAGCTCTCCGAACATAAGTCGTGCAGCAGGATTGTGGTTCCCGAAGTCTATGAACGATGTGCTCGTATTGCTATCGTTATTCAGAGGGCCATTCGGTACATTTTGCATACCGGTCATGTCCCATCTGTAGTTCCTGTCTTCCATGCAATACGATGTTGTGTCCTTGATGTTGACGTTGTAAAAAGCGTCCGCGTAGCACATCTGCTGGCATTGTGGATCTGTCCACGGAGACGACATAGTCCCCGGGGGGCCCCAGCCGTTGACGTTTGTTACCTGTCCGCAGGTCGCTGCCGACGATCCGCAGGTACTGAACGTGTTCAAAGCAAGACTATTGAGCGCGGGCTGCCATACGCTGTCATACGCAAACGTGAACGGCCCATCGGCCCGGTCAAGTATGACCGTCTGCCCTCCGGGCCCCTGTCCCGTTGTCGAACCCGGTGTGGGGCTTATGCCCTCAACCCTCCCGCATACGGTGTAGTTGGTCTGGGATATCCATACCCCCATGCCGTAGTGTTCTTTACCGTCGGAGGAAAATATGCCGCTGATCCGGTCGAGGTACAGGGAAGGCGGAATATCCGTCGGACACGAATAGACCGGGTCTCCTACTGGCGATGTACAGGAAAAGCTCCACGCGCCGGTCGGGTCAAACGGCGTACCCGTGATGTTGTTGCCTGCCACACCGCCCACGCCCGCCACATTCACGACCGCCTCGCCGGTGCTCGGGTCGACCGTGATTGTCCCGAGGTTGGCATTGCCCGTGAGCATGATGCTGCCGGAGTACGTGCCGGACGTCGTGCCGAGCCCTGCGAAGAGCAGGTCTGCCACGTGGTTGTCGTTCGAGTCGAGCACAAAGCACCCGAAGGGTGTGTACGACTTTATGCTCAGCGAGAACTTGCCGGAGCTGTCTGCGGTACCTTTGGCGCCGACAGGCGAGTCCTCGAAGGTGACGCAGTACATCTTGTAGTTTGCAAGGGCCGTGCCTGACAGATTGAGGCTGTTCCCGTAGGATACAACGCTCATACCCGACAGTGTGCCCTGCTGCATCAGCCCGGTCAGCGTTACCTGCTGCCCCGGCTGTATGGTCTGCTTCTGGGACGAGCCCGTGCACCCTGCGAGCCCGATAAGCCCGATTGCCGCTAAAACGATAATGACCTTCTTTGTGTTCATACGAACCTCCTTGTTTTATAGGAAGGCTAATAGAGAGATCTCAAGATGTCAATGACGGAGATCACATACACAGGGGAACGGCTCAGACGATCTCGCCGGCGAGGTCCGGGCCGATAGCGTCGGTTATCTTCACTGTTGCGAACCGCCCTTTCTTCGGGACGGTCCGGTCGTGTAGCAGGACGTACCCGTCGATTTCCGGGGCAAAGAACCATGGCCTCGCAAAGGTGGTCCCGGGGTCAGCCGGGTCCTGGCCCTCGATCAGCATCTCGTAGGTCTTATCGATGAACCCGTCGGCCATAGCGTGCATGATCCTACCGGCAAGCTCGCTGATCCGGCTGACCCGCTCGGTCAGGCTGCGCTGCGGTACCTGGTTCCTGAGCCTCGATGCAGGCGCAGGCTCCTCCCGGGAGTAGGGAAATACACCGATACGGTGGAACGGGTACGCGCCAAAGAAGTCGAGGAGCTCCCCGAAGTTTTCCTCCGTTTCCCCGGGAAAGCCCACGATAACGGTGGTCCTGAGAAACGGGTCCTTTATCCTTTCCCGTATCCTATCGATGACGCCCTTGATGTCGGAAGAGGTCGTCGTCCTGTTCATGAGCTTCAGGACATGGTCGGAGATGTGCTGAATCGGCACATCGAAATAGGGGACGATTTTCTCGCTGCCGGCGATGAAATCGAGGAGACGGCCCGTGATATGCGACGGATAGAGATAATTCAGCCGTATCCATTTCAGGTCCCGGATCTTTTCGAGCGCTGACAGGAGCTGGACGATCTCGCTGCCGCCCCGGTCGGTCCCGTAATTCAGGGTGTCCTGCGCGACGATACAGAGCTCCACCGCACCCCGGTCAACGAGCAGCTTCGCCTCGCTGACGATGTCCCCGGTCCGCCTGCTCTTCAGCCTGCCTTTGATAAACGGTATCACGCAGTATGAGCAATTGTTGCTGCAACCCTCAGCTATCTTCAGGTAGGCCGAATGGGCGTTTCCGTACCGGTACCTCTCTACCGCCTCCGGGTACGCTACAGGGGACCTTCCAGAAGGAACTGCCGATGTCCTGGACGCGAGCGGTATGCCGGCGCCGGTCTGCCGGACAAGTTCGGGGATGCCCCCGATACCATCGACGCCGGCGAAAATGTCGACCTCGTCGAGCTGGCCGGCGAGCCTGTCTCCGAACCGCTGTGACAGACATCCCGCCACCACGATCCTCTTCACCCTGCCCTCCTGCTTCGCCTTTATCGCTTGCATGATCGCATCCAGGGACTCGTCGATAGCGTCCTTGATAAAGCCACAGGTGTTTATCACGACAGTATCGCAGCTCATCGTGTCCCACTCGACACGGTACCCTTCCTTCCTGAACGAGCCTGCGATGAGCTCGCTGTCAACGTCGTTTTTGGGGCAGCCGAGTGGAATTATGGAGACACTCTTCATCACGGTACCGGGCTGTGGATGACCTCTGCATCCTTGGGCGGCACGAAGGTAAAGAGGCCGTCCGGCATCGCGGTATTCAGCTTTATGTCGCTGAAATCTATCTCGGTCCGGTTGCCGAGTTTATCGATCACCACGCTCCTCGTGATCAGAAAGCCCTTCTTATCGACTGCGATCAGTATCTTCGCAGGCGCACCCTCCTCCTGCTTCTTCGGGATGAGCTGCAGAATATAGGCGTTTCTCGCGCCCTTGATCGCACTGCCGCTGTCGAATTTCACGTTGAACTCGGCGAGGATCCTGCCCATGCCGGTAAGGAAGGTCTGCATGGGCTTGTATTTGAAGGATTGGTCGAAGCTGCCGATGATTACCTGTTTGTCGGACGGCATGTAAAACCATATCTTCCTGCCGTTGCTTACGATGAGCTGCTCCTTGGGCTTCCGGTACTCCCACCGGATCCTGCCGTCCTTCTTCATGTACACCATGCCCTTGTCCTGCTCCGCTATGTCCAGTGCCTTCATCTTCGCCGTCTGAACGAAGTCGGCCTTCAACGAGGAGGTTCTGTCGTAGAGCGACTGCACCTTCCTTGCCACGTCGTTCGCCCGCATGCCTGCCATTGCCCCCGTGCACAGCAACAAAACAATGCCCGTTACGGTTAGCGTCCTGATACCCTTCATATATACCTCCTTCGATCGGCTATTTTCACTTCGAAACTATGGTGTTCTTGTTTGCACTGTCCGGCCTCGAGATGATCCCGTCCTTCTCCATCTTCTCGACCATACGCGCGGCCCTGTTATACCCCACCCTAAGCCTCCTCTGGATCAGGGATATCGACGCAGAGCCGCTCTCCTTTATTATTTCAAGCGCCTTGCCGTACAGCTCGTCCGCGAGGCCGTCGTCTGCTGCATTGTCCTGCTCCTGCTGCTCCTCTATCCGTATCTCGTACGCCGGCTTGCGCGTCTTCTTGAGGTACTCCGTCACACGGACCACCTCCGCGTCCGACACATAGACGCCGTGTACCCGCACGGGCTGCGAGCCTCCCGGCGGTATGAACAGCATGTCCCCGGCGCCGAGCAATTCCTCCGCGCCGGATTGGTCCAGGATTATCCTCGAGTCCGTCTTCTGGGGCACCTTCAGCGCTATCCTCGACGAGAAGTTGGACTTGATCGTCCCGGTGATCACGTCCACGGACGGCCTCTGGGTCGCAAAGATGATGTGTATGCCGGCAGCACGCGCCTTCTGGGAGAGCCGGATGATGTATTCCTCGACTTCCTTCGGCGCGGTGAACATAAGGTCGGACAGCTCGTCTATGATAAGCACGATCTTCGGCAGCTCAATCGCCTCGGCGTCGTCCAGCTTTTGTGACCTTACCATCTGGTTGTACACTGAAATGTTGCGGGCCCCTGCCCTGTTGATAGTGCTGTACCGTCTGTCCATCTCCTCCGTGACCCACCGGAGAACGGAGGTTGCCTTCTTCGGCTCTGTTATCACCTCGTGCAACAGGTGCGGTATATCATTGTACGGCGAGAACTCCAGCATCTTCGGATCCACCAGTATGAACTTCAGTTCGTCCGGGGTTGCCTTGAACAGCAGGCTCATAATGATGGCGTTCATCGTGACACTCTTGCCGGAGTTCGTGGAGCCGCCTATCAGGAGGTGCGGCATCTTCGCGAGGTCCGCAACCACCGGCTCGCCGGTCGTGTCCACCCCAAGGCAAACCGTGAGCATCGAGGAGCTCTCGCGGAACCGCTTCGACTGGAAGACCTCCTTGAGGTACACGATCCTCCTCGAGGCGTTCGGCACCTCGATGCCGACGGCCGACTTGTCCACCACGTGCGCCTGGATGCGTACGCTGGGGACCTTCATGGCAAGGGCGAGATCGTCCGAGAGGTTCATGATCTGGCTCACCTTGACACCGGGTGCCGGCTCAAACTCGTACATCGTGATGACCGGGCCGGGCCGGATATTCGTCACCTTGCCGTTCACATTGAAGTCTGCCAGCTTCTTCTCGAGAGTACGGGCATTGAACTGGAGCGTCCCGGTATCGTACTCGATGTCTCTTGCCTCGTAGTCATCGAGCAGGGTCAGGGAGGGCTTCTTAAACTCGCCGGGCACAGCCTTGAAAAGCTCCTCCTGAACCGGCTCCGGCGCCCGGTGCTCTTCCTTGGGAAGGGGCTCCGGTCCTTTCTTCGGCGGCTGGATCACGATGTCGTGCTCCTTGTCCTTGATGCCGAGCCGCTCCCGGATCCTCCTCTGCTTCTCCCTCCATACCAGAATACCGGTACCCAGCCTCTTTACAGCGCCGGCCACGAACCCCATGCTCAAGGCGAACAGGTGCGTGATGGGCCTCCTGATCAGAAGGACGACAGCTATGAGCATGAGTGTTACCGCGACCATGATCGTGCCCGTGTTTCCGATGTAAGGATGCAGCTTCAGGGTCAGCAAATAGCCGATCACTCCGCCCGGCCCGGGATTACGCAGGCTTGCGGACTGGAACATTGATACCTCCTTGTGAACGGAGACGGGCGTCCGGCTGACGATCGCTGTGACGGTAAATGAAAGCGATACGATAAGGATCAGCAGCCCGGTAACGTGCGTCCAGCGATGTTCCCATCGGTCCTTCAGGAGCACGGCGAAAAAAACCATAATGCCGGCAATGCCAACCAGGTAGCCCGACCACCCGAATATCAGGCGCAGCAGGTCGGACAGGTTTGCGCCGATGCGGCCAGCCATGTTGTGGTATACCGACATACCGGTCGCATGGAACATGGTGGGGTCCCGTACGTCGTAGGAGAACAGACTCAGCAGGACGAATATCGAGAAAGCAAGGATCAGTAAGGCAACGATGTCCTTCCCTATCCCGTTGCTTTTGCTGTTGGGCGAGGCCATTAGGATGCTTTCACCTTGCGGAGGTGAATGGGGGCTATGTTCATGATCTCGCGGTATTTCGCCACCGTCCGTCTCGCTATGTTGACGCCGTCCGTCTTCAGTACCCGCACGATGTCCGTGTCCGAAAGAGGTGAACAAGCGTCCTCCTTCTCGATGAGGTCTTTGATCCTCTGCTTCACGATCTTCGTTGAGAGGAGATCCCCGCTGTCCGTCCTCAGCGAAGGACTGAAGAAGTATTTCAGCTCATAGATGCCCCACGGGGTCTGGACATACTTGCCGTTCGTCACCCTGCCCACGGTGGTCTCGTGAATACCGATATCGTCGGCAATATCCTTCAGGACCATCGGCACGATGTACTGCTCTCCGTACTCGAAGAAGTCCCGCTGCCTGGCCACGATCGCTTCCACCACTTTTCTGATCGTGTTCTTCCTCTGCTCTACGGCCTTGATGAGCCACTTCGCACCCTGCATCTTCTCCCTGATGAACCTCTTTGCATCGTCGTCGTTGCTGCACTCGGTAAGCAGCTTCCTCGCGTAATAGTCCGAGGCGGCCAGGCGCGGAATGCCGTCCTCGATCAGGTCAACGATCAGACGATCATCGCGCTTCATCACCATGACGTCCGGAATAATGTAGTCGTCCTCCACGGAGCTATAGGTATAGCCGGGCTTGGGGTTCAGATGGGAAATGGTGTTCGCAGCCGTGATCACGAGGTCCACGGTAACGGACAGCGCCCTGGCTATCGTCGGGTAGTCCTTTCTCTGGAGGTCGGCAAGGTGGTCCGAGATAATGCTGCTTATCACCGGTTCGTCTATCCCAAAATAACGTATCTGGATCAGGAGGCATTCCTTCAAGTCCCGTGCGCCCACGCCGGACGGGTCGAATTCCTGGACCTTCTTCAGGACGTTCTCCACGCCGTTCGTATCGGCACCGGTAAACGATGCGATGTCTTCCACGGAAGTCGTGAGGTAGCCCTCGTCATTAATGTTGCCGATTATCGCCTCGCCGATCTGGACCTCCAGGTCCGTGTTCGCGGAAAGGCTGAGCTGCCACAGCAGGTAATCGTGCAGCCCCATGTCCCGGTGCGTCATGTTTTCGATGGGGTCTTCCTCCCTCCTCGACAGAGACCTGTGCTCTCCGCCCGCCGGTGTGCCGGCGCCCACGGTCACGTTCACGTCTCCCTCTGCCGTCTCATGTTCAGCCTGCTCTTCCTCAAGAAACGGGTTTGCTTCGAGCTCGGTCTTGAGCTCCTGCTCGAGCTCGAGCCTCGTCAACTGGAGCAGCCGGAGGGCCTGGATCAACTGAGGCGTCAGCTCGAGCTGCTGCCTCAGGCTGACCTCATGCTTCAGCTCTATCATAGCTTAAAGTCCTCTCCCAAATAAATACGTCGTGCATTCTCGCTCATCGCTATTTGTTTCGGCTCTCCCTCCTCTATGATCTTGCCGTTATTTATAATATAGGCTTTATCGCAAACATTCAAGGTTTCCCTGACGTTGTGGTCCGATATGATGATCCCGAGCCCGTTCGCCCGCAGGGATAAAAGAATCTCCCTGAGCTCGTTTACCGCTATGGGGTCGATGCCGGCGAAGGGTTCGTCGAGCAGCATGAAAAAGGGGCTTGCGGCAAGCGCCCTCGAGATCTCGACCCTCCGCCGCTCTCCCCCTGACAGGGAATAGCCCATGCTCTTCCTCAGGGGCAGTATGTGCATGCTCCTCATGATGTCTTCCGTCTTCTCATGGGCGACATCGCTCCCCAAGTTCATCGACTCGAACACCATCTTGATGTTGTCTTCGACCGAAAGCTTCCTGAAGATCGACGGCTCCTGCGGGAGATACGTTATACCCTTCCTTGCCCTTACGAACATCTGGTCCCCGGTGATGTCTCCGCCGTTCAGTACGATCGTACCCTTATCCGGCCTGTACACGCCGACAATCATGTAGAACGTCGTCGATTTTCCGGCCCCGTTCGGTCCGAGAAGCCCGATGATCTCGCCGCTCTTCACCGAGAAACTCACATCGGAAACGACCGTCTTCCTGCCAAAAGATTTCTTCAGCCCAACCGCTTCAAGCCGGTAATCCATATGTCATTCCTTCCGCCGGGGGGGCTCCGTCGTGCCGGGGGTGTAAAGGGACTTGGCGCCCTCGACGAATATCCTGTCGGTCCCGAGATAGAACACTATCTTCGTGCCCTCGATGATGTTCTTTGCCTGCCATATCCGCGGGGATCCCGACAATGTGAGGAGCTTGCCCACGTTGTCGAAGACCGCCTTGCCGCCCGTTGCGATCATGTCTTTCCGTGTGATCTTGACGTCCCCGGTCGCTACGATCTTCGTTATGTCCTTTTCTTTCTCGCCATAGTAGGCCGTAAGCCGGTCGCAATACAGCACCACGTTCCCCTGCTTCGCCACAACATCCCCGCTGAAGATGACGATGTGCGACTTGAGGTTCGCCTCGAGACGGGACGAGGTTATATCGATCGGCTTCAGCCTGGTGCCCGGCTTCTGCACCTCGTGCAGGAGAGTATCAGCAGAGGAGGTACAGACGCTCGCCATAAAAAGGACTATCAGGAAGACCGTCCGTTTCATTTCAGACTCATGTGGTAAATCTTTGCACGGATGTTCCCCTGCATCGTGAGCTTGTCTTCAGGGAGATCTATCCTTCCCCTATCGGCATAGAGCTGTAGGTCCTTGCCGGTGACGGTCACCGGCGCCCGTGCAATGAGGACCTTGTCAGCGATCAGGTAGTCCATCAATTCGCACCGGACATCGTAGTCGTTGTTCAGGTCTGCGGCTATGTTGTCCTTCAGGGTTATCAGCTTCTTGCTGTCGTCGTAGAACGCACTGTCTGACGATGCCGTAAAGGACACTCCTTCCCTGAGTTCTCCGTTCAACCTCGGGTCCACAACGATGCCGGTACGTTGATCATCGTAATATGCTGCGCTGGTCGCAATGCCGGAATATTCGGTCCTGTTTTTTTGGGTCTCCTGGAATGTGACGCCGTCGAGCCTAATCGCGGGAATGGGAGCGGCTTTCGGGCCGGACACACCGGGCGCGCCCTTGCCTGCGCTAAACGAAGTACCGACCAGTGCAACCAACAGGACAAGGCACACAACGATCCGCTCGGACACAGCCTGCCAGACTGACGCTCCGCATATTGAAAACGCATTCTTTCTCAGCGATCCCATAGAGAAACAGTGTATCACAATTCTCCGCATTGAACAAAGAAAGTGATGGATCAGCCGTTATGGACTTCAGGCGGCCTCTTGGCCCACCTTGCGTGCATCCACACCCAGTCAGACGGATGCTGCCGTATGTGCTGCTCGATGCAATACGTCATCGACTGGGTCAGCGAGACGACGTCGTCCTCGTACGAGGACGTCCGCTCGGGCACGATCGGGCCATACAGCTTTATGACGTGACGGTTGGGGCCGGTCCTCGTGATAAAGCCGGCCACGACACGGGCACCCGCCTTTAGGGCAAGGTCTGCAGCGCCCCTCGGGGTAAAGGCGTTATCGTCGAAGAACCTGACAAACACGCCCTGGACGTCCGTATCCTGATCTATCAGCATGCCGAGAATAGCGTTCGATCTGAGCGCCCTGAGTATCTTCTTCCCTGATCCAGGGCTGCCCCTCAGTATCGGACGCACCCCGTAACTCTCTCGCAGGCCGTTCAGCAGACCGTCCATCCTCGGGTCATACAGTTCCTTTGCGACCACATACGTAAGGTGTCCCTTCCGCGCGAAGTAGACCGGCATCAGCTCCCAGTTGCCGATGTGCCCGGTGATCCATACGACGCCCTTTCCTTCCTTCTCTGCAGCTTCGTACACCTCGAGGCCCTCCACCGTAATGTAATCATCGATACACCCGGCTATCGTGTCCAGCTTTATGAGCTCCATGACGCTGATACCGAAGCCCTCGAAGCTTAGCTTCAACTGCCGTCGGGCCCAGGTCAGATCTTTTTCAGGGAATGCCTTCCTTAAATTATTGATGCCTTTCATCCTCTCGCGCGTAAGCACATGATAGGACAGCACGCCGAGCATACCGCCAAGCCATGTGTCGAAGCCCAGAGGAAGCAGCTTGAAAAGGCCTATGACCGCCCGCGTTCCGTAATAGATCAACGACCTGATGAACCGCTGCTTCAATTGCATCTTAGAACAGGGAAACGCCCTTTGCCTGCATGATGAGCTCGGCGACCTCTCGCACCGCGCCACTGCCGCCGGGTCTTTTCGTAATATAAACTGCACGCTGTCTTACCGCCTCTACCGCATCGCACACGGCGATGGGTACACCGACCTGACCGAGCACGCCGAGATCCGGCACGTCGTCTCCTATATAGGCTATCTCCCGATCCCGGAGCCCGTTGATCTTCTTTATCTCGCTGTAAGCAGTAAGCTTGTCATCGACCTCCTGGTACAGCGTGTCAATCCCGAGGTCCCGTGCCCTTCTCCCGACGATGTCCGACGACTTTGCTGTGATGATGCCGACCCTGATACCGGCCTCCCTCAGTCTCACCAGCCCGTACCCGTCCTTGACATCGAAGGCCTTGAGCTCAATGCCGTCCCCGTTATACAGAAGCTTCCCGTCCGTCAGGACCCCGTCGACGTCGAGCAGGAGCATCCTGACTGCCTTCAGCCTATCTCTCAATGCAGCTTTGTTGTCCTTCCCGGCCATATTTTGTCTATAACCCCGTACCTGATGATTGTCCACACGGTAGACATACCGTCCCACCAGCTTATCTTCTTGCCTTCCCTTCGTGTCCTGCCCCGGTACGAGATCCGGACCTCCCGGACACGGCATTTCATCCGTGCAATCCTGGCAGTCACTTCAGGCTCGAACCCGAACCGGTCAGACTCGATTGGGATCCTGCCGAATACATCGGACCTGAATGCCTTGTAGCATGTCTCCATATCGGTAAGCGCGAGGCCGTTGAAGCGGTTCGACAGGAACGTGAGGAAGCGATTGGCCATGGTATGCACGGACGTCAGGGGGCAATGCGCAGGATCAGAAAACCGTGATCCGTACACCACGTCCGCGTCGCCCCTTACGATGGGCGCCACGAGCCCCGGATACTCCGCAGGGTCGTACTCGAGATCGCCGTCCTGGATAATCACGATGTCACCCTCGACGTGCGACTGCGCGGTCCGTATCGCAGCACCCTTGCCCCGGTTGCGGCCGTGATAGAGGAAAAGAAAGCCGTTCTCATAGCCCTCTTCCCGCTCGAGGGACTTCAACACCTCTGTGGTACCGTCTGTGGAGCAGTCATCGATAATGATGATCTGCTTCGACAGAGGCACCGCTGCCACCCGCTCGAGCAGCTCACGCACGGTATTCTTTTCGTTATATAGAGGGATAATCACGGAGAGCTTCATGCCTTCATCCTCGAGCGGTCCTTACGTGACGATCACGCGGCCTCGTACACTCCATAGATCGTCGTTCCCACGGGCAGACGGACCCCGCGGCCTATAAGACGGTTCTCCAGCATCAACAGCCGGTAGAACAGACCATTGAGGGATTTGCCCAATGCCGGGGAATGGATCGAAGTGTTGTCCTCATGCCGCTTTGCTATCCGTGCAACGGCGACCGGCAAGAAGAGCGAGCAGACCCAATAGCCTGTCTCCACACACCGGAAGTCGCGCAGAAGATCCTTCAGCATCCTCCTGTTGTATCGTCTCCGGTGCTGGAGCGCCCTGTCGTGGCCGCTGAAGAGGAATTGGAATGCAGGGACGGTAAAAAGGAAAGTGCCTCCAGGCTTCAGCACCCTGTGGATCTCGCCGACGACAAAACTATCTTTCTCCAGATGTTCCAGGACATCGAAGGTGACCACCATGTCGAACGACGCATCCGGATAGGGGACACCGTCGCAGACGTCGCAGAGCCTTTTCTCGGCACACAGATCGTCCCGGACCAATGCAAGCGCCTTCGGCTCGATATCGACCACATATACCTCGCCGCGTCGCTTCAATATCTCCAGCTCCTTGCTGACCCCACAGCCTATGCTCAGTATCTTGCCACGCCCCCGGCCCCTGACTTTCTGCAAAAGGACATCGATGAGCTCCGCCTTTGCCTTGAACCAGAAGAAATCCTCGGTCGCGCCTGTCTCCAGATCTCTGTAATCCATACCTCAGAGATCCCGGACCGTGGGGCTTGTCCCCTGCTCCAGGGGGCCATCGAACCCGACCGCTTCACGGACTATGTAGATAGGCCTCCTTTTCACCTCGCTGTAGATTCTCCCTATATACTCGCCAAGGACCCCTATGGTAAAAAGCTGGACTCCTCCGAGAAACAGCACGACAGAGAGCAGCGAAGGATAGCCCGGGACCGGGTTCCCCCGCACCAACGTATCCACGATAATGAAAATGGCATACATGAATGCAAGCAGCGCAATGAAAAGTCCGATATACGTGGCAAACTGAAGGGGAACAGAGCTAAAAGAGGTTATCCCATCTATGGCAAAGTTCCAAAGCTTCCAGTAATTCCACGCGGTCTTGCCGGCATTCCGTGACTCTCTGTGGTAAAACACAGCGGTCTGTTTATAGCCGACCCACTGAAACAGGCCTTTCATGAAGCGATTCCTCTCCTGGAGCCTTTTCAGCGATTCTACCGCGGGCCGGCTGATGAGTCGGAAGTCCCCTGTATCTTTGGGGATCTCTATATTCGTGACCCTGTTTGCAAGCCGATAGAAGCTATGGGCGGTCCACCGCTTGAACCAGCTCTCCCCTTCCCTCGACCTTCGTGTTGCATACACGATGTCGTACCCTTCCCTCCACTTCGCGATGAGCGCCGGGATCGTCTCGGGAGGGTCCTGGAGGTCGGCGTCTATGGGTATGACGCACGCCCCTGATGAAAAATCGATGCCCGCGGTCAGGGCAGCCTCTTTCCCGAAGTTCCGTGCAAAGCTGATGACCTTCACGTTCGGGTCCCTCTTGCGCAGGGCCAGCAAGAGCTCCAGCGTGTCATCTGTAGAGCCGTCATTCACACAGATGAGCTCATAGCTTACACCGACACCATCGATGACCTTCTTTGCCCTCGAATAGAAAGCGGTAATATTCCCGGCCTCGTTGTGCATGGGCACGACGAGCGACAAAACTATCTTTTTCTCCCTGTCCGCTTCCAGCAAATCTACTCCGCCTCCTCAAGATCGGTGCTATCGCATTAACCCATACTTCCCGGGAAGAGTCAATTCTTAGCTCAGGCGGCCTTACCCTTGCCATTTCTGCTGTTTGAATATACAAAATTCGAATAACCATGCGGGCCGGCACGGAGATCGACCCATGGTTTACGCTGTAGAGCTACAGTGTTTTTAGCTTTCATTCAATCTCTTCTATAAAGGTGTATAAGTCTTTAGCTCCGGATCGAAGATTTGCAAGAATCAACCCGTCGTCCATTGTCCAATATCCGTGAACAAGTGCATGGCGGAACTTAAAGAAAGGCTGAAGATTGGCAAATACCCGGTCGGAAATGTTCCCTTCTTTGATCACTGTCTTTGTCTACAATAAGTCTCCCATTCAACACATGCTGCAAATATAGGCAAAAATAACCCTTTCCTCTCTTTCTAAAACATTTTTTTATAGAGCCTACAATATCCATACCTCTTTCCCTTTGTCAATTGTGTAGCCCTGACCCCAGTCTTTTCCCTCTTTTAATTACACGTGGTTACTTCTACATAAGAGGTCTTTTTTACCCACTCACTTTGGAGAAGAGCCAATTTATTGAGCTGTCCATATTAGTGTACCATTAATAACCGTCCTTTTCAAGGAATGAAGTTTGTCAATTATGATAGGTTCTTTAGCATACGGCTCATGCCAAATTCGCATGAATTTTATATATATTTTAGATTTATTTATATTTGTATCGTCGACTTTTATATAATTTATTTTTCCTAACATAACATATCCCTCCTTATTTTGATTATAACAGTATTCAGGATATGATTCAATATCCAAAAGAAATATATTTTTATTAACCAAATCAATTTTATCTGATTGTTTCTCGGGCTTTATATCAACAAATTGAGAAATGTGCTGAACTATATTTACCATCTTCTGAGAATGGAGATAAAACAAAAATTTATTATCCCAATCATATCCCTTTAGCCAGCCTCTCAGCCCATTAAACACAAATGCTGGATAGGGATCATATTTATAGTTATATTTTACTAATATCGTTGAATTTTCCGGAATATTTTTAAGAATGTTATTCTCTAATGCTTTTTCCAAAGTCTCTCTTCCATAGTAAAGATCTGTATTGGCTTTATCAACTACGGCTCTATTACAGTTTAAATTTATTAATATTATTAAACTTATACCCGTCGTCAAAATAAGCTGTAGTATTATTTTGTTATTAGCCTTAATTATTTTGTTTATTAAAACTACTATCCCTGCAAGAATCATTAATGAACCATAATATTGAATATAAACTGGAAGATATCCCACCCCCCAGCCACCATACCAATTCAATTCTTGTTGATATTTAGCCGATAACGAAATTGGTAAAGCTGGAAGTACTACTAAACTGACCCCTAATAAAAGAATTTTATGCCAATTTATCATGTTGAAATCAATTTTTTTCATTAAACTCCAATAGATAACGTTGAATATAACTACGCTCATCATATCTGTGCTTTTAATATTTCTAAATACATATAAAATATTATGATTAAATAAATGAGCAGGATTATTTATATAGTAACTTAAAGGTATTGAAGAAAATGATTGCATAAATAAAGTCTTTACAATCAACACCAGATTAAAATTAAAAGTTATACCACTATACTCTTTATTGACCGCAAAGCGAACCACTAAATTAATAATTATTGATATAAAAATAGAATATATAAAAGGTAAGTACCTTCTTAAGGATAATTTTAGATTTTTAAAATGGTCGAATATTAGGATAAAAATCAATAAAGCCAAAGGAACACTTATTTCATACGCATATAACGAAACGTTGAATAAAATAAGACTTATCACTAAATATAATCTATCATTATGATCTAAATACTTCTGCAAAAATATTAACGAGCACATTAGATAACAGAAAAAAAACTGTAAATGACCTGCAAATGATAATATAGGATCGTGGTATAGTCTAAATTGAAAACATATCGGAGCGCATAACATTAAAATATACGCAAAATATATTTCTTTAAAAACTATTTTAATGAAGTAACCAAATAAATAAATATTAATAATTATCAGAACAAGGATTAGTGCTTTGTATAAAAATAAATTATAAAAATAATATGAAACAGCAACTAGCGTAAATATACTTACTGGAATAAACCTGCCTTGATCTTTAAACATATATATAACGAAATTAATCCAGTAGTGCACAAAAGATATGTTCTCTAATAAGATTTGCCCTCTTATGGACGAATTCACCATATCATCAGAATAATAGCCACTATGAAGAAGTGGAAGCATAGACAATATAATATATAAACTCATCAAACTATAAATTATGATTGTTGTTATAATATTTATTCGTGAGTAATTTTTTATATTATTAATTCTCATCATTCTATTTTTACATTTCTTTGAAAGAATCAATTAATCCATTCCCTATATGTTCCCATGAGTAATTCAATGTTACCGTTCTTCTTGCTTCTTCGCCAATCGTTTTTCTCCTGGAATTATTTTTCAGGAGATCTATAACTGCTCTCGCAAAAGCTTTTGGATGGTCTTCAATACAAATGTCTTTGCCGTTTGTGACCTTCAGCCCATCTGCTCCACGGGAGGTTGCAACCACCGGTTTTTTTAGCGCCATGGCTTCGAGGATCTTTGTCCGTGTTCCGCTACCCTGCAAAAACGGTGCAACCATCAGAGCATGTCTTGTCATAAATTGAACAGCATCGGGGACATACCCGGTTATAATTATGTTTTTACCGTCCGAAAATCGCCGGAGATCTCCGGCAGGGTCTTTCCCGGCAATATAAAACTTCACGCCCGGGACAGCCTGCTTTACCGAAGGGAATATCTTTTCAAGAAAATAAGAAACAGCCTGCACATTGGGAGGATACCGCATAAGCCCGATAAAATAAACAGAGTTTTGTTCCTCAGGTTCATTGGAAACAAATCTGTCTAGATCTACCCCATTGGGAATGACTGCTCTCTGCACATTCGGCGCTATCTCTTTTATTTTTGTATCTTCTGACTCGGATGTGGAGACTATAAGGTCAAAATACGGCATGAACCTCTTCTCATTGATAACCATCGATTTCCAGAACACATAATAAGGAGATCGCTTCAACAGGTTGCTGTCATTGTAAAACTGTTTCCAGAGGTCTGCCTCGATATTGTGCGCATCAAGGACGGTTTTTATACCCGAAGTGTTGAACATGGGAACGTACGGAGCAAGCCATGAATGTTCAATGATGGCAAAATCCGGTCTCACTGCTTTTATGTAATCTGCAAGAATGTTTCTCGCCGCTGCGTAAAGGAAGGTGTCAACCGACGGATTTTTCAAAAACAGCATCCTCCTGCCATTTCTCAGCAGTTTACTGACAATATCTTTCCTGTGCTTCGGGACGTTTATGGTGATGCAATTCTTGCAGTATTTCATGAGTTCTGATGTTTCTAGGGCTCGCTGTTCAACGAGAAAAGAAAAAAGATAGATCTCAAACTTTTTACTGAGCGCTTTTATTATATTGAATGTCCGTATGTGACCACCTTCATCAAGCGGCCAGGGGAAATAGGGAGAAAGGACAAGGAGTTTCTTCATGTCTGTAACAGTTTAATCCGAAGACTTAAACACTGATGCACGCATGTTCTCTAACTTTTTTCTGCCTTGGCAAATATCGTATTCAAGAAAAGTGGTCGGGCTGCTGTGATAGCAGGTATTTCTGCCAGGAGCTTAATGGTCAGATCCGCAGTTTTAGTGTTCCAGTTTGAAGGCGTATTGAGATAGCCTATTTTTATGTTCTGAAAACCGGAGCCTTTCAATAGAGAAAAGACTTCTCCCGGGGTATATTCACGATTATGTCTGTCTGTACTGCCGTAGAATATCGGTGGATCCCAAAAAATATTTTCCCCCCGCATAAGTGCAAAAACATTGCTGATATTGGATACATTGGGTGTAGACATGATCAGTATCCCGCCTGGTGACAACACCCTGTTTATTTCTTCCAATACCTTTGCAGGATGTTGGATTGCTATATGCTCGAGGACTTCGGTGAAAACGATACAATCGAAGGTATTATCAGCATAGGGAATCTTTTCATTTTCAAAGTTACATTGTTTGATATGCAGTCTTTCGACAAATGATTTCGGATATTTATAAAGGTATTCGCTATTTAAATCGATACCATAAACATCCATACCCATCGCATCCAGAGCCATGCCGAGATGTCCCGGAGAACAACCGAGTTCCAGCACCTTTCGAATCGCTTTTTTCTTGTGTTCAAGGATTACCTGGAGGGTAAAGATATAACGTTGCCTTGATGTATCAAAATATGTTTTTACATCATCGGACTGCCCGGATAGCTTGCCCTTTAATGTGTTCAGCAATTTTATTGCTTCTTTTTTTGTGGAAAATGTCACCGATAATGTCGGCGGAGGGAAATATTTTGTATCATCCTCGATTAATTCCTCGACCATAGTCATAAGCTGTTTATCTGTCTTATGGTACGCACTATTACTTTCGAGATGAGTGGTTTTGTTTGCAGGATCCGGCAGCGGAGTACTATGGCCCTCTATTACGGTCGCTTTGCCGTTCATGATAACTTGTTTGTAAAGATCTTTATAAAACTCCGGGAGCTCAACCCCGTATTTCTGTAAGCCTTTAAGAAAATTCCCCCAGAATCCTTCGGTGTTCTTCCAGTGTCCTTCTTTAAGAAAGAGTTCTTTATACTTCTCCGGATGTTTTTTTAGTAATAAAGCATCTTTCTCAAAAAATTTGTTTCTCTCACCAACGGATTCTCTTTCTATAGCGCGCTTATGCGGGGGATGGAAAACCTCCACATCTTTGGCAAAGGGTATTGCCCCGTATGCTAAGGCGCGCCATCCAAAATCAGTATCTTCTCGGAAGTGTGGGTTGTCAAAGTTTTCATCGAACCCATTGAGTCTGTTAAAAGTATCAACTTTAACAAAAAGGTTTGCAGTCATAAAACCAATGCCTTCAAACCCTTCATTGGTTACTATTCTATAATCCGGACTGTCCGTTGCATTGGATTTTATAATGCCCTCTACACCGACAACATCGGTCCTGTTAAAATAAGCGCTTGCTTTCTCCAGCCAGGTATCGGAAGGCAGGCAGTCATCATCGACAAAAGCCAGAATAGAACCTTGGGCATAAAATGCTCCCCTATTCCTGGCTTTGGTTGCTCCAATAATATTCGTATGGATATAGAATAATTGGAAATCAAAGTCTTGGGCCTTGTATGACCATATATCTTTACTTTGATCAACGACGATAACCTCAAAATTGCGATATGTTTGTCTTGATAGCTTATCCATTACCTTGAACAGGAGCGCATGTCTTTCATAGGTCGGGATTATGACGGAAAACAAAGGTCTCCCTGCAGGAAGAGCATCGCGGAACTTAAGAAACAAGGTACCAAGCATGGGGGAGATGCGTTCCCATGAATATTTCTCTTCTACTGTCTTCCTTGCGCACGCACCCACAAGCAGCCTCTCGGCCTTGTTTTCTATAATTTCTTTTATCCTCGGAACAAACTCTTCTTTTCCATAAATTTTAAATGCATCAGGGAAAGAAGGTTCGATACCCCGTGCCCCGACAGCGGTAGTCAGAACGGGCAGTCCCGCCGCCATGAAATCAAACATCTTGATGTTTGTACCAGATCCGCTAAACATGGGGTTTATGGCAAAATCAGCCGCCTGAAGGTAGCGGAGCTTATCCCGCTCTTCAAGGAAGCCGGTAATCTTTAGATTGTTGGCATGTTCAGAGTTCTCCTTGTCGATGCCCTCACTAACACCGCCTGCAATTACGAACGTTACGTCAGGCAACTGCGGACACAGGACCTTACGTATATAGTTTGCTGCCTCTGCATTGGGCGGATAGTTGCTACCTATAAAGATAGCTACCTTTTGTTTTCCCAATCCGATCTCTTGCTTTACCCTTTCCTTCTCATCCTGAGAAACGGGCTTTATTTTCTCAGTGAAAACACCGTTGGGAACAATTTTTATTTTTTCAAAAGATACATCGTATAATCTGTTGAACAATTCCCTATCTGTAGCTGAACACGCGAGTACCGTGTCAGCGGTATGGCATAGCTCATATTCCACTTTTATCACTTCTTTGACAAGATCTGTGCCGGTGCCGCCATCGTCAAGAAGCGTTGTGCGTAATAAGCCCTCCACATTATGAGTGTCATATACAACGAGTTGTATGCCCTTCTTAAGCAGATCTTTTACAAGCGGATAGATCCATGGATGGGAGAAAATCAGTATATCCGCATTGACGACCTCCTTTCTAACAAAGTTTACATAGTCGGATGAAAGATAGGCAAACTGATGAAACGTTGAATCTATGATTGTTTTCCCGTCGACCTTATCCTGCAGTTTTTGGCACTCATAAAAATGCGCTTCGCTTAAAGGGATATCGATTTCTCTGAGAGACTTGCTTAAGTTATGGTCCCGGTACTTTTCACCGGGCCAATCATACGTGCCAACGTAAGTTGTCTGCATGCCCTTCCCAAGATTATGATAGAGCCCAAGGAGACGTAACCTTCCACCTCCTATAGGTGGATCTATGGGCTGCATATCAAGTACTAAAACATTATACTGTTTGTCTGTCATATAGGAGACCCAAGGCATTGAGTAATGTTTGGGCAATAGCATCCCACGTTATCCCGGCAATCGATTCCTTGCCATTCTTTCCCATCGTTGAAGCTTTTTCAGGATTGTTGTACAAAAAAGCAATTTTCTCTGCAATGAGCCTTGGATCGGGTTCGCAGACAAAGCCGCTTCGATTATCTTGAACAAAATGTGCAGGTTCTCCAGAATCAGAACAGGTTAAAACAGGTTTTTCGCTTTTGAACGCTTCGAGTGTTATATAACCATAGTCCTCATGGATTGGAACAAAAGGTACTGCCAGTGCATTCGAATATAAATCGACGAGTTCTTCATCGCTGACCCTTCCCAGGAACTCTATCCTTTTATCCTTTTCTGCCAGCGCATAGAGTTTTTCTTCATCTTCGCCGACGCCCGCTATCTTGAGGCGTACAGACTCTCTGACATATTTCATGGATTGTATAATTAAATCCACCCGCTTCCACCGATGCAGCCTGCCCGGAAGGAAAAGGTATTCCTGGTATTTCCCCGGCTTGAAATTATCATACGCCAACGCAGGATGCAACACTTCACTTTTCAGGCCATTATACCGAAGCAACCTATTTGAAACGGTGTTCCCAATGGTGAACACCTTTTTGACGCGTGGATAATGTAATGCGGCCGTATCAAGCATAGTAATAAATTTTCTCTGTTCCAATAATTCGGGAGTCGGACAGAGAAATTCATTCTCAAACATATCATAAAAAACCCGCATGGTATGTACCAGATAACAAATATGATTCTTATGCCTGATAAGATAGGAAGGTGCTTTTGTAGAGATGACACCATCATAATCAGAAAGATCTGTATCATAAAAATTCAGCAAGGACTCTTTGATCCTGTCGAAGTTTGACTCGTCGCCCACCAAGCCGATCATATCCGTTTGGATATCCCATGCCTTAAGAGCGGCCACGAGACCGTCATAAAAACGTTCTGCCCCTCCCCTTTCTTTGTTCTTCGATGTTACCGTGACAACAGCGACCTTCATCCTTTGTAACCTATTATTGAAAAGTCCTGCTCCATGTTCATTCTATACAAGACTTCATCGACAAACTTTTGATTTGTATAGTCTGGTTCTTTGATTTTATGGAGTTTTAATATCTCTGTGTTTAAGAACCCTCTTTGCCTCGCGAGAAATCGCAGGGTTTCTGGTGGGAGTGGGTGAAGATGGGTGGGATCTACATAAAAATTACATGCCCCCACTATCAGATTTTCAGGATTTGGCGTTTCAAATAGTATCATACCGCCGGCTTTTAAGGTTCGAAAGCATTCATCAAGCAGGCGAATCAAAATTGTAAACGGTATATGCTCAACAATATGATACCCGGTGATTATATCCAATGAATCCGATTTTTGTTCTCTCAGATATTGTATGACATCTGCCTCCGTAGCATCAAGGCCAAGCTCGCCGCATTGTTGGACCATCATTCTATTTATATCTATGCCTTTTGCATGGTATCCGTTTTCTTCCAGCAACTCCAGCCATTCCCCCCTACCGCAGCCGATGTCCACTATGCTGGCTTCAGCTCTATCAGGCTTCATCTTCTCAACGGTCGGCAGATAAACTTTTAATCTTTCCTTGATATCGGCACGCGCACCCCTGAATTGATTCTCAAATGCAACATACAGGGCGTCAAGAATATGACTTTCAGTTTTTACGATATTCTCTGCCGGCCCTTTCGTGACCTGTTCCGGCAGTTTCATTTTTACCTGTTCCAGCAACGCGGTAATGGTTCTTTGTTGATTCAGGATATCTAATTTGTTCTCTTCAACTTTATTTGCATCAGCTTTGCGCGACAATTCATTCTTAATATCACCAACCACTTGAACATCGGCTTTATTCTTTAATTCATTTTTTACTTCATCTACTGCTTGAACATCGGCCTTATTCCCTAATTGATTTATTACTTCATGCACTGCTTGAACATCGGCTTTATCCGTTAATCCATTTTTTACTTCATCTACCGCTTGAATATCGGCTTTATCCTTTAATTCATTTTTTACTATATCTACCGCTTGGACATCGGCTTTTGCTGACAGGCCCTTGCTTACTTGAGCAAATTGCTGATCAGTATACACTTGAGATTGTTCAATGTTTGTTACTATCTTGGGTAATTGTACTATTGCTGTTGTAACCCGCAGCATGTATCCAAACAATGGTATGCGATAGGATACATTAACGAAGTATCTAAGAAATAAACCCTTTATTTTTACCCCCTGTTCCCTGCCCTCCTTTGAGTATCTCAGAATGCCAAGTATCTGGAGTTTATTGAGTTTATTTGCTTTTAATTGAGACACATAAAGATTAAACCCAGCTTCATCAGGTATCCTTTTAAGGATACCTGAATAGGCATGTGTAATGAAATCTTCACCATTATCTTTTAAGAGGTCTTCCAGGGAGGCATAGTCTTTATACTTGGAAATATGTTTTTTAAACTTAAAAGCAATCTTATAGACAACGTTATAAAATGGATACTCTTGTAATTTATGTTGGGCCTTCTTGATAAAAGTCCAGGTCCTTGCTTCACTCGCCTGAGGCTTTCCTTTCAAGGATTTTTCTGCTTTCTTTTTAGACAATTCTTCCCTGATCTTCTCCATGATTGCATCTACATTAATTTCTGGCATGTTATTCCTTTCCATGACAACTCCATAAATAGTTATTGTGTAGCTTTATGGTGCTGCTGCATTTAAAAATACCCAAGGGCTTTCAATTGCTTCACAATCTTTTCTTTTTCGCCGGCTACGGCATGGTTTTCTGCGAAAATACGTTCGCCAGCAGTGGCTTCCTTTTCGATTTCCGATACGGTGCCCAGAACTTGGTGAAAGTCACGCAAAACATGTATGTCAGAAGCTGCGGTTATGGGTGTTTCCTCATAAGGATCTGCTTGTAAATCAAAGGCGAAATAATTTGGATTTGTTCTTGCTTCTTCGGAAGATAAGAACTCTTTCCATTTTTCCCTGCGTGTAAAGAGTCTGTTTTTTAACGTCTTAACATGGTATTCAAGTCCTTCCGGTTCCTCCCATCGTCCAAGAACTTTCCTGTAGAGCGTTTTAATGAATTGCTCGTCGTCAAGTATTGTATCATCTAACGCCACATCTTCTTGTTTGCCCCTCATAACGAATTTCCTGTCTGCCGTCCTGATGGACCTTTGACTGAGCAACCACTCATTATCGTCCATAAATTGATGCGGAATTAATGGATTTCCACGCTGATCCTCCGATAGGTCAGCATTTCTTCGTGGCGACCATTTTTCCGAGAAGGCCTCTTTTCTGACCTGGTGGACAGGTACGGCATCAAGGGCATGTTCCGGTTTAAAAGATATACTTGAGAGTTCCAGAATGAGTACGAATATATCGCAGACAGACAATAACCTGTGGTCTGTTGAAGGCTGTACATCCCTGTGGAGGATAAACAGCGGCACCCTCAATACGTTGTCGTAAAGGTCTCCGCCGTGAGAAAAGAAGTCAGGGTTGTAGCGGTCGCATTTTCCCTCGCCATGATCTGAAAATATAACAATAAGACCGGTATCGAAGAAGTCCATTCTGGTGAGCACTTCCGTAAAAAGTTTGAACCTTCCGTAATCGAATTTTGTAACCCCCTTTACATATATCGGCAGCATATGCTGCACATGCCTATGGGTGCTATCAGAAAACTCTCGCCACAGCGTGTGAGGCCTCCTATCCTTAATTTCTATACCCTGCTGTTTGTAAAGAGTTTCCATTAAAACAAAATAATCATTATTATAGTCTTTGGAGCTTGGTGTTTCGCTGAATAAATAGGGTTCGTGTATATCAAAAAAATGTACAAACACAAACAACTTATCTTTTTTATGGTTTGCCATAAAAGTATATAACCCTTCATCGTCTCTTTCGAAAAGATGATCGAATCCCCTTGTCAGGTCCAAGGGTTTAAATAATGCCATGACGTCTGTAGCAAACACCGTTATGTACCCGTTATCTTTAAAGATCTCTGCAAGCGTCTTTATATTTCTGTTGAGCTTGGTGTCATAAAAAGCCCTTACGCCGTGGTGCGGAGGATAAAGACCTGTAAAAACGGAAGTATGTGCCGAAGTTGTATAGGTGTTTGTACTGAAACACTGGGTAAAGCAGAGTGCCTTTGCAGAAAGTTTGTCTAACGTCGGAGTCTCAAGGAGAGACGTAACATTATATTTATCCAGTTCTTTCTTGTCCGGTTGATAACCCACACAATCAAATCTCAGGTTATCGATCGATATAAGTATGACTTTGTCCGGAGTGGATCTTTTAACGTTAAACATGGTCATATTCCCCTGATTTAACCAAAATCTTTTTTTCTAACAAAGAAGTCTGCAATGCCATGAAACTTTCATCTATAGTACATGTATCCGTTTCAATAGCGAGGTCTGGGGTTAACGGCTCCTCATAAGGATCATCTACGCCGGTGAAGTGCTGCATGAGCCCCCGTCGTGCCTTTTTATACATGCCTTTGACGTCCCTTCTTTCGCAAATAGCAACGGGGCATTTTACATATACCTCAAAAAAAATATCGGCGAGCTTCTTTTGCTCTTCTCTGACCGCTCTATAAGGGGAGATAGCCGCAACGATGACGTTTATGCCGTGTTTGTTCAACAGCCTGCTCAGCCAGCCTATTCGCCTGATATTTTCATCCCTGTCCTCCTTGGTGAATCCAAGTCCCCGCGTGAGATACTGTCTGACGACGTCGCCATCGAGGAGTTCAACATTCATCATGCCGCCTTTCTGTACATGGTCATACAAAAGGGTAGCCAGGGTCGTCTTGCCAGAACAGGGCAGACCTGTGAACCATATTGTAAAGCCCTTCATTTCAGCGGCCCCTCAACAAAGGGTACTTCAAAAACCTTTTCATGCATGATGGGACCATGACCAAAGAACCCTCGTTCTCCAAAGAGTTCACCGTGGTCTGCGGTAACGATAACATAGGTATTTGAGGGACATTTATCTAACAGTTTTCCCATCACCCCATCGATATATTCGATACATTCGATCTGCTTCTTCTTGAACCGCTTCAACATACTCCTGTTAAAAAAAGCGGGAGGCTTGTCGGCTTGGGTCGGGTCCTCCTCGGTAGCATTCATGAGATCATCCATGTGTTTGAATACGCCGTGAAGGCCGTGCATCTTGGGGTAAACTACAGGGTCTTCCCCGGGGAGGACATACGGGTAATGTGCCTCGCCCACATTAAGGAAATAGAAACAGGGCCGGGAACCATCAAATGTAATTTCATCGACCATACCGGAAAAGTCGTTGTGATGGTCCATAAGCTTGTAATCATCGAAAAATGCAGAAAAGCCGGTAAACTTATTGAGCACCGGCAGGGATACCTTTGCAATCGTTTTATAGCCGAGAATCTTGAGCACCTTGGGAAGACTCAATTCAGGAACAAAATTTTTAAATGTCAGCTCGGTCCCGATCCGCTGGGTCCACAATCCAAGCTCTTTTTTATATACTTCTGAGGCAAATATGCGCGCGGGGTTACGGTGGGGCATAAGTCCCATGAGATAGACGTAATGGGAAGGCGATGTCCAGCTTGCATAGCTGTACCGTTTTTGCACCGCGCCCAATTTCTTTATATTGCTGGTTTCCGCATTTATAAAGTTATCGTACCGTGCGCTATCGATGATAAGAAAGATGATATTGTTCATGCTAAATAATTCCGCTATCCTTAAACTATTTTTCCACTTTTTTTACAAATATTGCCAAATCACTGAGTATTTTCTCTGCAACTTCTTTTTTAATATCGCTAAACTTGTAATCAGAATCCTCTCTTTGTTTTCTTAAGAATTTATAGATCTTTCCATATTCTTTTGGAAAGATCTCTGCTTTCACGAAAAATTGATTAAAAGCTGACTCTACCCCTGAGTGCTTTACCCTCTCACCATCTTTTGTAAGCAGCATTGCGTTGGTAATGGCGAAGATAGAATAGTACGCCCTGTTTGCCAATGCTCGGTATCTTTTAGATTTAAAAAGTTCCCGTGCAGTTTCAAGATCTTCTTGAGCTTTTTCTAAACGTTTTTTGACAAGAACCTTTACGTTTTTGTCCATAAATCAGTTCCATATTTTTCTATCTGGTTGTAGAGAGGATCTCTGTACTCTTTGTACCAGTTAAATTCTCTCCTATCCATAACTAATGGAGAGAGGACTACAAGGTTTTTCAACTCAGGATCAAAAGAAAGCATAGCAACCTTGCTTTTGAATTTCCAATCATTCTTTTTTACAACTACCAGGATATCTACATCAGATTCGCTGTCATAGTCGCCTCGCACAAAAGAACCAAACAACCTTACATTGAGTATGTCGTTTTTAAATCTTTTTCTTAATACTTCCAAATACTGTGTCATCGCTCTTTTAACCTTTAAAGGTATTGGTTTATTTTTGGATTTCATATTCTATTGATGCAACAATGACAGAAGTATCTACCGTTATTTCTTCGATCATCATTTTTCTTTTAGCTGTCTCATTTCTTCTACGGCCGTGTACCCTTTCCCTTGAGCAGATACATCTTTCATAAGAAGCGTCCATCCAGAAATCTGTCTATCTGTAGTCTTCCCATTTTTAATTTTTGGGAGCATACTATCCTTTTGTATTTCTTTACTGTCATGAAGCATGTGATTTAATTTTGTAGATAGCTTATCTCTTAAGATCGCCCTATAACCTCCTTGATAACGATGATAGTATAATACGTTATTGAAATCAAGACATGCTATCATGTTAAAATTGATGGCCAGTCAGCACATTTGGAACAGAGCTGTACCCTTCCTTGCGTTGAAAATAAAAGCGGTTTCCGGCACCAAATCCTCAGGCGCCCTTGCCCTGGCTCCCGATGAGCTGTACGAACCTGTTTACGAACGCCAGGACCTTTGCTGCGTGCCCGGGGTACACGATCAGCTTCCCCCTGCGTATACCACGTATGGATTCCCTGACCACGTCCGCCGGACTATCCACGAGTGCCCGGATCACCCGCCTCGTCGGTCTGCTACCGTAGTCGGTCGACCGGAGGAGGGGGGTGTTTGCCCAAAACGGCAGTATGATGGTCACATCGATACCGCTGGAGTGTACTTCCCCGTACAGGGACAGCCCGAACCCCCGCATACCGAACTTGGAAGCGGCGTACGCCGCGCTCTGCCTTGTTGCGATGACCCCGGCAAGCGACGAGACGAGCACGATGTGCCCCCGGCGTCTCTTCAGCATAGCGGGCAAAAACAGATACGTGAGTCTCATGGCCGAGAGCAGGTTTACCTCCATGAGCTGCTGCCACCGCGCCATGGGCACCTCATGGAAGTCGCCGTACGTGATGACGCCTGCGTTGTACATGAGGACGTCGATGTCCGGTACGAGCGCCGTACATCCGGCGTGGAGCGCCTCGCAGCCTTTCTCGTCGGACAGGTCCGCACTGACCGAGCCGATGACCCTGGCACCGCTTTCGCCGGGAGCGACGGCATAGTCATGGGCCATCTCGTCGAGCATCGATGCGTCCCTCCCGGAAAGGATGACGTGCGCTCCCGCCTGCAGGAGCTGCCGCGTAAACTCCCGGCCGAAGCCGCCGGTCGCGCCGGTGATGAGTATTGTTTTCCCGCTCAGATCGCTCTTCGGCATACGTCCCTCCTATGGGCTCATCGTCTCTATCATGGAGGATAGCTGGGACACGATGCGCCTGAGGTTGCTCACGATCTCAATGTGCAAGGCGCTCGTCTCCAGGGACTCCCGGTACCCTTTATTCAGCCTCTCGAGGTGGTGCTTCAGCAGGACCAGCTCTGCCCGGGAGAGCTCGCCCCTCTTGGCCGCGACGATCGTCGTGTCCCTGCTGCCGCTCTCTATCACGGTCATCACCTCCCGATAAAACGTCATGACCTCCTGATAGTAGTGCCTGATCTCGGCCCACCCCTCCTCGGACAGCCTGTGCTGCTCTATCGTCTTCTTCTCGATTTCCGAAGACATGTTCTGACATATAATGTCCGATATGACCTCGAAATTTTTCAGGTATCGCACAAGCTCGAACTGCTGGGCCGCGAACTCCTCAGTAAGGCCCTTCGACGCCGAGACGCGCACGAGGTACAGCTTGATGGCTGAAGCCAGCCTTTCGACCGCGCCGTTCATCGCGTCCAGCTCGTTGATGCTCCAGAGCACGTTGTGCGCTATGGAGGTGTACGATATCTCGAACATCCGGTACACGTACTCCCCGAGCCTTACGATCTCCTTCAGGGCGTAGTGGAACGCGATCGGCGGCGTGGTCACGACGGACTCGTCGAGGAATTGGGGCCTGTCCGGCAATGACAGCTCCCTGCCCGTTTTTATGTGTGCCTCGAAAAAGCGTGCTGCGGTGGATGCAAAGGGCGCAAAGATCAGGGTTATGAGGACGTTGAAGAGGGTGTGCGCGTTCGCTATCTGGTGTGCGACACCGGAGGCCGTGAAAGAGATAAGCTGGATAAAGGGCTTGAAGAGCACCACGACTACAACGACCCCGGCAACCTTGAAAAGGAGGTGGATGATTGCTACCCTCCTTCCTGCCTGGTCCGCCCTGGACATCGCGAACAGGGCAGTCGAGCATGTACCGATATTGGCCCCGAGGATGATGGGCATCGCGCCGTTCAGACCTATGAGACCGGCGTTCGCAAGGGATATCGCTATACCGATGGTGGCTGCGCTGCTTTGGACCACTGAGGTGAGGAGAAGCGACACCGTGAAGCTCAGATACGGGTCGTGCAACACCAGCACGAGCAGCCCGCCATCCCGGGACCTGACGCCGGCAAGGATGCCGTTGAGCATATCCATGCTGAAGAGTATGAAGCCGAGACCGGTGAGGAAGCCCGATACGGCCTTGACCTTGCTGTCCCTCGCAAAGACACCGATCAGGAAGCCCGATGCGATGAGGACCAGACCGAGCTCATAGAGGTTGAACGAAATCAGTTGGACAGTCAGCGTAGAGCCTATATCTGCGCCAAGGATTATCCCCATCGCGCCCTTCAGGTCTATCAGCCGTGAGGTCGCAAACCCCATCAGCATGACAACCGGGGTATTGCTGTTCTGGATGAGGACGGTCACCACGGTCCCTATGATGATGGCCCAGAGCACACTCTTCGATGCGACGCTCAGGAACCTCTTTATCTGCTCGCTGAAGAGCTTGCTCAGCCCGGCGTTGATGAGATCTATGCCGTAGAGGAAGATCCCGAGCGCTGCTATCGAGGTTATGAGAAATATCATAGAGGCCTGTAGTCTTCAGTCCGACCGATCAGCCCCTGCCCGCGGACCCGAACGCCCCTATCCTGCCCGCTACCATATCTTTTACCGCCTGACGAGCAGGCCCGAGGATGTGCCGTATATCGAAGACGCCCGGCTCGGCGGCGAAGCGCTCCCGTATACCTGCCGTGAACGCGAGCCTCAGATCGGTGTCCGTATTGACCTTGCAGATGCCTGCGCCGATCGCCTGCTGCAGGATGTCGTCCGGCACGCCTGCAGCACCCTCGATGCGGGCGCCGTACCTGTTTGCCTTCTCTATCACCTTGGCCGGCACACTCGATGCGCCGTGCAGCACGAGCGGGATGCCGGTTAGATCAGCCACCCGTCGGAGCCGGTCGATATCGAGTCTCGGTGTGCCCTTGAATTTGAAGGCGCCGTGCGACGTGCCGATGGCCGGCGCGAGTGCGTCGATGCCCGAGGCCCTGACAAAGGCACCTGCCTGTTCCGGGTCCACGAGACTGGCCCCGGCCTCGCCGACACGCACGTTGTCCTCTATGCCCCGGAGCCGCCCGAGCTCGGCCTCCACGGACACGCCGAGCGGGTGGGCGAGCTTCACCACTTCCTTCGCCAGAGCGAGGTTCTCCTCGTAGGGCCTGTCCGACGCGTCTATCATGACGGAGGTATAGCCATAGCGTAGCGCAAGCATGACTGCTTCGAGGTGCTTCCCGTGATCGAGATGCAGCACGATGTCCACGTCGGCCCTCTCTGCGGCGATCCGCGCCATCGCCGCGAGGTACGCGATGCCCGCGTACTCGATGGCGCCCTCTGTCGTCTGGACGATGACCGGTGCGTGCGCCTCCACGGCCGCATCCACGATACCCTGGAGCACCTCCATATCGACGAAGTTGAACGCACCCACGGCATAGCCATGCTCCCGTGCCTTCAGCAGCACCCTGTTCAGATTGACCAGCCCCATCGTCCCTCCCTATATATCACGAACATCCACGGAAATGCTCACAGCCCTTGCGGCCCCGGGTACGAGGCTGAGCTCATAGACGAGCATGAAGCACGTGCCCTGATACGTTCTCTCGAAGCCGCTCTCGGATGACGATATCGTCTCCACCGGGTAGGCGAATAGCGAGGAGGTCCCCGGCGCCGCGATCCCGATGCGGAGCTTCTGCCACTCGTCCGTCAGCTCGAAGCCCGTAGCGTTTCTGCAGGATATGTAGTCCGCCATCCCCTTTACCTCTTTCCCGTGCGCACTGATGATCGCTAAGCGGCGCAGATCGTCCGTGCCGAGCAGGGACAGATTCATCTCGACAAGCATCGCCACGTCGATCTGCCGCCCGGAGGCGTTCATGAGCCGGTACCCTGCCTCCATCCCGCTCTCGATCAGCCGGTAGTCCTTCTCCATCCTGAGCGGCAGCCTTTCACCGCCGACGGTCAGGTGCCCGTCCCGCACGAGCGATACGGCATCGTCACGGTGACCCGCGAGCGTGAACGGCTCGATGGTAAAATCGCCGAGATCTATGTACGGCGTCCTGTACAGCATCTCAAGATCCACCTGGTCGAGAGGCAGGAAGTGCTCGACGAAGTTGTACCTCGCATGCCAGTCGTACACGAGCTTCTGGTCGAGCCCGGACTCTTTTACCGTTACCAGGTTGTGTATGGTAACGGGCGCATTCGCTGCCTGCGGCTGAACACGGTTCTCCCGTATGAGCATGTGATAGGTTTCTTTCCGGCGTGCCATGACGTTGGTGGCATTGAAGTGATGGTCCCTCACGTCCATCTCCACTACCGCACCCCCGCTGGACGGGGCCACGTAGAGCGACAGGTGCCTGTTCTTCAGGACGACCTCCTGCATGCCGTCGAGGTCGATGTCCTGCACCAGGCAGGACGCGCTACGCACGCCAGGACGTCGCGCGTCCACGAGCTCCTCGGCCCTGAGGAGGTGCTCATACACCGCATGCCTCAGGTAGTTCAGGTACACGCCGCCGAACAGCCCGTGCCAGTACGCGCAGTTTGACTGGGACTTGAAGAGCTCGATCCTCGCGTCCTCCAGCCGTACGCCGGTCCCTGCCTCCATGTCCGCGATCATGGCACTCACCGAAAGCATCCTCTTATGCATCCAGTTGCTCTCCGGGTACTTGACGAGGAAGTTGTCCCAGAACCCTCCCCTGACAAAGGACTTGTAGGACGCCCAAAAACCTGCGGTGTCCAGCAATGCCTCGAAGTCCTTGAAATGCTGGGCTATGCCCGTCGGCAGGGCCCACTCGAGTAGCTCCTCGTAGGCCGCCGAGGGTATGTAGACCCTGCCGGTGGGTCGGTGCGACGATAGATACCCTGCCTGTGTCGTTATGTCGAGCCAGTCTGCGTTCTTCTCGATCTCGGTGAAGAAGCGCTCGAGCCAGCCGTCCCTAAAGACCCAGTCGTACGTACCGGGCCAGAGACCGAACTTCTCGCCGTCGTCCGCATACGTGACCGAGTCGAAATGCAAGGTATCCCGGTAGTACTTCAGGAGGTCCATCACCTGGGTCGGCTCCTTGAAGGGTATCGCGTACCGCAGCTTTTTCTGGATGGGAAAGATGCTGAGCGCATGGCCCGCGCGCTCGGTCATGAAGTAGCCATGCGCGTCCTTCTCTTCCAGCCCGGCGTAGTAAAAATGGGTATCGTCCACGGTCGTGTACTTTATGCCGAGTCCGGCGAGCAGGACCGGGAGAGAGGGGTCCCACACCCTTTCCGTGAGCCATATCCCCCGGGGGGCCTGCCCGAACCTCTTCCGCAGGAACCCGTTCATCATCTCGACCTGGCCTATAGCGTCCCGTGTTGCTAGGACCTCGAGTATGGGCTCGTAGTAACCGCCTGAGATCATCTCGATCTGGCCCCTCTCGACGAGCCTCTCTATGACGGACATAAACCGGGGCTCATGGGCATCTATCCAGTCCCAGATGGGCCCGGATATATGGAGGCCGATCATTATGGCAGGGTGCCGCATGACTGTCTCGATAAAGGGCTTATAGCTCCTCTCATAGGCCTGCCCGAACACACTCTCGAAGTTCCCCACCGGCTGGTGACAGTGGATCACGAAGTGAAAGCCGAGCCTGTCCATCACACGCTCCACATCTTTTTTGTATAGTCCTTGCCCGGCACCACGATGCTGATGATGCCCTTAGCCGGATATTTCTCGATCTCCACGTCCCCGTCTCTCGCACTCACGATCATGTTCAGCCTCATGTCGGGAGACGCGCCGATGTCGCTGAACGGTACACCCAGCTCGATGATCTTCTTGATCGCTATGGACTCGCTCGTCTTCTTGAATTCGAAGATCATCTGATCTTTCGAGTCGTGGAGCTCGTAGTAGGGCTTCGTGTCGAGTACGTGCTTGATAGGAATGACGATACGGTATTCAAACTCGTGATCGAAGATGTTTATCGCGAAATATATATTGTACTTCGCTTCCCGTATCTTCTCCACGTTGTGGTCGAGCCTCACATAGAGGTTGTCCAGGTCAAACCCGTAATATATTCTGGATATGAACGGATCCGGGTTGTGCCTCCCGGCAGTCGAGGTGTGATAGCAGACTGCACCGCCCTCCCATTCGTAGTAGTCGGTAGGCACGCCGTCGAGTACGGGCGTCATGAAGTCGTGAGGCTGTGCGCTGAGCTGCGTCCCTGAAAGGGCCGTGACCGGCGTGTGGAGGAAATCGAGCATCGGCTTTTTCATGATCTCTATCACCTTCTTCAGGTTTTTCCTGAACAGCCGGTCGAACTCCTCTTCGTTGACCGTATAGAAGGTGTCCCCGTACCACCAGAACCAGTCGCTTCCTTCCGCAACATACAGGTACTTCAGCGCGGCATCGAGCTGCACCTGCGTAAGTCCGCCGGCGTTCTGCTTGAGGTACTCGCGCGTGGAGCCGAGGTAGTCCCACGCGCGGTTCTTCTCCTCCTGTCCTATCCATATATCGAAGCGCTTGTTGATCCATGAGCCCGTGTAGATGTTGTCGATGGTGTCGATAGGCCTGTGGTCCCTGAGGTAGGCGGAGATCGTTGTCGTCCGGATTTCCCGGTCCCTACTGAGGGCACCGTACAGGTCGTTCAGGAACCTCTTGCCGCTGTACGTATAGTATTCCCACGGGTTCTCTCCATCGAGCGCTATCACCACGATACCCTCCCTATGCCTGTCAGAAAGGTACCTCCTGATGCTCGATACCTGTCTCATAAACTCGTTCACCGCCTCCTCCCGCAGTGCGTACCGTGCGCAGTCGAAGCTTATAAAGTTCGAGATGCCCTTGTCCCTGAAAAGGACATCGATGCTGCTCCCCCTGGAGCTTGCCGTGTACGGTCTGTACAGCAGTTCCCCGGACCGCTCCCTGTTGATCGAGGCGAACAGTATCTCTTCGTCCGTCACCATCCATTCGAAGCCAGCCTCCCGTATGAGCGGTATAATTTCCGGAGAGACCGATCCCTCGGACGGCCAGAGACCTTTCGGCGCCACGCCGAGGTGGTCTGCTATGAACTGCCTGCCGGACTTCAACTGTGCAAGCACATCCTCCGGGAAGCCGACCCTCTGGGGAAGTACCGCCCGCGGCATCGACCTGCGTGCCGTGTCCGAGTCGTACAAAAGCGGCAGGATGGTATGATAGAATGGGCTCGTCGTTATCTCTATCTGTCCGCTGCTGCTCAGCTCCCGGTACAGGGGAAGCAGCTTCTCCATGATGGCCATCTGGGTGCCGAGCACGAGCCCCTTGTCCTGCTCCGTGAACCCCCGCTGCTTCTTCCTCAGCTCGGCGAGGCCCGGGTACTCGTCGAGCGCCGTGAAGCCGAACCATGAGAGGTTGAACCACACCTGGAGATCCAGAAAGTCCTGCTTGTTGAAGGTGTTTACCACGTCGTCTATGCCTGCGTCGCTCACGGTCTTGCCCCGCTTGAGCATGAGCTCGAGGTACCGCGGATACGGCTTAATCATCGTCTCCCAGTTGCCCATGAAGAAGTATTTGAGGATGAACGCCCTGTCCTCGGCTGTGAGCTCGGACGACGGCCTTGCCGAATACTCGTAGAACACGTCCACGGCATTCCCGGACGCATAGGCCTCGATCTGCTCCACGAGCGACGGGACGAGGTTGATGGTGATTTTTATCTCCGGATAGCTCCTCAGTATCGCGGGCATGTCGTAGTAGGCCTTTATCCCGTGGAGCCTCACCCAGGGCAGCGTGTATTTCCCGGTAAACGGGTCCTTGTAGGAGGGCTGGTGCATGTGCCACAGGAAGGAGAGTGAGAGCCCGGGCATATCAGTCCACGACCGCTCCCTTCGGTATGACTACGATGCCCTTGTCCGATACGGTGAGCCTTTTCCTGTCTTTTTCGAGGTTATAGCCGATGACCGCATGGGGCATGATCCTGACATCCTTGTCGATTATCGCACGCTTGATCTTCGCGTATCTGCCGACATCTACCCGCTCGAACAGGACCGAGTCCTCCACGGTGGAAAACGAGTTTATCCGTACCCCCGGGGAGAGTATGCTCCGGCTTATCCGGCCGCCGCTGATGATACACCCCTCGGAGACCATGGAGTCTGTCGCGAGCCCGATCCTCTTCGTCTCCTCGTCTGCAAATACGAACTTCGCCGGCGGGTACGGGGGATAGAAGGTCCTTATGGGCCATTCGAAGTTATAGAGGTTAAGCATCGGCGTCACGGACACGAGGTCCATGTTCGCCTGCCAGTAGCTGTCGATCTCGCCCACGTCCCTCCAGTAACCCGCAGCACCCTTCTGCTCGCCGGGCACCATGTTCTTCGAGAAGTCATAGGCCTTTACGGCGTATCTTTTTACAGCCGCTGGGATCAGATCGCGGCCGAAGTCGTGGCCGGACTCGTTCTTCGCGTCCCGCTCGAGCAGCTCGATCAGGACGTCTGTATCGAACAGGTAGTTGCCCATCGAACACAAGGCCATGCCTGCCCTGCCCGGGATAGGTCTCGGGTCCGACGGCTTCTCCTTGAAACCGGTAATGCTCCCGTTTCTGTCGACCTCTATGACCCCGTATGAGCCGGCCTCCCTGAGGGGATACGGTACGGCCCCGACCGTGACTTGGGACGATTTTTTTACGTGGAAGTCTATCATCTGTCGGATGTCCATCTTGTAGATGTGGTCACCGCCGAACACGCATACGAGGTCCGGGCCCTCGTCATGGACGAGGTTCAGGTTCTGATAAACCGCGTCAGCAGTGCCCCGGTACCAGTCTTTCCCGATACGCATCTGTGCCGGGACCATGTCGATGGAGTGGCCTATGGAGGGAGAGAGGTGCCATGCCCTCGCAACGTGGGAATTGAGCGACTCGGACTTGTACTGGGTAAGCACCTTAATCCTGTAGAGGCCGGCGTTGATGAAATTGCTGAGCACGAAATCGATGATCCTGTATCTCCCGCCGAACGGTACGGCAGGCTTGGCCCTGTCCTTCGTGAGGGGATGCAGTCTCTTCCCCTCCCCGCCTGCAAGGACCATGACCAGTATCTTCTTACTTATCATACGGGTATACTATCATCGATGCGCGCCGGCAGTCAATCGGACCTATGGACATCCCGCACACGGACGTCGAGAGGACCGTCCGGCTGCATGCTTACACCTACCCCCCTAAAGCATCCCAAGACCCGAATCTCCGGAACGGAGGGACGGGCCATGACAGGGAAATTGACGGACAAAGGAACACAGAAAAAGCTGACTGCTATGGTAACCAGTTTTATCGGGATTGAAAAAAGGTAAAAAGGGTTTACGGCTCAGGTTCCCTTTTAATTGATCTGGTCCTTGGGGGGCGCAGCAACTTCCCCCCCCTCTGCTTTCAACACTTTGCCATCGACGGTCAGGACAAGCCTGCCCGATCTGTAGTCATGCACGATCCGTCGTATCGTCATATTTTCCCGCTGGGCGTACTCCTTGAGATCGACGAGGGCCATAGCAAGGTCAAAATTCTCATCGATGTGGTCCGCAAGCTCGTCATCGGTCAGATAAGCTGCGTCTGCCATAAAGTCGTCCAGACAACCCGGACAGACCTCAATCAGCTTTTGTTCTTCAGCGTTCCCGTCCGTAGGTTCAGGAGCATCGATGTCTTTTAGTTCTTTGTGTTTAGAGCTCATCCCAAATCCTCCCCTTTCGGAATATATATACCGGTGAACCCGTGAAGATCAAGCAAACAGATCGAAGCATGAAACATCTAACCAAAAAGTGCAGTTCATCTGTCACATGGGTAGCCCTGCCCACGACTCATCATTTTACCATCCTGCCGGGAAATCAACACGGAATATGCCATTATCAAGGTTTTGTGGATAATATTCTATATAACGATTATAAACAAAAAAACTACCATCAGAAGAAACTGCTACTGGAATTGAAGCACTATTGTCATCTACTCCATGAGCCTAAACACTGCCATCAATTAAACCTGAAATGATCGTATCCAATATTTTCTTGCCTTTTCAGCCTTAATGTGAAGAAAATACTGAATGACTACCGCCTTGAAGGCGGTAGGTTCGGAGACCCGTCAATTTGAAATTGACTGTCATCGGCAACCTGCTCCCCTTCCTGCTGCTTGATATATTCCTGTATCGCTTCATCGGTGATCGT
>JAJYLN010000007.1 GCA_021787665.1 bacterium
TCAGCGAAGAGCCTACGGACTAAAAGATCCTGAATACTTCCAGCTAAAAGTCCTGACTTGTATGCTGCCACCTCTCGACTACAAAAAAACCTGAAATTCACCCACTCGGTAAGGAGAAGAACCAAAAAAGATTTAGTGATACTAAAAGGACTCGGATATAAATAAATCGTATATCTTGTATACATACGCATTTTATACTGTGATCCCTTTTGTGATCACCCCCTATATAAAAACGGTGTAAATTGATAATAAACTGTAACAAGTCATAATAGACTGCTAATGCCGATAAATAAAGGGGTTGCGTAGGATTTGCCATATAATTTAAGACCTTATGCTTTTGTCCTGTTTAGACCTTGAAAACCGTTATCCGCGCAAGTGGATCGTGGGTTCGAATCCTACTCCCTCCGCTGTTTTTCAATGGGTTAGCAGCCTGAATATTCTTCTCAGACCTACTCTTTCAACCCGCACTGTTCCACTAACCCAAGTTCGTCAGTTGAAAAACCGATATGACGGTAAATCAATAAGTTAACCTTCTTGAAGGTCAAAATTCTTCACTACATTTTTATAAATTTCGGTGTATTGGGCAGAGGGAATTTTAATCTTTGGAGCAATATTTTTAGTGCCTGTGGTGCCGTCGTTACTGTTCTCAATCTGATTGTTTTATCCCTGGTCGGCAATAGAACATCCAAAGACTTTACTTCCCTCATTTCCTCTAACAGCTTGTGTGGTGCATTACCGAGCCCGCAGACTGTCATCCACTGTTCCAGTGTTCTCCACATTGCCAACGCGAGAAAGCATACCAGTATGTGCGCCTGTGTGCGGTCTTGTGTTTGATGGAATACTGGTCTGATACCGAGATCACTCTTGGAGATCCGGAATGCATCTTCTACCTGAGTCAACTGGATATACTTCTCCCATATCACCTTCGGGTCTTTTTCTGTCCAGTTGGTGCGCAGGATGTAATTCCCGTTTGTTCTTTGTACCCATTCGTATCGGTCTTCCCGTTTGGTAATAGTTATCTGCAACCGTTTGTCTTTTTCTTCACCGGGCTCGTCTACGGTTATATCAAACAAACCAGCGGCACGGCTGTTGCGCTCCAGAAGCCGCCCTATGCGCCGTTCTGCTTTATGCCGGTCCCTTAATGTCCCCTGGGCTGCCTGTTCTCTCAGTTTTCCCAATTCCGCTTCAAGCCGGTTCAGAAACCGGTTAACCATTGCATCGTCTTTTTCTTTGCGCCCCGCCGAACGGCATAGTAAAAATGTCTCGTTAGCATTGTCAGGTGATGTGCACAGCTTTACTTCTATGCCTGCCTCGACTTCTTCCCATCCTGATTCTAAAAGCTCTCTCTCAAATTTGCGCAGCATGGATTTCGGCGGGGTAATGGGTGTCTAGAAGTAATGGGTGTCAGGTCTTGACATGTGACATAAGAGCAGTTTTGCGGTAGTATAGTTTTATGGGACGGCCATTAATAATAGAATATCCTGGAGCCTTGTATCATGTCATGAGCAGAGGCAATGAGCGAGGCAAGATATTTTATTTATAGGTATGATGAAAGATAGATGCATCGCTTACTTCCTTGATATCGTGGAGCAGCTCTCTGATCGTACCTGCTCTTCTCTGCGCGGATTTCAGTATGTTTGTGCATTGCTTAAAAATAAATGGTTTCATAGTGCGGCGTATCCTGATTCATTTTTATAATAACCACGAGAATTGGATTTGGCAATAAAAAATGGCCGATCTGATAAAATCTATTCCCGGCAACAACGACACGGGGACCGGGAAGATGCCTCGGGCAAGGACGGACCGGGTCCGCCCTTGCTTCCTTACACGCAGCAGGAAAGCCCGGAGATGTCCTTGACGAATGAAAGAGCGCAGATCTTGATTGCCTCTGAAAGCGTCGGGAACACGGGCGTCGAGTTGATCACATCGTCAATGGTGTTTTTGTTCTTGATAAGCACCATTGCCTGTGCGATCAGCTCACCCGCATTCGGCGAGAGGATATGCACACCGAGTATCTGCCCGGTCTTGGGATGAACTGTCATTTTGATCAGCCCTTCTGTCCTGTTCAGGATAAGCGCCTTGGGCATATCCTTGAACGAAACGCTCCTGCATGCGCAGGTGCGCATCCTGTTCATCTGCTCCTGTTCGGTAAGCCCCACACCTGCAAGCTGAGGATCCGTGAAGATTGTGTACGGAACGGTTTCATAATCTATGATGAGATTTGAACCTGTCAGTGCGTTTTCCGCTGCGATACTGCCTTCCCGGCCTGCGGTCGTCTCAAGCCTTGAGGGCTGATTGATCACATCACCGACTGCAAACACAGTATCAATGCCTGTTTTGAGATATTTATTAACGACAATCGCACGACGCCTGTCTGTTTCAATACCTGCTTTATCAAGTTCAAGATCGATTGTGTTCGGTGTTTTGCCGGTTGCAAGAAGTATCTCATCCCCGCTGACCTCGTATGCTTTTTTATCAACAAAATAGGTCAAGAACTTCCGGCTTCCTTTTTTATAAGCCTTTTTAACCATTGCCCCTGTTTTTATGGTGATACCTTCTTCTGAAAGCACTGATTCAAGCCTGTTGACAACCTCTTCTTCGCCTTGCTGGAATATGGATGGCTGAAACTCGAGGACCGTGACCGTTGAGCCGAAGCGGGCATACATCTGTGCAAACTCGAGTCCGAGCGGACCTGCACCAACGACAATCAATTCCTTGGGCAATTTCTTGAGTTTCAATGCCTCTGTGTGCGTAATAAACCCTGCTTCTTGGATACCTTCAATTGGCGGAACACTTGCCGTTGAGCCGGTTGCGATAATGATCTTCTTTGCCCGGTAGGTTTTGCCGCCTACATTGACCTTGTCTCTTGATACAAACGATGCCCTGCCCTGGACAAAGGTTACGTAGTCGAGACGCTTCAACACCTTTTCATACTTCTCTTTCTGCATGATCTGCACCAGACCAATCTCATGATCCATGACCTTCTTGAAATCAAAGGATTTGACGCCGAGCTCAATTCCCGGAATGTGGTTGTGCTGCGCAAGATGCAGCATCTCGCCGGCATGAAGAAGGATCTTTGAAGGCACGCATCCTACATTGACACACGTTCCGCCGAGCGGTAGTCCATCATTTATCATGAGTGTCTTTGCCTTAAGTTCATTCGCCCGAATCGCCGCAGCAAACCCGCCCGCACCTGCACCTATGATAATCAAATTGTATTCCATGTGTTTTCTCCTTTTTAAGAGCGGGCAGCACCTTTATACGGTGCTGCCCCATTCATCTAACCATAATCAATTTTTTATGTGTTCTTCTCCAACCACCCGTGCCTTGTATTCGTGGCCGGCGGATTTGCTGGCTGTGTGTATCGCATCCAGTAGAGAAGTTTCTTTTACCCCGTCTTTGGTCACAACAACTGCAATCTTGTTCTCTAACGACGTAAATACCCACTCTGTACCCGGTACTTCTGAGATGGATTTTTTTATGGCTGCGGGACACATATCACAAACCATGCCCTTTACATTGATTACATAAAGGGTATCTGCGAAAGAGGGACGTGCAAACCCTACCCCCACACAGACAAGCGCTAACAGTGTTCCCAGTAACATCTTCTTCATTTCTGTCACCTCCTTATTGAAATATTTTTGAAAGCACCAATGGATACAATGTTGCTCCTATTAAAAGGACAAATGAAAACCATGTTATCCCGATACTAAAGCGCCTGGCCCGTACAGACTCATTGCACGCGCATGTGATTACAGGCTTTTTGAGTATCTTTTTAATCCGGTCCTTAATATCGTAGAGCTTGTAAAGAGAAAAGCCTATAGACAGGTAACCTATACCCAGAAACAGCCATCGGTAAGGCTCAAATATACTGCCTATAGAGCCTATGGTGCCGAATGATGTCCCGAAGATAACAAAAACAGCAGGTCCTATACAGCAGGAGCCGGCAATAAAAGCACTCACTACGCCAATTAAACTGCTCATGTTCTCTTTTTTTCTGGAAATTTGATTGCCATGAAACAGGTCTCCGTTAAATATTGTATATTTCATTTCTGTATCCTTTTCATATAATAATCCTGCTTCATTACTCATCACCCTCCATTGCTTCAAGAATGGGGCATTCGCTCACAGGCCGCTTTCCCCTGCATGTCATGGTTAATTTTGTCAGTGCCTTTCTCATCCTCTGGAGAGTACGCACCTTCGTCTCGATGTCATGTATCTTTGCTTCAGCCCTTTCACGGACATGTTCACAAGCGTTTCCTGGCTCAAGCCGGAGATCGAGGAGCTCTTTGATTTCTTTCAAGGTGAAACCGAGATCCTTGGCACGCCTGACGAAACGAAGGCGCTGAATTGTCTCATGGGGGTATTCTCGATAACCTGATTCGCGACGTTTCGGCTCATCGATCAGCCCCTCCCTTTCATAAAAACGGATTGTCTCGACCCCGACCTCTGCAAGCCGGGCAACCTTTCCGATTGTCAGTGATTCCATCATAGCCTCCTTTTCCTCTGATTTATAATATAAGGTCTGTACTATACTACAGAGTCAAGAGGTTTTTGAAAGACGAAAACGGGGTCAGGTCTACACATTTGACAGGAGCATTTAACTGATGTAAGGAGGGTGCAGACGAAAACGGGGTCAGGTCTACACATTTGACAGGAGCATTTAACTGATGTAAGGAGGGTGCATTATGGCACGACCCTTAAGAATATTGTATGCCGGTGCATTCTATCATGTGACCGCACGGGGGAATGAAAAGAAGACCATATTCAAGCATGATGCGGACTACGAGAAGTTTTTATCATACATGGAAGCAGTTGTTGAAAGATATGGAGCGGTCATCCATGCATATTGTCTGATGGATAACCACTATCATGTAGTAATCCAGACGCCACGGGCAAACCTCTCAGAAGTCATGAAGTACCTCAACGGTTCCTATACGACCTACATAAACACGAAACGACAAAGGGTAATGGGAATAATGGGTGTCAGGTCTTGACATGTGACATAAGAGCAGTTTTGCGGTAGTATAGTTTTATGGGACGGCCATTAATAATAGAATATCCTGGAGCCTTGTATCATGTCATGAGCAGAGGCAATGAGCGAGGCAAGATATTTTATGATACAGCGGATAGATTAAACTATCTGTCACTCCTCAAAGATTATCATGAGCGCTATGGTATTCTGATCCACAGCTTTGTCCTGATGAATAATCATTATCACCTCATTATTGAGACACCAAAAGCCAATCTTTTAATAGTGCTTGGCGGGGGACAGTTTATTGAACAAATCAAGAATATGGTGAAGGGAAAGCATCTCAGCGGGGAGATCGTTGGGCGTACGCGGATCCTCAAGCAGGTTCTTCCGGGAGAGATTATCAGGATGGTGGCTGAAAGATACGGTGTTAACGAGAATTCTATGTATACCAGGGACCTGAGGGAAAATCTTCCCCGGAGGGCTGCAATGTATTTGGTGTACAAATACACCCATCTGAGCAACCGGGAAGCCGGCAAGCTATTTGGAGGGATACACTACAGTGTATTGCGCAAAGCGTTTGTGCGGTTTGAAGAAGAACTCGCGACAAACAAGAGCCTATCAGACATCATTACGGCGTTAGAGTCACATGTCAAGACCTGACACCATTCTTGTTGTCTTGTTGTGTTGAATTTAAAAAGGTGAATGAAATTCATTGACATGCAAGGGGACATAAACCATAAGGTCGTTCAGGAAGATCAGATTATCATATCGGGCCTGCTGGCAGCGGTCAGAAACCGCGGGACTTCCGGAGTAAACGAAAAATATATGAATGATACGATATATACTATGAGAGTCTGATCTTCTGCGCATGTAGAGGGTTTTGGCTCTCGGAAAAGAAGGGTAGCCGACGTGAATATTTGGGCCAAGCTATTTTATAAATACAGAAGGGTCTGGAAGACGCTCAAGCTGTACCTGATCCTCGCCGGTCCAGGCATCATCGTGATGGTTGCGGACAATGACGCCGGCGGCATAACGACCTACACCACGACCGGCGCAAAATACGGCACGCATCTTCTGTGGTTCATGATCGTGCTCGGGCCCGTCGCCTATTACGTGCAGGAGATGACCGTACGTCTCGGCGCAGTCACCAAGCGGGGACACGCAGAGGCAATCTTCTCGGGATTCGGCCGTTTCTGGGGATGGTTTTCTCTGCTCGACCTTGTCCTGACCGATTGGCTCACCATGATCACCGAGTTTATCGGCATGACCGCAGCCCTGAGCATCTTCCATGTCCCCCCGATCGTTACCGTCGTCATCACGTGGGTGATCATGTGGGCGATGATCCTGAGCGGCAGGTACTGGACGTGGGAAAAGTTCGCGCTGCTGTTCTGCGCGATCAATCTTATCTACATTCCGGCGGCGTTTATCGTGCATCCCTCCGTCAGAGACATACTGTTCAACAGCTTCGTCCCGCATTTCCCTCCCGGAGGCTTTACCAACGATTTGTTCTTTATGCTCATGGCGAACATCGGTACCACGATCGCCCCCTGGATGCTCTTCTTTCAGCAAAGCTCGGTCGTGGACAAGGGACTCCACGAAAAGGACATCAAATTCGGCAAGTTCGACACCGTCATCGGCGCGTTCCTCACGGTCGTCGTGGCAATGGTCCTGATCATAGTCTGCGGCACGCTGCTGCACGGCATACCCATAGACGATGCTGCCGCCGCAGCACGGCACCTCATGCCGACCAGCAGGGCCATAGGTACTCTGATAGCCATCGGTCTTTTCGATGCCGGCTTCCTCGGCGCGGTCTGCATCTCGCTCGCAAGCTCGTGGGCGTTCGGGGAGATATTCGGCTGGGCACACTCTCTCAACGACAGGGTGAAAGAGGCGCCGTGGTTCTACGCCTACTATTTCTTCGACCTCACGCTTGCCGGCGTCGTCGTGCTCATACCGCACGCGCCTCTCGTTCTCATTACGCTTTTCGTTCAGGTCATAGCCACGACCCTGCTCCCTCCAGCCCTCATGTTCCTGATCCTGCTGCTGAACGACAAAAAAACCATGGGTGAGTATACCAACACCCGCTGGCAGAACATCGTCAACGTCGGCATCGTCGCGGGCATCATCGCCCTGTCGGCCATGTACGGCGTAAGCACCCTGTTCCCAGGACTGTTCCACTAGAGGAGGACAACCGTGATAAGGGATTTTTTCAGACGCATCTTCAAGAAGATACACGAGATCAACCAGGAATATAAGACGCCGGGCATACGGATGTCCATCTGGGTAAAATTTTCGCTGCTGATGCTGAGGTTATATCTTTTTACGATGATAGGCCTGTTGCTGTATAAGTTCATCAGCCAGCTGAAATAAAGGAAAATACCATGAACAATGCAGAAGAGCACAAACATGAATCGACCAGAGAGATTTCATATTCCTCCGGTAAAGGAGACAGGGGCGTCTATTCCCTGAGTGACATCATTAAGTCGCCCGTTTTCGCCCCCGTCCTCTCTTCAAAGAAGATCGGCAGGCTCATCGACCTGATTATCGTGGATAAAGACAAGTTCGCAGAGGTAACGTATCTCGTTGTCGGTCGCCCCTTCGGTGACCCGTCCCTGATCGTGCCATGGGAGAAGGTTCAATCCCTTACGCCGGGCAGGATCGTCATTACCATCGAACATATCAATACCTATGCCGTGGAGCCGCCTATGAGCGCGGTATTGTTAAAGGACTATATCCTCGACAAAAAGGTACTGGACAGCAAGGGCAGGGAGGTAGAAGTTGTTTACGACGTCAAGCTGGTGCTCGGGAACAATAGGCTATATATAACCGAGGTCGATCTGAGCAAGAGCGGCATGCTCCGGAGGATTGGCCTCAAATGGCTTGCAAATTTTATCAATACCCTTGCCTCCAGCATCGTGAAGCAGAAGGTCGCGTGGAGCTATGTAGAGCCCCTCCCGGAAAAGATCGGCAGCTTCAAAGGCGACCTTACGTTGAAGGTCCTGAAAGAGCAACTTTCCGAAATACCCCCGGTAGATCTCGCCGATATACTCGAGGAGCTCGATCCGGAACAGAGGATGGCGCTGTTCGGGCAGTTGGACATCGATCACGCGTCCGACACCCTCGAAGAGATCGACCCCAATATCCAGAGGGACATGATCGCGGCACTGAACAAGCAAAGGGCCGCCCAGCTCATCAACGAGATGACCCCTGGTCAGGCGGCGGACCTTCTTTCCGTGCTCCCGTGGTGGGAAGTGGAGGCGATCCTGAAGCTGCTCAACAGGGAAAACGCCGTCAAGATCATGGACATCCTCAAGAAGCAGGAAGAGAAGATAGCCAATTTCGCGGTTTCTAACTTTTTACGGTTCCCGCCCGGAAAAACTGCGCTGCAGACACGCAGGGCGTTCCAGCGCGAGGCGAAGGGCAAGGTAGCGATCATGTATCTTTATATCGTGGACGATCTGGGAAAGCTGCTGGGGGTCATAGATATCAAGGAGCTGTTGATGGCAGACGACGAGGCTCTGCTGAAGGACATCATGACGACCAATGTCATAAGTCTGAATCCAGACAACACGCTCAAGGAGGCATGGGAGATGTTCAAACGATATGGCTTCCGTGCACTGCCCCTTATCAACGGAGACGGAAAGATGCAGGGCGTCATACCCCAGCGAGACGTGATGAACCTCACCCATAGGTTCGTGGAATGACGGACGAAAACGGGGTCAGGTCTACACATTTGACAGGAGCATTTAACTGATGTTAGGAGAGTGCATTATGGCACGACCCTTAAGAATATTGTATGCCGGTGCATTCTATCATGTGACCGCACGGGGGAATGAAAAGAAGACCATATTCAAGCATGATGCTGACTACGAGAGGTTTTTATCATACATGGAAGCAGTTGTTGAAAGATATGGAGCGGTCATCCATGCATATTGTCTGATGGATAACCACTATCATGTAGTAATCCAGACGCCACGGGCAAACCTCTCAGAAGTTATGCAGTACCTCAACGGTTCCTATACGACCTACATAAACACGAAACGACAAAGGGTCGGCCACCTGTTGCAGGGACGATATAAGGCAATTCTGATAGACGCGGATGCGTATGCCATGGAGGTGTCCCGATATGTTCATATGAATCCAGTGCGGGCCGGGATGGTGAGCAAGCCCGCGGAGTACCCATGGTCAAGCTATCAATACTACATCGGCAAGAAAAAAGTCCCGACATGGCTGACCATGAATATTATTCTCGACTATTTTGATGAACGAACCTCCGAGGGACAACGGAAGTACCGAGAATTTATAGAAGAAAAGATAGGGCAGGGGTATGATAATCCCTTAAAGGGTGCAGTTGGGTCGAGCATTCTTGGCGCAGAGGAATTTATACGAAGGATAAAGAAGCAGTATTTACAACGGAGGGTTATAGATGGAAAGTTGGGCGTAGAAGATGCGGGGAAGATCTTGAAGAGGTCTGTCCGGCAGGGTGGTAAACCCTAAAACAGTTGTCTCGATGCAGGAGTGATGGTAAAGAGTCGGATGATACCGTATGAAGATAGTTTCGAACAGTAAAGCCGACCACGGGAAAGAAACCCGTTTTTTTGCATCCATCGGGCTGATACTCTCCGTGCTTGCCTTCCTGTCGTATTGGTGGGCCGTCCTGAGGTATGCGGTCAATGCCCCTTTCTGGGACGACTACGAGGTGTTCCTCCATTTCCTGAACCAGTTCCAATCGAGCAAAGGCCTTCTTTACAGGATCCATCTCCTGTTCTCGCAGGACCTGGAACACAGGGTCGTCTTCCCGAGAGCCGTCGCGCTGCTGGACTACGCTGTGTTTGGAAAGATCGACTTCGTGCATCTCACCGTCATAGGAAACCTCGGGCTGGTATTCATTGTCCTGCTTCTCTGCGTATACCTTGCAAAAAGGGGCGTAAAGCCACTCAACCTGGCGGTGGTGGTCGTGACGATGTGCTCTTTCTCTCTCTACGAGGACATGCTGTGGGCATCGGCATCGCTCCAGCAGTACTACGAGCTCTTCTTCTCGCTGGCGGCCATCTTCTTCTTTACCAGGTCCGGCAGCACCGGAGACCTCATTGCGGGCCTGTTGCTCTCGACCATAGCCTCTTTCACCCAGGCCGGGGGGCTGATACTGTTCCCGGTCATGCTTGTCTACTTCATCATCTCGAAGGACCTCAAAAAAGGACTCGCCATCTCTGTCTATGGCGCGCTCGTCTTCTACGTCTTTTTTGTCCTGCTCCATTATCACCAGCTCCCCATCGACGTAGCGTCGAGGATGTATGCGCTTCATCATCCATCGACGTACCTGCTGTATGTCGTCATCTTTCTGGGCAACCTGATACCGGGAGGCCATCCAACCGCCTTATGGATCCCCTGTGCCGCGGGTACTCTCCTCCTCATCCTAGCGATACAGGTCATCATCAGATACGTGCGGCAGAAGAGAGAGCCGTTCCTGTTCTGCTCGATGCTGTTCATACTCGCAACGGCGGCGGCAGTCGGTCTGGACCGTGTGGGCTGGGGTATCAAAGAGGCGACCGTGTCCAGATACAGCGTGTATCCTCTCCTGCTTCTCGTGATCATCTTCGGCTATTACCTGACGACCTACCGTGAGAACAGGGCTATCTTCGCACGCCTGAACCTGCTGGGAACCATCGTCCCCCTGGTCGTATTCGCTCTCTGGTTTAATCGGGCCTTCTACTACTTGAATTACATGGGGCTGATATCCTATCACTACGTCGCATACCTATCGCCGAACACCACTCCCTACGCTCAGATACTCTCCGAATCCGAAAGGCTGCATGTGTTCGTACCAGGCCACATAATAATCCCAACCACAAACTATGGAGACTTACCGAATACCCCGCTGCCGGCCTCCGTCGACATGGTATCCTCGCTGCCCCGGAGAGACTACCGCACAGCATTCGGTATCGATAGCATTAACGGCTTCATGGTACCCTCAAGGAACCAGGACGGGGCGATCGTCCTGCACACCGACAGGATAGCCGTACAAGGGTGGGCCATCGACGAGAGGGCCCATGCGATTGCGTCCGCTGTCTTTGCCGATGTCAACGGCAGTCTGTACCCCCTGACCTACGGCATCGTCAGGCCCGACGTGGCAGAGGCGTTCAAGAGCCCGGACTACGTCTACGCAGGGTTCCAGGGTAGTATACCAGCCCCCGGGCTCCGGAAGGGAGAAAACACTCTCAGCTTCAGGATAATCGACTTCAAAGAAACAGGGTACTACCAGACCAAACCGATAAAAATCTGGTTTAGCCGCCGCTGATCTCCTCCAGCATTTTCTCGGACGCTTGCCGCGCCTCCTCATTGTCCGGGATCTGCCAGATGCTCGACCAGAGCCGCTCCCCGCCATCGACGGGTAGTATCGCGCCGGTGATATAATCCCCGGCCGGCGATGCGAGAAACAGTACCATCTGGGCCACGTCCTCCGGCTTACCGAAGCGCTTCAGCGGGACTACGCTCCTCTGCAGCTCCACGACCTCCCTGGGATAGACGCGCAGCCCTTCCGTGGCAATCGTGCCCGGCGCAACAGCGTTCACCAGTATCCCGTGCCCGGCCCACTCCACCGCGAGCGTCATCGTTAGGTTCGCTACCCCTGCCCTTGCGGCACCGGTATGAGCGAGCCCGGGGAACCCCCGCCACATGTTTGCGACGATATTTATGATCCTGCCTCCTCCCTGTGGGATCATCCATTTGTTCGCTACGGTACTGGTAACATTGAATGTCCCGTTCAGGTTATTGTTGATCACGGTCGCCCAGCCCTTCGGGGTAATGCCCTCCGCAGGTGACGGGAATTGGCCGCCCGCGTTGTTCACGAGGACATCGATCTTTCCGAGCCTCCGGATGACCGCGTCCACCATGGACTCCACCTCGCCGATCTCCCTGACATCGCACCTCAGCGCGAGACAGTCGATCCCTGCTTCCTTCAGTGCCTTTTCGGCGGGTAGAAAATGTTCCTCCTTCCTGCTCGCGATCGCCACCCGTGCGCCCAGCCGGCCGAAGGAGAGGGCGATCGCCTTCCCGATCCCGGTCCCGCCTCCGGTCACGACGACGACTTTGTCCTTAAACAGGTCCTGTCTGAATACCATCGTCAGCCTCCTCAAAAGTCCAAGTGAGCTTAGCACACCATGAGAGCCGCGGTAAAGAGGCACAGGCCACCCACAGGGTATCGTCTTTATCACGGTGCCATTTTTGCCATATGTTCTCCTAAAAATGGATATTAAACATCAATATTAGGCCTAATTTTGACACTTTACTTTCATATTTATGGATATAGGGTACTTGTATGATGTTATATAAAAGGCTTATACAGGAAAACATACTCAAAGAATTGAATGCGCCGGAAATAATCATTATCAACGGTCCAAGGCGTGTCGGTAAAACAACCCTTCTCAAAACTATAGGACAACAGGTTACCGACAAAAAAAATGCATATTTCGATTTCACCGACCCCGCTATTATAAAGCTATGGCAGGATTTCTCTCAGGAAAAGATCAAGGCAGTCCTTGACGATATCGGCATACGCAATGAGAGTGGAATTATCTTTTTCGATGAGATACAGTATCTGAGAAATATCGGATTGCTTTTGAAATTGTTTTATGACCATTTCCCCAAAATCAAGGTACTAGCCACCGGCTCCTCTTCATTCCTGTTTTTACACGACATAGGCGACAGCCTCGCGGGCAGGAAGAAAATGTTTCCCCTCGACTCCTGTCGCTTGAGGAAATAACGGACGTCGTATCCGATGATTTATGGCGGTTCGAAGATAAGCCTGTTCAGGCGGCCAGCCTGCAGGAGGCCCTCAGGAAGATACTGATCACCGGCTCGTATCCCGAGGTATTCGGTATGGACGCATTCCAGAACAAGACCGAGAAACTGAAGGAGATTGTAGATTCATACCTTTTCAAAGACCTGCTCATGATCGAGGGCATAAAAAAGCCGAGGCTCATTGTCGAACTTACAAAGTATCTGGCGCATCACCTGGGCAGCATGGTCAATCCGAATGAGATAGCGGCCACGCTCGGCGTGTCCCGCAATACCGTGCTCAGCTACATCGACCTCCTGGAACGGTTCTTTATCGTCTTCAGGGTATACCCGTACGGCAAGAATCTCAGAAATGTTATGAGAAAGAAGTTTAAGATCTACTTTTACGACCCGGGCATCCGCAATGCCGTCATCGGCAACTTCATCCCGCTCGATCAAAGGGAGGACAGAGGCTTCCTTCTCGAGAACGCCGTTGCCCTGGGACTAAAGCGAAGGATCGACTATGAGCGCAAGCCGTACGAGCTTTTCTATTGGAGGAATTACGAGGGCAGGGAAGTCGATATCGTGCTGACAGACGGCACCCTCACCGGCATCGAGGTTGCGTGGAACAAAAAGAACCACAAACTCACTAAAAGCTATCCGGGCAAGGGAATGATAACCGATATCGGGGATGCCTACAAGTTTTGTTTGTAGGGAAAGAAATAAAATAATCAAATCCGGAGAAGATTAATGATGCTATTTGGAATGGATAGAACATTACAAAAGACGTTTAAAAGAATAGGACGGATGCTGGATCAATTATCAAGAAGAAAGATTTGACTCCTTTTTTCATTCAGTACATGAAGCTCGAGAAATGGGCAAAACTCTGGAGGGGCGTCCACCATACGCCGAACAGGATCGTCGGGACAAGCAAGCTGATGATGATAAGCGCTGGCACCAATCCCACTCTGACCGGCTGTACGCCCTCCGGCGGCGTCTCGAGGTACATCTTCTTGATGACCCTCGCATAGTAGTACAGCGATACCACCGTGTTCACAACCGCCACGATGACGAGCCAGTAGAGCCCCTTGTCTATGGCGGCGAGAAACACGACCACCTTGCCGATGAAACCTGCAAAGGGCGGTAAGCCCGTCAGGGAGAACAGGAACACGGTCATCGCTGCGGAAAGACCGGGAGAAACCTGCGCGAGGCCGCTGTAGTGATCGATGTCCTCGGAGTGGATGCTGTTGTCAACTATCATGACGATGAAGAATGCGCCCATGTTCATGAAGAAATAGACCGCGAGGTAGAGCAGTACGGCGCTCACCGCCGCCCGTGAGACGATGGACAGACCAATCAGCATGTACCCGGCGTGGGCGATACTCGAGTACGCGAGCATTCTCTTGATGTTATTCTGCGGTATCGCAACGATATTCCCGATCGTCATCGTGAACGCGGCAACGACCGCGACGATCAGCAGCCACCGGATCGGACTCACATTGGCATAGTAGTGGGTCACGCTTACCGAGCTGATGTAGGCCGTGTAGAAGAACCTCATGATCACAGCGAAGCCGGCTGCCTTCGAGGCGACCGCGAGCAGCGCGGTCACCGGCGTGGGTGCACCCTCATAGACGTCCGGCGCCCACATATGCATGGGAACCATGACTATCTTGAACCCGAAACCCGTGAGGACGAAGAGCGTTGCGACATACACCGTAATGCGCGGGTAGCCGTGGTTGATAAAGGCTATGAGAATATCTCCGAGGCTGAGAGAATGCGCCATACCGTACAGGAGGGACATGCCGTACAGCATGAACCCGGACGCTATGGAGCCATAGATGATGTACTTCAGCCCGGCCTCCTTCGAGCGCCGTGCGCCCCTGGTGTACGACACGAGCAGGTACGACATGACGCTGAGCAGTTCCATCGAGAGGTATATCATCAGCAGGTTCGTCGAGCTCGCCATCAGGGACATACCGATACCGAAGCCGGAGAGAATGGCCACCAGCTCCCAACTCCCCTGCGTATCCTTGAGCTCCCGGGAATCCATTGCCATGAGCAGGACGTAGAGCACGGACACGTACGCGATGAGACTGAAAAAGAGGCTGAACGGGTCTATCGTCACCAGGGCATGAAACGCCGTGTTGAGCGTAAGCCGCTCGTACAGGATCACGGTTGCTGCAGCGGCCCCCAGCATGCCGATGATGCCTATGGAGAAGGCCTCCTTGGCGCCAGACCGCTTCGTCAGCATGGCGCCCATGAGCGCGATAAGCGCCGTAAGCGCTGCGATCAGTTCCGGCGCAATCAGGACGAGCGACCTGGTCAGTCCCGTCTGCATCAGTGCCCCACCATCATCAGCAGCTTCGAGAGCGAGGCGCCGACGAGGTTAAAGAAAGGCATCGGGTAGACGCCGAGGAATAGGGCGATCAGCACGAGCGGCACGAGGGTAAACAGCTCCCGGCCGTTTATCCGTGCGATGCCACGGTACTTCTCGTTCGGCGGACCAAGGAACACCCTCTGGTACGCCCAGAGGAAATAGCCGGCCGTGAATATGACGCCCGTCGCAGAGACGATCACGATCACCGGGTAGACCTTGAACGTACCGAGAAACACCAGCACTTCCCCGATAAACCCGCTCAGTCCGGGTAGCCCGAGCGATCCCATGAAGGCGAGGCTCGTGATGCCGGCGTACACGGGCATGTACGTGGCGATGCCCCCGAACCCGTTCAGGTCCCTGTGGTGTGCCCTATCGTAGATCACGCCCACCAGCAGGAAGAGCATCCCGGTGATGATGCCGTGGTTGAACATCTGCATGAGCGCACCGTTGAAGCCTATGAAGGTCATGGAGGCAAGGCCGAGTATCACGAAGCCCATGTGGCTCACCGAGGAATAGGCAATCATCTTCTTGAAGTCCGTCTGTGCCATAGCAACGAGGGCGCCGTACACGATGTTGATGAGTCCGAGGATGGCAAGGCCGATGGCCGTATAGGCTGCCATGTCCGGGAGCAGCGGGTAACTGATCCTCATGAGACCGTAGGCACCCATCTTCAGCAACACCCCCGCGAGGATGACGCTGATGGCCGTCGGTGCCTCTACGTGGGCGTCAGGCAACCACGTGTGGAACGGGAACACCGGCACTTTGATGGCGAAGCCTATGAACAGCGCCACGTACATCGCGAGCCTCACCCAGAACTGCTTTATGAACATGCCCTGGTTCGCCTGGTTCATGAGCGTCACGATATTGAAGGTGTGGCTACCGGTCGCCGGGTCCGTGCTGTTGAAGTAGAAGGTGAGGATAACCACGAGCATAAGCACGCTGCCAGCGAGGGTGTACAGGAAGAACTTTATGGCCGCATACTCCCTTCTCGGGCCGCCCCATATGCCGATGAGAAAGTACATGGGAAAGAGCATCAGCTCCCAGAATATATAGAATAGAAAGAAGTCCAGGGCCATGAATACACCGAACATAGCCGTCACGAGCAAAAGGTACAGCGAGAAATAGGCCTTGTGCGCCTTGTTGATGTTCCACGACGCGAATACCGACAGGAAGCTCAGCAATCCGGTCAGGACAATCATGGGGGTGCTGATACCGTCCGCCCCGAGATAGTACTGTATATTGAACGCCGTTATCCACGGGTATTTCTCCACGAACTGAAAGCCGGCGGATGACGCGTCCATCGTACCATACAGGTAGAAGGACAGGACCATGGGGATAAAGGTGAACACGGCCGCTGTCCATCTGATCCATGTCACCCTTTCCCGCGGCATCAGCAGGATCAGGACGAACCCGATCATCGGTGTAAAGACTATCAAGCTCAACAAATAATTAGACAGCATCTCTTCCTCCTATAATAGAACAAGCGAGAGTAGTATGGCCATACCTATGACAGCGACGATAAGATAGTTCTGCACGAGGCCGTTCTGGAGCTTCCGCAGCACTGCACCGGCAGAAACGATACCGTCTCCAACCGCGTTCACCGCGCCGTCGACGACTACCCTGTCGAACGCGCCCTCAAAGTCCGCGAGCCTCCTGCCGAGCCGTGCCGTGCCGTTCACGGTACCATCTATGATGCGCGCATCGAACACCCCCAGCAGGTCCTTGAGCCCCATGAGGCCACCCACGATATACTTCTGGTAGAACTCGTCCACGTAATACTTGTTCAGCAGCCACCGGTAGGCAGTGTTGTACTTCTCTGCCATTATGGCGGGCAACTCCGTCCTCACCCCGTACAAATAGTACGCGAAACCGATACCGGAGAAGGCGGCAAGCACGGAAACACCCATGAGCGTCCACTCGAGCGATACCGAGCCCTCCGGCAGCCTCACCCCTGACGCAAACACCGGTGCCAGGAACTGTGCAAACACGTTGTGCACGCCAAAAATCGCCGGCATACCGATATAGCCGCCGATCGCGGACAGGATGGCGAGTATGATGAGCGGTATCGTCATCGTCTTCGGAGATTCGTGCACGTGCTCCGCAGTATGGTGGTCCATCCTGGGATTGCCGTAGAAAGTCAGTATCACGAGCCTCGTCATGTAGAACGCGGTGAGCACAGCCGCCACGACGCCGAGCAGCCATACGAACGTGCCACCGTACGGGCTGATGTAGGCATGGTACAGGATGTCGTCCTTGCTGAAGAACCCCGCGAAACCGGGAACACCCATGATAGCGAGACTGGCTATGACGAAGGTCGTGGTGGTGATGGGCATCTTGCTGGACAGCCCCCCCATCTTCCGTATGTCCTGCTCTCCGGACATCGCATGGATGACACTGCCGGAGCCCAGAAACAGGAGTGCCTTGAAAAAGGCGTGCGTCATGAGGTGAAATATGCCGGCACCAAACGCACCCACACCCACCCCGATGAACATGTACCCGAGCTGGCTGACCGTGGAGTATGCGAGTACCTTTTTTATGTCGTTCTGCACGAGCCCGATGGTGGCCGCGAAAAAGGCGGTCAGTGCACCGACGATGGCTATCACCCGAAGCGCGTCCGGCGCCAGGGCATACAGGAAGTTCATCCGCGCTACCATGTAGACGCCTGCGGTAACCATCGTGGCAGCATGGATAAGGGCGCTGACCGGTGTCGGGCCGGCCATGGCGTCCGGCAGCCACACGTAGAGGGGTATCTGTGCAGACTTCCCGGTAGCACCGACGAAGAGCATGATCCCGACTGCCGTCAGTATCGCGGGAGAGACGAGACCTATGTTGGACTTTATCACGCCGAAGTCGAGCGACCATGTCCCGGTCCTGACACCGACCGCCGTGAACAGGAGCATGAAGCCTACGATAAAGCCGAAGTCGCCGATCCTGTTCACCACGAACGCCTTCATGCCGGCCTTCGCGTTTTCGATCTTCTCGAACCAGAACCCGATTAGAAGATAGGAGCAAAGCCCCACGCCTTCCCAGCCGACGAACATCAGGAGGATGCTGTTGGAGAGCACGAGCAGGAGCATCGCGAACGCAAACAAGTTCAGGAAGCCAAAGTACCTCGAATACCGCTTGTCCCCGTGCATATAGCCAACGGAGTAGAGGTGTATGACAGAGCCGACCCCGCTCACGATAAGGGCCATGACCACGGACAGTGGATCTACGAGGAATGACAGCCCCACCCTGAACCCCTGGAGTCCTATCCATGTATAGACCGTATCGATGAACTGCCGCTGACCTGGCGGCAGGGAAACGATGTGCAGGTAAGCGATCACGGACAGGACGAACGAGGTCGCGATCGTGCCGATCGCAATCGTATGCGTGACAGGCCTCGGCAGTCTGCTCCCAATCAGGAGGTTTACCATTGCGCCGGTCAATGGCAGCAGGGGAATCAACCAAATACAATGCTCGATGCATGGATACATTGAAGCCTCCTCCCTAACCTTTCATGGTATCTTCTTTGTCCAGGTCTATGGTCCTCGTGACCTTGTAGATCGAGATCACGATCGCGAGGGCCACGGCGACCTCTGCCGCTGCGATCACGATCGAGAACAGCGCAAAGACCTGGCCGACGACTCCAGCATCCGTGAACTTCGAGAACGCCACGAGGTTGATGTTCGCCGCGTTCAGCATGAGCTCCACGCCCATCAGCACGGCGATAGCGTTCTTCCTGGTCAGCACGCCAAAGACCCCGATGGAAAACAGTATGCCGGAAAGTATGAGGTAGTCCGTCAATGTTACAGCAGGGGCCATAGCCTATGCATCCTTCCTCTCAAGGCCGGCGCCACGCTTGTCCCGGTCCTTCCTTTCCTTCCCTACGCGTAGCTCGGACCTGATCAGATATGCCGCACCTACCATGGCGAGGACCAGGAGCACGGACGCGAGCTCGAACGGGAGCAGATAGTCTGTCATGAGCAGGGTGCCGATCGGCCGGGTGGTGGGAATGCTTGCCTTGTATCCTATTAACCGCCACGGCACCTGCCTGATAGCGTAATAGATAATCGTGAAGGTGACGATCGCGCTGATGGTCCCCATCACCAGCGTACCGAGCCTGTTGAATATGTCCACGCTATAGGAGTTGTGCGTCAGCATGACCCCGAACACGATGAGGATCATCACCCCACCGATGTAGATGAGCACCTGCGTGACGCCGACGAAGTCGGCCCCGAGCAGAATGTAGATGCCCGCAACGCCGAACAGCGTAAAAAACAGTGCGAACGCAGACTGCACGATGTTGCGGAGCAGAACGACGAGCAGCGCGGACGCTATCGTCATGGCTGCAAAGAAATAGAAGAACAGCAAATGTACCGTGGATGGTACGGCGCTCATCCCACCGCTCCTTTCGTTTCTTTTCCCTCACTGGCTGCCGCCGGCTTCTTCTCTGCCGGCTTCGGCTCGCCAAGGCCGAAGTGCGAGACAAGACCCTCCCGTGAGTAGCTGGAGAACTCGTACTTTTTCTCGAAGTAGAGGCATTGATCGACCGGGCAGGCTTCGACACAGAGACCGCAGTAGATACACCTCGCGTTGTCGATATCGAAGACGACCGGCCTGAGCTTCTTGTTCTCGTCCCTTACCGTCTTGAGCACTATCGCATCGACCGGACATATCCTCGCACACGCCGTACAGCCGGTGCATATGTTGATGTCGACAAACAGCTTGCCCCTGAACCTGTCGGACGGCTCCCGCCTGACCTCTGGATACTGCTGCGTGACCTCGCTCCCGGGCTTCACGCCATATCGAAGCGTGATACGCATCCCGGCCAGGACGGACTTTACGGAGCTGAACATTCTTTTCATATACCCCCACATCGCCCGGCCCTCAATGCGCGTATAGTCCAGCGATAAGATCGTAGACGCCCTTGCCGTGGAACGCCAGCACCCATATGCTCGCGCCGATGAGGTTGAAGAACGCGATCGGCGTGAGGTATTTCCAGCATAGGTCCATAAGCTGGTCTACGCGTAGCCTGGGGAGTGTCCACCTGATCCACATCATGACATAGATGAGAAGGAACACCTTCCCGAAGAAAACCGCTACCTCAAGCAGCTCCCTCAGCCACACGGGCATCGCGAGCCCGCCTATGAACGGCACCTGCCAGCCCCCGAGGAAGAGTGTCGTAGCCAGGGCGCTCACGACAAACATGTCCCCGTACTCCGCCATAAAGAAGAACGCGAAACGCATGCCGGTGTACTCCGTATGATAGCCTGCAACGATCTCGGACTCCGCCTCTGGAATATCGAAGGGCGTCCTGTTCACCTCGGCTATGGCGGCTATGAAGTACACGAAGAACGCGAGCAGCGTAAATGGGTTGTTGAACAACAGCCAGCGGAAAATGCCCAGGCCGCCAGCCTGGCAGCCGATGATGTCCTTCATATCGAGCGACGCCGGTACGATCACCGCGGCGAGCAGAGAAAGCACGATCGGTATCTCATAGCTGATAATCTGAGCGACCGCACGCATACCTCCGAACAGCGACCACTTGTTGTTCGAGCCCCATGACCCCATAAGTATCGCCATGGAGACTACGGACGAGATAGCAATGATATAAAGGACCCCGACGTTGAGGTCCGCCACGTACACATGCTCGCTGTACGACAGGGGCACGAACGCAGCGAATGATGCGGTAAAAACGATATACGGGGCCAAGACGAACAGCCATCGGTCCGCATAGAAGGGAATGATGTCCTCCTTGAGCAACAGCTTCACGCCATCCGCCACGAACTGCAGGAGCCCGTACGGCCCTACCCTGTTAGGCCCTATTCTGGCCTGGATGTCACCGGCCACCTTCCTCTCCGCGTACGTAGCGAACCCCTCGTACAGCAGCACGATGCCGAGTACGATCAGCGCGGACGCGAGCATGATGGCGACGGTAACCAGCAGACGTACCAGCGGGCCCGCATTCCCGAGCGATGTCACTATATCTCTGACAAGACCTATCATCTGTCGATCTCCGGCAGGATGATATCCAAGCTCCCGATGATCGCGACAAGGTCTGCTATCATGACGCCCTTCCCGAGCTTCGGGACTATACTGAGGGTTGCGAACGACGGTGCCCTGATCCTGAGTCGGTATGGCTTCGTAGAGCCATCGCTGATAAGATAGAACCCAAGTTCGCCCCGGGGGTTCTCCGCACGCACATAGACCTCCCCGGCCGGCGGCTTCAATACCTTCGGCACCTTCGCGGTATGGTCACCTGGCTCGAGCATTGCCAGACACTGCCTGACGATCTTTGCGGACTGCTCCATCTCGTATATGCGCATCATGTACCGGTCCCACGCATCGCCGGTACTACCCATCTCGCCCCTGCCGACCGGGACTTCGAAGTCGAGCTCGCCGTAGACAAGATAGGGCTCATCCCTCCTGAGGTCCCATGGTATGCCGGATGCCCTGAGGTTCGGCCCGGTAATGCCGTAGTCGAAGGCATCCTCCGGACGTATGACGGCGATGTCCGCGAGCCTCTTGATAAAGATCGAGTTGTACGATATCAGATCGTTGTACTCTTTTATCTTCGGCGGGAAATAATCGAGAAACTCTCTCGCCTTTTCTATAAAGCCTCCCGGGATGTCCTGCGATACGCCGCCGATACGAATATAGTTGTACGTCAGCCTTGCGCCGCACGCCATCTCGAACAAGTCGTTGATAAATTCTCTCTCCCGTATGCCGAACAGGAACGGCGTGAACGCACCCATGTCTGCCGATAGGGACCCGAACGCTATGAGGTGGCTCGAGATCCTGTTCAACTCGGCCATGATCACCCGTATGATCTGCGCCCTGCGGGGCACCTCAATACCGAGCAGCCTCTCTACGGTCATTGCATACGCCAGGTTGCAGTTCATGGAGGCCAGGTAGTCGAGCCTGTCCGTGAACGGCGTGAACTGCGGATAGGTGACCCTCTCCGCTATCTTCTCGAGCCCCCGGTGCAGATACCCGATGTACGGCTTTATGCTGCTCAACACCTCGCCGTCCGTCTTTACGAGCAGTCGGAGCACGCCGTGCGTGCTCGGGTGCTGGGGACCCATGCTTACCTGCATGAATTTTTCGTCGGCGCCGGCCATCCTAGACGTCCCACGTGTGGTAGCGCTTCGGATAAACATAATCCTTGCGCAGAGGGTATCCTTCCCAGTCCTCGGGCATGAGTATCCGCCTCAGGTCCGGGTGTCCGTCGAACACGACCCCGAGCAAATCGTAGGCCTCCCGTTCGTACCATGCCGCCACCGGCCAGACTGTCCCGACCGTCCGCACATGCGGGGAACCCCTATCGAGCTCCACCTTGAGCACGATCGTGTGTCTCTGCCTCATCGAGCCGAGGTGATAGACGACAGCCATCTTACCCTTTTCCTGCATGTCCACAGCGCTGAGGCAGATGAGCGAAAGAAACTCCAGCTCTTCCGCTTTCTTGAGAAAATCGCACACCTCCACGATTGCTTGATGTCCCACGACGATGGATGGAGGTAAGGTGTTCTCCTGGAACTGCTGGATCGCGGAGCCGAACCTGCCGGACAATATCTCGTAGATCTTCTTCGCTTCCATCACTTCCTCACCAGGTTCTTCTTCTCCATGATCTTTTCCTGGAGCTTCATGATGCCCTCTATCAGGGCCTCCGGCCTCGGCGGGCACCCCGGGACGTAGACATCCACCGGGATGATCCTGTCCACCCCCTTCAGCACCGCGTAGGAGTCTTTATAGAACGGGCCCCCGGTGTTCGCACAGCTCCCCATCGCGATAACATACTTGGGGGAGGGCATCTGGTCATACAGCCGCTTCACCCTGTCGGCCATCATGTGCGTGATCGTGCCTGCCACGATCATGAGATCGGACTGGCGTGGCGTAGCCCTGAACACGGCGCCGAAACGGTCGAGGTCATACCGGGACGCGCCGGTCTGCATGAGCTCTATGCCGCAGCACGCCGTGGCGAACAGCATGTACCACAGCGACGACTTCTGGGACCAGTTGAGAAATTTATCAACGGTGGTGAAGAGTATATTGTCCGGTAACCTGTCTTCCAATGCGCCCATTACTCGTCCCCTTCACCTTCTTCCTGAAGATTACCGAGGTCCTTGATCCAGTCGAGGTCACCCATCTTCCACACATAGGCGAAGCCGACCAGCAGCACTCCCATAAAAATAAGGACGTCCCAGAAGGCTATCCAGCCCATAGATCGAAACACCACGGCCCAGGGGAACAGGAACACCACCTCGACATCGAATATGACGAAGATAAGCGCTATCACATAGAAGCGGACGTTGAACGTGATCCAACTGTGCCCGATCGGCTCTTCACCGCACTCGTAGTTGCTCATTTTTATAAGGTTCGGGTCTGCGGGCCGCACGAGCCTTCCCAGAAGCAGGGTGACTGCGACAAAAACGGTGCCGAGCGTCAAAAAGACGAAAACATTCGAGAAATTAATCAACATACCTGTTTCACCTGTATACTGTATACGCTTGCTACATTAAACAATAAAACCTTGTCAAGCATTGCGGTCAAAAAATGGGTTACCCTCACCTTGGTGATTATGGGGGGGGCACGCCTCCTGTTCGTTCTCTAGCAACCTCATAGACGAAGTAGGACAGGTAAGTTGCAGCCGTATGAAATATATTATTTATTGTCTTCTGAATCTTCTCTCATGCGCTTCAAGGCGTTGTTGAAGGCTTCACCTCCACGATCAAGCCATCAACATCCCTCGGCGTGCGTGACCTGACTGCATCCTTTCTTGCCTCACGAATCATACCATACCAAATGTTCTGTGTCAAAGGGCGAATCGAATCTGTGTTATCGCCAACCAGTCTTGACTTGAGCCTATGAAAAGGGTGGCTAAGACGGTAAAGCCCCCATAGACACCATGGCCATCTGTGAGAAGCATCGCATTGCCAAGGCTTTGGCTGAAAACATCACTATGAAGATCGAGCAGGTATGAGCTGGCTATTCGAGCATCATCACGGCCTGGTCTATCCTCTCGAGTCCTTTCTTGATCATCTCGAGCGATATGGCGTACGAGAGCCTGACATGCTCTTCCGCGCCGAACGGCGCGCCCGGCACGAGGGCCACCTTTGCCTGGTCGAGCAGGTAGTCCGCAAAGCCGAACGAGTCCTTGATGGCCTTTCCCTTGAACTTCTTCGTGTACAGGGCACTGACGTTCGGGAACGCATAGAACGCGCCCTTGGGCGTAATGCACCGTATGCCGTTTATCCTGTTCAACCCCTCGACGATGAACTTCCTTCTCCTGTCGAACTCCGTAACCATCTTCGATACGGATTCCTGCGGGCCGCTCAATGCCTCGACGCTTGCCTTCATCGCTATAGATGTCGGGTTGGACGTGCTCTGACTCTGGATGTTCTTCATGCCCTTTATGATGTCCTTGGGGCCGGCGGTGAAGCCAATCCTCCAGCCGGTCATCGCGTAGGTCTTCGACACGCCGTGCACGAGCAGGGTACGGGACTTCATGTCCTTCGCCTGGGCTATCGTGAAGAACTTCTCGCCGTCGTAGATAAGCTTCTCGTATATGTCGTCGGTGACAACGAACAGGTTGTGCTTGCGGACGACCTCTGCAATCTCTTCCAGGACCTTTCTGGGGTATACGGCGCCGGACGGGTTCCCGGGGCTGTTTATCAGGAGCATCTTGGTCTTCTTCGTGATGGCCTTCTCCACCGCGGCAGGACCCAGCGCAAAATTGTCCTTCTCCGAGGTCTTCACGAAGACAGGCTTTCCGCCCGCAACGGCGAACATCTCGGGGTACGACACCCAGTAGGGCGTCGGGATGATGACCTCATCGCCCGGGTCAATCATGGCGAGTGCTATGTTGAACAGGGCGTGCTTTGCGCCGACCGACACGATGATCTCGTCCCTGGCGTACTCGATGCCGTTGTCGCGCTTGAGCTTCAGTATAATAGCGTCCTTGAGCTCCGGTATGCCGTCAACCGGCATATACTTCGTAAAACCTTTGTTTATGGCATCTATCGCTGCCCGTTTTATATTGTCCGGCGTATCGAAATCCGGCTCGCCCGCTCCAAAGCCGACAACATCGACGCCCTGTGCCTTCAACTCTTTTGCCTTCGTATCGATCGCCAATGTGGCAGACGGCTTGATACCTCTGGCCCTCTCAGATAACATAGAATCCTCCTTCTCTTTTATTATAACCCGCCAATGCGGGACATCGAGGCCCTTCCCCGGCGCTCATTCCCACGATACGATATCGGTCTTCCTTTCCTTCAGCCTGTCGCTGAAGCGTCGTATGACGACGTCCGGCACCAGCTCATCCGCCCTGCCCCCGAGCGATAGTATGTCCTTTATGATACTCGAGCTCAGGAACGAATACCTGTCCTCCGTCATCATAAAAACAGTCTCGATATTCCCGCTCATCTTTTTATTGGCGAGCGACATCTGCAGCTCGAACTCGAAGTCCGCGACCGTCCTCAGCCCGCGCAGCACGGTATCCACGTTCCTGGACTTAACGTAGTCCACGAGCAGTCCCTTGAAAGGCTCCACGACCACCCTTCTCTCGCGCCTGAATATCTCTTTGATAATGCCCACCCGCTCCTCCATCGAAAAGAACGGTTTCTTGCCGGACTGGCTATAGGAGACGGCAACGATGACCTTCCGGAATATCTTCAGTGCCCTCTCAATGATATTAATATGGCCGTATGTGATGGGGTCGAATGACCCGGGATATATTACCACCTTGTCCATACTGTTACTCGCCCTATCACCACCGCCTGACAACGGTCAGACACTTGTCTCCGTACCGATACACCGTGCTATGCAGGCCTTCGGACAGTACCTCCTCGGTGCCTCCGGGTGCATCCTTCTCGTGCGTGGTATGCTCGATGCCTATCAGGAGATCACCCGTCATTATCCCACTACGGATCAGGGAAGGCAACACACCAGTATACGCATGCACGTCCCCGTAAGGAGGGTCCACGTAAGCTATGTCCATCCTTGCGGCACTTTCCTTCAGGCGCACCAGTGCCCTTTTTGCATCCATCCGCATCACCGTATACGAGCCATTATCTAACAGATCCTCTTTTATTAAAGCAAGGTTTTTCAACAAAAATGTCGATGCCGGGTCGGAACGTTCGACAAAATAAACCATCCGCGCTCCCCTGCTCAAAGCCTCGATGCCCATGGCTCCGGTACCTGCAAAGAGGTCGAGGAACACGGCGTCCTCGATCCGGCGTCCCAGAATATCGAAAAATGCCTCCCGGACCTTGGCGAGCGTCGGACGGACAGCATGCCCGGCTGGCGACCTGAGACACATGCCCTTTAATCTGCCTCCGATTATCCTCATACAACAGCACAGGGACACCCCGCTATCGGCGGCATGCCCCTGCGCCCATGACTTCACCCTGATCAGGCCGGCCATCCACTGACGTAACGGCCCGCCCTCCTGTCCCGATCACTCCGCCGTCATCGCGACATATATGTTGGCGTTGCCGCGCGCTATAAGGAGGGACACCATCTGCCCCTTCTTGACGGTGGCCAGGACATTGCTGTATTCTTTCGCGCTCTTGATCTCCTTCTGATCCATCTGCTCTATCACATCACCCTTCTGAATACCGGCCATGTCCGCAGGGCTCCCCTGTATGACATCGGTCACCACGACCCCCTTGGCAGCCTGAAGGTTGTACTGCCGCTGGACATCCGGCGTGATGGTTTCGACGATAATGCCGAGCTTCTTCTCGCTTATCTTCTTGACCTCCGGCGCAACGCTCGCCAGCTTTTCATTCGAGGGGAGCGTCCCGATCTTGACCTTGAATGTCTTCTCTTTGCCGTGCCGTATGACCGCGACATCCGCTGTACTGCCGATTGCTGTATTGGAAACGATCCACGGGAGGACGTCCGCACTCTTCACGACCTTGCCATTAAAGCGTACGATAACATCCCCCTCCTTGATGCCGGCCTTGTCCGCTGGTCCCCCTTTCACCACCTTCGTAACAACAGCGCCCTTCTGGTTTCTGTGCAGGTGGAACGATTCCGCAAGGTCCGGCGTAATATTCTGGATGTATACCCCGAGCCATCCCCGGATGACCTTGCCGTGCTCTATCAACTGAGGGATAATCGTTTTTGCCACGTTAATGGGTATGGCGAACCCTATGCCCTGCCCGATACTCGGCGCTATGATGGCGGTACTGATACCGATGACGTCGCCGTTCAGATCGAACACCGGTCCTCCGCTGTTCCCCCTGTTGATGGCGGCGTCCGTTTGCAGGAATTGGTCATAATTACTCGAATTTAGCCTCCTCCCCTCTGCGCTGATGATACCTGCGGTTACCGTATGGTCGAGACCAAAGGGATTACCGATGACAACGACCCAGTCGCCGACATTGACCTTCGAAGAATCCCCGAGATCTACAATCTGGAGCGGCTTCTTCGAGGACACTTTCAGAAGGGCGAGGTCCGTCTGCGGGTCCGCACCGACGACCTTTGCCGTATACTGGTCCCCGTTATCCGTTATTACCCGGATATCGGTCATACCCGCTATCACATGGTTGTTCGTCAGGATGTACCCCTCTTTATTGATAATAAAGCCGGACCCAAGGGCATGCTCCTTGTACTCCTGGGGACCACCGGGGCCCATAAACTGCTCAAAGAAATGGGGACCGAAGAACTGTTTGAACTGTTCTCCCATAGGTCCTAATGGCTGTGCCATCGGATTTGTCTTTATGATCTTCGTCGTCGATATATTCACCACCGCTCCCTTTACCCTGTTGACGAGCGGAGCGAACGACGCCGGTACACAGCTCTGGGAAGTTCCCAGGGTCTGCGCAACGGCTGCGGTCGGCTTCTCGCTCCATATCTTTGTTTCTTTGGCATCGGTGGTAGTCGTGATATTCAGCCGCGCGGCAAGCAGCAGTCCTGCCACGACTGACGCTATCACAAGGCAGCAGATACCAAGTATCGCATAACCTTTCTTTTTCATGTTTCCTCCTTATTTTTTGCCTTCATTCACCAGGACGTATCTCATCCTGAGATCGAAAAGTACATTGTCGAGCATCATCGACTCCTCATTGGTCAGATTACCCGTGGTCTTGTCCTTGAGGAGCTCGAGAATATCTATGGTTTGGCCCGCGGCATTGACGTCCTTCTTGATGACGTTGGTCTGCGGGTCCGCTACGGCACCGAGCTGGATCAACGCGGTCCCGGCAAGCGAGTTTATCAAGTCTATGAAGCCTATCTTGTCGCGCTCCTCTCCGATCCCACCAGATCCGTGGAGCGGCTCGTATGTCGATGTATCCCTGTCGTCCAGACCGTCTCCCGCGCCTTCTCCCTTTTCGCCGGAGCCCATGACCTCCCCATCTGCGTCCATCCGAAAACGTCTCTTATCGTTAACCTTGATGTCATCGTCTTCCCTGTCAGCCATGTCCAGGTCCTCCTCCCCTATTGATAAATCTTCTTAATGCCCGATTCAAGGGCATCGAAGGCCTCGATCCCGAGCACGGCGACCCTTGGGTCGATGGAGGTCCTTGCATAGATTGTGACATTGTTTCTGCCTCCGATGGATATCGTCGTGGTGGTAGGCAGCATGGTACCGACAACCGTAAAGGTAATCGCCGCGTTCTCCGGCGGTGCCTTTGCGACAAAGCGACTCGCACCGACGGAGGTCAGCGTATTGATCATATTATTGACGCCCGCCGTGTTGGTAAAGGGAGCGCCGTCCTTAAGCCAGGCCGCATAGCCTTTCCTCGAAAGCGTGACCGTCTTGCCGTGCCATACGATCTCCACGGACGATATCGACCACTTGCTCTGTATCAGTAGCTTATCGTCGACCATCGAGCTCACGGACCTGTCGAACGTAGAGAGTATCCCTCTGTTCACCACATATACCGGGGTCTGTCCTGAAACCGCGGCGTACACATCGTTCGGGTCCGCTTCCTTCCCTATCTTCACGTCGTAGTGTCTGTTGTCAGTCGTCTCCATGCCGATGATAGCCGAGGGCCTTTTGAGCCCGGTCCCCTGCAGGCCCCGGGCGTCGTCGATGATATTAGTTGCCCTCAGACTGGTCAGCTTGAAGAGCATATCGTTTAAAAACGTCGTTCTGAGCCTGTTATACGCCGGCTTGGTGAAGTACCAGACGCCGTTGTTCTGCCTCAGTGTATAGATGGGCCGGTGCTCTTTCGAGAATGACATGCCCGCTATAGCGTTTCGGGGAACAGACAGGACGTCCTTGTTCCTCAAGTGGTACAGCGTGCTGTCGAGCTGGTTCCGTATCCATGCCGTTATCGTGAAGATGTCCTTGCGGCCGTTCACCGCCCTCGCGTAGTAGTCCTCCCCGACCGGCGTCTTTGAGCCGATCTCCACAGTATACGCCTTGTTGTCCGATGACACTACTGTTGCCGTTATGGACGCCGGACTCAGCCCGAACGCCGAAAGAGAACCCTCACCTATGTCCGTCGCATAGTCGAGTTTCCTGATCCCGTCGGCGATACCGTTGACCACACTCGTGTCGACCCCGGTATGGACCGGAGATACTATCGTCCAGAGTCCGGGAGCGCTCTGCCGGAGTACGAAGCTGCCGTACCCGTTCTCGATGGACATCCTGGCAAGACGGGCGTCGCCCATCTTGAATACCTGTTTTGCCTCGATTTGCTCCTTTGTAATCCTGGTGCTGTTCCGCGGCTTCACCACGAAGAGTACGAGGACAAGGGCCGCAGCGAGGAGCGCGGTAAGATAGAGAGTCAGTTTGAAGTTCATCCGTATCTCTCCTGTAGGCCTACAGCCTCTTCATCCTCAGGTATGCGAGCACACCGAAGAAAAAGAGCAGGGCCGGAATCAGAACCACGGTCATGTAGAAGATCAGCTTCCCCTGCACGACGGTCAGGAACATCTGCTGCCCGCCGTTGGGCCTCGTCCGTATGGTCACGAGGTTCCCCTCTTTTACGAGCCAGCTCACCGTGTTCATGATAAGGTCCCTGTTGAACAGCGCCGTAAGGTACTTGTTTGTGGCGATCGATGAAGTACCGAACACCGCGATGCGCGCGATCCTGTCCCCGATCGTCAGGGGGCCCGCGACGGCGACGCTGATCGGGCCTTTCACGTCTCCTGGACCGAATTTGGCGATTCCCTTGCTGAACAACGTCTTCAGGTGCACGTCCGTCCAGCTCGAGTTGCTTGTCTTCGCGATGGAAGTGACGCCGGGGGCCGTACCTTCCTTCCGCTTTACCACCTCGACCGACCGCACCATCGGGAAGATCGTCGTACCTTTGAAGTCCTTCGTTATGTCGCTTCCCTTGCTGTACTGGGTCACCACAGGCTCTACCCCGAGGGTCGGGCCCTGGAACAGCCTCACGACCTGATCGAGGACGACGTCGTTCCCCACGGTTATCCCGTACTTCGAGAGGAACTTCGGTATCCCGGTCCTGGTCCGTGGGTCTATCATGAGCAAGAGGTATCCGCCGTCCCTGAGGTAGCCCGCGATCGAATCCAGCTCCTGGGGCAGGAGCGGCTTCACGGCCCCGGCGTCGACCACGAGCGTGCAGGACGTCGGTATGGACGCAACGGCAGGGAGCAGGAGCTGTGTAACGGTATAATCCTGATCGATGAGCGCTCGTCTGAACAGTCCGTACCCATTCACGCCTGAGGCGTCCGACAGGTCCCTCTCCCCGTTGCCGGTAATGTAGCACACGTTGATGACACGCGTCGAGAGCAGCTTTAAGATCGCATTCGTTACATCGTTCTCCGTGGCCTGCCCTATTTTTACGGTCTTACCGTTGTACTGTAGGACGATCGTCCCGCTCGTGGTTATGCCGTAACTCCTGGCGATTGTCGGCTCCTTGTCCGGATCAATGACCTGGTAGTGCACATACCTGCTCAGGTACGCGTACTCAGCAAGCAGGTCCCTTGCTTTCATGCTCGTGCCTTCCTGAAAAAAGGCCGTGATCTTCAGGTCTTTCTTGAGCCCTTTAAGGATCTGCCGTGTCTCCTGGGAAAGGGTATACTGACCGTTGGCGGTCATGTCCCATCGTTTATAATAGTTGCTGGAGACATAGTTTATAACAGAAACTATCCCCAGGACGACCACCACGAGCACGATCGTGTTGAAGCCGTACAGGGCCTTCTTCACGCTAAAGGCGCTCTTTATCTCCCTCCTGTACAGAAGAAACCACAGTACGACGAGAAGCAGTCCGGCCGACAGAAACAGTATCGTCCACGCGTTCAGCAGCGACGTCACGAGGTACACGAACATGCCCGTGACGATAAACAGTACACCAGCGATCCATAATGCTATCTTCATGCCATCACCTCCATCTCTCTGATTCGAGCACTCTGTGCGTTAGGAAAAGGAAGAAAAAAATGCCGCTCAGGTAGTACACGATGTCCCTCGTATCTATAATCCCCTTTATCATGTTCTGGAAATGGATGTCTATGAGCGAGAGATAGCTCAGGAAGGCCGACAGTCCCGGGCTGACTCCGTGCGACACCCACCCTATCGCCCAGAACAGGAGCAGGAGCCCGAAGGTTATGACTGCGGCGACTATCTGGTTCTCCGTAATGCTCGAGGCGAACATGCCGATGGCGATCATCATCGAGCCCATGAGGAACATGCCGAGGTACGTCGAAAGGATGATACCCATGTCCGGCGACCCGTAGATTACCAGGAACACGGGGATCGACAGCGTGAGGACGAGCATGACGCCGAAGACAAGGCATGCGGAGACGAACTTCCCGATCAAGATATCGGTCAGCGTCACCGGCGAAGTCATGAGGAGTTCCTTTGTCCCGTTCCTCTTCTCTTCGGCAAAGGTCTTCATGGTGACGATCGGCATAATCAGAAGGAGGATCACAGCGATGTTCGCGTACATGGGCTTCACGATATAGTCGTTGATGTTCAGCGATGTAATATATCCCTGGTACTTCATGTACTGGAGGCTCACGAAGTTGTAGAGCTGTATCCTCACGTAGAAGAAGTAGCCCCCTAGGAGCGTGAATATACCCAGGATCACGTAGGCGATGGGCGACGCAAAGTAAGAGACCAATTCCTTTTTCACTATCGACCAGATCTTTCCCGGGTTCATTGTATACCTCCTCTGTCCTGCGAGAGCAGCTTTATATACACCTCTTCGAGGCTGACGACCTTTGAGGAGAACTCCACGATGGGATACCCCGCCTTTAAAACTGCGTCCGTGATACGCTCAGGCCCCTTGAAGCCGGTGTCCACCGTAATCGCGAGTCCGTCGTCCTGCCTCTCCACGTCCTTTATACCGTCTATGGACTTGAGCAGTCGGACGACTCCATCGTCCTGTTTGCCCGTCACGAGGCGGTACGTTCTCTCCCGGTAGATATCGTCCGAGAGCATATTATAGTCCCCACCAGCGAGCAGCCTGCCGTCGTTTATCACGAGGACCCTGTTGCAGGTAACAGTGACCTCAGGGAGCACGTGGGTGCTCAGGATGATGGTGTGGTCCTTCCCGAGCTCCCTGATAAGGTTTCGTATTTCAATGATCTGCTCCGGATCGAGTCCCACCGTTGGCTCATCGAGTATCAGGATGGAGGGGTTACTCAGAAGGGCCTGGGCAATACCGACCCTCTGCCGGTAACCCCGGGAGAGGTTGCCAACGAGCCTGTCCTTCACCCGTTCAAGACCGATCTGCTGCACGACGCGGTCGATGGCATTCTTGCCGTACTGGCCTGACAGACCCTTGATCCCTGCCATAAACTTCAGGTACCCGAGTACCGTCATTTCCGGATAGGCAGGCGCGAGTTCCGGGAGATAGCCAATGATGCTTCTCACACGGACAGGCTCCTTCCGCAGATCGTACCCGTCGACCACCACCTCGCCCGACGTGGGCGATAAATAGCCTGTGATGATGCGCATTGTCGTGGTCTTTCCTGCACCATTCGGACCGAGGAAGCCCAACACCTCACCCTTCTCCACGGTGAAGGAAATGCCGTTCAGCACCGTCCTATCGCCGTATTTCTTCGTTATGTTCTTTAGCTCAATCATACGATACACCCCTTTTTTGCACTGGTATGGTATTGTTATAACAAAATAAAAGAAGCAATTTCAAGGCGCTGTCGTCACGTCACTACCGATGCGAGCGTTGCATCCGAAACGACGTCCTCGGCACTGATCTTCACGTCAATGGCGCCATTGTTTATATAGAGGTCGAACTTCTTGGCACTGTCCCAGTTGGCGGTCAGGGGGATCTTGACGAGTTGGTCTATCGTCCTTTTCAGCAGTCTCGCTCCGTACTTCTGGCTATAGCCGTTGGCAACGATATAATCTATGGCCTCTTCCGTTACGGACAGGTACCTGTCCTGCCTCTCCATCTGCTTCATGATCTGGCCAATGTATCTGCGCGCGATGTCCTTTACCGTCTCATACTCCAGCGGGTTGAAGACGATCACCTCGTCTATCCTGTTCAGGAACTCCGGCGAGAATATCCTCTCAGCTTCGGCGATAACGGACTTCCTCATAGGGCCGAGCCCTTCCCGGGAGTCCTTCAGGAAACCGAGCGGCTGCATGAACTTCTTGAACTGGTCCGCGCCAAGGTTGCTCGTCATGACGATGATAGTGTCGCTGAAATATATCTTTTTGCCCCTCCCGTCGGTGAGCCAGCCCTCGTCGAAGACCTGGAGCAGGAGGTTATGAATGAAGCCGTTGGCCTTCTCGATCTCGTCGAGGAGGACCACCGAAGACGGGTTGTCCCTCACCATATTGGTGAGTATCCCTCCCCTCTCGGAGCCCACGATGCCCCTGGGCATGCCTATGAGCTTGTCGATGGCTATAGACGAATCGGAATACTCCGACATGTCGATCCGTACGATCTTACGCTCGTCCTCATAGAAGAACTCCGCCAGTGCCTTGGCCAGCTCCGTCTTGCCTACGCCGGTCGGCCCCAGGAACAGGAGCACCGCATCCGGCCTATTGTAGTTCTCCTTCAGGGGGCCTTTGTTCAATCTGATGTAGTCCGTCACGGTCTTAATGGCTTCCGGCTGTCCCCTGACCCTGCGGGAGAGTATCTCCTCGATATGCAGGAAGCGCTGGGCTACGTCCCTCGACACCATATCGAGCGGTATCTGGGATTCCTGCGCAACGACCTCTTTCACCGTTTCGACCGTGACGACCTCCTCGTTCTTGATCTCGGTCTTGACCGACGAGGTATCGAGCCATCCAATCACCTTGTCCGGCAGCCGGACGGACTTGTTGTACCGCTGGCTCATCTCGACGGCGACGTCCACTGCCTCCTGCGGTATCGTCACCGAGTACAGCTTTTCGAGCCGCGGGATCACTCCCTCGAGGATCGTCTTCGCCTCACCGAATGACGGCTCCTTGACATGGACCAGCCTGAACCTTCGTGCAAGCGCCTCGTCTTCCGCTATGAACTCCTTATACTCGGTGTATGTCGTCGCGCCGATGATCTGGACCTCGCCCCTCGCGAGACTGGACTTGAATATGTTTGCGGCGTCGCTCGGAACGCCCATCGCGGAGCCCGCTCCCACGAGACTGTGCGCCTCATCGACGAACAGGATGATGTTCTGGCGTTCCTTCAGCTCCTTAATGATGCGCTCTATCCTGTCCTCGAACATTCCCCGGAACATCGTCCCGGCAACGATGGTATTCATCTGCAGGTTGACGATCTGCTTATCCTCAAGCCTATGAGGGATCCGGTCAGGTTCGAGCTCTATAAGCCGAGCAAGGCCTTCCACGATCGCCGTCTTGCCCACGCCGGCCTCCCCCACGAGCATGACGGAGTTGCTCCTCTCCCGGTGCGAGAGGATCTCCATGATCTGATCCAGCTCCTTCTCTCGCCCTATCAGGGGCGGCAGCTTGTCCAGCCGCGCCAGCTTGTTGAGGTTGGTCCCGAACTGCTTCAAGTACGGCGGAAGCTCGTACTTCTTCTTGAGCTCCTTCTCTTTTTCTTCGCGTTTCCTCACGAGCCGCTCTATCTCTATGATGACGGTTCTCGGGTCGTACCCGAAACCACGCAGGAGCTGTACCGGATAGCAGTGCCCCTCCTCGAACATCGCCACCAGAAGGTCCACCGGCATGATGACCTGTTTGCCCTCGCGGCGTATATTTTCCAGCGCGATCTGTATGATGGTATTCGTGTCGGGAAGAAACTTGACTCCCCTCGTAACGAAGTACTTGGAGTTGTTCAGGTGTTCCTTCAGGAGATCCTCTATCAGTCTCCTCTCGATGCCCAGTGCATTGGTGAGGTCGTTGTAAAACTCCTTCTCGAGCGTAATGAACGCAAGGAACAGGTGCTCTACACCAACATAGAACTGCTGCCGTTTCTTGGAGTCGTCGATCGCGAGGTTGATCACTGCCTGGGTCCGCTCCGCAAGCCTATCCTTATAGTTGGTCAAATCGAACATCTGTCGCTCTCTCCATTACTTAGTATAGATCATTTTCTCCAATCTATCAATCCTAGCCTCAAGGGGCGGATGCGTGCTGAAGAGAGACACCATTCCTTTTCCCAGGAACGGCGATACGATAAACAGGTGTGCTGTCGAAGGATTTGTCTGCATCGGCATTCTCTGGTTCCCGTACTCGAGCTTTTTCAGGGCCGAGATAAGCCCGCTCGGGCTTCCCGTGAGCTTCGCGCTGCCCTCGTCGGCGTAGAACTCCCTGGATCGCGATATCGCGAGCTGTATGATGCTCGCGGCGATGGGCGCGAGAATGGCGAAAAAGAGCATCACGAACACATTGTTTCTGTTCCTGCTGTTGAATCCGCCGAACAGGTCGGCAAACATCGCCATCCGTGCGAGCAGGATGATAGCGCCGGCTATCGTCGCGGATATGCTGCTGATAAGAATGTCCCGATGAGCGACATGCGAGAGCTCGTGACCGAGCACACCCTCCATCTCTTCCTCGTTCATACTATCGAGCAGGCCCTGCGTGACAGCCACCGCGGCATGCTCGGCACTGCGGCCCGTCGCAAACGCGTTCGGGGTCGGACTCTGAATAAGGTACACCCTCGGCATCGGCAGGCCTGCCTTCGTCGTCAGTTTTCTGATGATAAAGAACAGCCGCGTTGCCTCTGATTCCGAGAGCTCGCGTGCCTTGTACATCGCCAGAATGATCCTATCTGAAAACCAGTAGCTGAAAAAGTTCATCGCCACAGCAATAAAGAACGCTATCAGCATACCGTTCTCGCCTCCGAGTGCTCCCCCAATCAATACCAGCAGGCCCGTGAGCGTACCGAGCAGTAACACCGTTTTTAGTTGGTTCATACGTTCGAACTCCTTTCGCCTAATTTTCGCTTTTGAAAAATTTAAGCCGCTTGTCTGAGAAGTCAATACGCCTTCCTCCCAGCAGACTGATCAGCATGCCGTGCAGCAGGCCTTTCGATGACAGGTAGCACCGGCCCATGCCCAACGATTCCATGATCCGTAAAAGGATCATGAGTCCCGGGAGAAGGATGTCGGCCTTGTCTTCCTCGAGGCTGGTGAGAGACCGTATCTGACCGATGGTCATCGCGGAAAGCTTTCCGTAAAACGTCCTGAGGTCCTCTAAGGCGAGCCCATCAGACGGCTTCAGCATATTGTAGATGGTGCCTATATTGCCTGGCACGCCTATCTGTATGTCCGGCCTCAACGTCCGAATCTTCACGAACGTGTCTTTAAAATCGCCTTCGACAGATGATACCACCGCCGCGAGCTCTCGGCGTGTCGGCGGATCGTGGTGCAGGAAGGCCTCCCTCAATCGTACCGCGCCGGTTTCTACGGCCAGAGCGACCTGAATGCTCTCACGATCGCCCACGGACAGTTCCGTGCTGCCTCCGCCGATATCGACCACGAACGCCAGCCTACCGGCAACGTCGATACCGTTCACCGCGCCGGTATGAATAAGCATCGCCTCGTCTGTACCCGCTATTATCTCCACGTGAAAGCCTGTCTTTTGTCTGACAAGATCCACGAACTGCCTCGCGTTCTTGGCCGTTCTTAAAACGCTCGTGGACACGACGCGCAGCGTGTCTATATGATACCCCCCGATGATCGATCGCACGTCATCGAACGCCTCCAGCGTCCGCTCTATAGCATGTCGCTTCAGCATCCCGTCGGAAAACATGCCCTGACTGAGCCTGTTGGGGTAGCGGACATACTTTACGAGCGTGTAACTCTGCGGATCTCCCTCCCCTATAGCGAGCCTCATGGCATTCGTCCCCAGATCAACGACGGCTACCTGTCTCATATCAAAAGATAGTATCTATCACCAAGCCGGTACAGTCAAGGACCGCCCAGGGCATCTCGCAACGGCTACTCTAAAACAGGAATCTGTACCCGGCCATGACTTCATAGCCTCCCACGTTCACCGTGGAACCGGGGAAGACTGAGTACTGATCTATCGGGACTGAGAGCTCGGCGGTGACTGCGCCGTTGCCCCCGACCACGAAGTCCGAGCCTACGACCGCCTCCAGGCCGAGGCCGTACGCGGTAACGCTGCCGTAACCATAGTAGCCCTGGCCCGTCGACGTATCGAATGCAGAGCTGTTGTATACGAGACCGACGCCCAGAAACGGTATTATGTTGTTCAACGGGAATCTACCGAGCGCGTCCAGCTTGAGCGCTACGTTGCTGAAGTCCATGGTATAGGAATAATAGGTAGCCGTTTGTGTATCGTAGTTTGTTCCGCTCCAGCTCGAAACGCCGGTATAGTCGAGCTCGACTCCCAAGGCGAAGTAGTCCCCGAAATTGAAGCGGCTGTCCACCCCGATCCCGATCCCCGTGCTAAAATCCTTCAGGCCGTCTGAATCCTGGTTCGGGAAAAACCCGATAAGCTTGACACCGACGGACCCGTTATGCCCCCTTGTACCGTACTGATACGGATACGGATACTGTGCAACGGCAGTACCGCAAAGGACAAGCACCAATCCTCCTACCATCACGCCAGCTTTACTCATACTCTTTTTCATGTTCTCCCCCACCTCCATGTAGAGTAATCAGGTCTTTCCCGTGACGAGTCCTCTGAACTCGTCCTCTGTCAGGATCTTTATACCAAGTGCCCTTGCTTTATCAAGCTTTGAGCCCGGCTGGTCCCCGGCGACGACATAGTCGACCTTCTTGCTGACCGACTCGGTCACGCTGCCGCCGCTGTGCTCGACGAGCTGCTTTGCCTGATCGCGCGAGATTGCCGCAAGCCCCCCGGTAAACACGAACCTTTTGCCCTTGAGGTGTCCGGCCACCGCCTCTTCATAGGGATTGACAATGATAAGGCATGACTCCAGCTTACTCAAAAGACGCTGGTTTTCCGCGGTACGGAAGAAATCGTGTATGCTTGCCGCAATCTCCGGGCCCACACCTTCGATAGCCTGGAGCTCTTCTTTCGACGCCTTCCCGATGTCTCCGATACCTCGGAACTTCAGGGCAAGGGTCCGCGCGATATGCTCGCCTACGTGCAGGATGCCCAGCGCGAACAGGAGCCTGTCGAGTTGGGCCTTCCTGCTCTTCTGGATGGCGTCGATAAGCTTGCCTGCCAGCACATCGCCCATCCTTTCCAACGACACGATGTCGTCGTTCTTGAGCCCGTACAGGGACGCGACGTCCGTAACGATCCCGTTGTCCACGAGGGTGCTGATCCATTTCTCGCCGAGCCCTTCTATGTCCATCGCGCCGCGCATGGTAAAATGCCGTATCCGCTCCTTCACCTGTGCGGGGCACGAAATGTTGATACACCGGTAAAAGACCTCGTCCCCGAGCTTCTCAATCTTCGAGCCGCACACCGGACACGTAGCGGGCATTACGAAGGGCCTCTCCCGACCGGTCCTTTTGTCTTTCACGACGGTGACGACGTCCGGGATCACGTCACCTGCCCTCTCCACGATTACCGTGTCCCCTACCCTGACGTCCTTTCTCTCAACCTCGTCCTGGTTGTGCAGGGTCGAGCGCTGAATAACTGCCCCGCCGATGTTTACCGGCTCGAGCAAAGCGACAGGCGTGAGTATACCTGTTCTGCCGACCTGCGGTACAATGTCGATTACCCTGGTAACGGCGGATCGCGGCTTGAACTTGTAGGCAATCGCCCAGCGGGGCGTACGCGAGACCTCGCCCAGCGCCCGCTGCGTGGGAATAGAGTTGATCTTGAACACGACCCCGTCGCAATCGTACGGAAGTGCGTCCCGGTCTTTTTCGATCTCGGAGAAATAGCCGAATACATCGTCCATGGTGCACAGCAGCTTGTTGCGCGGATTCGTTTTGAGGCCCCACGCATTGAAATGCTCGAGCATATCGATATGCGTTTTGAACTCGACACCCTCATACCCGCCCACAGCATACAGGATAATGTCGAGCCTTCTTTCTGCCGTTATCCTCGGGTCAAGCTGTCTGAGCGATCCTGCCGCAGCGTTCCTCGGGTTTCTGAAGGCGGATTCCCCGCGCTCCTCTTTCCGGACGTTCAGAGCGAGAAAGTCCTTCCTGTTCATGATGACCTCGCCACGCACCTCGATCCGCCTCGGTACCGTGAATCTATCGTCCAAAAGATACAGGGGGATGCTCTTGATCGTCCTTAGGTTGTGCGTCACGTCCTCTCCGACATAGCCGTCACCCCGCGTGGACCCGACCTTGAAAACGCCGTCTTCGTAAACGAGCTCCACGCCGAGCCCGTCGAGCTTGGGCTCGCCAACAAACTCGTAGAAACCTTCCCTGCCGAGGAACCTGTTGGTACGTTCGATAAACGCCTCGAACTCCTCGTGCGAGAACGCGTTGTCAAGGCTCAGCATGGGGACAGAGTGGCTCACCTGCTGAAACTTGTCGAGCGGCCCGGCACCGACGCGCTGAGTCGGGGAACCGGGATCGAGGAACTGCGGAAACTGACCTTCAAGCGCCCTGAGCTCCCTGAACAAACGATCGTACTCCGCATCCGTTATCTCCGGGGCATCGAGTACGTAGTAACGATGGTTATTGCGCTCGATGCTCCGCCTGAGCTCCTGTATCCTTTTTACAGCCTCCTGCGGTTTCATTCTATCCGACCTTCGCTTAAATGCTACTATAACCATAATGACGTACTTTGCAAAGAAAAGAATGAGCGTTTACCATCCTTCTATGAACAGTACAAAGCGCGTCTCGCATTTGACAATTTGAATAAAATAAGTACACTCTAACATATCTAATTGATTCATTTATTAAATACAACCATGAAATTTAATAAATCGTACAGAACATGCGACATCTATCATGGCGTCTATAAAATCAGTAAGCCCGAGGTGGGCGACGTAGTCATGAGGAGACGACTCTTCCGAATACTGGATAGCTTCAGGTCAAAGCCCGTCATCTGGCTGTCCGGCGTGCCGGGTGCCGGCAAGACGATACTCGCGGTCAGCTACTTGAACAGCCGCAAAATTCCGTACCTGTACTATCGCATGGAGGGGAGCGACACGGACCTTGCCACGTTCTTCTATTATCTGGGTATGGCGCTGGGGAATGCCCGATCCGGCAAGACACCTTTTGGACGATATAGCGGAACACGCGCCGGACAACTCGCCAGTCTGCCGCTCCTCACGCCCGAATACCGACTGGACGTCCCTGCATTCACCCGGTGGTTCTTTAACGAGTTCTACGGCATGATAGGGCACGAGAAAAGACTGGTTATCGTCTTCGACAATTATCAGGAAGTGCCCGCAGACTCCATGCTCCACGCCGTGATCGGCGAAGGGCTCTCGATGCTCCCCGAGGACGTGCACGCTGTCATAATAAGCAAAGGCGATCCGCCCCCGGCGTTTACGCCGCTGCGCATGGGCAACAAGATGGGGTTCGTCACGGACAAAGAGGTCCGGTTCACCCTGCCCGAGACCGTGGGCCTGCTGCACCGCATGGGGATAGTCCGTCCCGGTACGTCCGGATCGAAACAATTCCACGAGATGGCCGAGGGATGGGCGGCGGGTCTGGTTCTGCTGACGGAGGAATACAGAAGGGTGCCGGCCCAGCAAAAGCCATCGCTGCCCGACAAGGCGCTCCTATCGGAAAGATTGTTCGGCTACTTTGCGGACCACATCTTCGGCCGGCTGGACAAAGAATTGCAGGACTTTCTGCTGAGGACGTCTTTTCTGACGAAGGTAACGGCCGCGGCGGCCAGGGAGATGACCGGCGCAAAGCACCCGGAAGACATACTCGGCTATCTTCACCGGAACAACTACTTCACGGTCAAGCTCGCGTCCCCGGAGCCCGCATACCACTACCACTCGCTCTTCCGGGAATTCTTGCTGTCACACGCGAGAGCGACTTTTACCGAAGACGAGCTCCGCTCCGTCATGGCGCAGGCGGCCCGGCTCCTCGCCCAGTCTGGAGAGTTCGAAGAGGCGGCGAAGCTACTGGCGCGCGCGGGCGCATGGCCCGATTTCACAAGTCTCGTCGTTGCCCATGCGCCTTCACTGCTCGCGCAGGGACGCAACCAGGTCCTGATACAATGGTTCAAACAAATGGATCAGAAGGCGGTTGCAGGAAATCCGTGGCTGCTGTACTGGTACGGTCTTTCGATATTCCCCTTCTCGCTGCCGGAGAGCCGCGCGTACCTCGAAAAGGCCTTTGCATTGTTCAAAGAGCAGTCCGATGAAAACGGCATCTACCTGTCCTGGGCGAACGTCGTAAGGACGTACTGTATCGAATGGAACAGCTTTAAGCCGATCGACAGCTGGCTCGACACGATAAACGGCTTCCTCGAACGCGTACCGCTGCCCCCGGGTGAGTCGGGGACCTACTTTATCTCGGTTATGCTTCTTGCACTGCTCTATCGCAGGCCAAAATACGAAGACATAGCGCCGTGGCTCCTGCGTGCAGAGGAGATCGTGCTGTCCGGCAAAGGCACAGACATGCGTACCAGGATTATGATCGGCAGCTACCTGATGCTATATTACTCGTGGACCGGGGATATCTCTAAAATGGAAGTCCTGATGAACACGCTCAGACCGCCGTTCAGGCATTACGACACGCGGAAGGACACGGCAAGGTCCACCGCAGACGGGCAGGGAACCATAACGCCACTCGATATGATCCAGTGGCAGATCGTCGAGTCTATATATGCATGGCAGACGCTCTCCGCGGAAATCTCCTCTGCCATCGAAACGGGCATCGGCATAGCGAATAGCTACGGCCTGCACCTGTGGGACCACATACTGTATTCGCAGGGCGTATATTATGCCCTCAGCGTCAACGACATGCCTGCCGCGGGCATGTATTTAGACAAGATGTCGAAGGGGGTAAACGTCAATAGTCTGGTGGACTGCTCGCATTTTTATTATCTGAAGAGCTGGTACAGCCACGCGCAGGGCAAGCTGCCCCTGGCGATCGAATATGGAGAGAGCGCCCTGCGGAACGCAGTTCAGGCGGGCGCTGTCTTCCCGGAGATCCTATGCAGGCTCGGACTTGCACGGGTACAAACTGCGGCCGGCAATTACGGAAAGGCGCGCGAAAACGCCGCGCGTGCGGAAAGGCTCTCGCGCGACATGCGGTGCATCATGGGACAATGCTATTACCATTTGCTGGAAGCCCAGATCGCGTTCGAGCGGGGCGATGAAGAGCGTGGCATCGAGTCACTGCGGCAGGGCATGAAGATAGGGAGGGAACAGGGATACATCAACAACTGGCGCTGGATGCACGAACCCATGCTCTTCCTGTGTCTGCGAGCACTCCGGTACAGCATCGAAGTACCGTATGTGCGCATGCTCATCAAGAGGCGCGGCCTCTTGCCGGACCCCCGCTCACTCGACAGGTACGGCATCGATTCCCTGTCCGATGTAGAAAACTGGCCGTGGACGCTGGACATACGTACCCTCGGCGGCTTCGAGCTTATCAAAGAGGACGACGACGGCAAGCCTGTCGAGTCCCCTGTCCAGGGCAAGGTGCAAAAGATGCCGCTCGCCTTGCTCAAGGTGGTGATCGCCTCCGGCGGCACGGATGTACGGGAAGAGTCCGTCGTGGACGCACTTTGGCCCGAGGCGGAAGGCGATAGGACGCACACCGCCTTCTCCACGACCTTGCAGCGTCTCAGGCAGCTTATGGGCAGCGAGAGATGCATCAGGCTCAAAGAAGGCCGATTGTCCCTCGACCCGCTGGAGTGCAGGCTCGACGTATGGGAATTCGACCGCCTTCTCGACAAGGCCGACGCGCTGTGGAAGCACGACAGGGACAAGGCCGTCGGGCTGATAGACAAGGCCGTCGGGCTTTACCGAGGAGGCTTTTTGCCTGAAGACGTCGGCGCGGGGTGGACTACCTCCATGAGGGAGCGCATGAGGAGCAAGTTCATTCGCGCCCTCCACAGACTTGGGCATTACTGTGAAGAGCAGGGCGCATACGACAAAGCAGCAGGGGACTACACAAAGGGGCTCGAAGCGGACGACCTGTCCGAGGAGTTCTACCAGTCCCTCATGTTGTGCTACCATGCGATGGGCAGAGACGCGGAGGCTCTCTCGGTCTACCGCACGTGCCGACGTATCCTGCATGACGTTCTGAACATAGCGCCTTCCTCGAAGACCGAGTCCATCTACCGGGACATCAAGAGCGCCCCCCAATAACACACCTCAAGACGCGAAGATTGCGGTTTAGGTTGAAATCCGTGTCCGATTCACTATGTTCTGGTACATAGTTTCCGGGTAAACACACATGGTCACAACAAACAACGACAAAGCATATAAATGGTGGGTCCTCGCCATCGTGATTATCGGCAGCTTCATGAGCGTACTTGACAGCTCCGGTATGAACATCGCCCTGCCCCATTTCATGGTCGCGTTCGGCATCAACATGGACCAGGTAGAATGGATATCGACGGTGTACATGCTTGCCTTCGCCATATTCATCCTGTTCGCCACGTGGATGAAGAACGTGATCGGCCTCAAACAGACGTTCCTCTGGGGCTTGTCCCTGTTCACGGCCGGTTCTTTCTTATGCAGCTTTTCGTGGAGCCTCGACTCCCTGATTTTCTTCAGGGTGATCCAGGCGATAGGCGCGGGCGCCATTACCCCGTTGAGCGTCACCATGATATCCGAAGTGTTTCCAAAAGAAGAGCGGGGGTTCGCGCTCGGCATGTGGGGCGCGGGTACCACCGTTGCACCTGCCGTGGGGCCTACGATGTTCGGCTATCTTATAGACCACGTGGGCTGGCGCGCACTGTTCTACGTGAACATACCTATCGGCATGCTGACGCTGTTCTGGAGCATCACGGTACTGCGGCCGTCGAAAGGCAACCTGAAGTATTTCCGGTCTTTCGATTCCGCCGGCTTTCTGACGTTCTCGCTGTTCGTCTGCACACTCATGGTCGCCCTCCAGAAGGGACAGGAATGGGGGTGGATGTCGAAGGACATCATAACGCTGTTCGCTGTGGCCTACTTCTCGTTCCTCCTGTTCATTATGACCGAGTTTGTAGTCAAGAAGCCCATCATGGACCTCTCCATCTTCAAGAATTATAATTTCGCACTATCCAACGTCATGCAGTTAACGAGGTCCGTTGCACTGGTTGGGAGCGTCTTCCTTATGAGCATGTTCTTCCAGAACCTCATGAACTATTCCGCCACGACGACGGGCGTCATGCTGATCCCGCAGGCGATCGCCCTCAGTATCAGCATGCCGATAGCGGGCAAGCTTTCCGATCATTTCGGCGCGAAAAGGCCGCTGGTAGCCGGTACCCTGCTGACGGCGTACTCGCTGTACTATTTCTCGAACCTCTCCATCTTTTCGAGCTACGGCTTCATCGTGGCGGGCATGCTGATGAGAGGGTGCGGGATCAGCTTCATCATGGCGCCCTTGACCATATCCGCTATCAACGCGCTGGAGCCCGAGCAGGTGAACCTCGGGTCGGGCGTACTGAACCTTATCATGAGGATCGGGAGCTCGTTCAGCATAGCCGTCATGGGCGTCATCGTGGAGAACCGTACGGACTTTCATATGTCCACGTATGCGGACAGCGCGGCGTATCGCTCACCGCTTTGGCACGGGGCTTTGAACAAGACCATGGCATACGCCCTCAGCAAAGGGGCGAGCTTCTATAACGCGGCAATCGCCGGGCGGGGCATCTATGTCGGGTATTATCTGAAACGGTGGGCGAATGCCAATGCTTATGATGATGCATTCTTTATTGGAGCCCTGTTCGTTCTGGCAAGCATAGTCCCGGCACTCATGCTGAAAGACATAATCTATAAGAAGACCAAGGGGCCCCAAAAGGCCGCCGTGGTCGGGTCGGAACAGGCCGACTGATCCGCCTCTGCACCGAAATCTCCGATCTGTGACCGATTTGTGACTTTTCGCGTGGTAGACTCGAGTCCTTTAAAAAAAAGGAGAAAACTATGAACAAGACAATTACCTTGATTATCGCAAGTGTGCTTGCCATGGGTATCATGGCGGGATGCAGCAGTACAAACGGCAAGAACGGCGCTACCGGCCCGCAGGGCCCGGCAGGACCTATTGGTCCGAGCGGACCGACAGGCGTAACGGGACCAACAGGGACTACCGGAGGCATCGGCCCCACGGGCCCCACCATGCCGGTTATCCAGAGTCTTTCGGTGTATGGCCAACCGGCGAATCCAAGTGCGAGCTTTACGGCTGATGTCGTCGCACAGAGCGCACAGGGGCTTGCGCTGACCTATACGTGGACGGCAACAAGCCCGTGGGCTATATCGCCGTCCAGTGTAAACAGCCAGACTGCAACCATTACCGCGCCTTCGAGCTACTCCGCTTCCGGCACGGCCACGATCGAAGTCAGCGATGCAAGCGGCAGGTACGCGATGGGCACGATTGCTCTGAGCACACAGGGTAACACTGCGCCCGTCATCGACAGCATTGCCATCGGTCCCCAGCCGGTTTATTCGGCGGCGAACCTCGAGTGTTATGCTCAGGACCCGGACGGCGATCTGCTAAACTTTTCATGGTTTATCGGAGCGTATTTGACAACGACGGGCTTTGAAAATAATACCGTGTGGAATTCACCGGGCATACCCGGCCTTTACAGGCTAATCGTCGAGGTGTACGACGGCCATGGTAATCTTTCAGAAGGAAGCAGCTATATGAACGTGAGCAGCGCCTCGCCCTGGCCCACGTTTCACAGGGACATACAGGGAACAGGACTGAGTAATATAAATACAAGCTCTATAACAACACCGACACTAAAATGGAGCTATACAGACCCAAGCATGACGGGATACCAGCTATTGGCATCACCGGTCATTAGTGCGGATGGAACGGTCTACGTAGGCACAACAAACTGGACAAACGGCGCACTGTACGCCATCAATCCGATTGATCAAGCACTCGACTGGAGCTTTACGACTGGGGGAGGAGGAATATGGGGAACGCCGACCATTGTCTCAAACGGAACCATCTATCTTCCCTCGGCGGATGATCATCTTTATGCCCTCAACGCAACGAACGGAACGGTTGCCTGGAGCTTTACAACAGGGGGAACCATACACGCGACCCCGGCGATCGGAGCGGATGGCACGATCTATATCGGGTCGTACGATCAAAATTTCTATGCCATTAGTCCACAGGGGAAAGAAATATGGTATCATTGGACCGGCGGTCTCATTGATTCCGGGGCGTCAATGGCTCCGGACGGAACTATCTACATCGGAGCAACATTTACTTCGCCTACGCCGAATCAGGGGATGTTATATGCGTTCTACCCGGACGGGACGGTTAAGTGGAGTCACCTGATATTCAGCGCAAGCTACAGCGCCGCTATAGATTCCAGTCCGGCAATCGGAGCGGACGGTACCATCTATGTCGGTTCGGAGGACCATGATCTTTATGCAATCACACCAGCCGGATGGAACAAATGGGCCGCTGCAACGGGAGGTGGCATAGCCACTTCACCGTCAATCGGTCCTGACGGCACGATCTATGTGAGCTCCTTGGATGGCTACCTTTATGCGTTTAACCAGGATGGTACGGAGAAATGGTCCGTGCTGACAGGCTCGGTCTATTCATCACCTGCGATCGGAGCGGACGGTACCATCTATGTCGGTACACAGAATGGTTATCTTTATGCAATCTCACCTGCAGGAAACATAAAATGGGAATATTACGCAGGCAGTAGATTATACTGTTCACCGTCAATCGGTTCTGATGGAAGCATATACATCGGAAACTATATTGGCTCCTTGAGCGTGGTACACTGAGTTGGAGTACGGGCAAAAAGAATCAACGGAGCGTGCATCGGTGTAAGAGATAATAGCGTTGATAGAAAGAGAGTAGATGGGGTGTCCCGCCGCCGGCAGGACACCCCTTTTTCATGCTCCCGCGACGGTACGGTCTACGTCGGCTCGAACGACAAACATCTCTATGCGATACACTGATTAAGCGTAAGGGCAGGTTTCAAACCTGCCCTTACACCGGGAAATTTCCCCTGCCCCTCTTTCCCAAAGAGTGGGTCTCGCTGTCTCTCCCCTTTGGGAAAGGGGGACTGAGGGGAATTTTGGGGTTGCGGCTGAAAGCAGTCGCTGGGGCTTACAGCTCCCTCCGCGTGGTTGACTGATACGAACAAAGGCTGTAAATATGGATGAGGAGGCAGATATGAAAGATAATCTCTTCAAAGACCGCGCAGGGCACAGATCAGCTCGACCGGTACGCCCTCGCCCTGCATGGAGACAGCCCATGAAGCATTCCGTGGACACAGCAGGCAATGCGTAGGACAGGGGCCGCCACCCTCTTCCCGATCCTCCTCGTCTGTACCCTCGTGCAAGCAGGCCCTATCTGCGCCGCGGGCAGGGAGCGCACCGCGTACGAAGGCGTACAGACAGCAGAAGGCCGGGGCATCGACCTTCTCATGGATCAGGCGTACTACAGGTCCCTGACGGCGGATCTGGCCCGAGCAAAGCATGAAATCACGATCGTCATGTACCTGTTCAAGCTCACCGGACACGAATCAGCCCTGCCCAACCGTATCGCGGGCATGCTCATGGACAGTCATCGGCGGGGCGTGGACGTGACGGTTGTCCTGAATTTGGACCAGAAGAACAATCTGTACAAAGAAGAAGACGACCTGAATAGGACGAATCTGAAGACGGCAAAGGAGCTGGAGCACCGTGGTATAAAGGTCTCATTCGACTCCCTGCACAGGATAACGCACGAAAAGGTCATCATCATCGACCGCAGGATCATCTACATCGGCAGTCACAACCTTACGCAGAGCGCGCTGAAGTATAACCACGAGGTGAGCGTACGGATCGTCTCTCCGGCCCTTGCTGGAGAACTCTTACCGTACGTGAAGACACTGATTCAGGAATAGGGACAGAACAGCACGATCCTTTCTATTGTTACGAACCCTAAAATGGGCTATTCTCGGTCTGAGACAAGCATATGAAACAAGCAATACAACACAGCGTGCGTCGGATCGGGACGGCGGTCGGCTCTTCCCTGAGATGGATCGGACGGAAGTTCATCAACCTGCCGCTCAAGTTCAAGCTCACGATCGCCATGCTCATGATCATGATCCTTATGGTGGGACTGCTCTCGCTGCTCCACTACCAGACCGAGAACATGCTCCTCAAGAACGTCATGGAAGATACGATCGAGCTCTCATCAGCCATTCAGATCGGCGTACAGCAGCTCACCATGGGGCCGGGCAAGACGGACCAGGCGCGCCTGCAGTCGTACATAAAAAGCCTCCAGGAGAAGGGCGTCAAGGAGATATCCATCGTGAACAACGAGAACCAGGTCATCGCGAGTTCGAACCCCAGACACAAGGGCAAGCTCATCTCGATCATCCATCCCAGAAGGGAGTTCGTGATTACGGCGAATCTCGGAGAGAAGCACGCGAGAGTGCCGCAGAAGTCCTACAACATCATTGTCCCTATCATCGTCGGGAACGTCCAGCTCGGGTACGCGCACATCGTCATGCACCTCGACGACATCCAGCAGATACTCGAGGCGACATTCTTCGAGAGGATACTCCTCACGGTGATCATCCTGAGCCTTGGCATAGCCGCGATTATGTACGTGTCGAACATCTACTCGAAGCCCATTTACAACGTCATCGAGGCGGAGAGGACGGTATCCGACGGGGACTTGTCAGTAAAGCTTCCGGAAGACAGGAGCGACGAGATCGGTACCCTCAACAAGGGGTTCAACAGTATGATAAGAAGTCTGTCCGAGAAGAAAGAACTCGAGAACAAGCTGCACAAAGCCGAAGAGCTCTCCCGGCTCGGGCAGCTCTCAGCCGGACTTGCACACGAGATCAGAAATCCGCTGAATCTCATAAACCTCAGCATAGATCACCTCAAGGCAAAGGCGTCCGGGTTTGACGAGAAGACAAGGGACGAGTTCATCGGCACGGCCGATACTATTAAAGCAGAGCTCTACCGTCTCAACAAGCTCACGGATCAGTTTCTGAACCACGGGAAGGCAGTCATAGAAAACAGGGAGGTCCTCAGCGTGAATACGCTCCTCAAACACCTCGCCGATCTGGTCAAGAACAAGTCCGAGACACAGGGCATCAGGCTCGGCATCGCCCTGCCCGAAGAGCAGGCGTACATCTCCGGAGAGAGGGAACAGCTCAACACGGCATTCCTCAACATCATGCTCAACGCGATCGATGCCATGCCCTACGGCGGCTCACTCGAGGTAGGCTTGTCAGTCGCGGGCGACGGATGCACCGTGTCGTTCCACGACAGCGGCCAGGGCATCCCCGCCGACATCATCGACAGGATTTTCGAACCGTTCTTTACCACGAAGGAGACCGGTATTGGACTGGGACTCGCCATCAGCAAGGACATTATCACACAGCACAGCGGCAGCATCGCGGTGAAGACCGCCCGGGACAGAGGGACCGAGTTCATCGTCAGCCTGCCGCTTGCTAAGACCGGGACTCCCGATGCAGTATAGCATAGTCGTCGTCGACGACGAGATAAAGCAGGCAGAGATTACCGCAAAGATTCTCGAGGATCACGGGTATAGCACCAAGGCTACGAACAGACCAGGCGAGGTCATAGACATCGCGAAGAACAGCCCTCTGGACCTCGTCATCACGGACCAGGCGATGCCCGGGATGGACGGGATAAGATTGCTCGAAGCACTCTCCTCCCTCCAGCGCCCGCCGCTGGTCGTCATACTTACAGGATACGGGACGATATCGAAGGCCGTAGAAGCGATGAAGAAGAAGGCCTTTGACTATATGACGAAGCCGATCGACATGGAGCGGCTTCTCCTTATGGTAAAGAACGCCCTGGAGCTGAAAAGGCTCGATCGGGAGAACAGGGAGCTGAAGGCGATAATCAAGGGGGAAGGACTCGACAGCATCGTGGGCAGCAGCGGCGTCTTAGAGGACATCAAGAAGACCATACGGAAAATAGCGCCCACCAATTCCACGATTCTGATCACCGGGGAGAGCGGTACCGGTAAAGAGCTGGTGGCGCGTGCCATCCACAGCCTGAGCCTCAGGAGAAACGCACCCTTCGAGGCCGTGAACTGTGCGGCCATACCGGACACCCTGATCGAGAGCGAGCTGTTCGGCTATGAAAAGGGGGCCTTTACCGGGGCGAACACGGCCAAGCAGGGCGTGATTGGTGCCAGCAACGGAGGGACGCTCTTCCTCGACGAGATAAGCGAGCTCAGCCTCGCGGTCCAGGCCAAACTGCTGCGCCTGATACAGAACAAGGAGATCAAGCCGCTCGGCAGTTCCGAGACGGTGCCCGTGGACATACGTATCATAGCGGCCACCAACAAGATCGTAGAGCAGGAAATCAAGAACGGCAGATTCAGGGAGGACCTCTACTACAGGCTGAATGTCATCCCGATCCAGCTCCCGCCTCTCCGTGAGAGGAAGACTGACATTCCCATACTCATCGAATATTTCCTCAAAAAATACGACTCCGTCAACTCGAAGCACACGGAGAAGATCGACGATGACTCACTCGCCCTTCTGCTCGAGTACGACTGGCCCGGCAATGTCCGGCAACTCGAGTCAGTCATCGAGAGGACCATCCTCCTGAATGATAACAGCGTCGTATCGAAAGACGACCTGCCGCTCGAGATAAAGACAAAACGGATAGACCTCGATAAGTACGAGTTCGAGCTGCCGGAGAGCGGTATTAACTTCTCCGAGCTCGAGAGGGAGATACTCGTGAAGGCCATGAAGAAGTCGGACGGCGTTATCACGAAGGCCGCCAGCCTGCTCGGTATGAGCTACCGGACGCTCCAGTACCGGCTCGAGAAATTCAAGATCAGCAAAAAGTCCGGTGAGGTATAGCAGGACCTATCTTTTTCCCCTCGCCGCCTCATGCGATGCCAGCGCCGCCTGCGCCGCCGCGAGTCGGGCGACCGGAATCCTGTACGGAGAGCAACTCACATAGTTGAGGCCTGCGCTGTGGCAGAAATGTATCGTCATCGGGTCTCCTCCATGCTCGCCGCATATGCCGAGCTTTATGTCAGACCTCGTCTTCCTGCCCTTCGCTGCTGCCATTTTGACCATTTCTCCGACACCCTTGACGTCAATGGTCGCGAAGGGATCGAACGAGAGTATGTTCTGCGGCTTGACCATGACACGGTACCCACACTCCTCGCACACGCCCTCTTTATTCAGTCTGCCGCCACACACCGGGCAGTGCTCGGAATACGACCGGTAGAAGCTAATGAACCTGCCAGCATCGTCCCGGGAGAACCCATAGGTCGTCTGGGTAAGGTCGTTGGTACCGAATGAAAAGAACTCGGCCTCCGCAGCAATCTCGTCGGCCGTCACGGCGGCCCTGGGCAGCTCTATCATCGTGCCCACGAGGAACCTGAGCTTCCTGCCCCTGTCCTTCATCACCTCGTTCGCCGTCTGGATGACGATCTCCTTCTGTGCCCGCATCTCTTCTACCATGCTTATTACCGGGAGCATAATCTCCGGGTAGACCTTGATGCCCTTGTCCATGAGTCCGCACGCAGCCTCTATGATCGCCCTGACCTGCATCCTCGTGATGTCCGGCATGATGATGCCGAGCCGCGCACCTCGCAGGCCGAGCATCGGGTTGAACTCGTGCAACTCTTCGACCCTTGCGAGGAGCTTCTTCTTCTCGGCCAGGACGGCACCGTTCACTCCCTGCATCTCCAGCCTCGCTATCTCGACCAACAGCTCTTCTCTCCGGGGAAGGAACTCGTGCAGCGGGGGGTCCAGCAGCCGTATCGTTACCGGCAGCCCCTGCATCTCCTTAAGGATGCCGGAAAAATCCTGCCGCTGCATCTCGAGGAGCATGTCGAGGTATTTGAGCCTCTCTTCCCTTTTCACGGAGAGTATCATCTTCTGCATGATACCTATCCTGTCCTCCGCAAAGAACATGTGCTCGGTCCTGCACAACCCCACGCCTTGAGCGCCGAACGCTCTCGCCCTGCTCGCGTCCCTCGGCGTGTCGGCATTCGCCCTTACCCCGAGCCTCCTGATATTGTCCGCCCATGTCATAATGGTCTTGAAATCGCCGGTCAGGCCAGGGTCCACGAACGGTATCCTGCCGATAATCACGTCCCCGGTGCTACCGTTTATCGAGATAGCGTCGCCCTCCTTGAGGAGCTTGTCCCCCATCTTTACGGAGCGTGTCTTCTCGTCTATCTCGAGCGCCTCGCACCCCACCACCGCGGGCTTGCCGTACTGCCTCGCAACGACAGCGGCGTGCGACGTCATGCCTCCGTGTCTGGTAAGGATGCCCTTCGATGCGTCCATGCCGTGTATATCGTCCGGAGACGTCTCCTCTCTCAGGAGAACGACCGCTTCCCCTTTCTGGGACCACTCCACGGCCTTGTTCGCATCGAGCACCACCTTGCCGGACGCCGCCCCCGGCGAAGCAGCGAGCCCCTTTGCGATTACTTCGTACTTCGCCTTCGGATCGAAGACAGGATGCAGGAGCTGTTCGAGCTTGTCCGGCTCTATCCTCCGTATCGCCTGCTCCTTCGTTATGAGCCTCTCTTTGACGAGATCAACGGCTATCTTCAGGGCAGCCTGCGGTGTCCTTTTTCCGGTCCTGGTCTGGAGCATGTATAGCTTCTCGTTCTCGACGGTGAACTCGAAGTCCTGGACGTCCCGATAGTGCCTCTCGAGCCGTGTCGTTATGTTTCTGAGCTGCTTGAACACGGCCGGCATCTCCTTTGCAAGCTCAGAGATCTGCTTGGGGGTCCTGATGCCCGCGACTACGTCCTCTCCCTGGGCATTGGTCAGGTACTCGCCGTAGAACATCTTTTCTCCGGTGGCGGGGTTGCGCGTAAAACCCACGCCGGTGGCAGACTTGTCGCCGGTATTGCCGAACACCATCGTCTGGATGTTGACCGCAGTGCCCAGGTTTTCCGGGATATTGTTCTGCTTCCGGTAGTATATCGCCCGGTCATTATTCCACGATTTGAATACGGCCTCCATCGCCATGAACAACTGTTGGTAGGGGTCCTGCGGGAATTCCGTCTTCGTCTTCGACTTTATGATGCTCTTGAAGTCCTCCACCACGGACTTCAGTGCTGTCGGAGATACCGCCGTATCGTCCTCAGCGTTCATCTTTTTTTTGTATCCCTCGAAGACCTCCTCAAAAACCTTCTTCCCCATGCCGAGCACCACGTCGCCGAACATATAGATAAATCGCCGGTAGCTGTCATAGGCGAATCGCTGATTACCCGTCTTGTCAGCAAGCCCGGCAACGGCCTGGTCGTTCAGACCGAGATTGAGGATCGTGTCCATCATGCCCGGCATGGAAAACTTGGCGCCGGAGCGTACCGACACGAGCAGAGGGTTGTCCTTGTTACCGAATGTCTTGCCGGTGGCTGACTCGAGCCTTTTTATCGACTGCTTGACGTCCTCTCTGAGGGTCTGCGGCAGTTTCATCCCCCTTTTGAAATATTCCAGACATACCGTCGTTGGGATCGTAAAGCCCGGCGGGACCGGGATGCCTGCCCTGGTCATCTCGGCAAGACCGGCGCCCTTGCCACCCAGCAGGTCCTTCATCTCGGCCTTGCCGTCGGCCTTCCCCTTTGCAAAAAAGTATATACGCTTTATCTTCTGTGCCATCAAAACCCCCTATAGCAATTTTGTTATGTCCAAGACCTGCGTAACAAGGCCCTTCATCTTTGCAAGCAGATTCAACCTGTTGGTCCTTATACCCGCGTCGTCGCTCATCACGAGCACCTTCTCGAAAAAGCTATTTATCGGCCCTACCAGATTTTTGACCAGATCTATATACTTAATATATTCCTTCTTTGCAAGCGCTAATTGAATTTTGGGCTCAAGCTCCAAGTAACTGTCATATAAGGACTTTTCTGATTGCTCGACCAGCAGGCCTGTATTGACTTCCCCGGCTGGATGGCTTTTGGATATGTTTATGACCCGCTTGAAGGCAAGAAAGACTGGCTCGAAATCCGGGTTTAAGCCAAAGGACTTATCAGCATTAGCTGAGAACACTACATCTTTAAGGAAGTTTATACGCCGGTCGGCCTCAAGAATGTCGTCGGGCTCGGTTGCGATAACCGCGTCGATAAGCTTTCTTATGTTCGTGTAGCGTTCCGCCAGTATACCTTCGAGCCTTGTATAGAAGAAGCTGAGCAAAGAAGCCTGTAAGGTACCCTTATTATTGATATGGTTATACTGTCCGATACTAAAATCTATCAATGCCTTTATGTCTAATGTGATCTGTATCTGTGGGCCCGACACAGCGGACAACACTATATTTAAAATACCGATTGCAGCCCGCCGCAGCCCATAGGGATCCTGTGTGCTCGTCGGGGCCTCCCCTATGCTGAAGAACCCGACAAGCGAGTCGATCTTATCAGCAATATAAACAAGAGAGCCTGGTATTGACATTGGCTGGCTATACTGTTCGGCAACTACAAGCGCCGTTGTTTTGTCCGATGGGTCTTTCAGCAATATATAATGGTGCCCAATAAGGCCCTGTAATTCCGGAAACTCCGAGACGAGCCGCGTAGCAAGATCAGCCTTACAGAGTCGTGCCGCCTGAAGGGTGATTGTTCTGAGGCTTTCATCGAGTTTAATTGTGTCGCAAAGGTATTTGGAAATCGCTACAATCCGCTCTGTCTTGTCGTAGAGGCTACCAAGCTGCGGGAAAAACACCATGCCCTTCAACAGATCGACATAGGATTCAAGGGGCTGTTTCATGTCCTGATTATAGTAGAACTCGGCATCCTCGAGCCGTGCGCGTAGCACCCTTTCGTATCCTTTTCTTATAATTTTTTTATCGCCGTAAGGATTATTACTTATACCAATGAAATAGGGCATCAATTTACCCCTGTCATCTGTAACGGGTATGTATTTCTGCTGGGTTTCCATAACACTCCTGATGACCTCTTCCGGCATCTTCATGAACCTTGGGTCAAAGCTCCCCTGTATTGCGGTTGGCGATTCGACAAGGTTTGTAATGGCATTATGCAGATAGTAATCAATAACTTCACCCCCCCCTACCTTCCTTGCCAATGTATTCGCCTGTTCCCTTATGTCTCTTATTCTTTCAGCAAACTCCGGCAGGATCTTTTCTCTTTTCATTGCCTTGCGCCATGAAGCAAGGCCGCTGATCTTTATCTTCCTCCCGCTGCCGGTCCTCAGTCCGTAGGTAAACGACGATGCCTTTACCGTACCTATCGAAACCGGGACGACCGTGCCGTCGTACAGTACAATAAGCCATCGTATGGGCCGTATAAAACGTACACTTTCGCTGCCCCATCTCATGGACTTCCTGAACGGAGTGCCGAGTATCAGGCTTGCGAGTTTTTCTTTTATGAGAGATTTTGTGGATACGCCGGGCTTTTTGATCTCCACCTGAACAAACTCGCCCTTGTCGAGCTTAACCATCCGTAGTGTTTTAACATCGACACCTTTTGACCGTGCAAAGCCGATTGCGGCCGGTGTCGGATTGCCGTCTTTATCGAAGGCCGCTTCCCTTCTCGGACCAGTATAAGTCGCCGTGCTCTGCTCGCCTTTGTCCGAGAGCCTCTCGACGCAGAGGACCAGCCGTCTCGGCGTAAAATAAGTTATTATTTCTGTGAAGGCTATGTGCTCCGAATCAAACAACTGCTTTATGCTGTTCGACAGGTGCTCTATCGCAGGGCTTATCTCTGCGACAGGTACTTCTTCGACGCCGATCTCGATAAACAATTCCGCCATGGCTATGTTTTCTCAAGTTCTTTTATTGCTTTTGAATCCCTGTAGGTCTGTGCAACGCCCTTTGCCATCGTCCGTACCCTTCCGATGTACCGAGCCCGCTCAGCGACCGAAATGGCGCGTCGCGCATCGAGCAGGTTGAAGATGTGTGAGCACTTCAGCGTGCAGTCGTAGGCAGGGAGGTAGAGTTTCTCTCCGATAAGCCGCAGAGACTCTTTCTCGTATTCGTTAAACAGGGAGAGGAGTCTGTCGATGTCCGCAGACTCGAAATTGTAAACGGATTGCTGGCGCTCGTTCTCCCGAAAGAGCTCACCATAGTTTATCCTATTGTTCCATGCGAGGTCGTAGACGTTCTCAATGCCCTGAAGGTACATGGCGATGCGCTCGATGCCATAGGTAACCTCGACCGGGACAGGGCTGAGGTCGAAACCACCGACCTGCTGAAAATAGGTAAACTGGGTGATCTCCATACCGTCGAGCCATACTTCCCAGCCGAGCCCCCATGCGCCGAGGGTCGGAGACTCCCAGTCGTCCTCGACAAACCGTATATCGTGTTCCTTTGCCTTTATGCCGAGTGCGGCGAGGCTTTTCAGGTAAAGATCCTGAACAGCGGACGGTGAAGGCTTGATGATAACCTGATACTGAAAATATCGCTGCATCCTGTTCGGGTTCTCGCCGTACCTGCCATCCGCAGGCCTCCTTGATGGCTGGACATAGGCGGCTGACCACGGGTCCGGATCCAGGACCCTCAAAAAGGTAGAGGGGTGGAATGTGCCGGCGCCGACCTCCACATCGTACGGCTGGTCTATCACGCACCCCTGGTCTCTCCAGAACCTGTTCAAGGTAACTATGACATCCTGAACATCCATAACAGAAGGCATGGTATCCAGAAACCGGCAGCTTTGTCAATCAGACACCGTGACGGAACTCTAGGGCAAAAGCTCACAACAAAATAGTTGAATTTATCTCAAACCTACCCTACTATATATGAACAGAAGTACAAAATACATGAGGAGGAGCATTATGAATATCCGGATAACCTTCAGACACATCCCTTCATCGAGTGCTTTGAAACAATACGCCGTAGAAAAGGTCACGAAGCTCATCAAGACACTGAAGGAGCCCGTTGAGGTCCATATCATCTTTACGCAGGAAAAGAAGGCCAACACCGTCGAGATGACGCTCACTTCCGCAGGCAAAGAGCTCTACGCAAAAGAACGAGGCCTGGATATGTATGCAGCCATCGATCTCATATATGACAAGCTCGACAAACAGCTTACAAAATTGAAAGAGAAGAAAAAGAAGCATACCGGGAATACCTCGATGAAGCACCTGCAGCAGGAAGAGACAACGGAGGAAGAAGACGAGGTCAAGGTAATACCGGAAAAGGACTACTTCGTAAGGCCCATGACGACAGAGGAGGCCGTGCTGCAGCTCGATCTGTCGGAGAACCCCTTCATCGTCTATCTCGATGCCGGGGACGAGCGGATCAATGTGGTTTTCAAGAGGAGCGACGGCCACTACGGGCTCATCGAAACAGGTGCCAAGTACAGGTAGAAAGAGAGTCTCCGAACGTATACACGGCGTCCTCGTGTCGGTAAAGGACGTCGGCGTTCTTATAACCGGGAAGAGCGGCATCGGCAAGAGCGAGTGTGCCCTGGAGCTCATCATACGGGGGCACAAGCTCGTTGCTGATGACCTCGTGGTTGTAACAAGGCGCGGACACATGCTGTTCGGGAGGTCCGATCCGCTCATCAGCGGTTACCTCGAGCTGCACGGCCTCGGCGTGATCAAGGTGAGCTCGCACTTCGGCAAAGGGGCAACGCGCCCGCAGAAGCGGGTGGATATGGTCGTCGATTTCATCGAGTGGGGCGAGTCGAGCCACGCCCGGGGCTTCCTGAAATCCTTTACCTATGACCTCCTGGGACAAAGGCTGCCGTTGATCACACTGCCGGTACGGCCTGCACGCAACATGGCATCGCTCGTCGAGGTTGCCGTTACGAGTTTCCTGCTGAGGAAACGCGGCATGAACGAGTCGAAAGATCTTGAACAGAGAGTCTCGAAGAGTATAAGAAGGGACCATGGATAGCAAACAGCCGCTGAACATCATTATTGTCACGGGCATGTCCGGCTCAGGCAAGACGACCGCCATGGCCGTGCTCGAAGACATGGGCTTCTTCTGCATTGACAACATCCCGGTCCAGCTCATGCAGAAGTTTATCGAGCTGGTAGCCGACTCGAAGGACGACATCCACAACCTTGCCTTCTCCGTGGACGTGCGCGGGAGGGGGTTCCTTGCCGGACTTTCCGACGCTCTGGGCGTTCTGAGGGCCGCACAGAACAAGGTCACCATTATCTTCCTCGATTCCAGCGATAGCGTGCTCCTGAAACGTTATAGCGAGACGCGCAGGAGGCACCCGCTTGCACACGACATCACCATCGAGGAGGGCGTCACGCTCGAGAGGAAGTACCTCGAGGAACTCAAGGCGCAGGCAGACCGCATCATAGACACTTCCAGCTTCACGGTACACGACCTGAAGAATGAAATGAAGCTCTTCCTCCGTGAATCCGCAAAGGCCAGACCCATGACCATCATACTCCAGTCCTTCGGCTACCGGTTCGGCGTACCGGCAGACTCAGATATCGTGTTCGACGTACGGTTCCTGAAGAACCCGTACTTCGTACCGGAACTGAAACATTTTACAGGACTGGACCAATGTGTCATCGATTATGTGAGGAACGATAGCATGACTGCCCGGTTCATCGACATCGTCAGGACGTTCATGGAGTTTACCGTGCCCCTCTACTACGCCGAGGGCAAGAGCTATCTGACCATATCATTCGGGTGCACGGGCGGGAAGCACAGGTCGGTAACGATCGTGGAGGAAGCGAAAAAAATCATATCTGCCCTGGGCTATACGCCGGTCATCAAGCACAGGGACATCGAAAAGGAGTAGACCATGGTTGGAATCGTTATCGTGGCCCACGGACAGTTCGCGAGCGAACTGCTGGCAACGACCGAGTTCATTGTCGGCAAGAAGGACTATATTACATCGGTCATGACGGACCCCAAGCAATCCGTGGAGGACCTGCGGGAATCGATATCTGCCGCAATCAAGAGGGTAGACAGGGGCAAAGGCACCCTCATCCTCACGGACATGTTCGGAGGCACGCCATCGAACATAAGTCTCTCCTTCCTTAACGAAGGAAAGGTGGAGGTCCTTGCCGGCGTCAACCTTCCGATGCTCATAAAGCTCGCGTCCATGAACACCAGAATACCCGTCAAAGATCTCGCCAATATGATAAAAGAGTACGGCAAGCAAAACATCATCCTCGCCGGGGACGTCCTCAACAGAGCGGACCAATGAAAAAGGGCGACTTCGTCATCAGTAACAAACTGGGCTTTCATGCAAGGGCGGCAGCGAAATTCGTGAAGGTAGCGAACGCGTACGAGTCAGAAATCTTTGTCTACAAGAATGGCGAGAGGGCGAACGGCAAGAGCATACTCGGTCTGCTGACGCTCGCGGCGAGAAACGGGACCGTGTTCACGATAACCGTGGATGGCAGGGACGAGGGTAAGGCGCTCATCGCCTTGAAATGCCTGATTGAAGACAAGTTCGGCGAAGGCCAATGACGACTTATCTCAAGGGCATTGCTATTTCACCAGGCTGGGCGAGCGGCAGGGCGATCGTGCCGATCGGAAGCTTCGACGTCCTCCGATACCATGTCACAGCGGACATGGTACCGGCAGAGATAAACAGGTTCCTTGCCGCCTTAGAGAAATCCAAGGCGGAGATCAAGGCGCTGTCGGAGAAGATCGATCCGGTGACCGGCAAAGAAGCGCTCCTGATACTCGACATGCACACCATGATTCTCGAGGACAAGACCTTCATCGAGAACGTCGTGAGCAAGATAAGGACCAACGCGGTCAATACCGAATGGGCACTCACGGAGATCCTGAACGCCATTGAAAAAGCCTTCGACAGGATAGACGATGAGTACCTGAAAGAGAGAAAGTTCGACGTGACGCACGAGGGACGCAGGATCCTCAAGAACCTTTCCGGCCAGAAAGCAAGCGACGAGTCCGGAGAGCCCGGCATCATCGTCCTGTCCGCCTTCGCCATGCTCAACATGCCCTACCTGATGAAGGACAACATCAGGGGAATCGCACTCGAGACCGGCGGACCAATATCACATCATGCCATCATCGCGCGTTCCCTGGGCATACCGGCCGTGGCGGGCATCAGGGGACTCACCGACAAAGTGGAGGACGGACGGAGCCTCTTGATTGACGGAGATAACGGCATTTTGATCATCGATCCTGAAATCGAGATCCTCAGCAAGTATCAGAAGACACGGACAAAGACGCAGGAGCCCGTGATAGTGCCAACGGCCCAGAACGGGGTACACACGAAAGACGGAGCGCCCGTCAGGATCATGGCAAACATAGAGTTTCTCGATGAAGCGCAGGACGCTTACGACGTGGGCGCGCAAGGCATAGGGCTCGTACGGACGGAGTATCTCTATACCGAAGGGGGGGCCCTTCCATCGGAGGAAGTGAGCTTTGCGAGCTATGCAACAATGGTGAAGCTCTTCAGGGGCTCTCCGGTCATCATACGGACCCTCGATATGGGGGGAGACAAGCTCTTCTCTACGACCTACAGGAGATCGGACAACCCCGCTCTCGGTCTGCGCGGCATACGGCTCTGCCTGAAGGAGCAGCATCTCTTCAGGGCACAGGTTCGGGCGCTGCTGCGCGCGAGCTCCCACGGCGAGATAGGCGTGTTGCTCCCGATGGTGTCCTCTCTCGGCGAGGTCCGGGAAGCGAAGAAGATTATAGAGGAGGAAAGGAGTGCACTCAGGGCGCAGGGTACGGCGATTGGCACGATAAAACTCGGGGTACTCGTAGAGACTCCGGGAGCGGCAATGATCGTGGACATCCTGTCACGGGAGGTGGACTTTATCAGCGTCGGCACGAACGATCTGATCCAGTACATCATGGCCATCGACCGCGGGGACGAGGACGTCCTGTACCTCTATCAGCCGATGCATCCGGCCGTCCTCAAAGCGCTCTCCCTTATAGCGGACCAGGCGGTACAGCGCGGACTTCCTGTTCATATATGCGGCGAGATGGCAGGCGTGCCGCTCTACATTCCCCTGCTGATAGGCATGGGGTTCAGGGACCTGAGCATGGGCATATCAGCCATCAGCAGGGTACGGCGGTTCATATACCTGATCGACAGCCGAAATGCACGGAACCTTGCTGACGCCGCCCTCAAGCTCTCGACCGCCGAAGAGGTGGAGAACCTGATCTTGGACAGCTACGCGCGGGAGCTATCGTATGAAGCTTGAGCATGTCGCGATAGTCGTCAGGGACCTGGACCAGGCCGTTTCCGTATATAAAGAGAAGCTCGGCCTGCGTCTGGAATCGAGGCAGGTCGTAGACACGGAATCGGTCGAAATAGCCGTTATGGCACTCGACAACACGCGCATAGAGCTCGTACGGCCTCTGGATAGCACGGCCGGGGTGGCCCGTTTCCTCGACAAACGGGGTGAAGGACTGCACCACATCTGCCTCGAGGTGGAGAACCTGGATACGCTGGTCCAATCACTTCATGCGTCCGGCGTGCGGCTCATCGATGCCGCCCCGAGGAAAGGATACCGGGGCAACCGGGCGGTCTTCGTCCATCCGACCTCGACGGATGGAGTGCTCATAGAATTCTATGAGAAGAGATAGCCCGCTCAGCCTCGGGTCCTTTTTCTGGTATAGAGCTTCGTCAACCCTACAATCAGACCCAGTGCTGCCGCCGAAAAAACGAGATCGGCAAAGCTAAAGCCGTACAGGCCGACGTACTTCAGAATTTCGACTATCATAGTAAGTCCTATACGTCTTATAGGACTTACTATGCAACAAATTTCTCAAAGGGTAATGCAAACAAGTGTAGACATGACCCTCAAAATAATATACCATAGGATGATGAAAATAAACGAACTCGTGTCCCGCTACAGAACGAAGCTCGGCTTTGTCTTTGCAGCGCTATTCATCATCATGGCAAGACCCACCGTTCTGGGTATGACCGTGGGTATGCCCATAGGCATCGCCGGACTCCTCATACGGCTGTGGGCATCCGGGTATATCCGAAAGAACAAGGAACTCTCTATGGACGGCCCTTATTCGTACACCCGCAACCCGCTCTACGTCGGCAGCTTCTTTATCGGTCTGGGCGTTTCTATCATGGGGAGCTGTATTATCTTCATCGTGCTTTTCCTGACAGGCTTCTACTTTGTCTACGCGAGTGTCATCCGGGACGAGGAGAAGGGCCTCATCGAGCTCTTCGGAGGCTCCTTCCTCGACTATAAATCGAAGGTGCCCGCGTTCTTCCCGCGGGTAAAGCCTGTACGTCTATCGAAGGATTTCGACCTCAGGCTCGTCGTGAAACATGAGGAGTATAACGCGTGGCTCGGGTTTGCCGCCATGGTCGTCCTGCTGTACCTCAAATACCATTTTCATCTGTACTCCCTTTGTCCCTTATGAAAAGACAGCGCACCATAGCATACCTTGCCATACTGGTGGCATTTGTTCTCAACGCCTTCTACATAAAGACCACCCACCTCCTCCTGTCCCCGGACGAGGCCTACTACTGGGACTGGGCACGACATCCGTCCCTGAGCTATCTCGATATGGGGCCGATGATCGCATGGATCAACATGCTCATGGTCCGTATCATGGGGTCGACGGCCTTTGCCCTGAGGATGGGAGCAGACATCTTCGCTTCTCTCTCTGCGCTGCTGTTTTTCGAGATCTACAACCGCTTCTTCTCTCACGCGACCGCACTGCTGGCCACGCTCCTCTACCTGCTCAACCCGCTCGTTGCCGCTGGAGCTTTCATCGAGACATACTACGTGCCCCAGATCCTATTCATGACGGCCCTGCTCTTCCTGCTCTTCGAGCTCAACGAGACCCAGAAACCGTGGCTGTGGTACCCGATAGGTTTCGTGCTCGGTCTCGGTATCCTGAGTCACCACATGTTTTTCTTCTTCAGTCTCGAGGTCGTACTGTTCGTTGTCATATCCGCCAGAAACAGGCACTGGCTCTGGAAAAAGGAGCCTTACCTGGGCGCCCTGATAACGGTAGCGACAGCGAGTCCGGTGTTCATATGGAACCTTACCCACGGACTCGGCATGTTCAAGAGGGCGCTGTCGCTGATGCCGGCCCACTACAATCCCTGGTTCGTCTTTACCAACTTCTTTTTCGGCGACATGGGGCTTGTAACCCCGTTCGTCTTTATCCTTCTCATCTACGTCATGGTCTACTCCATACGGAGGGGTCTGTTCCATCACGACGAGAGGTTCAACGTCATTCTCGCTACCTCCCTGCCCACCTTCGTCTTCATATGCTTTCTCGCATTCCGGGGCAGGGCCGAGGTCAACTGGCCTTCGGCCGGATTCATCGCACCGTTCATCGGCGGTGTGTACCTGCTCGAAGAGACATACAGGGCCGGCCACAGGAAGTTCGTCTTTCTATCGTTCGCCCTGATGTTCCTGACGATGCTGCCAGTCTTCTACTTCGAGCATTACCCATCATGGATATACAAGCGGCTGCATCTGCCTCCTCAGAACCAATTCACCAGGAGGCTGCGGGGGTGGAACAGGCTCGCCGGACAGGTGGAGGGCCTCATACAACCCGGGGAATACGTCGGCGCGACGGACTACGGCATCACAGCCGAGCTCGCTTTTTACCTCAAGGGACAGCCGGCGGTCTACTTCCTCAAGGTTAACGATACGGCGAAGAACGCCTACTGGTTTTTCCAGGACCGGAGCGTGCTCAAAGGCAAGGATATGATCATCGTAGACCGTGGCAACGGTACGCTGAACCCTGTGACACGGTCCCTGTTCTCCCGAGTCAAGCGGCTGGGCACATTCGATCTCACGGAAAGATCATCGGGTACACCCTGGGCCAGCTTCACCTTCTACCGTGGCTACGACTATCGAGGAGGTACGTCGTGGACGAGATAGAGATGATAAAATCTGAGCTCAGGGCGAGCGCCGAACTCAAGCTCAGGCTCATGGACACGCACGCCCCGATAATCCAGAAGGCTGCCGATGTTATCTGCCGAGCGGTCACGACCGGGTCGGTGTTGTTCCTGTTCGGCAACGGCGGCTCCGCAGCGGACGCACAGCATATCGCCGCGGAGTTCGTGAACAGGTTCAAGGTCGAGAGAAGGCCGTTGCCTGCGGTCGCGCTCTCGACGGATACCTCCGTCATCACGAGCATAGGGAACGACTACTCGTTCGACGATATATTCTCGAAACAGATAGCCGCACTCGGCAGAATGGGGGACATAGCCCTGGGGATCTCCACGTCCGGCAATTCCAGGAACATCGTAAACGCCTTCGGGGCAGCCCGGGACAGGGGTCTCTTTACCATCGGCCTGCTCGGCAGGGACGGCGGCAAGGCACGTACCGTTGTGGACCTTGCCATCATTATCGATCATCCTGACACACCGCGCATCCAGGAAGCGCACATAACGATAGGTCACGCCCTCTGCTCGATCATCGATCAGAGGATCAAAGCGATGGGGGTCAAGGGAGCTTCTTGAAGGTATTCGTGGCCGGAGGCACCGGGTATATAGGCAGACACGTTATCAGGCGTCTCCTCAGGGACGGTCACAGCGTAAGGGCGCTCATCAGGGGAGGATCCGAGGCAAAACTCCGCGACTTCAGCATAGAGACGGTACACGGCGACATATCGGACCCATCCTCCCTGAACGGCGCTCTGGAGGGATGCGGCGCAGTCATCTACCTGATAGGCCTCATCAGGGAGCTGCCCTCGAAGGGAGCGACCTTCGAGCACACCCACGTCCGGGGCGTAAGGCATGTATACGAGAGGGCCTCCCAAGCCGGCATACGGCGATGGATCCACATCAGCTCAAACGGCGTAAAGCCGGACACCAAGGACGGCTATATAAGGACAAAGTACAGGGCAGAAGAGTTCATTAAGGCGCAGGACCTCGACTATACCATACTCAGGCCATCCATCGTATTCGGCGACGAGACCGACGGCACCGTCAATTTCGTCACGACGATAAAGAGACTGCTTACCCTTTTTCCCTTGATCGTGCCGATCATAGGGAACGGCGGTTACAGACTCCAGCCTGTGCACGTGGATGACCTTGCACAGGTCCTATCCAGGATACTCGACAGGCCGTCCACATTCAATCACACCTACAGCTTGTGCGGTGCCCGCAGCACCACGTACAACGATATGCTGGACACCGTCGCTGCACGGTTCGGTATCAAGAAGAAGATGAAGGTACATCTGCCGACCGTCCTGATAAAATCCGCGGCCCTGCTTTTCCAGAAGATAGAATCCTTTCCGTTAACCGCTGAGCAGACAGATATACTCGTGGCCGGGAACACCTGCAGCGACTCGGACCTCTTCGACGAACTCGGCATCGTGCCCAAGGCATTCTCCTGAAGCTGCAGGACTACCTTGGTGTCGGCAACGCCCGGACGCTGAAAGGGCTGCTCTCGAACGACTAACCGGCGTACATCCGAATCTGCTCCGCAAGCCGGTCCACCGGCATCTGCCCGTCCGCCTTCGGCCTTCCGATGTACCCGTAGGTGATGAGCGAGCCGAAGAGGGGATTCACCACCCTGGAGATCATGCCGACACTGCCAAGGGATATGGTGATAAGCCGCCCCTTCCGGTGGTCCATCGTAAAGCGCAGAAGGCGCGCAACATCTCCGATGCCGCGCGCCATGAGCGCAAACTTGATTATGTCCGCGGACTTGCGCTCTGCCATCGACATCATCTTCAGCAGGCTATCGTCAGCAGGGGTCTTTTTCAAATCATGATATGAGGCGATAACGGTCCTTTTGTATCTGTGTGCCAGGGCAACGACGCTCGGAAATATCCGAGACTCTATCTCTATGTCCACCAAATCAGCGTTGACGACGATCGCCTCGAACAAGGTGTACCTGGTCTCTTCGTCCATCACTGCCCTGCCCCCTTCCTTCTTCAGCCGTACGGTGGCAATCACGGGCCTTGACAGCTTGTCCCTTGCCCTGGCAAAGACCCCTGCCACGTACTCCGGCGACAGCCGCCGAAACAGATCGACCCGCAGCTCTACGAGGTCTATGCGGCGCACCTGTGCCGACGACGCGCGATCGACGTCCCTGTCCGTCATTGCACATGCTATGAGGGGCCCGGTCCCGGCCATGATGTTACGGAGCATCGTTTTCATGCATTCCTTTTATTCCATTCAGGGGTAAAATGCAAAGCGGACGAAAATTAATGACAAATCCGACAGAAGGGCATATGGAATATATTTGTTTTAAAAATACAGGACCGAAGGGGACAATACCGAATGGACGACAAGATCACTTTCTGGGACCATCTCGATGAACTCAGGAAGCGCCTGATACTATCCATCATATTCATAGCTGTCGGCGCATGCGGCGGCTTTTACTTTGCCGCTGAGCTGCTGAATATCATGGAATTCCCGCTGCGCTCGAGGCTCAGGGTGTCCCTCCACAGCCCCTATATCAGTCTCATAACATCGCACGCGCCCATAAAGCTCGTGTTCATCCAGCCCATCGAGGCCATATGGACGTACCTCAAACTCGGGCTGATAGCAGGCCTCGTTTTGGCACTACCGCTCGTGCTCTACGAGCTGTGGCTGTTCATAAAGCCGGGCCTCTACCCTTCCGAGAGGAACTATGTCAGGGTGTTCGTGATCACCGGCGGGGTGTTTTTCTTATTTGGGGGTGCATTCAGCTTCTTCGTCATACTGCCGTTCGCCATGAAGTTCCTGTTGAGCGTCGGAACAGGGAAACTCATTCCCATGCTCAGCGTGGAACAGTACGTGGACTTCTGTCTCCAGTTCATCCTTTCATTCGGACTCGTATTTGAGCTCCCATTCGTGCTTCTGATCCTCTCCGCAATGGGGATCGTGAACCCTCGTGGACTCGCAGAGAAGAGGAGATACGCGATCGTGGGGGCGTTCATACTCGGCGCTATACTCAGTCCCAGCCCGGACGTATTCAACCAGACGCTCGTGGCAGTGCCGCTGATAGTTCTCTACGAGGTTGGTATACTCCTCTCTTCCCTGTACATGAAGAGGAAGGGAGCAAGATCCGGGAAAGAGGATCCTGTCGCATAAATGGTTATAACCGGCAAGACGAATTCAGTTACAGCCCCATTCGATATTGCGTACGATAGGATCTCCGAAGTCCACACAGGGCTACCGCCGAATCTGCTCAACGTCCTTTGCCAAGGGTGACCCCATAGCCGGTCGCCCGCTCTATCCTGTCCTCGGATTTTACGACGGTGTTGTTGTTAAATAATATTTTATATCGTAAGCCATGTTATACAGGGAATTCGAAAGCTGTCCGGAAAAAGACATATTGGAAAAACCGCCATAGGGGTTGTATGAAATGGGCGACGGTTCTTCGAGCCTCCGGTAGAGCAGTTTTTTTGTCCCTCCGTCATAGAAGCTCATCTCGCACTGAAGCTGGTTCCCGATTAATGACACTTTAGAGAACACTATGACCAAGGTATGAGGAGCCCATGGAATGCGTGCATATCTTGAGGCCGCGCCGATAACGTTCCACCCTTTCATATAGCTTCTGGTATATGACTGGAGCGAGTCGATGTTCTGCGTTTTTATTTCATCTAACCATTCTCCTTTTGTCCCGTAACCGAATTTCATCCAATGTTGCTCTCCGAGATCGAGCCAGCCCACATAAATTTTGTTGAATTTCTGATATTGCTCGCTGACTCGGACAGGCCCGCACCCAGCCGTCATACTTGTCAAAACCATTCCGATAATCCCAAAGGCCACATACCTGTTAAATCTGCTCTTCATGCTTACCTCCTTTTCTTGTTGTTTCACATGGTTAAACCCTGTAAACTTATTACATACAATACTATCAGTAACTTATGGTACCCGGTTCTCCGGGCTAAAGAGACCCCCTTCAGGGATTACATGCACTATTAGCACAGTGGCTTTATAAGGAAAAGAAAAAAGTTTGAAACCTAAAACAGAGATCAACCGATGAAGCGGTCTCTCCTTTGTGCCACTTGACAAGGCATGGTATTTTTAATAGAAACTGCTCATACAAGCTTGTAACAATGAGGAGATAGCATGGTATCAAACACCAAAAGCGTGACCGTTCAGGACATCGAGAGAAGGGTCAGCGAGATATTTATCAATGAGCTCAAGCTCGAGGATGTGACCCCGGAGACGTTGGACACGGAACTACATCTTATGGAAGAACTGGGAATAGACAGCATGGACCTCATAACCGTGGTACTGGTACTGAAGGACGAATTCTCCGTCAGCATAGAAGAGGCGGATTACCCCAAACTGACCAATATCCGGCTCATAGCCGAGTACATCAAGGAGAAAATGGAACATGGAAGAAGTGCGGCCTGAAAAAGCCTCAATCGGAAAATCATCGAACGGGAAAGCGTCGATCGGATCATCACCAATCGAAAAATTGATCGATGAGCTGAAAAAAAAGGTCCTCGATATCCTCAATATCCAGGACGTGAGTCTCAGTGATATAGACAGCAACGCACCGATGGTGGGGAACGAGCTCGGCATAGATTCCATCGACATTCTGGAACTGGTCACCGTCATCGAGCAGGATTATGGCGTGAGGATCGACAACAAAGAGTTGGGCCGGAAGGTGTTTGCCTCATTTACTTCTCTCGCACAATATATAGCTGACCACAGAACCAGTTGAATGTGCCTGTAATGTCGTCTGAAGGCATTTTCATCACGGGCCTCGGCATCATCAGTCCTCTGGGGAGAGGACTCCCTTCGACGATCCATGCGCTAAAAAATCCGGTTTCGGGTATCCACAGCGCCGACCTTTTCAACGTTGCCGTCGATCAGATCATGCCGGTGGCCGATGTCACGGTACCGTTTCCGACCGAGCCCGGCGTCCCGAGGACGCATGCATTGGCGCTCGTTGCGGCACGCGATGCGATGGAAGGTCGAAAAGCCCCTCCGGATGCTATCGTTATCGGGGTCACCACCGGGGGCATGCCGAAGAGCGAGCAATTGCTCGGCTCGAAGATCGTGTCGCCGCAGGAATATGTGTACCATGGGGCCGGGACCGTGGCGACATACCTCGCAGAGCACGTATCGTGTACCGGACCGGCCTTCACCCTATCGACCGCGTGTTCAAGCGGTACCGCGGCCATCAAGATCGCCCTGGAGATGCTCAGGCGGGGAAAGGCAAAGAGCGTGCTCGTCGGAGGAGCAGATGCGTTGTGCAGGTTTACCTACTTTGGCTTTTTCTCGCTCCAGCTCATAGACCCCAAGGGCGCACGGCCTCTCGACAGGGACAGAGCCGGCATATCACTCGGCGAAGGAGCGGCAATGCTCCTGCTCGAGAGTGCACCGACGCCCCCCCAGGGCTCCATCGCTCAGATCCTGGGCGGTGGCATCTCCTGCGATGCGTACCATCCGACAGCACCGCATCCGAAAGGAGAAGGTGCCCTGAAGGCCATGCAGGACGCCATAGCAGACGCGGGCATCCGGGCAGTTGATATCGGCTATATAAACCTTCACGGCACGGCAACACTGGACAATGACGCGTCCGAAGCAACAGCACTCAGGACATTGTATCTCGACCGTATCCCCTCGGTGTCATCCACCAAAGGGATGACCGGCCATTCGCTCGGTGCAGCAGGCGCGGTCGAATGCGCGATAAGTGCATTGTCCGTTTCCGAGGAACTGATCCCGGCCAATACCGGGTGCGTGAACCCGGACGCTTCACTGGGGCTGCCCGTCGTATTGAAACCGGAAAGCCGTCCTGTGAAGATTGCACTGTCGAACTCCTTCGGCTTCGGCGGCAATAATGCTGCCGTGGTGATCGGTTCCGTGGACCTACCGGTGCCGGTCCGTCAGAGGACATGCCCCATGAGCCTGCAGGTCACGGGTCTTGCCTGCCTGACCGGCAGCGGTGGCACGGATGACTCTTTCCAGAAATTCTCACAGGGCGTTCATGTTACCGGCGTCCTGAGCGATGAGGAGGTCTCAAAGGACCTGCCCCAGCGTCAGGTACGCCGCCTCAAGAGGACCTCCCGCATGGCACTCGCCCTGGCCACGGCGGCACGCAAGGACGCCGGAGGAAGTGATTGTCCGTCCTCGGTCTTCTTCGGGACAGGATGGGGCCCCCTGACCGAGACATACGATTTCCTTACCAAGCTCTTCGGGTCCGATATGAAATTTTCCAGTCCTACGGACTTCATCAATTCCGTGCACAATGCACCCGCAGGACAGGTCGCCATGGAGCTCAAGGCACACGGCGCCAATATCACGGCAACAGGCGGCGATTATTCCTTCGAGCAGGCCCTGTTTATTGCGAGCCTCCTGACGTCCGAAAAAGATAATCTGCTCCTCCTCGGCGCGGACGAGATGCATCCGGAACTGTCTCTTCTGTTCGATCCATCGTCGGCAGGCGACACCACCCCTTCGGACGGCGGCGGCGCGATTATGGCGGTGGCGACAGACTCCCCGGAAGGTCCTGCGATCACGCCGGTCGCGTACCGGATGGCGCCGGGGAATACCGGCTCTGCACCCATGATTGACCCCGGGATCATAAAAGATATCGACAGGCGTTATGGCGCGCTCTTTGTCGGAATCCCCCTTGCATACGAAGTGGCGGCAAGGGCCCAGGTAAAAAGTTTCCTTACGTACTCCAAGTTCAGCGGGCCTGTAGTCGATTACAGAAAGTACACGGGACAGTATGCTACGTCCGCCGCCGTTGCGACCGTCCTTGCTGTGAAAGCGATCAAACGGGGATCCCTTCCCGCGATCCTGACCGGTAAACAAGAAGTTTCCCTCAGCGGGAAAGGCATCCTGGTCATGGGCTTCGGTCCTTATTGTACTGCTATCGATGTCCGTAACCATAACCGAGGTGTGCATGCCCCCTGAAGATCCTATAGTCATTATAGGTTCCGGTATCGGCGGCCTGACCGCTGCTATCATCCTCGCAAAGCTGGGCCATCGTGTGACTGTTGTGGAAAAGAACAAGCTGCCCGGCGGCCTGATGAGGAGCTATACCAGAAAGGGGATCGAATGCGAAGTAGGGATCCACTACATGGGCGCCCTAGACAAGGGTCAGCCTTTGCGCCAGATCTTCGACTTTATCGGGGTATCCGATCGTATACCCCTCACGCGCATGGGCGAAGACGGGGTCGTCGATAAATACATCCTGCCCGGGATGGAGTTCGATTTCCCCGCGAGCATCGATCGATACGGAGAGAACCTCCGTGAGGCCTTTCCGGATGAGGGCCGTCAAATAGCCGCAATTATCGCTGTTCTTCACGATGCGATCGGCCGGTTCGACAGCATGTCTATATTTTTGAAGGGGGAAACAAATTTCGACTTTGCCCGGGAACTGCGGCCCGCGGGCGATTATTTCAATGAACTGGGATGCTCCCTGGGGCTGCGCAGCATCCTGAGTGTTCCCCTGTCATTGATCGGCGTAGGACCCGATGAATGCCCCGTATATCTATGGAGTTCCTCGGTCTCTTCCTATCTGATGTCCTCGTGGAGGCTGACACGCGGGGGCGCACATATGGCGGATACCTTCGCAGAGAGGCTGCGTGAGCTCGGTGGAGAAATCATCTGCAATGACGGGGTATCGAAGATCCTCGTACAGAACCGCGCTGTCCGTGGCGTAGCCTTGAAGTCCGGAAGGGAGCTTGTCTCTCCCACGATCATATCGGCCATCCATCCAAAGCTGATGCTCGGTCTGCTATCCGACGATTCTTATAAGCCTTCCTTTAAAAACAGGATCCTATCTCTCCAGGAAACGCCCGGGATTTTCGCAACCCATGTAGCGGTCCCCGAAGATGAGCTTCCTTTAAGGCCGTACAATATCTTCATCCTGAACGAGGCCGCGGACAAGTACGAGGTAGTGACATTTCTTAACATGAAGAAATCACCCGAACCCGGCTGGAACACACTGTCCATCCTGGGAGGGAGCCCGTACGAGCAATGGCGCACATGGGAGCACACGACGAGAGGGCAGCGACCCCGTGAATACAAAGAGGCGAAGGCCCGCGAGGCCGCTGTTCTCTTTGATAGGGCCCTAAAGCTTTTCGGGCCCCTCCACCGGGCACGGGTCGTAGACTCCTTTACGCCCCTGTCGTTTGTAGACTGGATGGGGAGTCCGGAAGGTGGCGCCTATGGCGTACGCCGATCGACGACACAGAAGTTCAAGACCGCTGCACTGCACCGTACGCCGCTAACAGGGCTGCATGCAGTCGGGCAGAGCGTCTTCGCCCCGGGCATACTGGGTACGGCGCTGGGGACCCTGCGGGTACTCGCCCCTCTGGTGGGATATGAAACGCTCCGTCAGAAATTTATTGACTCAGGTATAGAAGGAATTTAAAAGATGAAAGGATTGTCATGACGAAGAAACATACACGAAACACGTCGTCACAAAAGCCGGTTGTCATAGGAGAAGGCGATCTTACGCCGGCGCAGGTCGTCGCCATCGCCCGTGGCAAGGAGAGGGTACGCATCAGCACGAACAAGGACTTTACCGGCAGGATGAAGCGGTCGCAAAAGATACTCCAGCACGCGCTCGACGCCGGCGAGCCGGTTTATGGAGTAACCACCGGGTACGGAGCTGCGTGTGGCAATAGGATCCAGAAGCATAAAACCGAGGAACTCGGGAGCAACCTCATCAAGTACCACGGATGCGGCACCGGTGAGCCGTTGGGCGTAGAAGAGGTGCGTGCGTCCCTGATGTGCAGGCTCGCGTGCTTCGCACAGGGACATTCCGGGGTGTCCGTCAACCTGCTGCAAGCCCTTGCGGACTTCCTCAACAAAGGCATAACACCGGTCGTACCTTCCCTCGGCTCTGTCGGCGCATCCGGGGACCTCACCCCTATGTCATACATCGCCGCCTGCCTGTCCGGAGACAGGGAGGTCCTGTATAAAGGACGGCGAATGCACTCCCGGAACGCTCTGTCTCTGGCAGGCCTGTCTCCCTACCGCTTTCTTCCGAAAGAGCCGCTCGGCATGATGAATGGAACTTCCGTTATGACCGGGATCGCGGCCCTTGTTCTGGACAAAAGTAGGGTCATAGCAGATGCTGCACTCGCAGCTACGGCACTCTCGCTCCATGCCATCATAGGACACGAGCGGCACTTCCATTCGGCGGTGGTCAACTCGAAGCCCCATCCCGGACAGCACAGCACCGGCGAGCGGCTGCGGGGCCTTCTGGCCTGCGTGGACTGTCCTCCGGAATCCGGCAGGGAAAATGATCTGCAAGACCCTTATTCCACACGCTGCGCCCCGCAGATCCTCGGCGTCGTGTACGATGCCTTCGAATGGATCGGGCAATGGGTCCACCGGGAGATAAACAGCTCCAACGACAATCCGCTGTCCGACGGCGACAACGAAGAGGTCTTCATGGGCGGCAATTTTTACGGCGGTCACATAGCATACGCCATGGACGCCCTGAAGAGCGCGCTGGCATCGGTCGCAGACATGGCTGACCGACAGATGGCCCTGCTGGTCGATCCCCGGTACAACCGGGGTCTCCCGGCAAACCTCGTGAAGGTGAAGGGTGACAAACAGCCCCTGCACCACGGGTTCAAGGGTATGCAGATCACCGCCTCGGCACTTACGGCAGAAGCCCTGAAGAACACCATGCCCGCGGCATCGTTCTCCAGATCAACCGAGTCCCATAACCAGGACAAGGTGAGCATGGGCACGATCGCCGCACGGGACGCTTCGCGGCAATGCGACCTCGTCAGCAGGGCTGTGGCCATCCATCTCATGGCAGCGGTCCAGGCATGCGAGCTGCGCGGTAATCTGGACAGGAGACCTGCACTGGCGTCCCTGGTAAAAGAGGTCAGAAAGGTGGTAAAGGAGACGGTCTTCGACCGCCCCATGGACAGGGACATCGAGGCCCTCGTAGGCGCGCTGCCGGACGTGGTACGATCCGTATGACAGATAAGGCTATACGGTCATTCTCGGTCAGACTTAGAGTGCCGTTCTACCATGTCGACCCGATGCAGGTCGTATGGCACGGCAATTACTTCAAATACTTTGAAGCGGCAAGGGACGCCTTGCTGGAAAGCGTCGGCATCGACCTCGAGAGCTTTTATACCTCCCATAAATACGTATTCCCGGTAGTACGCGGCTCGGTAAAATTCATCCATCCCCTCCGCTACAAGGACGTATTCCTTTGCACGGCAAAGGTCATGGAAATCAGACGGAAGATCGTGATCGGATACGATATCAAACTGGCGTCAACTAACACCCTCTGTACAACGGGCAGCACGGAGCAGGTCGTCCTCAAGATGCCGGAGGCCGAGATCGAGTTCAAGGTCCCGGAAGAAATACTCAGGGCAATAGGGCACAGTCCATGAAGGGAGACTTTTTCGACGCGCTGCGCGCAGGCGCCGAGAGGGTCGCGGTCTGGGCCGACCTCCTGGACAGGATAAACGTATTCCCGGTAGCGGACGGGGACACCGGGCGCAACCTGCTGATCAGCCTCCTGCCCCTGAAGTCCTCCGAACGCGATCGTTCCGCACTCATCGAAAAGCTCTTTTTGTCGGCGCGCGGAAACTCCGGAAATATTGCCGCACAGTTCTTTACGGGATTCCTTTCCTGCGAAAATGAGGCGAAGTTCCCGAAACTCCATGACGCTGTTCATAGGGGTACAAAACAGGCATGGCAGGCAGTTGCCAATCCCCGTCCCGGTACCATACTCAGCGTCTTCGACGATCTGGAAAGCTCGCTGAAGCATGTCCCTATGGACGATCAAGGGGAATGGGTGTCCGTCGTTTTGAAAAAACTGGAAGGCACGGTCCTGAAAACGGCACGTATCTTGCCGGTCCTTCAAAATGCAAACGTCGTCGATGCCGGGGCACTGGGCATATTCATTTTTTTCGATGCTTTTCTGCATGCCCTGTATCTGAGAGGTCCGCAATTCGCGCCCCTGTCCGCCACGTTCAAGGAACACCTCTCGGTCAGGGAGGCATGGGAAGCAGACGTGGAAACCGGGTCGTGCGTCGACGCCGTGGTCAGATTGAAAGAGGGAGGGAAAAAGGTCATGGAGGACCTGTCCCTGTCCGGCAACAGCGTGGTCGCCCGGGAGAACGGGGATTGCATCAAGATCCATATCCATACCGGTGACCAGTCGGCCATCCGCGATGCGCTTTCCCGCGGAGGCAGCATTATCCAATGGGCATCCGATGACCTTTCCGCACAGACCAGGGCGTTCTCCTTCCGGCCCCTCCATCAGGCAGTCCATATCATGACCGATGCAGCGGGAAGCATAACACGCGACAACGCCAGACATCTCGGCATGACCGTTCTGGACAGCTACATCGCCATCGGGACCAAAGACCTACCCGAGACATACGTCGATACTGCCGACATGTACACCGCCATGGCTCAGGGGATCAGGGTTACCACGTCCCAGGCGTCCGTGTTTGAGCGTTATCAGCACTACGAGAAGATACTGGGCCTGTACAACACGGCCCTCTACCTGTGCGTCGGCTCTGTTTATACCGGAAATTACCATGCAGTCATGGACTGGAAAAGCGCACATGACCCTGAGGACCGGCTGAAGGTCATCGACACCGGGGCCGCTTCCGGTAAACTGGGACTCATCGCCATAGCAACCGCAGAACATGCCGCAACCACAACAACGGCAAAAGAGGTTTCGGACTTTGCCCTGCATGCCGTGGCAGCGTGCGAAGAATATATCTTTCTGGACACGCTCCATTTTCTGGCCATGGGCGGACGCCTGTCGAAGACCAGCGCGGTCTTCGGCGACATGCTGCATCTGAAGCCGGTGGTCAGCCCGGCCCCGGAAGGCGCCAAAAAGGTGGCAGTCCTGCGAAACAGAAAGGACCAGGTCGCCTTTGCCATGGAAAAGCTTGAGAATACTATCCACAGCGATGCTCATCCGATCATCATGATAGAGTATACGGACAATAAGGAATGGACAGAAAGCGGCATCGCGGCCACGGTAAGGAAGAGTTTCCCGTACGCCGAGATCATCCTACAGCCTTTCTCCCTTACGACAGGCGCACACACCGGCCCCGGCACATGGGGCATTGCCTTCCTGCCCTCCGGCTCATAACGCAAAGGACATTCTCTCGAAAATCTCCCGACCCAAGCTTCGCTCGGGTACCCCGACCCCTTTTGTAAAGGAAGGACAGGAGGAATTTGGTTTCTCCTGTCGATACCATTATGGACTTACTAATACGTGGGGCTCTCAGCGGCCTGCAAAAGCTCTTTTTTGATCTCGGCCCTGAGCCACGCAGGCTCGATTACCTTGGATCGCACCGGTCGCTTTTTGTAGCATTTTTCAACCAATTTTATACCAATTTTCGTAATACTCCCTTGCCGACATTCCGCCCAGTCTCTCATGAGGACATACCGTGTTATAGTCCTCGATCCAGCCGGACATTTTGGCGCGTACGTCTTCAAAGCTCGCGCACAGGTTCTGGTTAACATAATCCGCCCGTATCCACCGATTCATAGATTCAGATACCCCGTTACTCTCAGGACTCCGTACCGGCGTATTGCATACCTTTAATACCTCGTCTAACCATTCTTCCTTAATGGCCATGCTTTCCTCCTATATTTTTTCATCATATAAGATGACGGCCATTTACACACTTTATCTGACAGACCCGAGTTTTATGTTTTTTGCATGATAAAGAGATACTTGAACCCTCGTAGGTAAAAATTAAACTCTCTTGCCCTTCCATGCCAGATACCCGTATTGGAGGTTTGATTCCTTCTGATGACACAGATAACATCGACTGGGCTAAACTATTGACTCAACATATCATACACTCTGAACCCGACTGGTATATATCCTGTTTTCTTCCTCCAATGATCTCCGATTAACCATGCCATGTATTTGCCTGGTTTTAACATTCTGTGTATTTCTTGTACAACTTTTTCTAATTCTATAAAAAACTTTTCTTCCGTACATGGGATCTTGCCGATACACTGCGGATGATCAGAATAATTCACATTATTACAGCTACGATGGTATAGGTCTGCGGCTTATAGATTATTATATCTACATCAGGGAGGTGCGAACCAAATTCGCCATAATCTATAAGCAGATTTCTTTTTACACTACCAAGTTCTCTGGAAAGAGTATTGCTATTGGTTCGCTCCAATGAATTGCCATCAATAATGCTCAAACCAATACGTTCGACTTCATCTTTGATTATGCGCAAAACAAGCTTTTCGAGATTTTTTCCTTTAAACGCACGCCACGACTGTTCATGATCTCTGTTTGGAGTTGGATTTTTTGACCAATCATCTTTATGTATTTTTTTGCCTCTTTGAGAAGTTCAGAAACATGCCTATACGTTTTTGTACCCTATGTTTCCTTCTTTTTCTCATAGAGTTTCAACAAGTCCTCGAAAGTCATATTTTCTTCCCAATCACAATATACTCTGTCGGGTAAGCATGGAAATCTTCCTCGCCATTCTTCGCGAATCTTCCTGTCTCAGCGTCCCTCTTCTGCGGTAGTATCTTTAAAGGGATTTCTCTCTTAATGATTCTATCTATCGTCAGCCCCGCATACTGCATGCTCTCTGCAAAGACCTCCGCATTCAAAATCTCGACTTTCTTCAAGGTCGTGTTCCCGATGACGTAGCAGCATCTGCCGCCATGACGCAATATCCTGTAGGTCTCATCGAAGCACTCCTGCATATCGATAAAGAACGCCTGAATCTCCTCCGACATGGACCTGTCCTTCTCCGCCATTCGATGCGTTATCGATTGCCCGATCTTGCTCTTGAGCTGCCTCACCTCGTCGTGCCTGTACGATGTGCCTATGAATTCTGTCCGGTACCCCGACAGGTCCGGCGTATACTCAAGCCACAGGGTACTGAGCTGGTGAAGGTCTGCATACTCGTAGCTCGTCACATAAGGGCTTGATGTTATCTGGATGTCGACGGTGCCGTCCTCCACAGGCTGCCTTCTGGCGTCCCCTCGCGTGATGTTTAAAAATCTGCCGATATCAGCCTTGACCCTCTCCGGCACGACGTCCCAGAATGCACGATTCCCCCGGCTCATCTTATGTATATGCCTCTTAAAGGCGGTCATAGGCCGCTGCGGATTTTTGTTTGAATCCCTTGTTGGCTTTGTGCTCCCCATGAGCCATATCGAAACCGTCTTCAGGATATGGCTGAAGCATACCTTCAGGAAATTTCTGACCGTGATGTCGGTCTCTTCGTTGATCCTGGCAAGTATTACCCCGAGTTCATTCTTTATCTCTGGCTTAAACCAATAATTGATCCTCTCGATGTTCGTTTCCGGTATATAGGGCTTCATTGAGAGATGCGAAAAAAGGGTGCTTGAATCGGATTCCAGAAAATTCAGATCGATGAGAAACGCCTCGACCCTTTTTTGTAAATATTCGGGATCGATAGGCGTACTCTTGACCCTTGTAATGAGCTCCGAAATATAATTTATGTCGGTCCCGCTCGCCCTGTATCCCCTGCTTATGGCACAGGTGATCGTTGTCCCGCTGCCCATAAAGAGGTCGTTGACATGGGGCTCGTCTATACCTATCACATACTCATCCATGAGCTTTTCTACCAGTTGTGGGACAAATTTTGCCGGGTATCTGTGATAACCGTGTGTAAGCTTGGAAGTGTCTCCTGGAGTGTACTCGCTGAATGACCAATCTGAGTCTACAGATAGTGAATGAAACAGGTCTATGATTTCTGCGGATGTATAGCAGTTTTCTTTCTTATTATTTTGTCCGATCCCGTGTATTGGTGAAATAGCCTTCATACTTATTTGTCCCTATACAAGCCCAATCCTTGCTTCCGGATTTCCAAGCCAAAGTGACCTCATTTAGGGATTTAATTCACTATTAGCACAGTGGATTAAAAAGGGACAGGAAAAATAGTATATAATCGAAAAGGAGGTTACCATTGGAAATGAGTATGGAT
>JAJYLN010000008.1 GCA_021787665.1 bacterium
ACAACAAGATCCGGGTGATTCAGCGAAGAGCCTACGGACTAAAAGATCCTGAATACTTCCAGCTAAAAGTCCTGACTTGTATGCTGCCACCTCTCGACTACAAAAAAACCTGAAATTCACCCACTCGATAAGGAGAAGACCCAGTAAAATATTAGAAGGAGGATAACATGGCAAGGCTTAAAATTTACAGCATTATATCCTTTCTGGGAATGCTTATTGCATCGGCAGGGATTGTTATCGTAGGATTGAGTTGCGTCAGTAGTCATAGTTCGAGCTCGCCCCCGGCAGCACCGACAGGGCTTGCCGCAACAGCAGGCGATGCAGCGGTAACACTAAGCTGGAACAAGGAGTCAAATGCAGTAGCGTATAATATCTATTGGTCAACGACTTCAGGGGTTACACCGGCTAACGGTACAAAGATTCCCAATGTAACGACTCCCTATACGCAGGCAAAATTAACGAATGGAACGACATATTACTATGTGGTGACAGCGATAAATAACAGCGGAGAGAGTGGTCCATCAGTCCAGGTGTCTGCAACACCTTCTGGATCGGGAAATTCAGGTACGCCTCCGGCGGCACCGACCGGCGTCGTGGCAACAGCGGGCAATGGAGGGGCCGTGATCAACTGGAACACCGTTTCGGGTGCGACCTCTTATGACATCTATTGGTCGATTACCTCAGGCGTAACCTCAGCCAACGGAACAAAGATTGCCAATGTAACGAGTCCATACAGTCAAACAGGACTGACGAATGGTACCACCTATTACTACGTAGTCACTGCGGTAAACAGCTATGGAGAGAGTGCGGCATCCACTCAGGTCTCTGCGACACCTTTTGCACCAGTTGCGCCGGCAGCGCCGACCGGAGTCAAGATACAATCCTGGGGGAGCGGAACCATCTATGTGAATTGGAACACAGTAACAGGCGCTTCCACCTATACTATCTACTTTTCGACCACGTCAGGCACAGAAAAAACGAGCGGGACAGCAATTACCGGGATAACCGGGACATTTTACATAGGCTCACCGGCATTGACCCCTGGATTGACCTATTACTTTGTGGTAACGGCGGTGAACAGCTACGGCGAGAGCACTCTGTCATCCGAAGTCTCTTATATAGCTGGGTCAGCTACGCCACCTAATTTCGTTACAGCAACATCTGATTGCAATGGTAACGTAGCGATTAGCTGGTCCGATGGGGACTCGAGTGTAACATCGTATACTATCTATTACTCGACCACATCAGGGACAGAACGAACAAGCGGGCTGGAGATTACCGGTCTAACCAATACAAGCACTACCATAAACGGATTGACCCAAGGCACGACCTATTATTTTGAGGTAACTGCGGTGAACAGCTACGGTGAGAGTGCGGCATCGAATGAAGTCAGTGTGATACCAGGGACACCTCCACCGCCGACGGGTGTCACCGCCACAGGAGGGGACGGACAGGTTACAATTAGCTGGAGCAGTGTATCATGTGCAACATCGTATAACATTTACTGGTCGACGAACTTTAACGTGACGCCTCAAAACGGTATCGAGATCACCGGTGCAAAGAGTCCATACATACAGACAGGGCTGACAAACGGACAAACCTATTACTACGTAGTCACTGCAGTAAACAGCTATGGAGAGAGTGCCGCATCTCAGGAGGTCTCTGCAATAGTGGGTGTATATACGTACACTGTGGGGGCAAGCCCATTTGCCATGGCAATAGATGCGGTCGGAAATGTCTGGGTCACCAATAGCTTAGGTACGACGGTAAGCGAGATTACCTACGGTGGGGGCACCATAAGCAGCTATACCGTGGGCAGTAACCCGATAGGCATAGCGATAGATGCATCCGGCAATGTATGGGTGGCTGACCGAGGCAGCAATACGGTAACAAAGCTGAATTCCAGCGGCAGTATAGTAAATACCTATCCTGTCGGGAGTAATCCATGGGGAATAGCTATTGATAAAGCCGGGAATGTCTGGGTCACCAATATCGGAGGTACGACGGTAAGCGAGATTACCTACGGCGGGGGCGCCATAAGCAGCTATACCGTAGGCAGTGGACCAGCAGGCATAGCGATAGATGCATCCGGGAATGTCTGGGTTGCGAACGAGGGCAGCAATACGGTAACCGAGCTGAATTCCCATGGTAGTACCGTAATGACCTATTCGGTTGCAGGGTCTCCCTCTCCCATAGCGATAGATTCATCAGGGAACGCATGGGTCGGAAGCGTAGTGAGTGAAACGGTAAGCAAGATCAATCCAGGAAGTGGCACAATAAGTACCTATGGTGTTCCCGCGAAACCGTCTGGCATAGCGATAGATGCATCGGGTAATATCGGGATCACGGGTTGGAATTTAGGTACTATAGTCGAGCTTGATTCCAGCGGAAACATCGTAAACGAGTATAGCGTCAATGGAACTCCGTGCGGTATAGCAGTAGACACATCAGGCGATGTCTGGATTACAGATTACTTTAATGATACGGCAACAGAATTCATAGGAAGCTACGCGACAGGCCCCCAATACTGGCCATATACAGGGCCTCAGTGGCCGTGAGGAAGATAAGGGGTACATTTGTCTAAGGTGATCCGTGTCAGTTCGTTGTGTGTCAGTTCGTTGTTGCCTTTGTTTCGTGACTGTGCTATCCGTATACGCATGAGGTTTGTAGTAGGGATTGTACTGCCTGCCCTGCTGCTCAGCATGGTAGCTTCGTGCGGCTCGGCAGGGAATTACGCGGGCTCGCCGGCCGAACAAGTGGGGTCCCCAGGCCAGGGGGCCGGGGCGATAGCCCCGGTAGGTCCGCAGCCCCTGAGCTACGTGCTCTCCTCTCCCGCCGCGACAAACAGGTATGTCTTCGTGGCGAACACGACGAACAATACGGTCGCAAAGATCGACGAGAGCAACCTGTCCATAACCTCCATACCCGTGGGACTCATGCCCACGGCCGTCGACGTCACACCGGACAACCGCACCGCGGCCGTGTTCAATGCCGGGGACTACTCGGTGTCGCTCATAGACATATCCACGGACACGGTCACGACCCTGCCCGTGGACACCTACGACAACACCATGGTCGTGTCCCCGTCCGGCAACGTCGCGATTACCTACTTCGATCCGTCGAAGTCATCCAACCTCCTGGCAAATCCCACGCGCAACTTTAACGATATCACTATCGTCGATATCACCGGTGCGACATCTGCCCTGGTCAACGTGGGCTACCTGCCCTATGCGGTCGTGTTTACCCCGGACGGCAGCAAGGCGCTGGCCGTCACCACATCCCTGATCAGCGTCATCGACCTGTACCGTGGCTATGCCGTTACCCGCTATCAGCTCGTGGACCCGACCCAGCAGCAGATAGTGCCGTCGTCCCTCAAGATCACGGCGGACGGCAGGTTCGCCCTGGCCGTGGTACAGGGCTCCAGCGATGTCGTCGTGCTGGACCTGACAAACGGCAGCAAGACCGTGCTCAGCCTCGGCCCTACGGTGACCGACATCGGGCTTACGGCCGACGGCTCGCGGGCGATAGCGGTCAACCAGGGCAATGGCAGCCTCTCCTTCATCACCCTGTCCACGTTCAGGGTAACGACCCTGTACACAGGCCTGGACATAAACAGCATAGCCGTGTCCCCTGATGGCACGGACGCCCTGCTTTACACCAACAGCCCCACCACTACCACGGCGGCAGGCGAGACCGTGTACGTGCTCTCGTTCACCGACAGCTCGATTCAGTCCTACCCGGTTATAAAGGGCGTCAGTTCCGTGATCATGGCCCCGTTCACCATCACGACCGGTGTCTCGTCCGCGATCATCGTACATAATGGTCCGGGCGGCTCGTCATCGGACCCGGTCAAGCAGTTTTTCTATAACAATTATGCGGTCACGATGTTCAACATGGCGACAGGGGTGTCCACACCCGTTGCGCTCGTTTCGAGGCCTACCCTTTTTGCGGTAAGCAGCGACGGCGCGTACGGGTACGCGATGATGCCGGACTCCGACGCCATCGCAGTCTTCGACCTCCTTACCCAGATAGCTACCGGCGTCTATGTGCCGTCCACGCCGACCTTCGTCGGGGTCATGCCCGGCATGCATACGGCTTACCTAGGGGAGACGTACCCGCTGGGGAGGCTAAGCTTTATAGAGCCGGACCAGGGCATAGCGGTCAGGACGATCACGGGATTCGAACTAAAGACGAACTGATATGAAGAAGCTGTGGATCATCATGATAATAGCGATAACGGCGGCTTCGTGCTCCGGCGGAAACACCACGCTGGCCCCGGCCTCGTCCTTTACCCTCACGAGCGCCGGGAACGACGTCTACGTGCTGAGCAAGCAGTGGGGGATCGTGACGAGGATAGACATGACCACCCTCGGCCTGACGACCTACAACGTCGGGGTCGGGGCCAGCATGGTCCTGCCAGCGTCCGGCAGCGTCGCGGTGCTGAACCCCTCTACGGACACGGTCTATATTATCAACGGCTCTGTTGTCAAAAAGACGATAGCAGATCATCTCAACGACATGGTCATTTCATCGGACGGCTCGCACGCGGTGGTCTTTCACAACTATATACCCGGCGAGGAGGCGAACTTCAACGGCGTTCTCGTATTCAATACCTTCTCGGTCGTAAACCTCACGACGACGACGGACGACACCGACACCCTGAGCATAGGCGGGGGCGCGCCGCAGGAGGTCGCATTCACGCCCGACGGGAGCAGGTTCATCGTGATCTCCCGTAACAAGTGCTTCGTCGTGCCGACGACGGCGCCGTCGGACAGTAACTTCATCGAGCTGTGGCCGGATCCGTCGAAGGTCGTGGTGCCTGACCAGGTGTCTATCACGCCGCAGGGAGATATTGCGCTCATACGGTCGTATGCAGAGAACGCTGTGTACATCGTGAACCTCCTGACACCCTCGATTATGAACGTCCTTACGGAGAGCGGACCCACGCAGGTGGAGATCTATCCGGACGGCGAAAACGGCCTCATCGTGGACCAGGGCTCGAACAGCGTGAGCGTGCTGAGCTTCGACCACAGCGCCATGAGCGTGAGCGAGCAGCCCGTCGACGTGTCCACGCCGGTGGACGCGGCAGCGACCTCGTTCTCGTGTACCGGAGCGTGCACGCTGTCCACGGCGACATACTCGGCCCTCCTGTACTCGCCCACCAGCAGCTCCGAGGCCATCACTTACCTCATGGTCAGGAACGGCATCATACGGACGACCGTATACGGGGGGCTCGCGCAGCCCGTACACGCCATCGCCTTTGCACCCGACGACCCGGTCATAGCCCTGATCATGCACCGTGCGACGAGCCTTCCCAACGCGGCGTACCCAATGTCCATCATCAATGTGGACACGCAGGACGTCAACCTCTTCTACATCGAGTCCGCACCGTCCTCCGTGACCTTTGCAGAGAACCAGGCCGGGCACGAGATCGTATTCATGACCCTGAACAGCCAAAATGAGCTGGTCTACTACGACATAACCTCCGGGCTGTCCGGCTCTCTTGCGCTCCCCGCCCTGCCGGACTTCATGGGGATAAGCAACGGTACCCTGTTCATATCTCACGATCAGCCTCTCGGCTTCCTCACCCTGCTCGATATCAATTCGTTCAGGCTGCGGTTCGTCAGCGGCTTCAATGTCTATAAGCTGTTTGACAGGTAGGGAGGTATGGTGAAGAGACTCTGGATAATAATGATCGCCCTGAGCCTCGCGCCGGCCAGTGCGAGGGCCGGATCTATGAAGGCCCAGGCCGGACCGATGACCGAAACATCGGTACGCACGCCCGTTGGCGTGAAGATCTATAACGGGTATCTGGCCACAAAGATAGCCGACCCGGGATGGAGGTACGTGGACTCTGACAACTGGCTCGGTTCATGGTACTATGAAGGCGCCTACACCGTATACAAGAACGTCGATGTATTCGCCAATTACGCGTATTCTGACTATTATGGTACCGGTAATGGCATCTCCACGGAGTTTACCGCACACCAGATCACGGTCGGAGCGCGCTACAGCTACCCGCTGTGGCGGTTTACCGTACCCTACGTAGAGTTCGGGATAGGCAGCTACATCGTGTCCTTCGACATTAGCACACCCGGGCAGGACATAAGAAGGGGCGACGTCATCGTGGCACCAGAGGCAGCGGTCGGCTTCTACGTCCCGCTCAAAGTGCCCACGGCTACCAGCACGGTAGGCGTAAGCCTCCAGTGCTCCTTCGGCCTGATACGGAGCTACCTGGTGAGGCCGCTCAAATTCGATTTCGGCCCACTTGGTGACATCGATATCGACGGCCAGAGGCTCGTCATAGGCGCGGGTGTGTCTTTCTGACCTTGCGGATTTATTTCTATTGACAGGTTAACGGCCTCGTGCTGTAATAATATTACCTCTCATCACGGGGGTTCGTATGGGTAAAGAGAAGAAACTAACTTTTATCATTGTTCCCAACGGTACGGAAAAGACCAAGAGGTTTTCCGTGGGCTCCGGCGCACTGAAGGTGGGCGTCGTTCTGGCGAGCGCCATCGGCCTCGTGTTCGTCTTCCTCGTGTACGAGTTCCTGCACCAGCAATACCATGGATACGAGCTGCTGAAGGCAAAGAAACTCGTCGTCGAGCAGGACAACCAGCTCATGGACTTCGCCAACAAGATCCACACCCTGCAGACACGGTTGGAGTCACTTCAGCAGTTCGATATGAAGATCCGGATCCTCGCAAACATCCAGAGCCCGGCCTCGAAAGAGGAAAATACCTACAGTATCGGTGGTCCCACAATCGATACCGGGGGGTACCCGGTGCCCCTGTCCGGCGTGAGCAAGGGTATGCTCATCAAAAAGATAAAGATGGACATAGACGAGTTGCTGTCGAAGACGGGCCTGGAGGAGAGGAGCCTCCAGGAGGTCTACGAGAACATACTCGACAAGAAAGACCTCCTGCTCGCGACCCCCTCGCTGTGGCCCACCCACGGCTTCATATCGTCGGGCTTCGGCTATCGCATCAACCCCATCACCGGCGGGAAGGAGTTCCACGAGGGCATCGACATAGCTACCCAGCTCGGCAATCACGTGGTTGCGCCGAGCAACGCAATAGTCAGCTTTGCCGGCCCGGACGACGGCTATGGACTGGCGATCATTCTGGACCACGGCTACGGCATCACGACGCTCTATGGTCACCTTTCAAAGATAGACGTCAAGGTCGGCGAGCTGGTGAAACGGGGACAAGTCATCGGGAACATCGGCGATACCGGTTTCTCCACCGGGCCCCACCTCCATTATCAGGTCATGATAAACGGCATCCCGATCAACCCGATGAAATATCTGGTCCTCAATGTTCCCTGACCATACTATCCTGAATGTATCTACGGAAAGACGGCTACTACAGGCTTGCCAAGCAGCAGGGGTATAGGTCACGGGCAGCCTTCAAGCTGATCGAGCTCAACGAATCTTACCAGATCATCCATCCCCATGATACCGTGCTCGATATCGGCGCTGCTCCGGGCGGATGGATGCAGGTGATCAAAGACGTGGTCCGTCAGGGTGGAACCGCTGTGGGGGTGGATATTCTCGACATAGCCCCGCTGCCGGGGCAGGCGCACTCCGCGGTGACGCTCAAGGGCGACGTCAATGACGCCCGAATCAGACAGAGGGCACTCGCTGCAATCCGTGGAAAGTTCGACGTCGTCGTCTCAGACCTTTCTGTAAATATCTCCGGTAATGCCCTGTCGGACACCTCGAGGAACCTGGCCATGGTGCGGTCCATCCTGTCGTACTTACCTGAGCTACTGCGGGAGGGCGGTAACTTTCTGATCAAGCTGTTCTATAGCGATACTCTGAAATCCATACGTGCAGACGCAGAGGGGACCTTTGAAAAGGTCTTCACGACAAAGCCAAAAGCGTCACGAAGCTCTTCGTCAGAGCTGTATCTCATAGGGAAGGGGTTCCGCCCTGCTGCCGGCGACAAAAAGGGGGTGCCTCATGCTCGATAGTATCATACTCATACATGGGCTGTCCGGCAATGCCACGGACATGGAATATATCGCCGGCAGGGTGGCAGGTCAGGCGCGCATGATCTCCAACAGAGACCTGCCCGGGCACGGCATCCCCGGCGACGGGCTCGGCCCGGAATCGCTGCTCCGGGTTACGATGTCGGACTGGATTGAAGCGGTGGAGGAAGAGATCCGTTCGACGAAGGGCAGCCTGGGCATCGTGGGTCAGTCCATGGGTGCGCTGCTCGCGATCCATAGCGCCGTAAAACACGCTGACCGGGTAAAGGGTATCGCACTGCTGTCTCCTGCCATCAAGCTGTACGGCAGGCTGAACAGGCTCTCCATATCGCTCATCTACCTCTGGTCGAGGGCCATGAGACTGCCGGATCTTTTCTATACCAAGGTCAATGGTCCGGACATCGCGGACGCCGCGGTCAAAATGAGCTACACAGCCTACGACAGGATACCGATCCATGCACTGGCCGAGTTTGAGAGATTGCGGAGACTGGTCATGGGATTGCTGGGAGGGCTCACTGCGCCGCTCCTCATCGTGTATTCCAAAAACGATCACACCATAGCACGGGACGCGGTAGAAATAATTGACAGGAAAGTTGCCTCTCCTGTAAAAGAGATCAGATCGGTGAATGACTCATTCCATGTAGTATCCATAGACAGAGACAGGGAAAGCGTTGCCGGAGTGACAGAGAGATTCTTCCGGCACATAAATAATACCATGAGAGGTGGCAAATGATAAAACACATCCTTATTGCTGTTGACGGCTCTTCTAACAGCGATACGGCATTATCGTACGGCATGTACCTCGCAAAAAAGCTGAAGGCGGCAGTCCACGTCCAGCACGTCATTGATGTGATATTTCTGGAGAACCCGTTCCTCCATGACCTTTCGGGCGCGATGGGCTTCGAGCCGTTCATGGACTTCTCCGGGAAGGTCAGTGACATCCTGCGGAAGAGGGGTGAGCAGATACTCGCGGACGCTGAGAAAGCATGCAAGGATGCGGACGTTGAGTGTACAACCTACCTCGACTCCGGCATCGTCTCCAGGGAGATAACCGAAAGAGAGAAGCTCGTGGACCTGGTGATCATAGGTCAGAAGGGCATCAACGGGCAGTTCGACAGGAAGATCCTGGGTTCGACCACGGAGGGCCTGTCGCGGAGGTCTTCCAAGCCCCTCCTGATATGTCCCGCGCAGTTCAAGGAGATCGGCCACGTCCTCCTCGCCTACGACGACAGCAACGGCGCAAAGAAGGCGATGGCCTTCGCGGTCGACTTCTGCAAGGCACTGGACATGCGACTTACCGTGGTGACCGTCAACAAGGACGAGACGATACTGAAGACCATCCGCAACAGCGTGACGTCCTATATAGAACCGTACGGTATCGGGTTCGACATAACCGGTACCAGCTCGGGCAACGCGGAGGGTGTGCTCAAGTCGATGATGGACGATGGTGCATTCGACCTTCTGATCATGGGGGCCCACGGGCACTCGAGGATCGTCGAGATGGTGCTGGGTAGCACTGCAGAGTATGTGATACGGAATACAAGGAAGCCCGTGGTCGTGACGAAGGGCTGAAGGAGGCATAGAGACTTATGAAGATTGGAATAAATGGCTATGGGAGGATCGGGAGACTCGTCCACAGGATTTCGCTCACGAGAAAGGACATCGAGGTTTGTGCAATCAACGACATTACGGACCCGAAGACGCTGGCGCACCTTCTGAAGCACGACTCCGTGCATGGCACCCTGAGCGCGCCGGTCGAGTCCTCGGACAAAGGCATCGCCGTCGACGGACACGCCTCGTTGGTAACGGCATTCAGGAACCCCGCCGACATCCCGTGGAAGGACATGGGCGCGGACATCGTCGTGGAGAGCTCCGGGCTGTTCACGGACAGGGAGAAGGCCGGGCTCCACTTCAAGGGTGGTGCGCGGAAGGTCATCATCTCGGCGCCGGCAAAGGACCCGGACGTCACCATCGTCCTCGGGGTCAATCATGGTGTCTACGATCCGGGGAAGCACCATATCATCTCGAATGCCTCGTGTACGACAAACGGCCTCGCCCCGATTGTCAAGGTGCTGAACGACAGCCTCGGCCTCGAGAGCGCGTACATGACCACGATCCACTCATACACGAACGACCAGAAGATACTCGACTTGCCGCACAAGGACCTGCGGAGGGCACGTGCCGCTGCAGTATCCATGATACCAACGACGACCGGCGCGGCGAAGGCGCTGCACCTCGTGATCCCGGAGGTAAAGGGCAAGCTCGACGGTATGTCGATACGTGTCCCGACCTTCGACGTCTCGATCATCGACCTCTCCGCTATCGTGCGGAAAGCGACGGCGGCGGAAGAGGTGAATGCCCTGTTCAAGACGGCGTCCGAGGGTGCGATGAAGGGCATACTGGGGTACTCGACCGAGCCCCTCGTGTCCATAGACCACCGGGGCACCACGTTCTCCACCGTGGTCGACTCCCTGCTGACCAGAGTGGTAAACGGGACATTGGTCAAGGTCTTCTCGTGGTATGACAACGAATGGGGGTTCTCCACGAGGATGGTGGACCTTATAGAGCTGGTCGGCAGAGGAGTCAGCTCATGGCGATAAACTACAAAGACATCAAGTACATAGATAACATGGACATCAAGAACAAGCGGATATTTGTACGTGTTGACTTCAACGTGCCGCTGACGGACGACGGCGCAATATCGGATGACACGAGGATACGGAGCGTCCTGCCCACCATCAACTACGCCCTCGACGAGGGGGCATCGATCATACTCGCGTCCCACATGTCCCGGCCCAAGGGCAAGGACCCCAAATACTCGCTCCAGATTGTCGCGAAGCGCCTTTCCAGGCTGCTGGACAAAGAGGTGCTGTTCGTGGGTGAGTGCATCGGCCCGTCCGTGGACGAGTACAAGAAGCACCTCGCGAAGGAAGAGGTACTGCTGCTCGAGAACCTGAGGTTCAACGGCGGAGAGGAGAAGAACGACGACGCGTTTGCGAAGGAGCTCGTGAAGGACATCGATGTCTATGTCAACGATGCATTCGCAGTCGCACACCGCAACCACGCGAGCGTCTCGGCGATAACCCGGTTTGCGCCGAAATGTGCCGCCGGATTCTTGATGAAGAAGGAGCTCAACTACTTTACCAAGGCCACGGAGAACCCTCTGAGGCCTTTCGTCGCCATCATCGGCGGCGCCAAGATCTCCAGCAAGCTCGGGGCCATGTCGAACCTTCTCGATAAGGTCGACAAGCTTATTATCGGTGGGGGCATGGCCTTCACCTTTCTGAAGGCCCTGGGCTACGAGGTGGGCATGTCCATCGTGGAGAACGATATGCTCCGGACAGCGCTCGATACCCTGCAGAAGGCCAGAGAGAAGGGCGTGAAGCTATACCTGCCGGTCGACTGCGTCGTCGCGGACAGGTATGACCCGAAGGCTGACTCGAAGATAGTCCCCATCCAGGAGATACCACACGAATGGATGGGTATGGACATCGGCCCGGCGACGAACCTCTTGTTCTCGCAGGCCATCCAGGGCGCAAAGACCATCATCTGGAACGGGCCGATGGGTGTTTTCGAGATGGACAGCTTTTCCCGGGGCACGATGTCCATGGTAACGCACGTGGCGAACTCCTACGCGCTCACGATCGTGGGTGGCGGTGACACAGACGTCGCGGTCCATGACGCAGGAGAGAGTGCAAACATATCGTACATTTCGACGGGGGGTGGCGCGTTCCTCGAGATGCTCGAGGGAAAGGAGCTGCCCGCACTCAAGGCTCTCGATGGCTGTCTGGGCAGGGAGCCGGCGTGAAACCGCGGTATTTCGTTGCCGGGAACTGGAAGCTCAACAAGGGTGCCGCGGAGTCGGCCACTTTCATGAAGGCTCTCTCCGGGGCTCTCCCCGCCGGCGCAGCGCGGGACATCGATGTCGTCATTGCACCACCGTTCACGTCCCTGCCGGCTGCCTTGGGGCCTGGCCCGAAGGACGTATCCCTTGCGGCGCAGGATGTATTCTGGGAAGACAGGGGCGCGTTCACCGGCGAGGTCTCCGCTTCGATGCTCAGAGAGCTCGGCGTCCGGTACTGCATCGTGGGACACTCGGAGAGACGCCTCTATTTTCAGGAGACCGACCGGATGGTAAACCTCAAGACATGCGCCCTTCTGAGAAACGGTATCAGGCCCATCGTGTGTGTCGGTGAGAGAAGCGACGACCGCAGGGCCGGCACCATGCAGAGCGTGGTAAAGTTCCAGCTCTCGTCGGCACTGTTCGACGTCTCGATCAAGGGGCCGGATGAGCTCGTCATCGCCTATGAGCCGGTGTGGGCGATAGGCACGGGTAACGTTGCGACGCCGCGGCAGGCCGAAGATATGCACGAGATCATACGCCGGACGCTCGAAAAATGCTTCGGTGTCGATATAGGATCACGGGTCAGGATACTCTACGGTGGCAGCGTCAACACGGACAATATCGGAGGGCTCGTGGACATGGACAACATCAACGGTGCCCTGATAGGCGGCGTAAGCCTTGACCTCGACAAATTTATACGTATAATTACCCTTATATCGCAAAAGGAGTGATAACGGCTACATGTATACACTGATTCTCTTAGTGCACGTCAGCCTTGCGGTCATGATCGTGATGGTCGTGCTGATGCAAGTCGGGAAGGGCTCCGGTATGGGGGCAGCGTTCGGCGGTTCGAGTGAGAGCTTCTTCGGCTCGACCGGACCGAGCAACTTCCTCGAAAAGGCCACCATCGTGGCAGGCATCCTCTTTATAGTGACCTCGATTATACTTGCCGTCCTCAGCGGCGAAAGCCGCAGGAGCGTCCTGTTCAACCAGGCCCTTCCCGGCCAGACCTCGACCATGCCGGCCCAGAAGCCGGGACTGCCGGTGAGTCCTCCGGCTGGACGGAAATAAGAGCACTGCGCCGAAGTGGTGGAATTGGTAGACACACCATCTTGAGGGGGTGGCGGATAACACCGTGCGGGTTCGAGTCCCGCCTTCGGCATTTAACATAAGGCTCTGATTTATAGGGCTTGTTGGCTACAAACCCGCATGGATAAAGGAACAGAGCCATTTGTATAATAGGATTGATTAAAGCTAACGATTTTCACCATGAAGCTTTTATCTGTCCTGCTTTCTTTTGCGTGCACCTTTTTTAATAAGGATCCCCACTGGTTCTGAGAACCGCATGCACCATCGTTTTCGCCAGTCTTTAACGGTTGCTATTTTTGCCGGGCTAAACTAAAGTGTCATAGTATGAAGACAAGGCTTGCCCGTGTCTTACAAGAGGCATTATTGAGGGCCGAGATGTCGCTTTCAGAGGGAAGGGATAAATCGTCAGGGAGACGGTTTACAGGAAGGTTTCTTACGATCAGAACGCTCGTATTTCTTATGTTTCCGGTGGTGTTTCTCGCGGGCTGCTCTTCGCCGCGACCGGGGCCGTCTTACCGTGCCACGACCGTATACTTCGACCCGCAGGGCGCCGGTTTCTATGCTATGCCGTTCCCCAATGACTACGAGACGGACTTACAGGGGCACCCTCTGCTCACGGGGTTCCCGAACCCCTTCAACAACTCACTCCTGCAACAATACCTCGAGACCGCGAGGACCGAGGTCATCGGCTTCGGGAACAACGCCCCGGCGTATCTGCGCTTTACCGGTGCATCCCTTGCCCTGTCCACGTTGCCGCAGACTGCATCGGACAGCGTTACGCCGGGTGCATCTCTGTATCTCGTGGACATCGACCCGGCGTCTGCCGACTACGGCTCGCGCGTTCCGGTCATATGGTACTACGAGCTGACCGGCACGGACTATATGCCGGCCGACACGCTCGCAGTCGAGCCGCTGTATGGATTTCCTCTGTCCGGGGCAACGGAGTACGCGCTTGTGCTTACTACCGGCATAAAGGACATCGATGGCCATCCCATCGCCATGCCCGCACTCATGCGAGCGGCACTGTCCGGCAGCCCGGGCAGCAACCCGGCGCTCCCCCGGCTCACAGCGGTGTACAGGCAACTCTCCGATTACCTGAAGCAACAAGGCATGTCCCTTGCTGCGATAGGGGCAGCGACCGTGTTTAAGACACAGGACCCCACGAAGGACCTGCGCACGATAAAAAGCTTTGTTTCGACGCTGGCGGGTCTTGGTATCTCGACCATGGGCTGGTATGGCTACGGCTCCGACTATGCATGGTACAATACCAGCAGCTTTTACGTGTTCGGAGGCACGTACACGTCTCCCAATTTCCAGTACGGCACGCCACCCTACGCAACAACCGGGGGCAACTTCTCGTTCGATACAAACGGATATCCGATAATCCAGCGGTGGGAGGCCCTGGATTTCAGCCTGACCGTCCCCAAGGGTACCATGCCGCCCCAGGGCTGGCCTGTCGCCCTGTATGCACATGGTACCGGCGGCAGCCACATGAGCCTGATAGAGGAATACGGCGGCGTCGGGAATGTACTCGCGAGCGTTGGGATCGCGGGCATCGGTATCGACCAGCCTCTCCATGGCAACAGGGTCAATCCACCACTGTCTGCGAGCGACCTCGATTTGGATTCGTTCAACTTCTTCAATCCGGACGAGGGCAGGACCAACTTTAGACAGTCTGCAATAGATTCGTTCGTTCTTACCAGACTCATCAGGCAGGGCGGACTTTACATAACGCATGGTACGTCCCCGACAGGTCAGCTTATCACCTTCGATACGCATAATATCATGTTCGTGGGCCATTCGCAGGGCGGCCTGACCGGCACGCTGTACGCCGCACTCGAGCCGGACGTCCAGGGTGTGGTGCTGTCCGGCGATGGCGGGGACCTGTCGCTGACCATCCTGTACAGGAAGTATCCCATCGATATCCAGCAGACCATAGAGCTGCTGTTCGGCATACCGTTCACCGAGCCCATCACGACCTTCCACCCGCTCGTGGGGCTCGTCCAGCTCCTCGTAGAGGTGACCGACCCGGTCAACTACGGACCTTATCTTATCAACCCGCAGGGAGGCAACGGGACGCCCAAGGACGTCATCCTGACCGAGGGCATGCTCGATCAGGACACCCCGCCGGTGACCACCGAGGCGCTCGCGCTTGCAAGCGGCATACCACTCCTGTCGCCGGTCGCGCACCCTGTCGACGGATATTCGATCATCGGGCTCGGGACCTTTACCCCGCCGGTGAGCGGTGACGTCGTCGCATCGACCGGCACGCGGGTCACGGCAGGCCTCCTGCAATTCCCCTCGTACGATCACTACGTCATATTCACGGACACCACGGCGCAGGCAGACTACGCCGGTTTCCTGCAGTCGCTCGCGTACTCCGGGACCGCAACGATTCCCTGAGGCATAGTTGCCGGGACAGGGACATGATCGAGAGACTGTTCAAATTAAAAGAGCACGGCACGGACGTCAGGACAGAGCTGATAGCCGGCGTTACCACCTTTATGACCATGGCGTACATCCTGCTCGTAAACCCTGCCATACTTTCCGTGCCGGCTCCGCACGGCGCCGGCATGGATTTCCAGTCCGTGATGGCTGCGACTGCCCTGAGCTCAGCAGGAGCGACCCTGCTCATGGCGCTGCTGGCGAACTACCCCATTGCGCTCGCGCCCGGCATGGGCATGAATGCGCTGTTCTCCTTCACCATCTGCGGTGCGATGGGTGTAAGCTGGCAAATAGCGCTCGGCATCGTGTTCCTGTCGAGCGTCATTTTCGTGCTGCTGACCTTCTGGGGGGTCAGGGAGCTCGTGTTCAACGCGATACCGGACACGATAAAATATGCCACCGTAGCGGGGATCGGCCTGTTCATCGCATTCATAGGCCTTCGGGACGCCGGCATCGTTGTCCCGAGCCCGGCGACCCTGCTCGCGATAGGCGACGTCAGGTCCGTGCCCACGCTTATTGCCATTGCCGGGGTCGTCACCATTGCGGCTTTGAGGTCCATGCGCGTAAAAGGCTCCATCCTGATCGGGATTGCGGTGTCCGGTATCGTCGGATACTTCGTCGGTATCGTGCACTTCGATTTCTCCCATGGGTTCCTGACCCTCCCGCGTATCGCCGCGACGATAGGCAGGATGGACGTCACGGGCGCTTTCCGTTTACGGTACATCGGACCGATCTTCACGATCCTGTTCTTTTCCCTATTCGACGCGATAGGGACCCTGGTCGGCGTCGCAAAGCAGGCGGGACTCATGCAGGGCGGAGAGCTCCCCGGACTGAAGAAGGCACTGTTCGTGGACGCGATAGGCTCGAGCGCTGGGGCGCTGCTGGGCACATCGCCGGTCACGGCGTACATAGAGAGCGCTGCCGGTACGGCGGTGGGAGGTAGGACCGGCCTGACCAGCGTGTTCACGGCGCTGCTTTTCCTTCTCGCGCTCTTCTTCACGCCAATTGCTGCCGGGCTGGGGCAGGGGTACGCGGTCCGGGGCGTGCTCCTCTATCCGGTCACGGCGCCGGCCCTGATCGTCGTCGGCAGCCTGATGATGGAGGTCGTTACGGACGTCCCATGGACAGAACCTTCGGAGGCTATCCCGGCATTCCTTACCATCACTCTCATGCCCCTTACCTATAGTATATCGAACGGACTTGCGATCGGGTTCATCTCGTATCCGATCATCAAGCTGCTCAGCGGCAAGGGCAGGACCGTGCACTGGCTGGTATACCTTATCGCGTTCTTCATCGTGCTGAGGTTCGTGTATCTGTGAGGGCTTAAAAGGCATAACCCTTCAGTCGGTGCCCGCCCGCTCCTACACGTGCCATGACGACAGTGAACGCCAGAAGATAATATTTGGAGAATAAGGAAAGACCCAGAGTCTGGGCTGCACTTTGCACGTCCGGCTATCTTTGTGGTTGCTCTTATTTTACTTGACATCTCGATGGAGCAATGTTCAATTGTACAGCATGAAAGGTTATACTATTGAACAGAGGGCAGGCAGCACAGAGTTGGGGGCTGCCCCAAGTGCATATCGGTCCCTCGAAAAGGCACTCGATGTGCTGAGCCTTTTTAATACCTACTCTGTCCTCAAGGTAACCGAGATCAGCCGTCAGCTCGGGTATCCGAAGAGCACGGTATCCGGCCTGCTCAAGACCTTCAGCAAATACGAGCTCGTCGAGAAAGACAGCGACAGCAGCTTCAGGCTCGGCATAAGGGCCTTTGAGCTCGGGTTCAGGTATCTGAACGGCATGGAGATGCTTACCGTAGCAAGGCTGTGGGCCGAGAGGCTGTTGAAAGAGGAGGGTGAGGCGGTTCACGTCGCCATTCGGAGGGGGTGGAATGTCTACATCATTCTCGATCTTCAGCCCCCGAACTCCTACATGACCATACTCCAGACCGGGATGAGCGTTCCTGCCCACTCGACGGCCCTCGGCAAGGTATTGCTGTCCGGCACCTCCGAGGAGCAGCTCAAGGCCTTTCTGCGGAGGCCCCTCGAGAAACTGACGGAGCATACCATTACCCAGCCCGGGGTATTCCGGGAAGAGATCAAGCAGGTGCGAGACGCCGGCTACGCGATGGACAGGGAAGAGAGCCTTCGGGGGCTGCTGTGCATATCCGCGCCCATTCTTCAGAGGGACGGACGGATCATCGCGTCGATAGGCATTTCTTCCATGGAGCTTGCCGGCAGGGACGAGAGGATACAGGCGCTCGTCCGCAAGATAAAGGCCGTTGCAAGCAACATCTCTATGGACATCGGTTATCAGCCGGTCAGGGCCGGCGTGAGGATATCCGGCAGGCAGGGGACGGCTGTCCTGACCGGGGGCGCCGGATTAAAGACATAAGCACAAGACCAAGAATCCAAAAGGAGGATGTATGGCGTTTCCCTACGTGGATGACAAGCAGAAGGCAGACGAATTTCTCTATGAGTTCTTTTTGAAGACAAAGACGGACCCGGAACTCTTCGAGGGCTGGAAGGGCCTCGGCATGCTCGTGGGCGTACAGATACCGGACCTTGGTCTCGGCTATACCCTTGACTGTACCTCCGGCACGGATGTCGTGATAACCAGGGGTTACCCGGATAAGCCCGGCGCTGCGCTCAAGCTCAATATCGGCGTGTTCCATGACCTGTGGATCGGGAAGCTGAATGTCGTCTGGGCGTTCTCGATGCGGAAGATAAAGACTGAGGGCAATATCGCGAGTATCATGAAGCTGACGTCGCTGATGCCCAAGGGCATCCAGATGTATAAGGACTATGTGAAGGGCAAGGGCATGCCCCTATGAAGAAGGAGGTAACGATGGACAAGGCATTTCTTCTCGGTCTTTACGAGACGATGTTCAGGATACGGACGTTCGAGGAAGAGGTCATGGTGCAGTTTATGGACGGCAACATACCGGGGTTCATACACCTTGCGTCCGGACAGGAAGCGGTCTCTGCCGGCGCATGTGCGGCTCTCCAAAAGGACGATTATATAGGATCAACACACCGGGGCCACGCCAACCTCATCGCGAAGGGTGGCAGGACCGACCGCATGATGGCGGAGCTCTTCGCCCGCGAGACCGGCTACTGCAAGGGCCGGGGCGGGTGTCTCCACATAACGGACATGCGTGTGGGCAGTCTCGGGGCCAACGGGATCGTTGGCGCAGGCATCGTCGTTGCGAACGGAGCTGCCCTGTCGTCGAAGATACTGAAGAACAAGAGGGTCACGCTGAGCTTTTTCGGGGACGGCGCTGCGAACCAGGGCAAGTTCCACGAGGCCCTGAATCTTGCCGCTGTGTGGGCGCTGCCCATCGTATTCATCTGCGAGAACAACCTGTATGGCGAGGCCACCCCGCAGTCGGAGCACATGAAAATAAAGGACATAGCGGTCAGGGCGCAGGCCTACGGTATACCGGGGGCCTGCGTAGATGGCCAGGACGTCCTCTCGGTTTACGATGAGGTCTCGAAGGCCGTGAAGGCCGCGAGAGAAGACAGAGGGCCGACGCTTATCGAGGCCAAGACCTACAGGTTCCATGGCCACCACATCGGCGACCCGGAGACCTACCGGACAAAGGAAGAGGTCGATGAGTGGATGGAAAAGCGGGACCCGATCAAGCTCTTTAAGGCGAAGCTCCTGAAAGAATTCAAGGTCGCCGGTAGCGAGCTCGACCCGATAGAGGCGCGGATACTCAAGGAGATTAAGGACGCCGTTGCGTTCGCGAACCAGAGCGACAGGCCGGATCCCGGTACCTTGATGGAGAACGTGTACGCGTAAGACCGGCCCGGCACCAGCAGAAGAGGAGGCACGTATGACAGAGATGAAATTGATAACAGGCAAGGACGCGATACGGTCGGCGCTGATAGAAGAGATGCAGAGGGACCCGACCGTGTTCCTGCTCGGCGAAGACCTTGAGCAGGCTACCTTCGGCGTGACCGAGGGGCTCAGGGAGAAATTCGGTCCGGAACGTGTGCGGAATACCCCGATCAGCGAGAACGCCATCGTGGGCGCTGCTATCGGTGCGGCGCTGACCGGCACCAGGCCGGTCGCGGAGATCATGTTTGCCGACTTCCTCATGGATGCGATGGACCCGATCGTCAATACGATGGCGAAGGCACGGTTCATGACGGCTGGTCAGGCGAAGGTCCCGATGGTAATCAGGACGCCGTCCGGCGCCGGGCTCTCCGCGGCAGCGCAGCACTCCCAGAGCCCGGAGGCCCTATTCATGCACATCCCGGGCATCAAGATAGCGGTTCCTTCCACGCCCTACGACATGAAGGGCCTGCTGAAGACCGCCATCCGCAGCGATGACCCGGTGCTGTTCTTCGAGCACAAGATGCTCTACTACGAGGGCGGCGAGGTGCCGGACAAAGACTATACGCTGCCGTTCGGCAGGGCGGATGTGAAGCGGCAGGGCAAAGACGTGACGATCGTGGCCGTGCTCGCCATGGTAAAGAAGGCGCTCATGGCAGCGGATATGCTCGCCGGCGATGGCATCGAGGTGGAGGTCATCGACCCCATGACGCTCAACCCGCTCGATATGGCGACCATCATAAGCTCCGTCAGAAAGACCAAGAGGCTCATGACCGTGGAAGAGGGCGCACGCACCGGAGGAATCGGCGCGGAGATCGCCGCGCGGGTCGCGGAGGAGGCCCTCGACTATCTGGACACGCCCATCATGCGGCTCGGGGGCAAGGACACCCCCATACCATTCTCCCCGGTGCTCGAAGAGGTCATGTATCCGACCGAGGATACCATCGCGAGCGCAGTAAAGCAGATGCTCGGATGACCGCATGATCACCACTATTCTTATGCCCAAGCTCGGACTCGTCATGAAGAAGGGCAGGGTGATAACATGGTACAGGAGCGTGGGCGAGCAGGTGAAGGAAGGCGAGCCGCTCTTCCAGATCTCCACGGAAAAGGTCACCATAGATGTCGAGGCAAAGGCATCCGGCTACCTGCGGGCCATCTATGCAGTGCCGGGGGCTATCGTGCCGGTCTCCGGCATCATCGGTCTGATGGGTGACCGGGACGAGTCCTTACCGGACATGAAGCCGCCGGTGTACGAGATGGACACCAAGGGCATCGAGAGCGCCGGCAGTGCAGGCCCTGCACGCCGTGAAGCTCAGTCGGCTGCCTCTGTGGAGGGTCCGGCACAAGCAGGAACATCCGGGGAGATAAAGGCAAGTCCGGCTGCGAAGAGGCTTGCAAAGGAAAAGGGCGTAGACCTCGCCGCGGTAAGGGGTACCGGGCCGGGGGGCAGGATCACGGAATCGGACGTCCTCCAGTATAAAACCGCGGGTACGGCCGCAGGGACAGGTTTTCAAACTGCCCCTACCGATATACCGGCAACGCCCTATGCGCGCAAGCTCGCACAGGAGCGAGGCGTATCCATAGAGCAGGTGGCGCAGTCGGCCGGCGACAGGAAAATACACGCGCAGGACGTCATCGATGCAAGTGAGGGGGCAGCCAGCGGCGCGGCCTCCGCGGTATGGCCGCTCACCGATATGCGGCGGGCCGTTGCAGAGCGGATGAGCTACAGTGCGCACACGTCAGCACCGGTAACTCTCGGTATGGAGGTCGTGGCCGAGGAGCTGCTCAAGCTCAGGACCGCCCTGTCTGTCTCGTACCCGTCCGATAGGATCACGATCAACGACCTCATGGTCAAGCTGGTTGCCGCTGCACTCAGGAAACACCCCCTTGCGAATGCCTCGCTCGAGGAAGGCGGCATCAGGGTCTACCGTGCGATCAACATTGGCATCGGCGTTGCAGTCGAGGGGGGCCTGCTCGTCCCGGCCGTCGCGGACGCCGACAAAAAGGGGATCGTCCAGATCTCGAGAGAGTCCCGGGACCTGATAGAGCGGGCAAAGACCGGCAGACTTACCCTCGATGAGCTCTCCCGGGGGACATTCACCGTGACGAACCTCGGCGCCTACGGCATCGATATGTTTACGCCTATCATCAACCCTCCGCAGTCTGCAACGCTCGGGGTGGGAAGAATTGTCAGGAAACCGTGGGTCGTGGGCGAAGCGATCGCAGTCGTATCCACGATGGTCCTCAGCCTAACTTTCGACCACAGGGTCATCGACGGGGCGCCGGCTGCTCAGTGTCTCTCGACGATCAAGCAGTACATAGAGAACCCGTACATGGTGCTCGGGGCATAGGTATGGACTACGACGTCTGCATCATCGGCGGCGGTCCGGCCGGCTATCTGGCGGGCATACGGGCAGCACAGCTCGGGGCGAAGACAGCCGTCATAGAGATGGACGAGCTCGGGGGCGTGTGCACGAACCGCGGGTGCATTCCGACCAAGGCGCTCCTCGAGGTGTCGGGACCGCTGCTGTTATCCGGGAAATGGGCAGACATGGGTCTCGGCGTGAAGTGCAGCCTGGACATCAAGCAGGCGATGGGAAGGATGCATGACGTGGTCGGATACGTCAGGGCCGGGATCCATGCGCTACTCGATGCTCATGGGGTCGCGATGATAAAAGGCAGGGCGCAGATCATCGACCGATATACCGTTGGCATCACCCTGCCTTCTTCCGGTCTTAGCGCGAGCGTGGACGAAGGAGTCAGGACGAAGTCGGTCCTTATCGCGACCGGCTCTGTTCCTTCCATGCCGGACATCCAGGGTGCCGGGCATGACACGGTCCTGTCGAGCGATGGGCTCTTCATGATGTCGGAAGTGCCGGAGCGGGTGGCCATCGTAGGCGGTGGCGCCATCGGTATCGAGTATGCGACCATCCTGAAGTCGTTCGGGACGAAGAGGGTCGTTCTTATCGAGTTCATGGACAGGCTGCTTCCCTTCATGGATCCGGCGATCGGTGCGTATGAGAGAGATCTGATGGAGAGGCTCGGCATAGAGGTCATCCTGTCCCATAAGGCGACGAAGGCGTCCAAGTCCGGGAAGGGGATCCGGCTCGAGATCGTGCCCGCTTCCGGAAGCGCGCAATCAGGGATCGGTCCCCTCGATGTTGACAAGGTCTTTGCCGTTACCGGGAAGAAGCCCAACACAGCCGGACTCGGGCTAGACACGATCGGCGTATCGGCACCGAGGGGCTGGGTCGATGTCAACAGGGCGATGAGGACCAGCGTGGACAACGTCTACGCTGCCGGGGACGTCAACGGGATAAAGCTGCTTGCCCATGCTGCGTTTCACCAGGGCATGATCGCCGTGGAGAACATGCTCGGACAGGAGAAGCTCTTCGAGCCGGGCCTCGTGCCTTCGGTCGTGTATTCGATACCGCCGGTTGCGCAGGTGGGTATGGACGAGGTCTCCGCGCGGAAGGCCGGCATGGACGTCAAGACAGGGGTGTTCGACCTTGCAAACAACCCGATGTCGCTCGTGCACGGGGATCCGTCCGGCTTCATAAAGGTGTTGTCCGATACGAGGTACGGACGGGTGCTCGGGGCCTCTATTGCCGGAGAATCGGCCTACGAGCTCATCTCGGTGTTTGCGCTGGGCATCGCCGGTGAGGTCACGCTCGATGAGCTGAGGAGGACCGTCTTCGCGCACCCGAGCCTCGCAGAAGGGATCGCAGAGTCGGCGTGGGCTGTGGACGGCCTGTCACAGCATACAATCAGTACAAAAAACGGAGTTCAAAAATGAAGGTTTTCTTCACAGGACGAATGATGATGGGGAATACCGTTTATTCTCTATGAATAAACTTCGCGTTATAGATCTCAATACCATGGACTATCCTTCCGCGATGGAGTTCATGCGTACGACACGGGACGAGGTCGAGCGCGGTGAGGATGACACGCTCCTGCTCGTGGAGCACGGTACCGTCATCACGATCGGCGTGGACGGCGACGAGGCTGGTCTCGTGGACCGGGGGTACATCGACCGGCACGGCATCCCGGTCATCCGCACGGATCGTGGCGGTGAATCCGTCGTGCACAACGCCGGTCAGCTCGTCGCGTACCCGGTCATGAAGGTCCAGAAGGGGACGTTGGACATGGTGGGTGCTGTAACGGGCGCGATCATGGACGTCATTGCGGACTATAGTCTCAGGCCGGAGACGGGCAGCGAGCCGGGGGTATGGGTCGCCGGGCAAAAGCTGGGCTTCGTCGGTATGAAGATAGAGCGCGGCGTCTCGCTCCACGGCGTCGCGATAAACGTGTCGAACGACCTCGGACCGTTCCGGGCGATCAAGACGTGCGGTATCGAAAACGAGAAAGTCACGAGCCTGACGCTTGCCACAAAGAAGCTCATTGCGGTGGATGACGTCAAGCGCAGGTTCGTCTCCAGGTTCTCGCGGAGGCTCGGCTACCTGCCGGACAGGTTTATCCTCAGAGAAGGCAACGGATAGGGTCCCATGGTGCCGGACTGGATCAGGGTGAGTTACAACGAGGGTCGGGTGGGCCCGGTGGCGGATTACATCGGGCGGAACCGGGTGAACACGGTCTGCGAGGGCGCGCTATGCCCGAACAGGTGGACGTGCTATGCGGACAGGGAGCTGACCTTCATGATACTCGGGGAGCGGTGCACGAGGCGATGCGGCTTCTGCGGGGTCCAGAAGGGTACGCCCGGGAGCGTCGATGAAGACGAGTGCCGGACGGTTCTCGAGGCCGCTGCATGGCTCGGCGCTGACTATGTCGTGCTGACCTCGGTTACCAGGGACGACCTTCCGGACGGCGGTGCCGGGCAGTTCGCCACGGTGATTCGGTCGCTCAGGGAAAGGGGCATCCAGGTCGAGGCGCTCGTCCCGGACTTCAATGGGGACGAGACGTTGATAGCCGCCGTGCTCGATGCATATCCGGACGTCGTGGCCCACAACATGGAGACGACTGCGGCCCTGTACCCGGCAATACGACCGATGTCGGACTACGCGGTGAGTCTCTCCGTGCTTTCGACGATAAAGCGGCTGCGCCGGGATTTACCCACGAAGTCCGGGTTTATGCTCGGGATCGGGGAGGACATGACAGAGGTAAGGGGACTCATGCAGGATATACGATCGACCGGCTGCGATATACTGACGATAGGCCAGTACCTCAAGCCGTCTCCAGAGAACGTAGAAGTCAGGGCGTACGTGCACCCTGAGGTCTTCGCGATGCTCGAAGAGTACGGGTATGCCCTCGGCTTCATCGCGGTCCAGTCCGGCCCTCTGGTGAGAAGCTCCTTTCGTGCACGAAAGATGTGGAAGCAGGTACGAGACAAGCGTTAGAAACCATAAAGGAGGATGTATGGTAAAGAAGGATGTTTCAAAGACCTTTCTATGGCTCGAGGTCGTGGTGGGTGTGCTCACACTCGTTTACTGGGTACTGTTCTTCTTCGTGCCGGACAGCGTGCAGTCGTTTCCCCGGGAGCCGAGCTATATGATATTCGAAAAGAGCTTCGTTGCAGCGGACGTATGGATGACCATAGCGTACTTCCTCTCTGCGTACTATCTTTCGAAGAAGGACATCAAGGGGGCGCTGTGGGGCATCATTGCCGGAGGGACGTTCGTGTATCTCGGGTGCATGGACTCGCTGTACAATCTGGAGAACGGCAAGTACGCCTTCATCTTTTCTTCCAACAGTAGCCAGGTGGGCATGGTGTTCGAGCTCATCATAAACCTCGCGAGCTTTATCTTCGGTGTGGTCACGATCGTGTATGTGTGGAACCTCGTTAAAGGAGAAGTGGAAAAATGACGCCGAGCGATGTCATAACCCCCATAGAGTTTCTCTCACTGCCGGACGGAAGGATCAAGAGGGTAGGCAGGCTCAACCTCATAACCCTCAGCGGGAGCGCGTACGATATGGGGCACCAACACGGGATCATAGCGAAGGAGCTCTATGTCCGGGGCCTGATTTTGTTCTTTGCGAGGTTCCTGAGAACACTGAAGCTCGGTTTGGAGGACATGCTCGGATCGAAGTTCCTTCGCAGGCAGGCGGGCAAGCTGTTCGACCGGTACGTGGGGATACTCGCATCGAACATGGCCAGAAGGTACACGGGCTTCATGCTGGACGAGATCAGGGGCTTCGCCGACGGCAGCGGGGAAACACATGCGCTCCTGGAGAAGCTTATGTCCATGCCGGACGTCCTGCAGATCCTGCTCGCCCGCGGGCTCTCGCACACCGTGGCAAACTCCATTGCTGCGCTGAACCCGGGCTGCACGAGCGTGGCCGTGTGGGGGGACGCAACGGCAGACCGGGGCTTTATCTATGGTCGTGACCTCGATTTCTTCGACGATCATTCCATGGACCGTAACCCGGCGATTATCCTGTACAAGCCCGACCACGGGATGAAGTACGCAACGTTCGGCTTTCTCGGCGTACCGGGGGGCGGTATCACCGGGATCAACGAGGCCGGCATTACGGTAGCACTCCATATTATGCTAAGCAGGGACGTGTCGAGCTATGCAACCCCGATCATGAACATAGCGAACGAGATCATCGGGAACGCGGAGAGCACGGACGATGCGCTACGGATCGCACGCTCGTACCGATCCTCTTCCGGCTGGGGTATCGTGGTCACGGATGCCCGGCGCAGGGACGCGGTCGTGATAGAAACGTCGTCACGGCACGTCCAGCCGAGAAAGGGCTCTTCCACGTTCATCATCAATACCAACCACTACAACACCGACCTCCTGAAGAGGAGGGAGTACGACTATAGCGTCTCGGCGACTGCCTCGACGATCGGGAGGTACAGGAGGGCCGAAGAGATACTACGGGAGAAGCACGGTAAGTTCACCGTGGACGACATGGTGTTGCTGCTGGGCGACCACCTTGAATATTACACCCGCCGGGAGCGGGCCCTGGGCAGCACCATAACGGCGGTGCACAACGTCAGCGCAGTCGTGATGCAGCCGGAGGAGATGAAGGTATGGATGTCCCACGGCGATGCACCCTCCAACAATTCAGACTTCATCGGTGTCGATCTGGGGAGCTGGATGAAGGGAGACCTCCGGCTGATCGACGTGAAGAGGCCCACGCCGTACGCTGGTACCTACAGCTTCACAGTGTTCAAAGAGCACTATGAGCAGGCGTACCAGAAATATTTCTACCACAACGACATACCCGGGGCGCTCGCGGAACTCGAGCAGCTCACGGAAAAGGACGAGGCGGAGCCCATCTACTTCATGCTGAAAGGGCAGATGTACGTCAAGGTCCGCAGGTACAGCGATGCCATCGTGGCCTTCGACAAGGCGCTTGCCCTGCCGGACATACCGCACCGGACCGGCGTGAGCATGTTATGGAAGGCGAGGGTGCAGGACATCCTCGGGAAGCGGGACGATGCGCTGAGCCTTTACCGGAGCATCGTGTCGATGGGGGGCATCGGCGCAAATCTCACGAAGGCAGCGCGGAAAGGCCTGGGGCGCCGGTACAGCGAGTCAAGGATTAAGAACCACGACGTCGACTTTGTGTTCTCGGACAATACGGCGTACTGAAGCGCCGCCAACCGAGCGGGCGGGCCAGATACTGAGCGGCAGCGGCCCCTGATAGGGCCGGAAAGGATTCAGCGAAGAAGCTGTGGGTACCCGGCAAGCACCCAGATTTCGGATATTGACGGGTACGCGCAACGGTGCTAAAGCAACAGCATGCTTGACATACGATTGCTGAGAGAGGAAAGGAAGCTCATCGAGGACGCCCTTGCCAAACGGGGCATGAACGTATCGTTGAAGGCCTTCTACGAGAAGGACTCGAAGAGACTCGAGCTGCTCAGGCAGGCGGAGGAGCTCAAGCACCGGAGGAACCTCATCTCGAAAGACATCGGCGTCAGGAGGGCGAAGTCCGAGGACACGGCAGTGCTCCTGCAGGAGGTAAAGTCGATAGGTACCGAAATAGACGGCATCCACAGCTCCCTGGATGTACTCGAGAAAGAGCTGAACGACTTCGTCCTGACCATTCCCAATGTTCCCCATGCGTCGGTCGTGTACGGCAGGAGCAGCGACGAAAACCCGGTAGTGAAGACGTGGGGCACGAAAAAGGAGTTCTCCTTCACCCCGTACACCCATGACGAGCTGGCAGCGATCCTCGGGATCATCGATTTCGACCGGGGCGCTAAGATCGCATCGTCCGGTTTTTCCGTTTCTATCGGTTCCGGCGCAGCACTCGAGCGGGCGCTGATCAATTTTTTTCTCGACATTCATACCAGGGAACAGGGCTATACCGAGCTCTATGTACCGTATGTCGTGAACGACGTGAGCATGACCGGCACCGGTCAGCTCCCGAAGTTCAAGGAGGATCTCTTCAAGATAGAGGGCGAGGAACTCTACCTGATCCCGACGTCCGAGGTGCCGATCACGAACATCCATGCGAAGGAGATACTCGAGAAGCAGTTCCTACCGAGGTACTACACCGCATACTCGCCGTGCTTCAGGAAAGAGGCCGGCTCGTACGGGAAGGACACGAAGGGACTGATACGACAACACCAGTTCAACAAGGTGGAGATCGTCAAGCTCGTGGAGCCGGGGTCGTCGTACGACGAGCTGGAGTCTCTGCTGATCGATGCCGAGGAGCTGTTGAAGAGGCTGGAGCTCCACTACAGAGTCGTAAGCCTCTGTTCCGGGGACCTTGGTTTCTCCGCAGCAAAGACCTACGACATCGAGGTTTGGCTGCCGGGCCAGAATGAGTACCGGGAGATATCGTCGTGCAGCAACTTCGAGGACTTCCAGGCACGGAGGGCAGGGATAAAGTACCGACCGGCAAAGGGAGGGAAGCCCGCGTACGTCCATACGCTCAATGGTTCCGGGCTCGCGGTGGGGAGAACGATCGTCGCCCTGCTTGAGAACTACCAGCAGGAAGACGAGAGCGTGGTTATTCCGGAAGCCTTGCGTCCCTACATGAACGGTGTTACTGTCTTGAAGCCCGCGAAAAAGTAAGAAGGAGTTCTCCTTCCCTGCTGCAGACGGGCACATAGCCGAAGGATGGGTCGGGGACAAGGAGAGTTATGAGATTGTACCTCGCTATTTCGTAACTCCCGTTATTTCTGGTAACCGAAGAAGGATGACGCAGCAGTTTGTTACGACTTGGAGAGGTGGCCGAGAGGCTGAAGGCAACCGCCTGCTAAGCGGTTTTCGTCGAAAGGCGAACGTGAGTTCGAATCTCACCCTCTCCGTATTTCACAGGACTTTAAAAGTTACGGAAACGATGTCAGGTCTTGACAGGTGAATCAAGGGCCTTCATGGTGGTTTCCCAGCTCTCCTTGATCGTGAGTTCGACAACGAATCCGCAGGTCGGGGGTTCAAATCCCCCCGGGTGCTTGTGATCTTTCAAGGCGCCGATTCATCGTCCATTGCTTCTGCTCATGACGTCATATACGGCTCGAGGATAGTTTATTCGTAACGGTCGTTCCCTATCGACAATCTATCGTAACGTCATTGCTGTGTCATGTCCAAATGTCAAGACCTGACATCTTTCTTCTCTTATTAGGCGGTTATGTTTGACAGATCGGTAAAACGAGGTTAAGCAGACCCTACAGGGGATCGGTGTGACCGTGCATGAATATACACAGTGTGTAAAAGCAGGCAAGTGCACCAAGCCGGATAAGGGAAAAGGCTGTAACTGGGGAGTGCATGGCAATGGCAGGCAACGTGTGTAATTGGTGCAGCGATTGGTACGGTGCAAACTATTACAGCGGTTCTCCGGACCGAAACCCGCAGGGACCTGATAAACCGGACAGTGGGAGAGCCCGCGTTTTGGGCGGGGGATCCTATGAAGGTAATCGTGTGCAACTTCGTACATCGTACCGCGGTAGCTACATGCCGGCCGGCGGTGACGCCACCATTGGGTTCCGCTGCGTTCGTTAGCATGTACTGAGGAACTCCCTCAGTTGGATTACAGGGCTGGCTTTATGTTATCGGGTGAGTTGGACCGGGGTGAGTTTACCCTCGATGAGACCGGGTATGCTTCAAGTTCTTCGGAGGGAAAGGGTTTCAGAAGCGCTTTCAGTATGTCCCTGTCATGGACTTCGGAGTTTAGCCATGGTGCAAAATCAGCATGGTGAAGAATGACGGGCATCCTATTATGAATCTGCGCCATTAGCTCGTTTGCATCGGTTGTGACAATGGTGGAGGTACAGAGTCCCTCACCTTCAGGAGACTTCCAATAGTTATAGAGTCCTGTGAATGCCATAGGGACCCCGGACCTGAGACGTATATAATAAGGAATCTTCATCCCGGCCTGCCTCTGCCATTCATAATATCCATCAGCCACTACAAGGCATCGGGTCTTGAAAAAGGCTTCCCTATAGGATGTAAGTGAATCTATGGTTTCTGCCCGCGCATTTATCATAGCATAACCTGTTTTGGTATCCTTTGCCCAGGACGGAAGGAATCCCCATCGACTTAATAGCAGCCTGCTCTTATTGCCCTCATAGACAACGATCGGGATGTTCTGGGCTGGAGCGACGTTGTAATTCGGAGCGAAGTCGCAGGCGACATCCTCAACATCGAAGAGCTTGGCGATTATTTCTATTTCGGAGTGGCAGTCATACCTTCCGCACATGAAGGGATAATACCATAAGGGAAGGGTAAAGAATATACTTCTTGACAGCGAACGATCGTTCGCCTATATGACGTCTATGCCCAAAAGGACACCGAAAGAAGAGCTTCAGAATCGCATCAAGGAGATAGAGCGATTCTACTATAAGAACGGCAGGATGCCGAGCTATGCGGAGATCGGGGATTTGCTCGGCTTTCGCTCAAAGGATTCCACATTCAAACTCGTAGGAAAACTCGAAAAGCTCAAGGTCATCATCCGGGACAAGACCGGCAGACTCATTCCACGGTCTCTTGCCATGCCGGTGAAGGTGCTCGGTACAGTAGAGGCCGGGTTCCCAAGTCCTGCTGAGGAAGAGCTGATCGATACCCTATCGCTTGACGATCTATTGATTAAAAACCGGGAGGCTACCTTTCTTTTAAAGGTATCCGGCGATTCCATGAAGGACGCAGGCATCATGCCGGGGGATATGGTGATCGTGGATCGGGGAGTGGCCCCCAAGAGCGGACAGATCGTTATTGCACAGATCGACGGTGCATGGACGATGAAGTATCTAGAAAAACGCGGAGATGCCTTTTACCTTGTTGCGGCGAACGAAAAATATAAGCCTATTCGGCCCAAGGATGAATTGAAAATTGCCGGTGTCGTTACGGCGGTAGTACGGAAATACCTGTAGCCTTTTGCGAGATCATCACCGTGGAGGTATCTGCATGGATAATCGGCCCATGACCATTTCATCCTTTCCTCAGGCTATAATGCATATCGACGTGGACGCCTTTTTTGCGTCCTGTGAGCAGGCCATTCACCCCGAGCTTAAGGGCAAGCCTGTGATAACGGGGAAGGAGCGGGGCATCGTCGCTGCCGCAAGCTACGAAGCCAAAGCACGGGGTGTACAGCGGGGCATGCGCTTGTTTGAGGTTAGGAAGGTATGTCCGGATTGCATTGTCCTCCCTTCAGATTACGAGACCTACAGCCTATTTTCAGTCAGGATGTTTGAGATAGTGAGACGCTTTTCCCCTGATGTCGAAGAATACAGTATCGACGAAGCCTTTGTCGATTTGACAGGACTGCGAAGGAGCTTTCACGGTTCTTATGAATCAATTGCCGAGAAGATGCGCAAGACGATAGAGGCCGAGCTTGGAATCACGGTGTCCGCCGGGGTGAGCTTGAGCAAGGTGCTTGCAAAGATAGCGTCTCAGTACAACAAACCCAACGGATTAACCGTGATACCAGGCAGAGAGATTCACCGGTATCTTGAAAAACTACCTGTGGAGAAGGTATGGGGGATTGGCCCGAATACTACGGCATTTCTCAAAAAGCACAGGATAGTCACGGCCCTTCAGTTCGTCAGACAAGAACAGGCCTGGGTAGACAGATACCTGTCCAAGCCCTATAGGGAAATATGGCATGAACTCAACGGCAGAAGCGTTTATCCTGTAGTTGCAGAAGCAAAGGAGGGCTATCAGTCTATCAGTAAGGCGAAGACCTTTACCCCTGCCTCGGCGGATCAAGCGTTTGTCTTTGCCCAGCTATCGAAGAACCTTGAAAATGCCTGTATCAAGGCAAGAAGGTACCGGTTGGCGGCTACACGGCTTATTATCTTTTTAAGGAAACAGGATTTCACAAGCAGGGGGGTAGAAATCAAGCTGAGCAAGCCGAGCGCCTACCCGATTGAGTTGTTTGAGCTTTTGAGAAGGGGGTTTGAGCAGTCCTTTGGACCGGGCAAGCTTTACCGCCAGACTGGCGTTGTGCTTGCCGGGCTGGTCCCGGAGAGCAGGATACAGTACGACCTGTTTGAGGATACAACGAGGATAGAGAAGATGTCGAAGATATACGGGAGCCTTGACCAGATAGCACAGAGGTACGGGAAGTACACGATACAGCATGGCGCGAGTTTGCCCACGAGGCTTCAGACGCAGCATGAAGGTGAACGTGGCGATGTCCCTGTGAGAAAGACCTCATTGCTCAAAGGCGAGAACCTACGGCAGAGACTGGGCATGCCGATGCTGCATATTAAGATTTGAAGGCGATTTATTGCCTGTAGATTAATAACCGATACGCAGTATGCGGCCCTTCAGGACTTCCCTTTCGTATTTTCAACGACCCATTCCCCGATCACCTTTATCGCCTCTTCGTAGGGTACCCGTGTCTTCCAGCCGAGCTCGGTCTTTGCCCTGGTGGTATCCACGTCGAGGTCCCTGCCCAGTACCGCGACAGCGGCCCTCGTTGCCGGCGGCCTGACATTGAACGGCGCGTACAACCTCTCCGAGATACCCGCAGCTATCCATGCGAGTCTGAACGGCACGCTGAACAGGGGCCTTTTGCCGACGATCTTTCCGAGGTCTGTCAGATAGCGTGCCCAGGTGACGTCATAGTCGTCCCTAAAGAAATAGGTCCTGTTCTTTGCAACGTCACGTGTGCTGGCCAGGAGGATGCCGTCGACCAGGTTCTCCACGTAGACAAGGCTGGCGCTATACCGGCCGTGGTCGATAAGGGGCACGGCGGACCGCTTCAGCCTTTCCGCCACGTCCTTTACCCATATGCTTCCAGGGCCGATGACGTTCGACGGTCTGATTATCGTATAGATGAGGCTCTGTCGTCTGTGGTAGTCTTTTACAATTTCCTCGGCTTCGAGCTTCGCGTCGCCGTACGGGATGCCGGTCTTGTATGCGGGGTCGTCTTCCTTCACGCCTTTGAGGTGCCTTCCCATACCGCATGCACAGAACGAGCTGATGTATACGAGCCGGGACACCTTTCCAGCACATTCACGGATCAGGTTGTCCGTGGCCTCCACGATTGCCGCGTGGAACACCTTTTCGGGACCCCAATCGGTCACACGGCCGGCAAGGTGAAAGACCGTGTCAATGCTGTCTGCTATTCCCCGGATAGTGTCGGGCCTTGTCAGGTCCCCGGTCACGATCTCTGCGCCTATGGCCGCGATGTGCCTGACGTCCTCTCCGGGAAATGCAAGGGCACGAATGGCATAGCCGTTTTCCGATAGTTTCCTGCACAGGAACGAGCCGATAAAGCCCCCCGCGCCGGTTACCAATACCTTTTGCCTGTTCATTATTGCGGGCGGATTAATCGAACTTTAGTGCGCCGGGAGGGGGCGGCTTTTTCTGCTCCGTGATCCTTTCCCCGCTTTTGCTGCAAAAAGTGATCCTGTTCCTGACGTCGTTCAATGATAAGTGCCGGAAACTGCTCGAAAAGGCTGATCCTCAGGAGGACTGATCGTATCTCCTTTCTCCGGTTGGTCGAGTCATCGATTATCAATGTGCTTAACGACATCCACATGCCTTCCGGGCCTTCCATCGCACGATAGAGACGTCCTGTCAAGGAATAGCCTCATACCGCTTCCTCTATTTCTACCGTGTAAACCGTGTTGTGGCAGGTGTCGCCAAGGTTCAGGAAAACAGGCCTTTGGCCGTCGCGACATACGTCGATTCAATTTAACTGAAATTTACACCACGGTTATACGGCGTTTATACGCAAAAACTATAGTGGCATCATGGAGAAGATAGGAAAGGCAAAAAACAAAAAAAGGAGAGAGGAAAAAATGAAAAAACGGATAAAGAGTATTTTCACGATTGGCGGTACAGCCGTCATGCTGGGATTGGCAGGAACTGCGTCGTATGGGTACCAGATCAATGACCATTTGAACGTCGGCGTAAAGGCCTACCTCAATGCGATGGAAGCGTCCGGGGACCACTTTGACGCATCGAAGGTGGGGCAGGCACAGGCGGATACCAACAGCTCCAATGCGGACGGGGCAAGGCTGTCGAGGGCATACCTTGCTCTCGTTGGAAAAATAAACGATGAGTTTTCCGGCAAGTTTGTCCTTGATGAGGCAATGACTGACCCGAGCGTATCGAACGGGAGGGGTAATGTATTCGTCAAATACCTCTATGGCATCTTTACGCCGGTAAAGAACCTTGCCCTGCGGTTCGGTCTTTCGGAGACGCCGTGGATACCGTATGAAGAAGGGATATGGGGCTACCGGTTCGTTTCGGAGACAGGGCCGGATTACGAGGGGTTCATGCCTTCCAGCGATTTGGGGATAGCGGTCGTCGGCAGCCTCTTCCATAAGCTCATCGAATACCATGTTATGGGATCGAACGGAGAGGGCTATCAGGCGACGCAGAACGGGAGGGGCTATGCAGCGGCGGCACGGATAGCATTGAACATCAAACCGATCATCTTTAATATATTCGGCATGGACGAGAGTATGCACAACGGTGTGCCTGACTACAACCCGAAGCGCGCGATAGTCATGCTCACCTTTACGAACAGCCTGCTGACGCTGTCCGGCGACTGGATGTGGGCAGACGACCATGTGACACCGGCGGATGCAGGTAAGGCGAAGTTCAACCACGGATACGGCTACGAGTTCTTCGGTTTCCTGCGTATACCAGGCGAAGAGAAATTGAGGGTATTTGCCAGATACCTTGACATGAAGCCGAATGGGAGCGACTCAAATCTCCCGGTAAGTGGTACGGTGGCACCGACCGCGAGCCTCGGTCCCTCGAACCTGTACTCGACTGAGCTGTACAAGTTTGTGGCTACTTCCGAGAACACCTGGGCGCTCGCCGGCATTAGCTACGACATCACAAAGCATGTAATCGCGGCTCTGGACTATAACCTGTTCACGATGCAGGGCTACGACCTGTCCAAGAACAAGGCGTCGTTCCGTGATAACGCCGTGGCACTGAATCTGAGGCTGGCGTTTTAAACCGGGTCTGCATAGCAACCTTATACGAGGAGGTATAAGAATATGAAAAGACTAGTGTTAAAGATGAAAAGCAGGCTGCTCTTGCTCAGAGCAGCGGTAAAGGTAGAACTCATGAGGGTGAAGCGTCTATGTGCAATGGTCCTGATCACAGCAGGGTTTGCGCTCGTTGCCGGTACCGCGTTTGCGGCTACGCCATTGAGCGGGGCCGGCTCGACCTTCGCTTACCCTTTCTATGCGAAATGGTTCTACGAGTATGAAAAGGTGACCGGGGTCAAGATCAACTATCAGGCGATAGGCAGCGGGGGCGGTATCCAGCAGTTATTCGCACGGATCGTCGATTTCGGAGCGAGCGACAAGCCGCTCGACAAAAAGACGATGCAGGAGCACGGCGTCATCCAGATGCCGGACGCAGCCGGTGGTATCGCGATCGCCTATAACATCCCCGGGGTCGGCAAGGGTCTGAAGTTTACACCCAAGCTCATAGCGGCTATATACCTTGGTAAAGTCACGAGCTGGAACGACCCGGCAATAAAGGCCGTGAACCCAGGGATCAATCTGCCTGCATTGCCCATCATCGTTGTCCACAGGTCCGACGGCAGCGGCACGACGTATATATTCACCCACTATCTGTCCAAGATCAGCAAAGAATGGGCCACGAAGGTTGGGGCTGATCTCTCGGTCAACTGGCCTGCACCGTCCAGCATCGGCGGTAAAGGCAACCCCGGCGTGGCAGGGGCCATCATGAAGATGCGGGGCGCCATTGGATATGTGGAACTTGCCTACGTGATGCAGAACGCCATGACGTATGGGCCTGTTCAGAACAAGGCGGGTGTATTCGTATGGCCCACCATAGCATCGGCAAGGGCCGCTGCGGCGACCGTAAAGCATGTTCCGTCCGATTTCAATGTGCTGTTCGTGGACCAGCCCGGCAGGGACTCATACCCAATCGCAGGGTTCACCTATCTCATCATTTACAAAAAGCAGCTCGATCCGGTGAAGGGGAAAGAACTGCTGAATTTCATCACATGGGCCTATACAAAAGGACAGCCTATGCTCAAGGACCTCGATTACGTGCCTATACCTGAAAATATCATTAAGAAGATAGACAGGCAGTTGAAAGAGGTAGAGATCAAGCCGTAAGGCGCACGTTCATACGGTAAGCAGCCCATCGGGGCCCGAAGAGTACTGAGGGCCCCTTTTTTATCATTGTAAAATGGCCCCTAAATTTTCTCCTTTTGGATGAGAACATAAAATTAGCTTGACACACCCGACAAGAGGAGTAAATTACTCTTACTTTTCAGTGTCAGGGAATCCGGTGAGATACCGGAGCGGCCCCGCCACTGTAAGGGCGAGCGGCTCACACAGTCACTGTTCCGCGTGTCGCGGGATGGGAAGGCATGAGCAAGCCATGACCCCAAGCCAGGAAACCTGCTGAAAAGAATTTACGAGACCTCTCTTCGTGGGAGAGACGAGGCAGGATTGAGAAGGTACATTGACAAGCCCGTCCTTGAGAGAGGAGGGCTTTTTTTATGCGCCTTTCTCTTGGCAGGGCCAACATACGCCGTCGGAGCATCGTACGATGTTGCTCTGCAAATGAAAGAGGTCGTCGTTACCGGAGAACGGGTCCCATCCCGCTACGAACTGAGCCCTTCCTCTGAATCTGTCATCACCGCATCGACCATGGAAAATGATGCGACGCTGCAGGATGCGCTGTCGCAGTCGTCGGATGTAACTATACCATCGTATGGCTGGATGGGCGCGCTCTCGGGCATATCCATCCGCGGTGCGGACACGAGCCAGTCCGAGATCTTGCTCGACGGTGTCCGCCTGAACAATGTCGAGCTGTCGGGGTTCGACCTCTCGACCTTCCCCCTGTCCGGCATCTCCTCCATAGATATCGCCCGGGGAGGTATGTCCAGCCTGTACGGAGAGTCCGCCATGGGCGGCGTCGTGAACATCCTGCCGGACGTGTTCCCCACAGCGGACAGCGTGGCAGTGAAGGCAATGGTGGGCAGTTTTCAGAGCTACCATGCCGATGCCACGGCAAAGGGCAGGGCCGGTGATTTCGGGTATCTTCTTTCCCCTGGGTACGAATCGTCGCAGGGCGATTACCCGTACACCGATGACAACGGCAACCAGCAGGTCCGGACCAACAACGATTATCATGGCATGTGGGTGCTTGCAGGGATCGGGTTCAGCAGCGGCGGGAACAGGGTGTATGCCCTGACGCACCTGTATACCAGCACCAAGGGGGTGCCCGGGGCGCTCGGCATGCTTTCACCGCAGGCACAGGAACATGATACCCACGGGATCTATATTATGAATTGCACGCATACCTCGGATACTGTGACCGTCAAGGCGGTTCTGAGCCACGTGAATGAGGATTCGTCCTATTTCGACAATGTTTATGTGCCCGAATCCAGTCCGTCGAAGTCCGATGACACGGACAACGAGGCCGGCGTTACGGTCAGCCTCCTCCGTATTCCCTACAATACCATCAGTATCAACGGTGACGGGCTTTTGCAGCAGGCGGTATCCACGAATATCGGCCGGCACACCCGTACCACCGGAAGTATCGGCGTGGAAGATATCGCACACCCGCTCGAGTGGCTTGTACTCGTTGGTGACGCGGCGTACCAGCATATCTCCGATATCGGAAGCGTTGTGACCTACGGCCTCGGTACCGCAGTCAAGCCCATCTCATGGATGGCTGTGAAGGCGCGCGTGTCGACGTCGTATCAGGCCCCGTCACTCGATGATCTTTACTGGCCCGATGCCGCCGGTGCGCAGGGCAACCCGGCCTTGCAATCCGAGACTAAAAACGGCTATGAAGCAGGACTGCTGCTGTCACCGCTGAGCAGTACGACCATCGAATTGAACGGGTTTTACGACCGGTATCACAACCTCATCCAATGGTCGCCGTCGATAAACAATGTGTGGATGCCGCAGAACGTCTCCGGCGCGGTTATCCATGGCATCGAGCTCTCCCTGAAAACGTCACCCGTGGACTTTCTGACGCTCTCCGGGAACGTCGGCCTGCTGGACACACTCAACCTCTCGAACACGCCCCAGGGCGTCTACGAAAAAGGGTTGTTATACAGGCCGGACATCATCGAAAACACCTGCATAAAGATAGGCAGGGACAATAGGTATATAGCACTGAGTTTCGGATATACGGGACAGAGGTACGCTACACCAACGAACAGCCAGGCGCTCCCCGGGTTTTATAACCTCAGCGCAACACTGAGCTACAGGATAGCATGGATAAGGCCCTTTATAACCTTCACGCAGTACCTCTCCGATACATTCGACACCCTGGAGAGCTACCAGTACCTGTCCGGCTATCCATTGCCGGGCAGGTATGTGTGGGGAGGGATAGAATTCAAAATATAACATCGTAGGGGCGGTTCGCGAACCGCCCCTACGGGATTTCCGTTTACGAGGGAATGACACAAAAAAATGAGACAGATAGATACAAATTATAAAAAAGGAGAGAAAAATGAAGAGATCGAACATGAAACAGGTTTTAGGGTTTGCACTCGTGGCGACACTGTTCGCGTTTGCCGGGTGCGGCAAGACAAGTTCGGGCAATGCTGCCCTCCCGCAGGCGCCCTACGTCATAGCGCTGTCCCAGCCGGCGGGCAGCGGTGTACCTGGCTCGCTGTATGCGCTGTCTCCGACGCAGGGTACCGTCCAGAAGATGGACTTGAACGTGGGACTGATACCGAACAGCATGCTGCTCGACGGTGACAGTCTCTATGTCGTGAATGCGGGCGACGCTACGGTGTCCGTGATAACCATTACCGAGAGTACCTCGACTATCTACATAAGAAACAAGGGACTGATATCGTTTACAACGACGGGCTTTCCGGAATACATTACCGTGACGACAGCGGCAGGCGTTGAGAAAGGCTATGTCTCGCTGAACGGAACGAACCAGGTCGCGGTCCTGAATATGACGAACGATACGGTGATGCGGTATGTCGATATAAAGCCCTACTCCAAGACGTGGGCCCCGGGGTTCGAGGCACACCCATGGGGCTTGGCTGCTGTTAATGGTAAGATCATGGTGGCGAACAACGGGGCTCAATATTTATCTACACCGCCATACGCCCAATATGCCTCGCCGGGCATGGTAAGCGTTATCACCCCCGCAACGGATGCCGTGTCCGAGGTGACCACGACAACAGGTATCAATCTCCAGGCCGTCGAGCCCCTCACACAGACAGGCTTTGTCGTCATCTCGGCCGACGGCTACAACAGTACTATCAACGGGTATGCGGAGCTCTTTGATAACGGATTCAGAGAAACAGGGGCTGTACAATTGAGCGGCAGTGGCGCGGCCATTGCGATCAGCAGCAGCACGGGCATGGGCTATGTGGCGTCAGGAAGCATGGTCGGGTATGACGAGATCGATACCAATACCGGCACCTTTGTCACGACGACAGACCTGAGCAAGCAGGTTTCCGGACTGACCGGGTATAATTTGACGAGTATCAAGTTTGCGCCGGATGGAACGCTGTGGGCAACGGACTGGCAGGACAACATGGTGTTCGAGATTGATCCATCTTCGAATACGGTGATTCAGACGTTCAAACTACCTGAGCCAGCACAGGATGTGGTATTTGTGTATTAAAAAATCCCCCGACCCAAGCTTCGCTCGGGTGCCCCTCTCCCTTTGTAAAAAGGGGAAAGAGGGGGATTTTGTGGATTGTAGAAATGGAGGAGTGTCCAAAGAAAAAGTGTGTTATTGCATTTTTCGGATGAGTGCATACGAGCATGGGTGTCGCACATGGCATGTAAGACGCTGATGGTACAGGGCACGGGCTCGGGTGTCGGCAAGAGCACGGTGGTTGCGGGCCTGTGCAGGGTATTCAGGGACATGGGTGTCCGGGTGGCTCCGTTCAAGGCGCAGAACATAGCATTGAACTCTTCCATCACGATCGACGGAGGTGAAATTGCCAGGGCACAGGCGCTCCAGGCCCTGGCATCTGGCATAGAGCCCTCCGTGGACATGAACCCGGTCCTGATCAAGCCCTCGGACAAAAATACAGCACAGGTCATCGTGCACGGAAAAGTATGTGCGGATGTAAGAGCCGGCACATACCATAGACTGAAAAAGACGCTTGCATCCGACATAAAAGAATCATTCGACAGGCTTTGCATGCAATACGATCTCATCGTCCTGGAAGGCGCAGGCAGTGCAGCGGAGATCAACCTCGCGAAAGACGAGCAGGTCAATATGTTCATGGCACGGTACGCGGGCGCGCCGGTCCTGCTCGTAGCAGACATAGACAGAGGCGGCGTGTTTGCGTCTTTCTACGGCACGGTCAAGCTGCTCGGCAGGGACAGCAGGTACATCAAGGGACTGATCATAAACGGGTTCAGAGGGAACATGGACATGTTCGGGCCCGGTCTCGATATGATCCGGGGGAAGACCGGAAAGCCCGTTGTCGGCGTGATACCATATATCAACGACATCGGACTGCCGGAAGAGGACGGATGGCTGATGTCCCGGCAGGGGAATGCAGCAGGTGATAGAGGGAATAATGCGGGGACGTCGCGCCAACGTCGGGATGTCCCTGTAGTAACTATCGTTGTCGTCAAGCTGCAGTACATCTCGAACTTCACGGACTTCGACCCTCTTTCCTGTGAGCAGGACGTTGACCTTGTGTTCTCCGGCAGCCCCGCGGTCATCAGGCAGGCCGATATGGTGATCGTCCCAGGCTCGAAGAACACCATGGACGACCTCTCGTTTTTGCGCAGCACAGGCATGGAGCATGCGATACGGGACGCCCACGCAAAAGGCACAGAGATAATCGGTATATGCGGGGGCTACCAGATGCTGGGCAAAAGGCTTTGTAATCCATACAAGACCGAAGGCGCGATCAAGCGGGCGAACGGTATCGGGCTGCTGGACATAGAGACGACCTTCCAGAGACATAAGATCACGTGTCAGGTCGAGGCTGAACTGGTTGGAGGAAACGGATGGCTGAAAGCCGGAAGGTTAAAAGGTTTGCATGCCTATGAGATCCATATGGGCGAGAGCAGGGGAGATATAGGACTGTTCAGGATAAACCGGCTTACCGCAGATACAGAGGGCCGCGTAAAGATACAGCAGACGCTCATGGACGGGTCCATGAACGGTAATTGCTGGGGCACATATATGCACGGCATCTTCGAGAACGACCGTTTCAGGCGATACCTGCTCGACCGTGTCAGGGACAAAAAAGGGCTGGGGCCGCTGCATCGTAGGTCGAGCTATGCCCGGGCAAGAGAGGGCGCCATCGACAGACTCGCGAAGGTCATACGAGTGAGCCTCGACATGGATTTTATAAAAAGGACCGTTGGACTATGACTAAAAAGACCCGCCCGGTGCTGAAGGGAGTCGTTATAGCCGGAACACACAGCGGGTGCGGAAAGACGACCGTAACGCTGGGGATTCTCAGCGCATTAAAAAAGAAAGGCCTGAGGGCCCAGCCGTTCAAGGCAGGCCCGGATTTTATAGATGCGGGCCTGCACGCCTCTGTTACGGGCTTGTCCTCGAGGAACCTTGACGTATGGATGTGCGGCGAGGAAGGGGTAAGGCAATGCTTTTATAAATATGCTTCGGATGCCGATATCTCGGTTGTGGAAGGCGTCATGGGCATGTATGACGGTTCTTATAGTACAGCCGCACTTGCCGGATTATTGCAGGTACCGGTGGTCCTCGTTGTCGATGCTTATGGCATGGCCGAGAGCGCAGGGGCCGTGGTGGAAGGGTTTGCCGAGCATAGAAAAACAAACACGTTTGCAGGCGTAATCTTCAACCGCGTATCATCCAAAAGGCATTTTGACATGCTGAAACGCGCGATCAGGAAGGTACCCGTCCTGGGTTATCTCCCCTATGACAGGGATTTTGAAATCAAGGAGCGGCACCTCGGACTGATGACTGCACAGGAGAGCCATCTGTCGCAACGAGACATCGATAGGCTTGGGAAAACGGTCCTTGAGCACATCGATGTGAAGGACATAATAGACCGGTCCGTCGTAGGGGCAGGGCCGCGGGGGCGTCATTCTGCAGGAGTCCGGCCATCGGCGGGACGACTGAAGAACCTCAAGGATGTAGATTCTTCGCCTTCGGCTCAGAATGACAGGATAAAAACAGGTCCTTCGCCGAACATCCGCATTGCCCTTGCGTATGACAGGGCATTTTGTTTTTACTATGAAGATAATCTTGATGCATTGAGAGACGCCGGCGCTGAGATCATCAAATTCAGCCCCCTGCAGGACAAACGCCTGCCTGAAGCGGATGTCCTGTACCTCGGCGGAGGGTATCCCGAGGTTCATGCCCAGGCATTGTCAGAGAACCGACCGATGATGGAATCAGTCAGGAGATGGGTCGGCGCAAACAGACCGATATATGCGGAGTGCGGAGGCATGATGTACCTGTCAAAAGGGATACACGGCTTTGACAGCAGGTTTTACCGTATGGCAGGCGTGATGCCCTTTGAAACCGTGATGGACAGGTCGAATCTGTATTTGGGCTACCGGGAAATAGTCCTGAAGGAAGATTGCATCATAGGAAAGAAAGGAGACCGTCTCAGGGGGCAGGAGTTCCACTATTCGCACCTCAGGACCGTATCGCCGGACAGATCATTGAAAACGTGCTATAAACTGGGGAGGCGGAACCGCGAAGAAGGCTATCGTGTACAACGTGTTCTTGCAAGCTATATACATATACATTTTTGCTCCAACCCGGACATTGCGGGTCACTTTATAAATTTCGTAAGGCAGGGGGACATAGAATGCTCAGGGGATGTATAGCTTTTGCATTATGTATGGTCGCAGGTCACCTGTATGCGCTGACCCTGCATCACCGGGACTCTACAGCCATCACCGTGCATGACGATACGGGAAGGCTCGTGTCCATCCGCCTTCCCGCAAGGCGCATCGTCACGCTTGCCCCGTCGAATACCATGATCGTCACGGCGCTTGGTATGACAGCTACCATCGTCGGTGCAAGCAGTACCGACGATGACCCCTTGCCGGCAGCGGTGAAAAGGGTAGGGTCTGTCAACCCGTCCATAGAGGATATCGTCTCTCTGCGGCCCTCGCTGGTGATGGGGATATACGGCGAGGAAGGGCTCTGCGACAGGCTCGAGCGGCTCCGTATTTCCTGTATGATACTGTCACCCCACGATATCCGCGGGGTGATGCACGACATAGAGCTTGTCGGTCGGGTTTTATCGGCAGGCACCGCGGCTTCGGCCGTCGTGAAAGGCATGGAGAAGAGACTGCATTGGGTGAGCTCGAAGCTGAAGCATTGCAGGACAAGGCCGCTTGTCTATTTCGAGATCGATGCATCCGACCCATCGAGACCGTTCTCCGCAGGCAGGGGCAGCTTTATCGACAGCCTGATAGTCATGTCTCATGCGGTGAATATAGCGCACGATGTCAGAACGATGTGGCCGCAGCTCTCATCGGAATATATCTTAGCGCGAGATCCGGACGTCATCATTCTGTCGGACGGCCTCCCTGTGCGTGCTTTGCGGAAGCGGCCCGGGTGGTCCCGGATAAAGGCGGTCAGGAACGGCAGGGTCTACTCCATACGCAATGACCTTGTCTCAAGGCCGGGGCCGGAAATTGTCGATGCATTTATCCGGATAGCAGAGGACATCCACCCCGAGGTGTTCGACCGATGAAACGGGGGCCGGGCTATCTCTTGTGGACAGGGCTCACGCTGTGCCTGTTCGCGGCGTTTCTGTTCACTATCGCCATAGGCCCGGTGAACATACCCCTTTGGGACGTGGTACATGTATTCCTGTCTTCATCGAGGAGCGTGGACAGCACTATCGTTCTCTCCCTCCGGCTGCCCGTTGCCGTAGCCTGCGTCATCGTCGGTGCAGGACTTGGGGTGAGCGGGGCACTATTCCAGGCAGTTCTCCGCAACCCGCTCGCAGACCCCTATATCCTCGGCGTCTCTGCCGGCGCTGCTCTCGGTGCCGCGGTCGCACAGGCGGGTATGCCGGGCAGCGTCTCCGTGTCCGCCTCGGCGTTTGTAGGCGCTGTGTGCGCCATGGCGATCGTGTATCTGCTCTCCCGAATGTCCGGCAGGACTACGCCGCTTTACCTGATACTCGCCGGCGTCGCGGTCAGCGCGCTGCTCGGCTCCGTGCTGTCGTTTGTCATCCTGATGAGCGGTTCGATGCAGGCAAAGATCTACTCTATCATGCTGTGGCTCATGGGCGGTGTAAAGGAGGCCGGGTGGGGCGAGCTCGGCTTCCTGGGTGTTACGTTCCTCGTACTTTTCGGACTTGCGGTCCTGATGTCCAGGTACCTCGACATACTTTCCCTCGGGGACGAGAAGGCATCGAGCCTCGGTGTCCCTGTGGAGAGGACCAGGGTCCTGGCGATGACCATCGCTGCTCTGCTCGCGGGCGTCGCGGTATACCTGAGCGGACTCGTTGGGTTCGTGGGGCTTGTTGTGCCGCATATAACGAGGCTCGTCATCGGGCCCTCGCACAGGAGGCTCATCATGGTGAGTGCCCTCGTGGGTGCCCTCTTTCTGCTGGTGTCCGACCTTATTGCAAGGACCGTGCTGGGACCGGTCGAGGTGCCGGTCGGCATCATCACCTCCCTCATCGGCGCACCATTCTTTCTCTATCTGCTGCTGCGGACCTACAGGGGGTACCGGTTCTGATGTTCTTCTCTCTGAACGATGTCTCGTTCACCCGGAACAGTACGTTCAAGATGAAGGACGTGACCTTCGGGATCGAAAGGGGAGAGATGCTGGGGATCATAGGGCCCAACGGCTCCGGCAAGACGACGCTGCTCAAGATCATGGCCGGAATACTCAGGCCCCACCGGGGCAGTATTATGGTGAACGGGAGTAATATGCATACCCTGAAGCACAGGGACCTTGCCCGGATACGGGCATATGTGCCGGAGGGAATCGACCTGCCGTTCGACTACGACGTCTATGATATCGTGGCGCTGGGCCGGCACCCCTACGCCGGCATGCTCTCCGGACTTGACGGAAAAGACAGGGCGGCCATCGATAGCGCGTTCGAGCTCACCGATACGCGCGGGCTCCTGCACAGAAAATTTTTTGCGCTGTCCATGGGCGAGAAGCAGAGGGTCATGCTTGCGATGGCCATCGCGCAGGGGCCTGAGCTTCTGCTGCTCGACGAGCCCATCTCGCATCTCGACATCGGCCACCAGCTCGCGTTCGTCCGTACACTGAAGCAACTCAACAGGGGAGGGATGACGATCGTCTCTGCCCTGCACGAACTCCCCATCGCACAGGAGACCTTCGGGAGGTTGTGTCTCATGGACAGCGGGAGGATCGTCAGGGCCTGCCCGGCCGGCGACAAAGGGCTGCTGGAAGACATCAAAGGGGTGTTCGGAGTAAACGATGAGCGGTTCATCGTATGTCCGTCGCAAGAGTGAATTTCGCCCGAGGCGCAGGCTTACAGCACGATCAGCATCCCGATGGCTGCTACGGCGCCCATGAGGCCGCCGAAATAGAAAGTGTACTGAGGCCCCACGGCGTCCCAGATCAGGCCGGCCAGCAGGGAGGCCGGGAACAGGCCGATGCCTACGAGCGTCGCGTGCAGGCCTATGAGGGTCGCCTTCAGATCGCCGGGCGCGATGTCGGTGACGAGCGCCTTTTCCACGCCCTCGGTAAACGCTGTTGAGAGGCCGTATACGGAGAACAGGGCCCACAGTGCAGAGCTGGAGCCCGCCAGGCCGAAGCCGAAGTAGACGATCGCGTAGATAGCGTAGCCTGCGACGATGAGGGCCTTTCTGCCGATCTTGTCCGACAACCGTCCGGCAGGCCATGAGAAGACATCGTAAACGACATTGTAGACGAGGTACATCAGGAGCACGCCTTCCACCGAAAAGCCCAGGTCCTTCGCCCGTATCAGCAGGAATTGGTTCGAGGAGTTTCCGAGGGCAAAGAGGAGGGTCACGATGAGGAATGCCTTCAGCTTCCGGTCGAGCCTCGACCACTTCAGCGAGAGTGTACGCGCCAGAGGCTTGCCGGTGCCCGTCTCCTTCACGAGAAAAAGGATCGCTATGCCCGCAGCGGCAGGGGCCAGGCTCAGCAGAATGATGTACCTGAACGCCGGGAGATAGGACCGCAGGTTCTGTGCGGTGTGCAGGCCTCTGTTGAGGTTGAGGTGCCTCATGATGACGATCGCCAGAATCACGCCGATGGTAGCGCCGAGCGTGTCCATGGCCCTGTGCAGCCCGAAGGAAGCTCCCCGCTGCTCGGCGTTGCTCGACTCCGCTATAAGAGCGTCCCGGGGAGCAGTCCGTATGCCCTTCCCGAGCCGGTCGAGCGTCCTGCCTGCAAACACGAATATCCAGCCGCCAGCCGCCCACATGAAGAATTTACCGGCCGTAGAAAATGAATAGCCGAGTATGGCGAGCGGCTTTCGCCTCCGTATCTTGTCTGACCAGGCCCCGGAGAACACCTTGACGAGGCTAGCGGTGCTCTCCGCGATGCCTTCGATCATGCCGATGAGCGCCGGCCCCGCGCCAAGCGCGATCAGATAGAGCGAGATGATCGGATAGATCATCTCGCTCGAGATGTCCGTGAACAGAGAGGTCAGACCTGCGATGATAATGTTCCACATCGTCCTGACTATGTAGCAACCGAAGCGGCAGAATGCAATAACAATCAGGGCGATGGAGGGCCGGCCGTTTTATGACAGACGATGATTTACAAGCTGTCTGCAAGCCGTCAACATGCTCCCTTCTTGCCTTCAACAAGCGCGGTTGTTATATTGTCCGACAATCTGGTTTGAGAAAAAAGGAGCACGTATGTATCTAATCTCGAAGCTTTTCACCGCATGGTTTCTTCCGCCGGGCCTGGCCATTACGGTACTGGTTTTGTGGGCGCTGGCGCTTATGAGAAAGAAGCAGGCCGGGACAGGAATCCTCATGTTGTTGTTCGCTGCCTGCCTCTATGCGGCATGCATTAGTCCGGTGTCCGACAGACTGATACTGCCGCTCGAAAACGCCTTTCCACGGCTCAATGTCAAAGACGTGACGCCCCACGATGTCTATGTCGTGCTCGGGGGCGGGATACACGACAATGCGCCCGACCTCGAGGGTAGGGGCTCGCCCAAGGGCGACTCTCTGGAGCGGCTCGTGTACGCCTTCAGGCTATACCGAATCCAGCCCTTGTCCATCATCGTGAGCAGCGGCAAAGGCTTCGGTTGCCAGAGGCCGGAGGCACCGGTGATGCAGCGCTATCTCGTGCAGATGGGTGTACCCGAAAAGGACGTTTTCATGGACACGAGGAGCAGGAATACCTACGAAAATGCGCTGGCGGTAAAGATGATGTGCGAAAAGATAGTGTGCAAGCAAATCATACTCATCACCTCGGCGTACCATATGAAGAGGGCCGTCTTCGCGTTCAGACACGCCGGCCTGACGGACGTCGTGCCCGCGCCGACGGACTACAAGACGGACAGGACATGCTACGGACCCATGAACTATATGCCGGGCATGGGGGCCCTGTCCAACACCTATCGGGCATTACACGAGTACATCGGCATGCTCTATTACAGGGTCCTTACGCGACTATAAGGTACCGAGCAAGGGGGACGAGCGAAAGTGTTCAAACCTTGGCTTACCTGCCCCTGTTCACCGCCCAGACCGCAAAGTTTGCTGCGGTGCCGGTGTATTCCTGCGGGAGAGAGACCAGGGGATTGGCAAGACCCGGCTTCCTCGTGACCGTGTCGCGAAGGCGGTCTGCGTGGACGCCATGCGAGCTCAGTACAGCAGTGAACTCTTCTTTCGCCCGCTGCCGTGCCTCGTAGAGTTTCATCTGTACCCTGCTCTTGACATTGATCTCCGCGTCACCCGATGTTTCTATGGAAAGGAAAATACTGTCCGGCAGGTCACTGGTCACCTTTGACTGAACACCGTCACTGAGGGTACTCGGCATACATCCGAACGGCTTAACGGAAACGACCATGTGTGCCTTCCGGTCCTTGAATGCCATGATGTGCTTGCCGACCTCGAGGTGCCCTTCGCCGCCGGTGATGTGCACGTCGAAGTACGGATTCGCATACTGCGCAAGCCGGTGCTGGGACGGTAATTTGTGTATCCATGAACCCAGCGCCCTCCGGTATGTATTGAAGTAAAACAGGAAAAGCCTCCTCAGCATGTAGATACCAAGCATCCTCCCTGCGGATTTCATGGGCCGGATCCTCAGTCGCTCCTTCTCTTCGAGCATACTGCTCCACAGCAGGTAATCGATCCACGTTGACACGGGCTCCAGCTTGACCTCGGCACCTTCGGATTCGAGCCATCGCGCAAGCCGGTAATTTCCATCCCCTTCCGTGGTCTGCGCCCAGAACTCACCGATGATCTGTACCAAAGGCCTGACCTGGAGATAATTGACCCTGATAGCTGAAAGCCTGCTGTGCAACTCTTTCAAATGGGCGATAATCGGAGAACCGGTCCGCAGTGCACCGGAGAGTTTCTCGCGGTACTGCGCTATCACCCCGTCGGTCTCTCCTTTGCTTTCCTCGTAGGGACGTATCCGGTAGCCGGCCTCGTTCAGCATATCGCCCAGGACCAAGGATTTTATCAGCGCAGCATAAAATTCCTTATTCATATCCAGACCACCGCCGGAGGTCTCCCCGAACTGGTCTGACTGTTCGAAGGTCAGAATTCTGAAGTTGTCAAAGCCGGCATTCTGGAGCGACTTCCGGTACTCTGCTTCATACATGCCGAACCTGCACGGTCCGCACGCTGCAGCAGTCAGGAAAACGAACTTCTTTTCGATGTCCTTGATGCCCCGCTCTTTCAGCCCGTTCAGATAGCGAATCAGGTTACCCACGGTGTAATACGTGGGATTGCACTGTCCCCGGTTGCCGTATTCTTTCCCGGTCTGCAATGCCCGGTTGTCGGGCACAGGCAGATAATCCGCACGGTATCCGAGGCCCTCGATGGCGCCCTTGAGCAGGTGCTCATGGTTCAGCGTAAGACCGCCGAACAGGATGGTTGTCGAACCGATCTCCTCCCTGGTCATCGGGAGCTCAACCGGTTTTTTATAATGCCGTATGTCCGGTGTTATCGTATTCATAGATTCACCTCATGTATGGGTTCTGCACCCCTGTGCCATGACAGGGGCTGTACATCCGCTTCCTCTTCTGTTGTCCTGAGTTGCTCTGTGTACTGCTTGAGAAAGTAATCGATTGTTTCTATCCGTATTTTTATGGAACCTGCAGGCTTGTTCTCGTCGATATCGTGAAACGTGAAGTACGGTGTGTTCGATGCCCGGAGAATGGATTCGATCGTGCTGTAGATGGGAGCATCGTTTCCGCACCTGAAATTCGACAGATCGACTGCCACAAGATTTCTGTGCCGGGCCGTATACTTTGCCGCCCACAGCTTTTTATTGGTATTCTCGCTGTACGAGTTTTTCCATACATCGGAGATGCTCATGGGATCATCGAGCTCCCCTGCATCGAGCTCCCTGCCGAACAACCGGTGCAGGGTTTCAGGATCGATTGGCAGCGCATCGGCAGTGAAGACCGGGTAGCCCCGCTTCTGCAGCTCGGAGAGTATGTCGTGATTGATGCCGGGATCCGCATGATAGGGCCTGCCGAGGACAACGATCCCGACCCTGCCTTCCTGCTCAAGCCCGCGGATCACGTCGCGTGCCGCGTCCCGCAGGGCCGTGTAAAATTCCTGCAGTGCGCGCTCTCCCGATTCGATGGCACGTGCGTTTTCCCGTCTGCTCACGCCGAAGTGCTCATGGAAAAACGCGTACAACTGCGACCGCAGGAGTTCAGGTTCTGCCATATTCAGGACAGGATTGAAATACCGTATACCGTGCTGCTCGAACACATTATCCTGCTTGGTAAACGCTGCCTTGATGACCTCGGGTGTTATCGTGGCGGTCGGGCATGCGTGGCTGTTCACGGTGTTGACGAGTTCTGTCTTGAGGGTGAGCATAATGGGATAGAATATGATGCCGACTTGCTTCTTATAGATCAGGTTATGAACGTGTGCGAGTGCGGCCTTGCTCGGAAAGCACTGGTCGATGGATCCCCTTCTCGTGCCTTCCTTGTACATGGCCTCGTCGGTCACATCCGAATAAACAATGTTCCTGCCGGGCACGCCGATAGCCCTGAGGTACCCGGTAAAAAAAGGCGCTGTGTTGTACATATTGAGCGTACGGGGTATGCCGATCCGGGTCTGTTCCCTCATGCGCCGATGGGCAGAACCGTCCAGCTTCCCGAGGACGCCTGCAGACAAGGACGGCGATGGTGCGCTGTCCTGTCCTGATCCGTACAGATCCGTGTCGAATGCCTGCCGGAGCTGGATTTTTGCCAAGTTTGGATTGGCTTTCTTGATCTTGTCAATCTGTGCCTTTGCCGTCCGTACTTCATCGATGTTGTCTGCCATGCCTTTTTCACACGAAGCGACGATAAATCTGCTCTTCTCCCCGCCGCTGCGCTGCATATCGATAAAAATCCTGAGACACTTGTTCTTGCAGTAGGTACAGCGCGTGGTCTGGTCCTGCGTTATCGTATAGGCCAGGTTGCGCACACCCCCTATGCCGATAAAGCGCGAGGGCCGCTGCCCCAGCAAGCTGATCGATTCCATGGCTGCACCGATGGCTCCGCTCTCGCCGGTATACCGGTGGACCGTGATATTTGCGTCCGGGACACGCGCCTTGATAAAATCACGCTGGGCCTTGACTACTGCCTTGTTGTTGTGGGTGCCGCCCTGCAGAACGAAGTTTTTACCGAACTTGCCGATGTTCGATTCCTGCACAACATACAGCCAGATGTTCTTCGGCAGAACATCGGCAAGGCCTGCCATGATCTCCTCCCGGGTAAACCCCTGCTGCTGGAAGTTGACGATGTCCGCCTCAAGGAACACTGCACACCCATAGTTGAACACCGGCGCGCGTGCTGCCGTGAATGCTGCGTCGGCATATTCGTGGATTGCGTAGCCGAACCTGTTTGCCGTATTCTGGAGGAAATATCCGTTGCCGGCAGAGCACTGCGTGTTGAGCCTGAAATCCTTCACCCTCCCGTTGTCGAGGAAGATGATCTTAATGTCCTGGCCACCCACATCGCAAATCACGTCCACGTCCTTGTAGAAGAACAGTGCAGACTTCGTGTGTGCAACGGTCTCCACGATGGCAATGTCCGCGCCTATCGCCTCTTTGATGATGTCCTTTGCATAGCCTGTGGTGCCGGCGCCAAGGACCTGAAGGGTACTGCCCTTTGCTGCTACGGCATCATTGAGGCTCATGATGATCTGTTTTGTATCGTCGATCGGATTGCCGCGCGAGAGCAGGTACGCCCGCTCGATGACTTCGCCCGCTTCCGTAATGAGTACGCCCTTGGTCGTTGTAGAGCCCCCGTCGATGCCGAGATATGCCCTGACGGTTGTACCGCGGACATGGTCTGACATTGGCTGCGGGTTATGTTGATGCAGAGACATGTCCGTCGCATCCGGTGCTGTGCGTGTAAGAGAGTCAGGTGTCGTCCGTAGTGCCTGCAGGTGCTGACGCAGAAGGCCGCTCCCTTTGAACAGGCTCTCATGGTTATCCTCGAGTCCGTAGAGGATACTGCCGATGGCTGCAAAGAACTGGGCGTTGTCCGGTACCCTGATATGTACTGCAGGATCGCCGTCCACGGCGATGCCCCGCTGCTCCCAGAGCATGGGAATGTTGTGCTGCCAGGCCTGTTTCAGACCCGGCAAAAAGGTATTCGGACCACCCAGCAGGAGCACATCGGGACTCAGAACATTGCCCCTGGTCAGGACACTGAGGTTCTGCTGGACGATCGCATCGAACAGCGATGCCATGAGTTCTTCCGGCGGAACGCCCTGTTTCTGCAGGCTGTTGATGTCCATTTCCGCGAACACGCCGCACCTGCCTGCAACCTGGTGTAGTTTGGTGCCCGTATACCTGAGTTGAGAAAGATAGTTCTGCGTTATATTGAGCTTACCGGAGATCCTGTCGATGACCGTCCCGGTGCCGCCCGCGCACTTGTCGTTCATGGTCGTGAATCGCCGCTTTTTTCCGGTCGACGGGTCTACAGACCAGAGTATTGCCTTGGCATCCTGTCCGCCGATCTCGATGACGCTGTTGATGTCCGGGAACTGCTGTTCGATCACCAGAGTGATTGCATTGACTTCCTGCACGTATCTGCAGCCGAGGATCGAAGCTATCGTACCGCCGCCGCTGCCGGTCACGAAGAGATTCAGGCCCGAACTGCCGAACCTTTCCTCGATACCGGAAAGGAACTCAATCACGGTCTCTATCTGCCGTGCTTCGTGTCTTTGATACGAGCTGTACTGTATTGATTGTGTGCCATCGACAACAACGCCCTTGACTGTCGTCGACCCGACATCAAGTCCTATGGAGAGTCTGTCCCCGGCCCGGGACCGTATGCTATCTTTCGGACAGTCCATGCAGCACAAATCCTGTCAGCTCGTTGATAAGGGTATCGATCTGCGGGAGGTTGTTGTCCGGGCGTGTGATCTTGTCCACGATGTCCTTTACTCCCCCCAGGATAAATACAGCGATGAGCCTGAAATCGCACCGCTCCACGATGCCCATTTGTGTACCGAGCGCCAGCGCGCCTTCGATGAGCGCGGTGATCTTGGCGTAGAAGTTGTCGATCTTCTGGTCCGTGATGCTGTCGAGTCCGGGTGCGTGCCTGAATAGTATCCGTGCGAGTTCCGGATCGTCCGCCGCGAGCTGGAAGACCCTCTTCAGGTTGTCCGCTATCTGCTCCATCGGAGGCTTCTGGTCATTGCCTACGACGACCCTCTTGACGGACGTATTGATCTCATCGAGAAGTTGATCGAACAGGGCATCGAACACATCGCGCTTTTCCTTGAAATAGAGGTAGAAGGTGCCCCGTGCGATATTTGCCCGTTTTATTATATCGGTTATGCTTGTCTCATGATAGCCCTTTATAGCGAACATCTCTTTTGCAGAGCTCAGGATCGATAGCTTCCTCTGTTCAGGTAACATTGCCCCTCTCCTTACATTAGACTGACATGTCAGTCTAATATAAGGGAGACTTTCTGGTGTCAAGGATTATTTTATAGGGCCTTCAGGTAGAGACCGCGTTACAGGTATGTCCTCGCAAAAATTAAAGCTGAACCTGCTTGGCAAGCGGCCGGTCGATAATGACGGGATGTCGGACGGACCAGGTCGCATTCACGCCTTTATAGTAGAGAGGCGGGCAGCTCTGAGAGGGGGCAATCGTCACAGCGCGGCTGTGTCCGACAATGCCTTTTTGCAAGCTCCACGATAAGCGCATGATATTCATTAAATACCATGACATCGTGCTCAAGGTTGTCCATGAAGATCTGCTGCAGCGAGTCGTACGTCATACGTTCGTCCGCAAGCCCATGTCTGCTGAGTACGCGGTAGGTGTAGCTGTCTACAACGAATACCGGCTTGCAGCACGCGTACAGCAGAATGCTGTCCGCTGTCTCCCTGCCGATGCCCTTTATGGACAATAGTTCATCCCGAAGCTCCGCGGTGTTTTTTTCTCCCATCGCATCGATACTGCCCTTATAGCGGTCCATCAGGTATTCTACCACGGCCTTCAGTCTTTTCGCCTTCTGATTGTAGAAGCCGGAAGGTCTGATAAGTCGTGCAACCTCGGCCACGGCCAGGCTATGCAGCCTGTCCGTGGAAAGCACGCCGGCGGCCTTGAGATTGGCAATCGCTTTTTCGACGTTCGTCCATGCGGTGTTCTGGGTGAGGACCGCCCCTACGATGACCTCGAAGGGGGAATCGGCCGGCCACCAGTGTCTTTTACCGAACCTCTCAAACAGGAGTGCGTAGATATGCTCGAGCTGTGCTGATGTATGAGACAAGGCTTACTGCTCGAACCTGAAGAACTCATTGCCGTGCTGGGCGTTGACCTGCGTCGCAGTCTGTGTCGGCTGTGTGCCCGCGACAAATGCCTCGAACTTTGCGTTGGGGGTGTTCGCTGTCGCCAGATAGCCTGTTTTGGGATCAATCCTTGCGAAGACGATGTTGGGGGGTATGGGGAAATCGCTGTCCGGGTAGGGCACAACGGCTTTTTTCATGAAGTTGAGCCATATCGGGGCTGCAGCATTCCCTCCTACCTCCCCGATGCCCAGGCTCCTGTTGTTGTCGAAGCCGACCCATACCCCGGTGGTAAGGTCCGGGGTAAACCCGATGAACCACGCGTCCCTGTTGTCTTCGGTAGTACCCGTCTTTCCGGCGGCCGGCCTTCCGAGCGCGCTTGCCCTCCATCCGGTACCATGCTTCACCACATTCCTCAGCATGCTTATCATCACATAGGCAGTTGCAGGATCCACGACGCGCACCGTTGCGCCCGTCATGGTCGAGCCCGCCGTCTGCTGTAAAGCCGCCTGAACTGCGCCGGGGCCTGTAAAGGTCGCCGACGAGGTAGTAAAGTCGATCGCATGCGGTGCCACGGTGTCGTTTTCAAGCACCGTTCCGTTTCTGTCCACGACCGATCGTATGTAGTACGAGGGTATCCACGTTCCGTAGTTCGGGAAGACATTATACGCGGTGATAAGGTCGATAAGGCTTATGGAAGAGGACCCCAGGGCGAGGGTAAGATCGGGTGTCAGAGGCTCCGTTATGCCAAACTTCCTCGCGAACTTTATGGCGTATCTCACACCGATGGCATTGAGCAGTCGTATGGAGGGGTTGTTCTTCGAATGGGTTATCGCGTCCTCAAGCGTGACCGGCCCGGTAAAGATCTTATCGTAGTTTCGTGGCTTCCATACCGTGGGCATGGTGGGTACGGTACCGGTCTCGGTCGTACCGGTGGTGGTGTCCGTATATTGGTAAACAACCGGGGTGTCGAGGATGATAGAGGCCGGGGTATAGCCTTTCTCGAGAGCGGCCGTGTAGTAGAGAGGCTTAAAAGCGGAACCAGGCTGGCGCTGGGCCTGGACCGCATGGTTGTACTGAGACTGTCCGAAATCGTAGCCCCCGACAAGGGCCATTATTCCTCCGGTATGGGCGTCGAGCGCAACGAGCGCGCCCTGGACATGCGGATGAGGCTCGAGGGAGAATTCGGAAACGCTCCTGCCCTTTTTGATCAGCTTGACGAGGACGACGTCCCCGGTCCCGAGCACCTTGTGCGGGTCGGTAACGGGCGGGTACCATTTGGACGGGTCGAAGGGGTGTGCCCAGCTCATGTTCGCGATCGTTATGACCCCGCTTTCGCCTCCGACGTCGATCGTGACGCCCCTGTTTGCCGGCAGAAAGCCTGTGACGACCGCGTGATAAAGCCGATCCGGGAGGACGGTATACTGCACCGGGATAGCACTGCTATCGGACATCGACGGGGTGAGCATGTAGTAGTCAGGGTACACCGCAAGCTCGCTCTGCTTTATCTGGTCCTCGTAGCTTTGCATATCCTTTTCATTTTTCAGGGTGGCCTCCGGACCCGTGTACCCTTGTTTTCTGGCTATAGTTTCGAGTCCTGACCTGACTGCCTTTCTCGCGTACCGCTGCATCGCAGGATCGATGGTCGTAGAGATCCTCAATCCCTGCTCGAGCACGGTGTCCTCGCCGTACTTCGCGGAGAGTTGCTCCTTCAGCATCTCCAGAAAATACGGGGCGATGTTGTGGATCTGATACGGGCTGTTAAGATACACTTTCAGGGGCTGCTCGTATGCAAGCTCTGCCTGTACCTTCGTAATATAACCCTGGTCCGCCATCCTGCCGAGGACATACTTCTGCCTTGCTTTCGTTCTTTGGGGCGACGTGACCGGGGAATACAGGTTCGGCGCGCGCGGAAGTCCCCCGAGAAGGGCCGCTTCCGCAAGGGAAAGGTCTTTTGCCTGCTTCCCGAAGTACATCTCGCTTGCACACTCCACCCCGTAGCACCCGTCGCCGAGGTATATCTGGTTGAGGTATATGTTCAGGATCTCGTTCTTGGAAAGGTGCCGCTCAAGCTGTGTGGCAAGGATGAACTCCCTCAGCTTTCGTGTGACGGTCTTCTGGGGTGTCAACAGGAGCGTCTTCACGAGCTGCTGAGTTATCGTGCTCCCCCCCTGGACGATCTGTCCGGCGAGGAGGTCTTTGATGGCTGCCCTGAAGATGGCCTCGTAGTCGACCCCCCCGTGCTGATAGAATGTTGCATCCTCTGCGGCAATGAATGCCTCCGGGACGTACTTCGACATCTGATCGAGCGCTATCGGTATCCTCCTCTGAAGGAAAAACTGGCCAATGACCGAGCCATCGTTGCCATACACGTTCGTTATGACGGACGGTCGGTAGTCGGTAATCGTGTTTATCTGCGGAATATCGGAGGTAATGTAGACATACACCCCGGCTAGTACCACGATCCCGAGAGCTATCACGCCGATGCCAAGCCAGAGCAGCCTTATGCGTCTGGAAGGCTGCCTCGTATTTTTCCGGACCTGTCCCTGCTGTTTATCGCTGCTGTCTGTCTCTTCTGCCATGTTCGTATGACTTCAATCCCGGGCTACCTTGCCGTCACCTTCTTGATCTGTCTGATGTCTTCGATCCGTGCAAGCGATGACAGCTTGGCCCTCACATATCCGTAGGTCGTCCTGCCGTAGCAGAACAAGGAGCCGTCGACCATAAGGGTCACCACGCTGCCATTCTTGAGGAAGACGGACGCGTTTAACGGCTCGCCTTCGAGCTTGTTCAGGAGCTTGGCCGGGACATGCGATGTGTCAGACAGACTCGTAAAGCTTATCGAGGCGATATTGTCGAACGGTATCATGTTCAGGGTCATGCCATTGTAGCCCCATACATAGTTCTTGCCGTCGATGCTGCCGTGTTCGACCGCTGTTGTGACGCCGAGCTGGTCCATGATGGTAAAGCCCATGTTTGTGGTAGTCTTTGGGATATAGCCAGCCTGTCCCTGCAGCAGGCCCATTGCGCAGACCGCGCGCGCCAGCAGCACCAGGGAAAGCACCGATATTGAAACACATAGTCTTTTCATCTCAACAGCACCTCTTTTATCCCAGGTTAGGAGCACATCAGCCACACAAGCGCATAAGCCATCATCCGAGTCATGGCCCGCTCTCCCGCGGCACGATGCACTTGATAATACTACATAGAGGTATTATATAATGCTATGTCATAATTGCAAGCGAATTGTTTGCTGCCGCGCGAAAAAGAGAGTACGTTGTTGACTTTTTTGTTAATTCGGTGTAATCTACAAAACGTTTATCCCGTCAGAGGAAAAACGGTCTTCTCGCGGGCTAAACAAGGAGGCTTAATATGTTTAAAGTAGGAGACATAGCTGTTTACCCCGCTCACGGGGTGGGGAAAATAGTCGCCATTGAGATAAAAGAGGTCGGGGGAGCGAAATATACATTCTACGTGATGAATATACTTGAAAACAATATGAAGGTCATGGTACCCACCAATAACGCGAACGCAGTTGGTCTGAGGCGGGTGATATCGCACGATATGGTACCCAAGATATTCGATATCTTCAAAGAGAAGAGGATCACGGTCGACAGTCAGACATGGAACAGGAGATTCAGGGAATATACGGAAAAGATAAAGACGGGATCGGTGTTCGAGATAGCGGAGGTGCTGAAGGATCTGTCGTTGCTCAAGACCCAGAAAGAGCTCTCCTTCGGCGAGAGGAAGCTGCTCGATACCGCACGGAACCTTCTGTTGAAGGAACTGGTCGTCGTAACGGGCAAAGAAGAAGAGGTCCTTGAAAAGGAAATAAACAGTATTTTTGGCAAATGATCTTATTATTCCTAAATAAGGATCTATATTTTATTATGGAAAGGATGGCTGATAATGGGATTAATCTTACTGAGAGTGGTTGTCCTGATATTGTCAGGACTGGGTGGGTTCGTCATAACCCTTCGCTTGCTCAACCAGCCAGAGCTTGCTCTGGCTGGGGCTGCGGTAGGAGTGGCGCTTGGCTTTCTGGTCATAGTATTTGAAAGGATAATACGGAAACAGCACATTAAGGCCATCATGGGCGGCTCGATAGGGCTGCTCGTGGGACTGGCTGCGAGCAATCTGCTGACCTACGGTGTACTGCGTGACCTGCTCAATGAGCCGTATGTGAGCATCACGATCTACCTCCTGCTGAACGTACTCCTCGGTTATAGCGGACTCATCATCGGCGCACAGAAGGGGGCCGCGTTCGATCCGAGCGAGCTCAAGGCGGGAGCCACCATGGCGAATACCATAGCGAGTTACAAGCTGCTCGATACATCGGTCATCATAGATGGAAGGATTGCTGATGTTTGTGAAACGGGCTTTATTGAAGGCGTGTTCCTCATCCCCCAGTTCGTCCTCCAGGAACTCCAGTACATCGCCGATTCCGCGGACCCGCTCAAAAGAACGAGGGGAAGACGTGGCCTCGATATCCTCAAACGAATGCAGAAGATGACGGACATCGAGGTGCGGGTAACCGAGCAGGACTTTCCAAAGATAAAGAGCGTCGATGCAAAGCTCGTCGCGCTGGGCAAGAAACTGAACGCGAAGGTGATAACCAACGACTTCAACCTCAACAAGGTCGCTGAGCTCCAGGGGGTCACGGTGCTTAACTTGAACCAGCTCTCAAACGCCCTCAAGCCAGTCGTCATACCGGGCGAGTTCATGAAGCTCAAGGTCATCAAAGAAGGGACCGAGTCCAATCAGGGTGTCGCGTATCTGGACGATGGGACCATGGTGGTGGTCGACAACGGCAAGAGACTCATCGGGAGGACGATCGATACGGTGGTCACGAGCGTGCTCCAAACGACGGCGGGAAGAATGATATTCGCAAAGCCCAAGGAAGACAACGGGGGGGCACAGCATCAGTAGCGTGCGCATAACAGCCATAGTCCCCGCCGCCGGCATGGGGATACGGCTCGGGTCGGCAGTACCGAAACAGTTCATGGAATTAGAGGGTAAGCCGGTATTGATCTACAGCCTCGAGGTGCTCAATCAGGTCGAGGACATCAGCGATATCATAGTCTCCGGATCGGCTTCCGGCGTCTCAGTAATAAAGAAACTCCTCCGCACCTTCTCCATCGGCAAGGTGCTCGATGTCGTCGAGGGAGGAAAGGAGCGCATGCAGTCCGTCCGGAACGCATTCGATACCATCCGCACGACCGATTACGTGCTCATCCACGACGCCGCAAGGCCCTTCGTAACGAGGGCGGTCGTGGAAGGAGTGATACGAGCGGGCATCGCACACGACGCTGCCATAAGCGCGATACCGGTCAACGATACGGTGAAGTTCGTGGACGCCGGCGGGACCATCGTCAGGAATGTCGACCGCCGTGGCCTGTGGCTTGCACAGACTCCACAGGTATTCAGGCACAGTCTCCTTGCCCGGGCGTACGAGCTGTACGACAGGCAACCTGCAGAAGTGACGGATGAGTCCGGCATGGTCGAGCTCATGGGCGTGCCCGTGAAAGCGGTAGCAGGGAGTCTGCTCAACATCAAGATCACGAACGACGATGACCTCGCACTCGCGCGGCTCATCGCGAGGACGGCATGAACAGGATAGGCATGGGCTACGATATCCATAGGCTCGTGGAGGGGCGCAGGCTTATCATCGGCGGCGTCGACATACCGTACGGGAAGGGGCTGATCGGGCACTCGGACGCGGACGTTCTTCTGCACGCCATCAGCGATGCCATACTCGGGGCACTCTCGCGGGGAGACATCGGTACACATTTCCCGCCGGGCGATGACGCGTACAAGGACATCCCGAGCGCATCGATACTCAGGAAGGCCATTGGCCTTGCAAAGGGGGGCGGCTACAACGTCCTGAATATAGACAGCGTCGTCGTGGCCAGCGGGCCGAAGCTATCGGCCTACTACGGCCGCATCATCGACTCGGTAGCGGGCATTGCAGGTATCAACCCCTCCCTGGTAGGCATCAAGGCGAAGACGAACGACGGCTTCGACGCACCCGGCAGAGGAGAGGCAATTGCCGCGTATGCCATAGTCCTGCTTGGAACGTAGCATGCCGCTCAGGATATACGACACTTTTACCAGGAGCAAGCAGGAATTCAGGCCGATACGGGGGAACCATGTCGGCATGTACGTTTGCGGTATAACGGTGTACGACCTCTGCCATATAGGTCACGCGAGGTCTGCGATCGTCTTCGACACGATCTACCGGTACCTGCAGGCAAAGAGCTATGACGTCACATTCGTAAAGAACTTTACGGACATAGATGATAAGATCATCAATAGGGCCAATCGGGAGGGACTGACGGCGGGCCAGGTAGCGGAACGGTATATCGAAGAGTACTACAGGGATATGGACAGGCTCGGGCTGAGAAAGCCCACCCACGAGCCGAGGGCGACTCTGCACATAGGCGGTATCATAGATCTCGTGCAGGAACTCATCCGGAAGGGCCACGCTTATGAGGTAAGCGGCGACGTGTACTATGCGGTGAGGAGCTTTCAGGGCTACGGCAAGCTCTCCGGCAAGGACATCGAGGAGCTCGAGGCCGGGGCGCGCGTCGAGCCGGGGGAGGCCAAGAGAGACCCCCTCGATTTTGCGCTGTGGAAAAAGAGCAAGCCGGGCGAGCCCTCATGGGAGAGCCCCTGGGGCAGGGGCAGGCCGGGCTGGCACATAGAATGCTCCGCGATGAGTACGCATTTTCTCGGCGAGAGCTTCGATTTGCACGGAGGAGGGATGGACCTGATCTTCCCGCACCACGAGAACGAGATAGCCCAGTCCGAAGGCGCCACCGGTAAGCGATTCGTTTCGTATTGGCTCCACAACGGGTTCGTGCAGACGAACAAAGAGAAGATGTCGAAGTCGCTCGGCAATTTTTTTACGATACGGGAGATCCTTGAGCGGTTTGAGCCGCAGGCGCTGAGGCTGTTCGCACTCATGCACCACTATCGGAACCCCGTCGACTTCTCCGAGCAGTCGCTCAGAGAGGCCGAAAAAGCGCTCTACCGCGGATACGCGAGCCTGAGACTCCTCAGGGGCCTCCCTGCAACCGGGAAACCGCTGTTGTTGCCGGAAAGGCTCGAGGCCCTCTCCGACCGCATCGACGAGCTCAACAACGGCTTCTTCGAGGCAATGGACGATGACTTCAATACCGCGGGTGCCCTGTCGTGCCTGTTTGATCTGATGAGGCTCATCAATACGCACTTCAAGGACGCCACGGCCGGGCCGGAAACCGGTGTAGTCAAAGGGATCGACGCCTTCGTCAGGAAAGCAGCAGACATACTCGGCGTGTTCGACAGCGATCCGTCGGCCTTTCTGTCATCGAGACGGGAAAAAAGGCTCGCCGGGCTCGGCCTGACCAAGGGTGCTGTAGAGGAAATGCTCGAGAGAAGGGCGCTCCTCAGGAAGGAACGGGCCTTCAAAGATGCGGACGCGATACGGGCAGAGCTGCTCAGGCAGGGCATATCGATTATGGACACGCCCGGGGGCACCGTCTGGGACATCGCGGACGAGTGAACTCCCGGCCTGAACGGGTACGTATAAAAATTACCGGCTTCAAAGTTTCCGAAGCCTTCCGGGATCATGTGTTTGAGTAACAACAGAATAAGAGTTGAGCAAAATCCGTAGGAACGATGTAAACCCCTCTCATCCTTATCAAAGCTGATCTGGTTTACCGGTCTGCCCGGGGCCTGACCATGAACTTTTCGGCGGAGCGCCTTGCCTGCTCAAGCTCGTCTGCCTGCAGTGGCAGGGGCACGCAATCCAGGTTCAGGGACGACCGCAGTCCCTCGAGCAGCGCGGCGATGAGCTGCCCGTGCGGCACGTGGTGAAACGGCATGACCGAGCCCTGCTGCAGAAGGAAGCCCTTCGCCCTCCTCTGTGCGCCCCCGATGATTTTTCTTCCGTTGAAGGACAGCTCGTAACTCAACGTCCCTGCAAAGCACAGGGGATCCCGGCGATGCGCATGGTCCCTTCCATATTCCAGCGCTATGCCGAGCAGTCCGAATCCGCGCCGGAGACCCTCCGTTATCGAGCGATAGCTTTCCATCAGTGAGCCGCCGGCCGGCAGGTACGACTCGGGCATGATGACACTGTAGCAGAGGTCTCCGTCGTGCAGGACCGCTCCGCCGCCGGTGGGACGCTTTATGATCTCGAGGCCGCTATCACTCAGCACGTCCGGGAGCTCGTCGATCTTTTGGTTCATACCGATGGATATGCACGCAGTATTGAAGGTAAAGAACCTCAGCGTGCCGTCCCGGCCAGTCTCGGGCATACGGTCAAAGAGCAACTGGTCTATGGACATGTTCAGGGGCGGCGCGTAGCGAGTTAATCCAAGGTATCTTATCGTGCTCATAATCAATCCTACGATAAAAATCATAGGATTAAAAAGGTTACGTCTAAATGAACTTGTCTATGAACCGTGTCGTGATATTGCCGAGCAGGAAGTCCTTGCTCGCGAGTATCTTCTTGTGCAGGGGTATGTTTGTCTTGATGCCCTCGATCACGAACTCATCGAGTGCCCTTTGCATCCTCCGTATGGACCTGTCGCGGTCGTCCGCCCATACGATGAGCTTGGCCACGAGCGAGTCGTAATACGGTGGGACGTCATAGCCCGGATACGCATGACCATCGACCCTTACCCATGGTCCGCCCGGCTGGAGGTACGTCGTGATCTTCCCGGCAGACGGAACAAGGGTCTGCGGGTCCTCAGCGTTTATCCTGCACTCTATTGCATGCCCCTTGACCCTGATATCCCTCTGCGACATCGTCATCTTCTCGCCGCCCGCTATCCTGATCTGCTCGGCCACGATGTCGAGGCCGGTCACCAGTTCGGTCACCGGGTGCTCGACCTGCAGTCTGGTGTTCATCTCCATAAAATAGAACTTCCCTTTCTCGTCGAGGAGGAATTCTATGGTACCCGGACCCCGGTAGCCGATGTGCCGCGCTATCCTGACGGCGGTATCGTTCATCCTGTTCCTCAGCTTGTCGTCGACCGCGACCGAGGGGGCCTCCTCGATGAACTTCTGGTGTCTCCGCTGGATCGAGCATTCCCTCTCTCCCAGTGCAACCACACCGCCGTTCCCGTCTCCGATGATCTGGATCTCTATGTGGCGTACGAACTCGAAATACTTCTCGATATACAACGAGGCGTTGCCGAAAGCAGACTTCGCCTCGGACCGTGCGATCTTGATGATGTTCGGTATCTGGTCTTCGTCATAGATGATCTTCATGCCCCTTCCGCCACCGCCCTCTGCGGCCTTCACGATGAGGGGTAACCCGATGTCCTTTGCCGTCCGTATGGCGTGCTGTTCGTCCTCTATCTCCTGGAATGTGCCCGGGAGGACCTGGATACCGAGCCCGTCCACATACTCCCTTGCCTTGAGCTTGTTCCCCATGAGCTCTATGTCCTGGGGCTTGGGGCCTATGAATTTCAGGCCGGCCTGCTCGCAAACCTCGGCAAACCCCGGGTCCTCGGACAGGAAGCCGTAGCCCGGATGAATGGCGTCAGCCCCTTTTATCTGGGCCGCGCTGATAAGGGCCGGCGCATTGAGGTAGCTGCTTTTGCTCTGTGCCGGGCCTATGCATACCTTCTCGTCGGCCAGTCTGGTATGCATCGCAGCCTCGTCTGCCGTGGAGTAGACCGCGACCGACCGTATGCCGAGCTCTCTGAGCGCCCGTATAATCCGTATCGCTATTTCGCCCCTGTTCGCTACCAGCACCTTCGAGAACATGCTTCACTCCTCCCTTAGCCAGCGGGATCGATAATGAAAAGGGGCTCACCGAACTCCACCGGATCTCCGTCTTTCTTGAGGACCTGTTTGATCGTGCCGTCCGCATCCGCCTCTATCGTGTTCATAAGCTTCATCGCCTCGACGATGCCTATGGTCTGTCCCTTTTTGACTCGTGTACCGATATCCACGAATGGCTTCTCGCTCGGAGAGGGAGCGCAATAGAAGGTGCCGACAAACGGCGAATTGACGCTTACCATGCCGCTCTCGGCGGCGATCTCCGCCGCCACGGCTTCCTGCTTCGCATCTGCCGGCTCCGCAGACCTGGCCTTCTGTTCGTGTCGCACGGCGCCCGTCGCAGACCTCGTTATACGTATCTTCTCGTCACCGCTGCTGTACTCTATTTCGACTATGTCTTTTCCCTCGATAAGTTCGATGAGCTCTTTTATATCGTCTATCTTCATCATACCTCCAGATTTATGATAGGGACGTTCCTCTTTGTCAGAACCTCCTTATCACTGACCGAGAGATACACCATGCTCTCGATCCTTACCCCTCCCCAGTCTGGTATGTAAACGCCCGGCTCTATGGTAAATACCATGCCGCTTTTCAGGACATCTTTCGAGCTATAGTTTATGGATGGAGATTCATGGACATCCAGGCCGACCCCGTGTCCGAGCGCATGACCGAAATACCTGCCGTAGCCTTTTTTGTCAAGGGAATCCCTTGCCACCTTGTCCAGCGTGGACGCATGCACCCCCGGCCTTGCAGCGTCTATTGCCCTGTCGTGTGCCTCCAGAACCGCGCGGTATACTTTCTCCGCATCGGTGTCCCATCTTTTCATAAAGAAGGTGTGCGTTTCGTCGGAGTGATACCCCCGGTACAGCGCCCCGAAATCGCACAGCATCAGCCTCTTATCCCGCAGCGAGACGTCGTTCGAGGGGATCGCGTGTGCGTAGGCCGCTCTCTCGTCCAACGCCACGACCGTATCGAACGATACTCCGTCCGCCCCTGCACGTACCATTTCGAGGTCGAGCCGCGCCGCGACCTGTTTCTCCGTCATGTCAGCAGTAAGGCCTCTGAGCAGGGCGCTCAACGCGCCGGCGCTCGACTCAGCGGCCTTCCTGATACAGTCTATCTCGTACCTTTCCTTGACGGCGCGAAGCTTCAGCAGGTGGTCGTCCAGGAGATGAAACCGCTGTCTGCCGATGCCCGAAGCTATGAGCATGAAGTCCCTGTACGAGATCCCCGTGCCATCGATACCTATAGATCTGAACCTCCTGATGAAGCTGTTCAGCTCCGCTGCCGGCCGCTTCGCCTCGATGATCTCGATGTCCTTAATGTTCTGTCGAGCATAGATACCGAACCTCGGATCAACGAAGAGTCTCATGCCCGAGTCGCTCAACACAAGGTATCCTTCCTCATACTCATACCCGGCGAAGTAGAACTTATTGGCCTTTGAAGCTATGACCGCAGCATCGAGGTTCAACTCGGACAGGAGCCTCACGAAGCCTTTCAACGCCTGTTTCATATATTCGCCCGCTCTCTTTGCCGCTTTTCGGGGCCACCGCTCTTCTGCTCGCCCGCCCGGAGGACGCGCGAGGGGAGGGCATGCGAAGGTGGATCAGAATTCCTTCGACAGGCCCAGGATGTTCTTGCGGATCAGAAACCTTCCTTTGCCTATACCGGCGCTGTTTTTTATGGCAAGCATGATGAAGTAGTCCTGATTGATGTTCCGGACAATCAAGGTGGTGTCACGGTACTCGACGACGATCTGCTCAGGACCTTCAAACCCAAGGTTCTGCGACGCGTCCGCGATGCTCCTGATGAGGGCCGTGTACTCCACACCGACGTTCTGAAAGTCCAACGTCTCGTCTTCTTTTATGTACTCCTCGACAACGATACCGTCCATCCCCATGATGAGTCCGCCTCTGCTGTCCTTCGTGTTGTCCACTATCTGCTGTAAGATTTCCAGAAATGCCATTTATCCTCCTTTTTTTATTTTATCCAGCCAGGAATTCAATCTCTTCATATTCTCTTTTACCGAATCCGCCTCCTCCGCTCTGAACGGCTTCGGCTCGTGTTCCCTCAATGCAGCGATTTTTTCTCTCTCGATCTCCGCACCTTGTTCCTCCGGCTGCTTTGATTCCATGAGCTTCTTCACCTTAATAAATTTTGTGCGGATAATGGAGCTTTCCGGGCTCTTTACCAGGATCTTCTTGTAGATCTCATAGGCCTTGTCGAAATGGCCCTGCTTGACATAGAGGTCTGCCATGGTGATCGTCTGGATGTCCTCAGGCTCCGTCCCTGCAGGCTGCTCAGCTTTTTCTTCCCCGGGCTGCGGTGAGCCGGCCGCCTCTTCAACGGAGAGACCCGGCCGGACCTCTCCGGCACCCATAGCTGCAGGCGCAGCCTCCTGGAGGGCAGGACCACCTTCTGTGACTCCTGCCCCTTCGATGATGGGTGTCGCCCCAGCTCCCTGAGTTTGCCCATCAGCCTTGAGATCGGGCTCCTGCTCAGGCCCCTGAGTGACCTCGCTGCCCTGGCCCCCGGCATCCTGTAGTCGCTGTCCCTCGTCCGGCGGTACCGCTCCTTCTGCCGGGGCTGCAGGCGCTGCCTGAGGCTGTGTCGGGGCCTCATCCTGTCGGGGGAGTCCGGACAGGTCAGTAAAGACCGCCTCTATCTCGTCTGCCCTTGCTTCTTCTCTCATGTCCGCATGGCCGTCCGGCAGCACATGATCCGTCTCAGCGGGCCGGGCAGTCGCTTCCCCGACTGTACCTGTAGATATGTTTTCCGGTGCTTCCGAAGGTGCTTCTGGCGGTATCTCAGGGGCGACCTCGGCCTGCTCCGGAGCAGGCACATTCCCGGCAACAGCCGGAGGTATATCGTGCTCGGCCGCGCGATCGGTTTCTATCGATGCAGTCGCCATGCCCGTAGCCGGTGTAGGCGCTTCTTCCTTTATTTCCGGAGCGGACTGCTGCTGGTCCGCCGGCCCCTGTGTGGACGATACGGACTGCTGTACCTCAACCATCTCGGTCTTCTCGGACACCGCGGGAGGCGCGGCCTGTACCGTTTCGGGTGCTGAAGGCCCGGCAGGAATAGGCGGTGATACCGGCGGTGTGCGTTCCTGCTTCGGTGCTGTCTGGCCCTCCAGCCCCGCAGGGGGATTGGTCAGCTCTTTGAGCTGCGCCGCGGCTTCCTTGTCATTCGGCGACAGGTACGTGACCGTCTTCAATTCTTTGATTGCGGTCGCGGAGTCCGATTTTTTTATAGAGATATCCGCGATAAGCTTATGCGCGATGATATTGTCCGGCGTAACCTTTATGACCCGCTGCAGCTCATCGATCGCCTTCTCGAAGTCTCCCCGGTCATAGTATGCCCTGCCGAGGGCTGCCCTGCCGCTGATATAGTTCGGGTTGTGCTTCAGTCCCTCGCTGGCGACCGCTATAGCTTCGTCAAGCAGGCCGCCTTTCCTGTATGCCTCACTCAATGCCGCAAATACCGGTGATCGGGGGTCCTTACGCAGCATTTGAACATATTTCTCTATCTCCGGCGTTACAGCGAACCTGCTCTCCTTCTTTTCCTGAGGAGGCTGACGCTTTTCATCCATAAGCTATTAAAATCACAAGCCCGTCCGGGTGTCAACCTTTCGATAGAGCAGATTATTGCGGGCAGGTATCCCAACTACGGTCGCAAAACGACGCAACAAAAGGGAGAAAGCATTCGGCAAAATGGTTTTTCACCGGTGCAAGATCAACGGTGGCATAGGCGCTTATTTTTGTTTTAGTGCCTCCAGGTCGAGCGTCTTCAGCCAATCCATGGTCTTCGCAAACCCCATTTTGAAAGAGACCTTCGGCTTCCATCCGAGCTCCCGCCCGGCCCTTTCTATGGAGAACCTGAGCCTGGACCCGAGGTTCTTAACCGTGTACGTCGTCAGCAAGGGCCTCGCTGTTATGCCGAGCATCTTCCACAGGGACTCCATGGCAATTGCCGCAGCGTAGGCGGCGAAATAAGGAATGCGGGTGTTCACCTGTTTAACGCCGAGTGTCTCCGCTATCCCCTTGCAGAAGTCTTGCAGCGTGACTGATTCTCCGTCATGCACGAGATAGCCGTTTCCCACGGCCCTCGGGTCCTCCGCGATCAGAAGCAGAAGATCCACGAGGTTCTCTATGTACGTCGGCCACACAAGCACGTCCTTGCGCCAGAACATGAGCTCGCGTTTCACAATGGCGTCCGCGAGCAGGGGAACGAAGGTCTTGTCCCCGGCGCCGTATGCCCAGCAGGGATAAACCATCGTTACCGGGAGCTTGTGCTGTCGGTGATAGCTCCACGCTATCTTCTCCGCCTGGATCTTCGCGTCCGGATACGGCTCGTGCCAGGGCCTGAGCGGAAAGCTCTCGTCTATGACCTTGCTCTCGTCCGTGCCGAAGACATCGTTTGTGCTTATATCGACGAGCCTCTGTATTCCGACCTCGACGCTGGCCTTGCAGACGTTCTCAACACCCCCTATGGTCACTTCCCGGAACAGCCGCCACGGTGCCCAATCCGTGACGACAGCTGCGCAATTAAAGACGATGTCCATGCCGGATACGGCAGCCTTCACCTCGTCATAGTTCCTGATGTCTCCGTGGTATACCTCGACACCCTTTTTCTCCAGTCCGGCCTCTTCCGGGTCGCCGGGAAGCACGAATGCCCGTACGCTGTTTCCCTTACGGAGGATTTCCTGTACAAGGTTGCTGCCGATGAACCCGGTCGCGCCTGTTACGAGTACCTTCTTCATACAAGCCTCCTTACCTCGAATGCCTTCATGTCCGATAGATACCATACTACGAACGAGAACGGCAAGGGATAAGAACCGATTATGTTTGCTGCCGGGGACCGTCTATGCTAAAAAAATCTACTATACTCACGGAGGATGTAATGAGAAAAGCTGTACGGATGTCTGTGTTGGTAGGCCTGTTGCTTACCTTTACTGTCTCCGCCTTTGCGAAGGCAGGACCTGTGTTCGACAGAAGGTTCGACCCAGTCGTTGTCCCGGGCTCTGACCTTGCGCCCTTTATCGGCCACACGATAGCCGACCTCAGGCTGTACAAGGTGGAGTCCCATAATCGTTTGCAGATGGTCCGGGCTATCCCTTTTCAAATCGACGAGCGGGACAAATACGGAGACTGGCACTTCGATTTCGACAAGCACGGTACATACGTTCCCTACAAGAGGCATTCACTCGCGTCGCAGGATGAATTGGTATTCATGTCGAAGGACGCCGGGGCGAGGCTCGTCGGGAACGGCGCAGCCTTCGATCGCGGCCTTGCTGTAAACGGCCGGGCAGGCCAGAAGGTGAGTACACCGGTGGTGGCAGGGATTGTCGAAATAAAGCTCACAGACCCGCTCAATGATGCGCATGCGTACGTCTATCTTGCATACTTCAAGAGTGATCCGCCTGCCCTGTCTCCGGTACGGTACGTGCGGTACGATCCGGCAGCAGACAGGATCTATGGCACGCTATACGATATGGGGTTTTCCAAAAAGGCACCCGTGTCCTACGACTACTATGTTATACCGAAGTCGGCGGGCGGCGAGGGAATCAATATCTTCGACAGGTTCAAGATGCGGCTCGATATAAGCACCTTCCTGTTCAGCATGCATAGAGACGAGGATGACTTCAAGTCAAGGCTGGTCGGTTACATCCAGGGACCGGTCAGGGTCATACGGAGGGTCGCAAACTCGATGGACGTCGTGTGGGGCATCCAGTCATCGTCCGTGCTCTCGGATAGCATGTATTACTATGACTATTTCCAGTTTCCCACGATCGTCAACATCCCGATAGACATGCGCAAGCTCTACGTGATAAAAAAGGCGAAGCTCATAACGACGACCGATTTCAACCACAACGCGATAGGCATGTTCTTCTATAACTCGAACAATCTGAAAGGCATCGAGATCACCGGAAGGATGAGCAAAGCACAGGAAGACCTCAACAGATCTCCGTACGACTGGGCCGTCGTGGCCGGGCCGCAGGGAGCATGGATGAATAGGGTCGTGATGGGCAAGGACGTGCCTTTCACGAAGGACCTTTACTACGTCGACGACCGGACTAAGCTTGATCCGCCGGAAAACGAGCCCGGGCAGATAGGAAGCACCGGGTATGACTTCGGCAATCTGTTGAAGGCCAACAAGGGCACATACACCTTTACATCGTACATCTATGTACCCATCGGGTATAGGCCCGGCGACGAGCGGCCGTGGCTCAATATCATCGACCACCCGATCACGTATATCGTCTCTTACGACCACAAGCAGGTCGTACCCGTGAAGTTCGTGCCGGAGAAGAAAAAATAAGGGCTACAACACTACCATCAGATCCACAACATTCGATTCCACGCCGTTGACCGAGACGGATGCCCTGTACTCACCGGGGGCGAGGCCTCTCGGCAGGGTAAGCACTGCCATGTTCCCGTTTCCATCGGCCTTTGTGTACCACGTGTCATAAGGTATGGCTGCATGGTGCTCAGCAGACTTTGGCGCGAGGGTTACGCTGACCTCGGATCCCGGTGCCGGCGGTGTGGCAAGGTTTACGTTGAGCCCCAGCCTGTCCCCGGGGCGGACATAAAAGGAATCTATCCGTATCGTCGTCGTGTGCCTTCTCTTGTCCCTTCTCCACTCTATTCTTCTCCCTCGCCTGCCGGTGTATATTGCGCCGGTGCTGAAATCGACCGCCAGCGCTATTGCCCCCGGAATGAAACCAGGAATAAACCACAGTATATCCATGACCAGCGTTTCCCCGTCGATCTCACCCGGCCGGTTGCCCCTGCGCCACGGATAGAGAATATAGCCGCAATCGACGGACGTGACCGCCATCAACACCAGAACTGCCACCGTCATAAAACGGGACCCGATAAACCTTTTCATCATCACTCCTTGTCCGACTTTCTCAGCCGCTTTCCCAACGGCGCGTTTGTGTACTCCCCTTAAAAAGACTTATTGATTTAAATTAGACCTATAAAGCAATCTCTCAAAATATTCAACGGCTGGCTCGATCCTATGGTACGCAGCGGAAGGCCTGGGACGGGGTAAGATAGTTTACCCCCTGGGCCTCGAGGGGCTTCAGGGCACTGACAAGCCCATCCATGGAGTTCGTCCATGACGAGGCCATAAGAAAGACGACTGCCGGCCACGTGGATGAAGGCCGGGCAAGGATATCGGTCAGCCGCGAAGCCAGAACAGAAGGGGTGTCCGCGTAGTTATTGATCGGCAGGAGCACCGGTATACCCTGCGGTGTACGAAAATAACCGGTCGGCATATCGGAGTACCCCACAAGGAAGCCGGCCGGCTGTCCGTCTCCGGTAAGGTTTGCCCTGACGTCGTTCCAAATCGCTGAGCCGGGGCTGTCCAGGGCTATGTCCAGCGTCCAGAAGGTGTCCAGCCCGAGCTCGTCCATCCTCTCGAAGCTCTTCGAGAGAAAGAAGGTCCGGTCCGCATAGTAAGACGGGTCCGCATAGCCGATGCCGAGCATACCGACGATCTCGTCATCCGGGGAAGCAGTCGAAAAGTAATAGCCGGCGATGGCAGGGGCGAGCGACCTGAGCGCAAGGGACAGGCTCCAGCCCATGGGCATCTGGCCCCTGAGGCCGGAGCCCCAGTATGACGACCAGATAAACCTGTTCACGGGCATGGCCAGGTTGTCGCCGTCAGAAATGGCGACGGTCACATTGAGTCTGTGACGGCTGCACGGGTTCGTCGTGGCCGTTACGGGCGCAGAACGGACCGGCCCCGGTGGTACGACTGCTACATGGAAGGAGAGATTCGGGGTCGTGTCCGTAGGGATCAGGAACTTCGATGCTTCCGAGAGGGTCATAACAGCCGTAAACTCTTCAAGGCCGTTCACGGACATGTAGCCGTATACCGGCAGGTTGGGAGGCATAGCGGAAAGGATGTGTACCACCGTGTCCCAGTCATTAAGCGAGGGCCTCGAGTAGACCGTGAGAATGCCCTGCTGAATCAGGAAGTCCCTCAGCCTGTACTCCTCAGGGTTGAGGACCGCTATGCCCGGATGCCTCATGGTGGGATAATACTTTTCGAAAAGGTCGGTATAACAGTCAGACGTGTCGGCCCATTTCCCTAGCAGCGACTCCTTCATCTTGATGCCGAGGGAATCGAGCAGCACCTGGTCGCCCTGGAAGGCCACGAGTACGCCGTCCCGGCCAGCGATAGTGGTCCCTGCATTGATGGTCCACGGTTCTGTCTCGGAGACAAGGACATAACCATTCACCGAGGACGCAAAGATGCGCAGCGCGTCCTTGATGCTGCCCTCCCAGACCACGTCGACGCCGTACGCCTTCTCGTAGTAGTTCAGCCAGAACATCTCCGAGGCCTGCTCGTTGTCCTCTTCCCACGGCCGGTTCTGTCCGGTATCGTTGTCGATAAGATAGATCCTGGCTGCATGGCGATTTACGACTCCCTGGAGGCTTGCCGCGAGTACCTTGCGCTCGTACGGCTCGCCGGTGAGATCAATGACGTAGATATGCCTGGCGAGTCGGGGACGCTCGGACAGGTAGAGTTTATCGAACCCGGAAAGGCCTTCCGGCTGTACGGGCAGACAGCCCAGCAGCTTACGCAGGTCGCCGGCCATCTGTCCGCTGCATACACCGACTGCTGCGCCGGCCGGGGTGACATTTCCGTGTCCGCTGCAACCGCTGACCATGATGGACAGGGCAATCGTTCCCATGCAGATAAGATTAGCTCCCCTCATTCTCATCACGCCTGTATGAATTTCTAAAATTCACCCTCTCTTCATTTCTTCCAGTCGGACCTGGCGGTCCCCTGACGGCCGTGTCCCTTATCGGTATACAGTCGCACGTATATCGTCAACCTGTGATAGTGTCAACCTGCTGAGGCAGGGCGCTGCCCTTGACAGTGGACATTGGGCAGTCGATAACATAAAATCATTACGCCTTGTGACATCACCGGTTCCTGCAATGTTTGCAGCGCCGAAAATGATTTGGCTTTCCGTGTCGCGATCGTGTATACTTGCAGCAATGGGCTATCTCAGGCTTCATGACGGAGATACGGTGGCGGTCCTCGGGGGCGGCCCTGCGGGTAGCTTCTTTGCCACACACCTGCAGCATCTCTCCAGAAAGCACGGCATCGGGCTGAAGGTGGTCATCATAGAGCGCAAATCCTTCGCAACCCATGGTCCGGTGGGGTGCAACATGTGTGCAGGCGTGCTCGGCGGCAACATCGTCAACATGATCTCCGGACTCGATATAGCGCTGGACAGCAGGGTCATTCGACAGAACGTGGAGGGGTTCAGGATCAACCTGAATGGTATCGGGTCGTTGATCGAGAGGCCAGGGGCAAAGGTCTACACGGTCTTCAGGGGTATCGGCCCCCGGCCGGAGTCGTCCTCGGAGGGGTTCATGGGCTTCGACTCGTTCCTGCTCGAGGAGGCAAAAAAGGCAGGCGTCGTGGTCCTCATTGCCACGGTGACCGACATCGTCTTGCCCCAAAACCCGGCAAGGGATCTGTGTATCGTGCGTTACCGTAACGAGGGGAATGTCCCGGGCGAGATGAGGGCCGCGCTCATTGTCGGTGCGTTCGGAGTGAACTCCGCGCTTAGCGCCAAGTTCGGCTTCGGTTACCGGGGACCCGGGTACTGGCACACGTGCCAGGCCGAGCTCATGGCCGATACAGAGAGTGAGATTACAAGGTACATCAGTGTCTTCTCGAGGAGCCGCTCGAAGTTTTTGTTTACGGCTATCACGCCCAAGGGTAGATACGTTACGGTAAGTGGCATCGGCAGGCACGTCAGGTTCTCTGAACTGATCGAGGAACTGAAGGTCCTTCGTCTCGACCCGGTAATCAGGACCGGGCTGACGTCCGTATGTCACTGTCACCCCAGGCTGCCGGTAACGGCCGCGGTCAGGCCGTTTCACACGAGGGTGGTCATGGTCGGAGATGCATGCGTATCGAGGTACATGAAGAACGGCATAGAGTCCGCGTTCATCACCTCGCGGTATGCGGCAGAGACCGCGTTACTGCTCGGTATCGATGAGGCAGCGTTCCGGGACGCCTATTACCCGGGGTACGCAGCGCAGTTCGTCAGCGACAACAGGTACGGGAGGGCCCTGTTCTTCCTCCACCGGGTGAATGCCTCCAGCAGGCGGCTCAGCAGCGCGATCATCTTCGCTATCGACGGCGAGAGGGGCCTGACACGGGACAGGCAGTGGATGTCCGGTATCGTATGGCACATGTTCATCGGCGACCGGCCTTATCGGCTGATCCTGAAAGACCTGCTGTTCGTGACCGGGATCATGGGGCTGCTCCTGCGGATCATCGGCATAAAAAAGCGGCCGAAAGGGTATCAGATATGAGGGGCGACGGTCTGAAGGTCGTGTCCGGCTCGTGCATAGCGGTCATCGGGGGCGGCCCTGCCGGCTGTGCGAGTGCCATAAAGCTGATCAAAGAGGCAGGGAAAAAGGGCATACGCATCAAGGTGATCATCTTCGAGGGTAAGGACTTCGAGCGTCATTACAACCAATGTGTGGGCGTGCTCTCGCAGCCCATCACGCGACTCTTCGAGGAAGGGCTCGAGATGCCGTTCCCGGGTCATCTCATAAAACGGGAGATCGCCGGCTATGTCCTGCACCGCCCCGGCTCGACCCTGGAGCTCTCCGGAGAAAGTGGCACCTACGCCACCAGAAGGATACTGTTCGACAGGTTCATGCTCCAGTCAGCACAGGACCTGGGCGCTGAGGTGATAAGATCCAGGGTGACCGGCCTCGAATTCAATGGTGACAGCGTCCACATCTATACGGAAGACAAGTTCCTGAAGGCCGACGCAGTGGTCGGCGCGTTCGGCATAGATGACGGTATTGCAGATGCGCTCGAGCAGGCGTCCGCCCACACCTTCATTTATCGAAGACCGCCCAAGGTGCTCGATACCATCGTGGCTAAGGTCCACATCGATCTGCAGGTCCTGCAGGAGCGCTTCGGGAACAGGATCCACGCCTTTATACCTCTCGAGCTCAGGAGGATAGAGTTCGGTGCCATAACCCCCAAGGGGGACCATATCATTATGAACATCGCCGGCAGAGGACTGACATCAGGCGACATGGATGGCTTCATCGCCTACCCGCCGGTTGCCGGGCTTGTTCATGACCTCGACCTCAGTGGACTCGACTACTTCAAGGGCAGATACCCGATACGGCCTGCCAGCGGGATCTGCGGGGACAGGTTCGCCGCCGTAGGGGACGCGACCGGCCTGATAAGGCCATACAAGGGGAAAGGGATCAACGTCGCGCTGGAGACCGGCACCAAGGCAGCGGAAACGATGATCGGCAAGGGGCTGTCAGCGGCCGCACTCTCGGCGTATCCGGCATCGTTCCATCACCTGTACGCGGACTTCCTTTACGGTAACATCTTCAGGTCGCTCGTAACGGTATCGATCAGGACGGGCTTTGTGGACAGGGTGCTTAACAGGGCGAAAGACGACCCGAACCTGAAGGATGTGCTCTTCAAAGTCGTGTCCGGAGAAGGTACATACCGCGACGTCGTCCGGAAGCTCTCGAGGCCGGAGGAGCTCACGGCCCTCGGTCTGGGGTTTCTACGAAATCTGCCGGTGGCCCTGATCCGGAGGTAAGACCCTGAAACCAGAAAAGATTTGATGAAGGAACATAGGTGCCCGTCCCCGGTTAATCTTCTTTGCTGTACATGCCCTCGATCGCAGCAGCGTATTTATCGTTGACGACCTTTCGCTTTACCTTCAGGGTGGGGGTCAGCTCGTCAGTCTCCTGGGAGAAGTCTCTGTCCAGAATGATGAATCTTTTGATCGTCTCGTACTGAGCGAGGTCGTTGTTTACCTTTGACACGAACCGGGACACCGATTCCTTTACTGCTCCGTCCTGCGTCAGCTCCTGGATGCCGGTCTTGTTTATCCCGTGCTCTTTTGCAAACTTCAGAAGGTTCTCGGGGTTCAGGGTCAGGAGCGCGGTCAGGAACGGCCTTTTGTCGCCGATAACTACGGCCTGACTGATCAATGGATTTGATTTCAGCATATTCTCTATGTTCGAGGGAGATATGTTCTTGCCTCCGGAAGTTATGATGAGGTCCTTCTTCCTGTCCGTGACCTTCAGATGTCCGTCTTTATCGATCTCGCCGATGTCACCGGAATAGAGCCATCCGTCTTTCAGACTCTCACGCGTGGCTTCCCTGTCCTTGAAGTAGCCCATAAACACATTGTCTCCCTTGACCAGTATCTCGCCGTCCGGTGCTATTTTTATCCGGACTCCGGGGACAGCCGGGCCTGTCGTGTCGAATTTTACGTGTCCGTGCTCATGGATGGAGGTTGGGCCCGTGACCTCTGTCTGTCCGTACACGACCGACAGAGGTATGTTGATCGAATAAAAGAATTTGATGATTTCCGGCGGTACTGGTGCACCGCCCGTGAAGAGGAGTCTGCCCCTTGAAAACCCGAGCTCATGCTTGAGCTTAGAGTATACGAGGCGGTCTGCTATCTTTCTTTTAAGCTTCAGTAAGGCCGACGGCGGGGTGTTGGTTTCGATGGAATGTACCCATTGGTTTCCCGTGTTGAGCGCGAAATCCAGTACCTTTTTCTTAAAGCCTGTTGCATGAGAGACCGCGGTTTTGATGCCTGCGTAAAACTTCTCCATCACCCTCGGTACTGCGAACATCGTATGAGGCTGTATGATCTTCATGTCTGCTGACAGCTTGTCGAGGCTTTCGGGTATCCCGACAGAGCCATCCGTATAGATCGATAAAAAGAATATGCCGATACGCTCGGCTATGTGCGAGAGAGGTAAATAGCTCATATACATGTCCGTGTCGAAGGAAGTGTTCGCTTTTGTCAATGCCTCGCACGTCCATACGATATTGCGGTGGGAGATCATCGCGCCCTTGGGCGGGCCTGTGGTACCCGACGTGTAGACGATGGTGGCCAGGTCTTCCGGCTTAATGCCCTGCGTCCGTTTTTCTACGGCGTCCTGCTGTTCCGTCCTTGCTTCTTTCCCGAGCTTTTCAAGCATGTCGAAGGTCATGACCAGCGGATCATCCACAAGGTCCCCGGATTCCCAAAGGAGGATCTTTTTTAAGGCCGGGAGCCCGGCCCTGACAGAGAGTACCTTGTCGAGCTGGGCTTTGTTCTCGACGAATATGAAGGACGATTCGCTGTGCTGCGCGATGTATTCGACCTGTTTCGGCGTGTTTGTATGGTAGACCGGAACTGAAACGCCGTGGTTGCCGAGCACGGCGAGGTCCGAATAAAACCATGCCGGCCTGTTCGAGCCGATTATGCCCGCCCGGTCACCGGGCATGAAGCCGAGCGCGAGGAGCCCGTAGGATGCGTTGCTGACATGCTCCCGGTAATCCTTCCATAAGATGTGCTGCCATTGACCCTTTTTATTCCAGGTTATGGCGAGCTTTTCCGGATGCTGTTTTGACCTCTGATAGAACAGTGCGACTATCGATTGTTCCATGGCACACCCCTTCTTTATACATACTACATTTCATGGCCAGATGTCCACAGGATCAACTGTCTCATATGGAACCAGCATAGCCTTAAAAATTCGTAAGGCATTTCCATGGAGTATCGATTTGAGGGCTTCTACTACCACCTTCCATCCTTTCCCGTTGCGGTGATTACTAAAGCTTGTATCCTTCGGGTGAATATTTCGTATGCCCGATGTGTTCCGTCATCTCCGTTGATAACGTCTTCTCCATGAGCCGCTTCGTCAAATGCTTGATTACACCGTTCGGGCTGATGCTGTCCTCAGGTGGCTTACACCCTTTTCACCATTCGTCCTTAATAACCCTGTTATCTTCAGCCGATGCACCGTCAGGATCTCTTCTATTGCTTCTTGCAGCGAGTCAGCAGCAGATTCATTGATCCCTCCCAGCCAGCGCTTCATATCCTCAAGCATCCCCCGTGCATCTTCATAGCTGTTTTGTTCGATCGCTGTCATAAACCTCCGGTGTGCTTCTGCCCGGTATTTCTTCGGTACGTGTTTCTGGATGTTGCGGTCCTTATGGATCACACACCGCTGGTGTAATACCTTGTTTCCAAATCGATCCCGCAGCGCCTTGATGATCCCAGAGCCTCCATCCGTTATCCAGATAATCCCTTTAGTCAGGGTCAGTCCCCGATTCTGTATATCAGACAGCAACGCTTCGCATACCTCGTGATCCTCGCTCGCTCCTTCCCAAAATCCAAGCACGTGCTTGATTCCCTGGATGTCTATCCCCAAAGTTATAACGGGCATTTTGGCATCAAGTGTTATCACCCATTGTTTGTATTCAATCAGCATGGGGATTGCCTCAAAGGGAAGCTGAGGCCTGGGAATGTGCACAGTGCGGATGGCTGGAGAGGATTCTTGGAGCCTGTAGTACGGCATTATTGTGAGAAAGATATAATGGTCAAGATACGCGGCGATGCAGCCTTTGCGATACCGGAGTTATTCGAGCTATGTGAAGAACTGGGGATAGGCTATGCCATACGGATAAAAGAGAACAACAAATTACGGGAGAAGATAAGAGCGTACGCAACGAGACCCGTGGGGAGACCGGGAAGGAAACCGATAGTAAAATATCTCAGTTTTCAATATCGTGCTGCGTCATGGAGCAAGGAACGGAGGCTCGTGGCAAAGATAGAACATCATCAAGGGGAGTTGTTTCCGAGGATAGGGTATATCGTCACCAATCTGAGATATGACAACCGGAGAGTGGTGAAATTCTATAATAAGCGTGGCACGTGTGAACAATGGATAAAAGAAGGGAAATATGCTTTGAACTGGACACGACTGAGCTGTCAGGGATTCGAGGAAAACGAAGCGAGGTTAAAACTGTTCATCATGGCATATAACTTTGGGAATATTTTCCGGACACTGGTGTTACCGGAGGGGATACAAGATTGGACATTGCGGACGATACAGGTAAAGCTGATCAAGATAGGAGGCAGGCTCATACGACATGCCCGGTATTATTACATGCTCCTGGCGGACGTACATATCAAGGAATGGATATGGCGAGGGATCATGAGGAAGATAAGCCCTGATAACCACTTCCACATCTTGTCCGATAATTCGTTCACCTTGTTCTGACTGTCTATCTTTTTGAATAGCCTCGTCAGCGTGCTCCCAGCAGCGGGCAGATAGAGCACGCCAAACAGTACCGTCATTATCTGTCTACTCCCAAGGGTACATACTATGTGAAAACCTGCTCCCACCCGCATAGATCATCAACAGGTAGACAAGTATCTTGGCGTATATCCCCCTGCTATTCGGTGATATTTCCTGTACCGCTATGGCCTGCTCAATACATTCCCTGAACTTGATTTTCTCAAAAAATAAGGCGAGTAAACTGAACCCTCCGTATGCCGTCATTTCCTTGCCGGTGAACCTGATCTTTACCTTGTTAATGTCCTCTTCGGGGATGGTTGAAATCCCTCGCCTTTAGGCGAAGAGAAGAATGTGCTAATGTGGTTGCATGCGACAATATCGTACAGGGACGCACACGAAATACGATATCAAGGTACATCTG
>JAJYLN010000009.1 GCA_021787665.1 bacterium
TCCAGTTCAGATTGAAATGCTCGGCCACATCTTGCCACGACAGTTTCTTCGCTAATACCCCTACCGCCTTTGCCAATGCCGTTGTAACTCGGCTATAGCGAGGCGCCCATGGTACCTTCTCTATCCGGGGATAGACTGGGGTCAGGGCTACGCATTTGACAAATGCAAATGTATTCAGTTGATGTAAGAAGAGTGTATTATGTCAAGACCACTAAGGATATTGTGTGGCGATCTACCATGTGACAGTTCGAGGGAATGAAAAGAAGTCTATATTCAAGGATGATAAGGACTATGCGAGGCTTTTGTTGTACGGGAAGGGAACAGGTATATACCTGTGTTACCGGTACAGTAGGATGAGGCTCAGAGAGATAGGTGGATATTTTAGTATAGGTGGGTTTGGTGTGACGCGATCCACAGCACTTGCTATGGAATATTTTTTGTGAAAACTATCCCTATGTACATCATGCAGCACCTCCCCGAGCGCCGAGGACAGGAGGCTCACGATGAACATCCTCGTGCTCGGCGAGCTGTCCAATATGGTGCTGCATGACCATAGTATCGTCGGCGCCGATGGCTACTTCAGTTTTGCTGATGACGGCGCGCTCGCGTCCCTGAAGCAGCAGTTCCTCCGGGCCATCGCGGTCCTGAGCAGACGACATAACTATTGACTATTGAGAAATCATAGGTAAATATACCTACATGAGACGTATGAAGAAGGTGTACCCGTGTGCCGATGCTCGGCTCGGTGCCTCGAAGCTTTCGATATTAATTTGGATACTACTTCTTGCCAGCATTGTCGACGTCGCCATAAAGATAGTCCCGGTCTATATCACCAATTACCAGATACAGAACCTCTTCGAGGTCAACGCAAACCGCATACAGACGACCCCTATAAGGGATATACGGGCGGACATAACGTCCAAGCTGAAGAACATCCATGCCCCCCTCACTATAAACGACGTGTCCATAACGCAGGACGGTACCGGGGCCGTGACGATCTCTGCCACGTATTCCGTTGTCGTAAAATTTATTGACGGTTATAAAATAACGTTGCATTTTAGTCCGAAAGCGAGGTCGCATGCGCGGTAGGCGTGCCTCCTCGGGGCTAACTATGCGGGGCTAACATCGATGAAAGGATGTTTTATAAAAGATATACACAGGGGCAGAAACAGTGGCGCTGTAAGCGCCACTGTTTTTGTATGGAGGTGGAGCCGCAATGTTCCGGGAGCATCCCATAACGATAGAGCGGCTACGCAGCCGGGAAGGCAGGCCGGAGGAGACGATATAGGCGCAGGATATGAAGGAGATCGGGCATGATATCTGAAAGGGGCATTATCGGACTGAAGGATCTCGATAGGGGCGATATAGAGCGTATAGTCGATACCGCGTTCTCCCTGAGGCAGACTTCCCTTAAGGGGGGGAAGGCGACGCCGTCCCTGATGGGGCAGACGGTCGTCAATCTCTTCTTCGAGGCGAGCACGCGTACGAAGACATCGTTTGAGATCGCAGCAAAGAGGCTTTCTGCGAACGTGGTGAACTTCTCGTACGGATCGAGCAGCATTGCCAAGGGGGAGACGACGATAGATACCGCGAGGAACATAGAATCGATGAAGCCGGCGCTCTTTGTCATACGACATGCTTCTTCCGGTGTCATGGAGCTGTTGTCGAAGCACCTCCATACCCCTATCATCAGCGCCGGCGACGGCACGAACGAGCACCCGACACAGGGCCTGCTCGACATTATGACCATCATGGACGAGAAGAAGCGCATCGATGGGCTGAAGGTCGTCATTGCGGGCGACATCTATCACTCGAGGGTCGCACGCTCGGACATCTACGGCATGGGTAAGCTCGGAGCAAAGGTCTCCTTCTTCTCTCCGCCCACGCTGATCACGGATGACTTCGCGAGCCTCGGGGCGACCGTCACGTACGACGCACAGGAAGCTTTCACGGACGCGGACGTCATCATCATGCTCAGGATACAACTCGAGAGGCAGAAGACCGGGCTTTTCCCCTCGACGAGGGAGTACGCAAGGATCTTCGGCCTGAACGAGCAGAAGCTGGGGCTCGCGAGGCCCGACGTGATCGTGATGCATCCCGGGCCGATAAACCGGGGACTGGAGCTCTCGAGCTGCATTGCGGACAGTGCAGCACATTCGAGGATCATGAGGCAGGTCGAGAACGGCGTCTCGGTCCGTATGTCGGCCATTTACCATACGATAGGAGGGGGGCATGGACCTATTGATCATTAACGGGCTGCTGATTGACCCTTCTCAGGACATCGAGAATCTGAACGCGCTTCTTATCGAAGGCAGCTCCGTACGGGGCATCGTTGACCGGGCTTCGTACAGCGTTCAGGGAGACAGCGCTCAAGTGAAAGGCTACCCGGGTAAAAAGTTTTCCGTCATCGACGCGAAGGACAAATGGGTCGTACCGGGGCTCATCGACATCCATACCCATATGAGGGACCCGGGCTACGAGTACAAGGAGGACATCATCACCGGTACGAGGGCTGCGATGTTGGCCGGCTTTACTTCGGTATGCGCGATGCCGAACACAAGGCCGGTGAACGACAACAAGGCTGTTACGCACTACATGATCTCGAAGGCCGAGGCTATGGGGTACGTCAATCTGTTCCCTATCGCTGCTGCGTCCAAGGGGAGTGAGGGCGCGGAGCTTTCCGAGATCTACGACCTCGTTGAGGCTGGCGCCGTTGCGGTGTCGGACGATGGAATGCCCATTGCTTCCGCCGAGCTGCTCAGGAAGGTGCTGCTATACATAAAGCCCATCGGCATGCCGGTCGTTGACCATCCGGAAGAGCTCTCGCTCGGCAGGTCCGGGTACATGAACGAGGGTACCGTATCGGTCAGGCTTGGACTGGACGGCATACCGCAGACTGCCGAGAGCATCGCCGTGGCGCGGGACATTCTGCTGGCCGGGGAGACGGGATCGCGGCTTCACCTGGCCCACATCAGTACGAGGTACTCCGTCGAGCTTGTTCGGTGGGCGAAAAAGATGGGCATACCCGTCACGTGCGAGGCGACCCCGCATCACTTCTCGCTCTCCGATCAGGCCGTCGAGGGGTACAACACGGATGCGAAGGTCAATCCTCCGCTGCGATCGGAGCGGGACAGACAGGCGTTGCTCGAGGCGATTTCGGACGGTACGATCGACTGCATCGTGTCCGACCACGCGCCGCACGGTCGCGACGAGAAGGAGATAGAGTTCGATAAGGCCCTGAACGGCATCTCCGGCCTCGAGACGTCTCTGGGGCTCTCCCTGCAGCTCGTGCACAGCGGCATCATAGACAAAAGAAGGCTTGTCCGACTCATGTCACAGCAGCCAGCGCAGATCATGGGTCTCAAGGGCAAGGGTACGCTCAGGCCGGGCTCGGATGCGGACGTCACGATCATCAGCCCGGACGACACCTGGATCGTGGACAGAGATACGTTTGTGTCAAAAGGAAAGAACACGCCGTTTCACGGCATGGAGCTCAGGGGCAGGGCATGGATGACCATAACGGGAGGCACGATACATGGCGATACTCGTTTTTGAGGACGGCTCCGTATTCAGAGGGAAGTCCTTCGGGTACCGGGGCGTGGCGTCCGGCGAGGTCATATTCAATACCTCCATGATGGGCTATCAGGAGGAACTCACAGACCCGTCCTACTACGGCCAGATACTCGTGTCGACGTATACCCAGATCGGGAACACCGGCACAACCCCCCAGGACTGCGAGTCTGACCGGACGTACCTGGGAGGGTTTATCGTCAAAGAGTATCTCGATTATCCTTCGAACTTCAGGTCGAAGGAATCGCTCGACAGTTTTATGATCCGTCACCGTGTGGTGGGTATGTCCGACATCGATACGAGAATGCTGGTCAGACGGCTCAGGATAAAGGGATCAATGATGGGCATCGTGTCTTCCTTCGACGAGGGAGAGGACGAGCTCAGGAAGCGGCTGCAGAAAGCGCCGGTACTCGTTGGTAGGGACATCGTTACCGAGATTACGGCAAAGCAGGCCTACGATTTCGATGAGTCCCGGTGGTCAATCCAGCGGGGGTATGAGAGGATGGCCAACCAGGATGGCCCGATGGTGGCCGTGTACGATTTCGGGGTCAAACGGAACATCCTGCGATCACTCGTGTCTGCTGGCATGCGGGTACGGGTCTTCCCCTGCACGACGCCGGTAGGCGAGCTGCTGAAAAGCGAGTACAAGGGCGTCGTGCTTTCCAACGGTCCCGGCGACCCGGTCGCCTTGTCGTATATTATCGAGAACGCCAGGGAGCTCATCAGGAACAACAAACCGATACTCGGCATATGTCTGGGCCATCAGATACTCGGCCTTGCGCTCGGCGGCGAGGCAATCAAACTGAAGTTCGGCCATCACGGCGCGAACCAGGCGGTCCTCAACGTAAAGACCCACGGCGTTGAGGTCACGGTTCAGAACCATGGGTTTGCGATACGACCGGAGTCAGTGCAGGACCGCGTGCATATCACGCACATAAATCTGAATGACAGGACACTCGAGGGCTTCTACCACAAGGACAGACCCATACTGTCGGCACAGCACCATCCTGAAGCGTCGCCGGGCCCGCGGGAGGCAGGTTACCTATTCAGGGAGTTCGCGAGGCTGGTGCATGAACGGGCTTAGTACGGGAATAAAGGATGGTCTGTCCATCCTGTACGACTATGCCTCCGACAGGTTCAAGCAGGCCACGGCTGATGCGCGTGCGGAGTTCGATCGGCTTGTACCCATACCGCCCGTCGACGATGCCGAGATGCATAACAGGCTCGTCATGTTCAGTCACTGGTTTTTGATAGACAGGTACGTGCGCGCCAGCAAGACGCCGGCCGATGTGTTTTACGAAGAAAAGCTGCTCGCATTCTCCTACGAGGAAGAAGAGATCTACCGGGCATTGAAGATCGGCACCATCGGTATATACAAGATAACCGGCGGGCAGGAGAGTACGGCCGTCGATGTCGCGACGGGCGAGAAGTTCAGATTTAGCATGGAGCATGATGCCGCGCTTCAGTCGAGCAACGAACTCATGACGATGAGGTTCGTCCGCCTGAAAGAGGGTGTGTACCTGCTCGCCTCTTATTGTACGCATCACTGCAGTACCATTGACTTTATACGGTCCGAGCTCGGTCTGATCGACCGGTTCGATCGGGTGGCCTTCTCGGCGCGGGTGCTCGAGCTTTCTGCGCTGAGCATCAAGAGCAGGAAGTACGGGTGGGTTGCCCCGATGATGATCTACAGGGGGACGACGAAGCTATGAGGTTATCTCATTCAGGGTATGTAGCAAGTAAAATTCCCCCTTCTCCCCCTTTTTCAAAGGGAGAAACAAAATTATTCCCCTCTTTAATAACGAGGGGTGAGGGAAGATTTTTGCACAAGTACCCATCATACCTCGACCTGCTTCATAGCGGTGAGCTCGAGAAGCGGGTCGAAGCGTCAAAAAAGTATCTCTCTCCCTGCACAGTCTGCCCGAGAGAGTGCAGGACCAACAGGCTGGAGGGCCAGAAGGGCATATGTCTGTCCGGCAGAGACGTCAGGGTCTCGAGCTACAACCTCCATTACGGAGAAGAGCCGCCGATATCGGGTACAAGGGGATCAGGCGCCCTATTTTTTGCGGGGTGCAGCCTGAAGTGCAGGTTCTGCCAGAACTATCCGATAAGCCAGCTCAACCACGGCAACGACTGCTCCCCCGTCGAACTTGCCGGCAGGATGCTCGAACTCCAGCGCATGGGCGCGCACAACATCAATCTTGTGACGCCCACACACGTCGTCCCCTCTATCATCGAGGCCACCTTCATTGCAGCACACAACGGGCTCACTATACCCCTTGCGTATAACTCGGGCGGCTATGACGCCATGGACATGCTCAGGCTGCTCGACGGAATCGTAGACATCTATATGCCAGATATAAAATATGCTTCCGATGAGCGTGCCTTCAGATATTCCACGGTGAGGGACTACGTCGCCGTCAACAGACAGGCGATTATCGAGATGCACAGGCAGGTCGGCGATCTCGTGCTGGATGGAAGCGGCGTTGCGCACCGGGGCCTGATTATCCGGCACCTCGTACTTCCGGACGACATCGCGGGCACACGCGCGTCGATGGAGTTCGTAGCTGAGCACGTGTCCAGGCAGACCTACGTCAGCCTTATGAGCCAGTATTTCCCGGCGCACAGGGCCCATAGCTACCGGGAGCTGTCAAAGTGCATAACGCAGGAAGAGTACGCCTATGCTTTCAAGTGTCTTGAGATGTACGGATTAGAGAACGGATGGGTGCAGGAGAAAATTAACAATGAGTGATACATGCCGAAAAGAAAAGATTTAAAGAAGATCATGCTCATTGGCTCGGGGCCTATCATCATAGGACAGGCATCTGAGTTCGACTACTCCGGCACGCAGTCATGCAAGGCATTGAGGGCCGAGGGCATAGAGGGCGTGCTGGTGAACAGCAACCCGGCGACGATCATGACAGACCCGGAGTTCGCGGACAGGACGTACATAGAGCCCATCACCCCGGATATACTCCAGAAGATAATCGCGTCGGAGAGGCCGGACGCTCTGCTGCCAACGATGGGCGGTCAGACGGCTCTGAATATGGCTGTTGCGCTCTCTGACTCCGGCGTCCTGAAGCAGTACGGCGTCGAGCTCATCGGCGCGCGGCTGGATACGATCAAAAAGGCCGAGGACAGGGAGCTCTTCAAGTCTTCCATGCAGAAGATAGGGCTGAAGGTCCCGTTCAGCAGGTACGCGCACTCAAAAGAGGAAGGTATACGCTTCGCGAAGGACATCGGATTCCCGGTGATCATCCGGCCCTCGTTTACGCTCGGAGGGTCCGGCGCGAGCATCGCCTATAACAGGGAGGAGTTCGAGGACAAGCTCGATTACGGGCTCGGTGCCAGCCCCTCGCACGAAGTCCTGCTCGAGGAGTCCGTCCTCGGGTGGAAGGAGTTCGAGCTCGAGATGATGCGGGACAAAAACGACAACTGTATCGTCGTATGCTCGATCGAGAACTTCGATCCGATGGGCGTACATACCGGGGACAGCATAACCGTTGCTCCTGCCCAGACGCTGACGGACAAAGAGTACCAAAATATGCGGGACGCTGCCATCGGGATCATGCGTGAGATAGGGATAGAGAGCGGCGGGTCCAACATCCAGTTCGCTATCAACCCGGCCAACGGGGACATGGTCGTCATAGAGATGAACCCCCGGGTCTCTCGGAGCTCGGCCCTGGCATCGAAGGCGACCGGCTACCCGATAGCGAAGGTCGCTACGAAGCTCGCCATCGGGTATACGCTCGACGAGATAACGAACGATATCACCAAGAACACGAAAGCATCGTTCGAGCCCAGCATCGACTACGTCGTGACGAAGATACCGAAGTTCACCTTCGAGAAGTTCCCGCAGGCGGACAACACGCTCACCACGCAGATGAAGTCCGTGGGCGAGGCGATGGCGATAGGCAGGACGTTCAAGGAGTCGTTCCAGAAGGCCCTGCGGTCTCTCGAGTCCGGACTCTACGGTTTGGTACCGAGGATACATCCAAACGATTACCGGGCCCCGGGTACGAGGGATAGCCTGGTTTCCGGGCTGAAGAGGCCCTCGCCGGACCAGCTCTTTTCTATAGGCGATGCGCTGAGGATGGGGCTTTCGGTGCAGGAGATCCATGGGTATACGATGATAGACCCATGGTTCCTGAACAACCTGCGGGAGATGGTAGCGTACGAGGACACGATTCGATCACTGAAGGGCTACTCCCTGTCTTCCGGACAGGCGGTCAAGGTGATAAAGGAAGCGAAGAAAATGGGATTTGCAGACCGGTACATCGCGGGCCTGCTCGGCGTTGCCGAGTCTGCACTGAGGAAGTCCCGGATAGCCAGCAGTATCGGGCCCGTTTATAAAGTCGTGGACACCTGCGGCGCTGAGTTCGAGGCATACACGCCGTATCTGTATTCGACCTATGAAGAGGAGAACGAATCTTCTGTCTCCCGGAAGAAGCGGGTGATCATCCTGGGGAGTGGACCGAACAGAATCGGCCAGGGCATAGAGTTCGACTACTGCTGTGTGCATGCAAGCTTTGCGCTGAGGGAAGAAGGCTATGAGTCCATCATGATCAATTCCAACCCGGAGACCGTGAGCACGGACTACGATACGTCCGACAAATTGTACTTCGAGCCCGTTACCTTCGAGGACGTCATGAGCGTCGTCGATCACGAGAAGCCACAGGGCGTTATCGTACAGTTCGGCGGTCAGACGCCCCTGAAGCTTGCCAAGATGCTTGAGGCTGCCGGTGTCCAGATACTCGGCACGTCCCCTGATAGCATCGACATAGCCGAGGACAGGAAGAGGTTCAGGGAGCTACTCGAGAGGATAGGGCTCAGACAGCCCGCGAGCCTCACGGCTACTTCGACAGAGGAGGCCATCCGGATCGGTAACACCATCGGGTTCCCCCTTATCCTAAGACCGTCCTACGTGCTGGGTGGCAGGGCGATGGAGATCGTCTATGATACCGAAAGTCTCGTCGAGTACATGGAGAAAGCCGTGAACGTGAGTGAGGACAAGCCCGTGCTGGTGGACAGATTTCTCGAGAGCGCTACCGAGATAGACGTCGATGCGATATCCGACGGGGACCTCGTCGTGGTCGGCGGCATCATGGAACACATCGAGGAGGCCGGCATACACTCGGGCGACAGCGCGTGCTCGCTCCCGCCTTTCTCTCTGTCCAAGCACCTGGTAGACGAAATTACCATGCAGACCAAAATCATTGCGAAGTCGCTCGATGTGATCGGCCTGATCAATATCCAGTTTGCGGTAAAGGACAACGAGGTGTACATCCTGGAGGTCAACCCCAGGGCGAGCAGGACGGTGCCGTTCGTCTCGAAGTCTATAGGGGTACCGCTCGCGAAGCTTGCCATGAAAGTGATGCTCGGCAGGAAGCTGAAAGATCTGGGTTTCACAAAAGAGGTGGTGACTGACTATGTTACCGTGAAGGAAGCGGTACTGCCATTCATCAAGCTACCGGGCGTGGACACACTGCTCGGTCCTGAGATGAAGTCGACCGGCGAAGTCATGGGCATCGATAGGGACTTCGCGCTCGCGTTCGCAAAGTCGCAGCTTGCGTCCAACACCGTGCTGCCGTCCCGGGGGAACGTGTTTATCAGCGTGAAGGACAGCGACAAGATGCTGATTGTGCCGATTGCAAAAAGCCTGAAGGAACTCGGGTTCAATATCGTTGCGACCCGTGGTACCGCCGAGGTCCTGAGATCGAGCGATATCGAAGTCCGGGTCGTGAACAAGGTGCAGGAAGGGAGACCCCATATCGTGGACCTGATAAAGAACGGAGATATCGGAATGCTGATCAATACGACATTCGGAAAGAAGTCGATACGGGACTCGTACTCCATACGGAGATCTGCTATTACGTACAACATCCCTTACTACACCACCATCGAGGGTGCGCAGGCCGCCTACAAGGCGATCGTCGCCCTCATCAATGGCACTATTACCGTTACGCCAATCCAGAGTCTGTACAGGCATCAGGGACCGGGGGGAGGAACAGAGCATGCATAAATTTCCCATTACTAAGACAGGATACGACAGCCTGAAGGAGAAGCTGAGGGTGCTCCAGCAGGTCGAGAGACCGAAGGTGGTCGTCGCCCTCGCTGAGGCGAGAAGCCACGGCGATCTGAGCGAGAACGCAGAGTACGAGAGCGCGAAGGAGAAGCAGTCGTATCTGGACAGCAAGATACGGGAGATAGAAAACAAGCTTGCGAATGCGGAGATTATCGAGGTCGACAAGAGCAAGATCGACATCGGACAAGTCGCTTTCGGCGCATATGTGTCAATCAAGGAGCTGGGCACGGGCAGGGTCGTGAGCTATCTCATCGTTGGAGAGGAGGAGGCCAATCTCGACAACGGCAGGATATCCATCACGTCGCCGCTTGCCCGGGAGCTTATCGGGTGCAGGAAGGGCGATGTCATAGAGCTCGAGGCCAGGAAGGCGATAAAGGAGTACGAGGTCGTTGAGATTTCGTACGACAGAATCCCGAAGTGACAGCATGTGCCGATCGCAGCCGGCGGTCGCCCACGGGAGGAGAGAAAGGGGAACGATATGGACGAGAGGATTACACAGGACGCACGACATTTTATTGACAGCGTGAGCAGGTTCGTAAAGGACGAGTGTATGCCGGTTGAGGACTCGATAGAGGAGACAGGAAGGCTGCCCGAAGCGCTGGTTCGCACGATGAGGGACATGGGGCTGTTCGGACTCAGGATACCTTCCGAGTACGGCGGTGCGGGCATGAACTTGCTCGACTATTGCTACGTGTTGAAGGAGCTTTCGAAGTCCCACGATGCCATACGCGCGATCATGAGCGTGAATAACGGCATCGGCTCCATGGCGATCGTGAACGAAGGGACTGAGGAGCAGAAGAGGCATTACTTACCGCTCCTCGCAAGTGGCGAATACATAGCGTCCTTCGCCCTGACGGAGCCGGGCGCTGGCTCCGATGCGTCCGCCCTGACGACGATGGCGGAAAGAACGGAGAAGGGATGGGTGCTGAACGGCATGAAACACTTCATAACGAACGCTCCGATAGCCGACATCTTTACTGTCATTGCGCTGACGGACAAGGAAAAGAGGGCGAAGGGCGGGATCAGCGCGTTTCTCGTGGACAAGGGCTCCCGGGGCCTGCGCATCGGCAATGTCCACAGCACCATGGGCGGGAAGGGCTGGCTACAGGCCGAGGTCATATTCGAGGATTGCCTCGTACCGGACGCTGGCCTGCTCGGCATGCCCGGCAGTGGTTTCAGAATAGCGATGAAAACACTCAACGAGGGGAGGCTCTCTGCTGCCGCATCCGCGATCGGAATAGGCGAGAGACTGCTGTCCATGGGCGTGGAGTATGCAAAGCTGAGGAAGCAATTCGGCAAGCCCATTGCGGAGTTCGAGGCTATCCAGTGGATGCTTGCTGATAGTGCCACGGAGCTGTATGCGGCTGACAGGATGCTTGCGGACACCGCCTCCCGGTTCGACCACGGTGAGGACATCCGCACCCACTCGAGCATGACGAAGCTGTTCGCGACCGAAGCTGCGTTCCGGGTAGCGGACCGGGTGCTCCAACTGCACGGGGGCATGGGCTTCATGAAAGAGACGAAGATCGAGCGGCTCTTCAGGGACATACGGGCGTACCGGATCTTCGAGGGCACGTCCGAGATACAGAGGTTCATGATAGCGCGGGAGCTGTTGAAGGATTAAGAAGCACGGAAGTGTTCTGGCATTTTCGACAAGACTCTGGTAGAATGTCGCTATGTTTGGTCAATTTCTGATACAGCGAAAAGCTATAACGATGGAGCAGCTTACCGAGGCTCTCAATGCACAGGTCGTATTCGGAGGCAGGCTGGGCACAAACCTCGTCGAATCCGGCGTCCTGTCAGAGGCCACGCTCGAAGTCCTGCTGGCGGCGTACTATAACCTTACGGCCCTGCCCCTCGAGAAAACACAGAACATAAAGACGAGTGTCCTGAAGCTGGTGCCCCTGAATATCGTAAAGAGGCTGAGGGTGATACCCTTTGAGCAGGGTGAAAAGCAAATCCACGTCGTCTTTATGGATCCCGCCAGGCTTGATGCGATCGACGAGCTCTCTTTTGTAACGGGTATGACCGTACGGCCGTATGTAGTACCGGAGATACGGTTCCTGCTTATGCTGGAGCATTATTATGGTATAAAAAGGGACGTCAGGTATATAACCATGTCAAAGCAGGACACCGGGCGGTTCATGTCCGACAGAATGAGCAGCAGACCTACCCCGGCAAGGACGCGCACCGAAGACAGGCGCCTGCCGCAGACGGTCGACCGCACAGGCCCTTCAGCGGTCATTGCGCCGTTGTCCTCCGGCGAAGAACTTACCACGGAGGAAGAGTTCCAGAAGATGCTCAGAACCACATCCCCGGTAACCGAGAACGGGGCACCTGCCCTGGAACTCTCGCAGGACATGGAGATGGATCAGGAACTGCGTCTCACGCACCCGGGGAACATGGCTGAGGCCTTATCCATGCTGTCGACTTCAGGCACACGCGACGATATAGCTGCCGTCGTGCTCGGGCATGCGCTTTCCGTATTCAAGAGGGCCGCGATGTTCATCATCTACAAGGGTATCGCAATGGGGTGGGAGGGTGTCGGGCAGGGGGTCAAGAGAACGAACATCAAGCAGCTCATGATACCCCTGGACCAGGCGTCTGCCTTCAAGTTCGTGCATGACACCGGCGCGTATTTCGTGGGCCCTGCGCAGGACAACGAGCTGAACAGAGACTTCTTTCTCCTGCTCGGCGGGAAGCCCCCCAGGACGGTCGTTATCCTGCCGATCCACTACAGGGGCAGCCTCGTACAGATGCTCTACGGAGACAACGGAGGGGGCGAGTTCGCCTCTACGGACTTCGGAGAGCTCCTGGTGCTCCTGCAAAAGGTGCCGGAGGTCCTTGGGACGCTCGTGACGAAGATGAGGAGGATGGCGTGATTATCGTCAGCATCCTTGCGTGGGTCTTCAGAGTCGTCCTGGTGTATGTCATCCTGCAGTTCGTACTGACGATCTATGACAGACTCAGCGTGCAGCACAAGCCCCTGGAGGGCGGCCTGGGCATCGTGGTGTGGGAGGTCCTGTATGAGGCAATGGTGACGTGGCTTGCGTTTCTGACCTATGGCATAGGCTTCATCGACTACGATGCGATCTTTCTCAGAAGGCGGGACAAAAGGTACCCGCCGGTTCTGCTCATCCATGGCTATATGATGAACAGGGCATACTACCTGTACCTGCATGTCAGGCTCGCTCTCGATGGGTTCAGAGTGTTCAGCGTGAACCTGTATCCGCCCCTGCGCTCCATACCAGAGCTTGCCGAGCGCCTGGCCGACAAGATGGACTACATAGCGGACAAGACAGGGGAGAAGGAGGCCTTCCTGATAGGGCACAGCATGGGCGGTCTCGTAGCGCGGTCTTACGCTGCCTCACCAAGGGGGAGCGGCAGGGTAAAGAGGCTCATAACCATTGCGAGCCCACACAGGGGCACCCGCATCGCCGTCCTGGGCCTCGGAAAGAACGCAAGGGAGATGGTGCCCGGCAGCGCGTTCCTGCAGTCACTCGATGAGAAGCCGTTACCACGTATCTATGCGCTGTGGTCGACACTGGACAACATGGTCGTGCCTCCGGAAAATGCGTATACCGAGGGCATGCCCAACATGTCCGTGCCGTTCCGGGGCCATATTGCAATGCTGTTTTCGAATACCGTGTACAGACACGTTGTTTTCCTGCTCAGGGGAGAGACAGAAGACGCCTGAGCATTTACCAAATACTGAGCCTCTGCATATCCCTCCGCGGTTTGCATTCATCATACCGGTATATAATCATGCAGCCGGGATCGGGTCTGTTATCGCGCGCGCCCTTTCGCTCGGGTTCCCGATCTTCGTCGTAGACGACGGATCGACCGATACCACGCCGGAGGTCTTAAAATTGATCCAGGGGGTAACGGTCATACGCCACCCCCAAAACCTCGGTAAGGGAGCGGCACTGCTTACCGGCTTTGCCGCAGCTGCCGTAATCGCCGACTTTGCCATCACCATAGATGCGGATGGCCAGCACGACCCCGTGGACGCTCTCCGGCTCGTCGGGCTGTTGAAATCTGGCCGGCCGGCGCTTGTAATCGGGAGACGGGAAAACATGCTTGACGATACGACGATTAAATGGACCAGCCGCTTCGGCAGGAAGTTCTCGAACTTCTGGGTTTGGATTTCCGGCGGGCCGTTCCTATCTGACACGCAGAGCGGGTTCAGGGTATACCCGCTGCGCGAGATACTCGGTCTTAGGTCCAGGGCAAGGAGGTTCCAGTTCGAGGTGGAGATCGTGGTACTGGCGCACTGGAAAGGCATAGGTATCATCGAGGCGCCGGTGAAGGTGACGTATCAGCGCGGAAAGGACCGTGTGTCCCATTTCCGACCTTTTGTTGATTTCTGGAGGAATGGCGGGACGTTCGGCAGGCTGATAGCCCTGAGGCTTCTGCCCATGCCCCTGAGACGGAGATTGATCCAGAAATGAACGCGAATACGGCTATTATCAGGTGGAAGGTCGTTGTCCTTGTCATACTCATTTTTGCAGGGATATATGTGGCCGGGGAGCGCAACCTTCACGTGGAAACCGATATAACCAAGGGCCTGCCGAAACAGGACCATGTGATTGCCGATGCCAGATATATTATAACCCATTACCCGGTGTTCGACCGGGTCTTCATCGATATTGGCCTGACCAAGGGAGATTCAGACACCGGCATCCTCGTGAAGGCCGCTGCATATATGCAGCGGGGGCTCCAGATAAGCGGACTGTTCAAGGAAGTGGGATTGGGGTCATCTGCAAACGCCCTGCCGCTTCTGCTATCGAGGGTAGTGTCCAATCTCCCTTCGCTCTTCTCCCGGGAGGAGCTGGAAAGGAAGGTCCTTCCTCTGTTGAGCGATGGCTCCGTCAGTTCACGCCTGCAGCATGACATGAATACCCTGCAGGGGCTCGAGGGGCTGGGGCAAGCCGGCTTGATAGCGCATGACCCGCTGGGACTGCGGAACCTTGTTCTTGCACGCATGGGTGCACTCATGCCGGTGCACGATGCCACGATCTCTGACGGTTTCATTATGAGCAAGGACCGCAGGCACATTCTTATCATCGCGGAGCCTGCACAGCAAGCGACAGACAACGTATTCGCGCGTAAGATAAACACCCTTATAAACAGTTTAATTGCAGCTATGGACCAACAAGTTGCAGGGTCCGCAGGGCAAATCACCGTCACGCCGATCGGATCATACAGGGCAGCCATCGACAATGAGAAAGTCGCGAAGAGGGACACCATGCGCGTGGTACTCCTCTCTACGCTGGGGATAGCACTGCTCCTGCTCATCAGCTTTCCGAGATGGTACATCGGCCTGATGGCGCTCATACCTGCCGTTGCCGGTACTGCGGCTGCACTGCTCGTGATGTCCCTGCTCAGGCACAGCATGTCCCTGCTTGCGATCGGCTTCGGAGGGGCCATTATCTCTATGAATGTCGACTACGGTATCGCGTACCTCATGTTTCTTGACCAGGCTGTGGCGACCTCCGGCACGTATGCATCGAGACAGTCGTTCTGGGTGGGGCTCGGGGCGTCGTTCACCACCGTGGGATCCTTCCTCGCATTGAGCTTCAGTGGTTTCCCGATCCTTGCGGAGATTGGCTGGTTTACCGCGATAGGCACGCTCCTTTCCTTTGCATTCGTGCATACGATCTTTCCGCTGGTATTCCACAGGATGTCGCCGGCGAGGCGGGAGGGCATTATGCCGATGGCAAAGATGACGAGCCGCCTCGCGTCCTCGAGCGGGTGGAGCGCACTCATCGTAACGGTCGTCTTCGGGCTGGTCATGGCGTTCTTTGCCAGACCGGGAGTCAGGGCCGATATACAGGCGATGAACAACGAGAGCGCATCCACCCATAAAGCTGAGAACACGGTTATGCAGACATGGGGCAATATACTCTCAGGAGCAACGTACGTCCTTATGCAGGGGCATTCCGCCAATGCCCTGCAGGACCGCGCGGACGATCTGCATACGTTCATCAGGGAGCAGAAGTCTGTGGGTATGGTGCACGCCGGGTTCTCGCTTTCGTCCCTGTTTCCCGGGGAGGCGCTGGCACAAAAGCATGAGGCTGCATGGAAGGCATTCTGGACGACCGACAGGATCAAGGCCCTGCGCGAAACAATCTCCCGCGCAGCGTCTCTTACCGGCTTTTCCCGTAATGCCTTTGATCCGTTCTTTACGATACTGGGCGCACCAAAGCCTCCGGATACGATAATCCCCCCGGAGCTTTACCAGCTACTCGGCGTATCCCGGAGCAGGGACAACAACGAGTGGATGATGATCAGTGCAATTCAGCCCGGACCGGCCTATAACCCGAAGGTGTTCTACACAGACCTCTCTGCAGAAGGCATAGGCAAGATGCTCGATGCCGACTGGTTTACGAAGAGGCTGTCGGACCTGCTTTTCAATATGTTTGTCCGCATGGGTATACTATGCGGGGTAGGGCTCGTTGTGGTCCTGATATTCTATTTCATGGACATGGTCCTGGTAGCCCTGGCCCTGGTGCCGGTAGCATTTGCCCTGGTCTGCGCCTTCGCGACCTATCATCTGCTCCATATCCCTCTGGACATCCCGAGTCTGCTGCTGGTCGTTATCGTGTTCGGCATGGGCAGCGACTATCCTATCTACTTCATAGGCGCATACCAGCGTTATTTTGACGAGCATGATCCTTCCATGCGTCCCCTGCGTGCTGCGGTGTTCCTCAATGCGGGGTCCACGATCACAGGCCTCGGGGTGCTGGCATTCGCAGGACATACCATGCTCAGGAGTGCGGGGCTCAGCATGGTGCTCGGTCTGTGCTATGCCCTTATCGGTACGGTTGCCATCCTTCCGCCCCTATTGCGGCTGATCTACACGCCCCGGGTGGGGCGTATCGGGCAGGGCGTTACAGCGGGTTCCCGTGAACACAGGACCGGCACGTTGTCCGCGTATAGGTATATGGAAACCTATGTCAGGATGTTTGCAAGGTTCAAAATCAAGCTTGACCCGATGTTCGAAAGGCTTGCCGGCTTCGTGCGGCCACACGACAGAGTCATGGACATCGGGTGCGGGTACGGCGTGCCGGGCGCATGGCTGATCCATCTGTATCCAGGTGTATCCTTGTTCGGTATCGAACCGAATGCAGACCGCGTGAGGGTGGCACAGAGGGCATGGGGGCACCGTGGGACTGCTGTGCAGGGCAGGGCGCCGGACGTTCCGGTATCCGAAGGCAGCTACGATACGGTCCTTATGCTCGATATGATCCATTATATTCCGGACACAGAGCTTATGCATACCCTCGCAGCCGTAGCCTCGTGTCTGCGCCCCGGCGGGTTGCTCGTGATCCGGGCAACTGTCCCTTCATCGAAGTACGTGCCATGGGAGCGCTGGCTTGAGCAGGTCAAGCTCAGAGCACGAGGACAGCGGTATTACTTCCGGTCCCAAGACAAGGTCACCGAGATTGTTACAACGGCGGGCTTTGAGCCGGTATATACCGGGGAAAGTGCGAAGGGAAGAGAAGAGACATGGTTCGTGTTTCAGAAAGGGGAGGAGCGGGTTTGAGGGATGAACAGGCTTATCCAGTTCATCTTTTATATGAAGGGGCTGTTCTATAAGCTCAACTCTTTTTTAGCCCGCATGGTCGGGCTGTGGGTCGTTTCTTTGTCCGCATGGCTCATTACCAGTATATACTTTCTATGCCTGCCGTGGAGGACCGCCTCCAGCGTAAGGTTTTACCGGGCTCTCTATCCTGAAAGGGGTGTCCTTTCCCCTTTGTGGCATGCGTGGAAGCAATACCACCATTTTTCTACCGTATTCGTTGACAGGCTCAGGTTCGGGAAAGCAGGAGGGCTCACGTGGGTGGGTCAGGGGCTGGAACATCTCACCGCAGCAGCACAGAAAGGTGAATACGGCATCCTGCTCACCACGCATTTCGGGAACTGGGAGGCGGCGGCGCGCGGGCTTCAATCCCTGAACTTCAAAATCCTTTTATTCATGGGCTCACAGCAGTACGAGCAGATCGAGGCGCAGATCAAGCAGGACCTTGCAAACCACGGGATCTCGATCGTGGCCGTGTCCAAAGACTCGGACGCGCAGTTCGAGGGATTGGAGGGCCTGCATTTTCTGAAGAACAAGGGATTTGTGGGGATGGCGGGAGATCTCCTGTGGAGCAAGGGGCAGAAGTCCATCAAGGTAAAGTTCCTCGGTCATGACGTCTTCCTGCCGCAGGCCCCGTATGTCTTTGCACTGGTCACGGGCGCGCCCCTGTTCGTGTTTTTCGTCATTCGGACAGGCAAGGGTAGCTATCGGATCGTTGCCCACCCGCCGATCTATGTAAAAGCAGGGTCCAGGGACCAGAGGGACACGGCCATGCAGAGGGCAGCGCTGCATTATGTGGCACTGCTGGAACAGACCGTACGGCAGTATCCGGACCACTGGTACCACTTTACACCTCTGTGGATTGATGCTACGAAAGGAAGCGAATGAAGGTTTTGCTTCTTTCCACGAACAGACTCACGGTCCCGTATGCGGTGTATCCGATAGGGCTTGATTATGTCATAGGCGCACTCGCTCCTTTCCACCAGACGCAGGTCATCGACCTTTGCTGCGAGGAGTATGATCCCACGAAGCTCGAGGCACGGATAAAGAAATTCGCCCCGGATATCGTCGGGCTCTCCCTGAGGAACGTGGACACCTCGGATTCTGTCAATGCGCAGAGCTTCATCGGACAGTATAAAGATATCATGGCAGTGGTGAAGCTGGCGACACGCGCCCCGGTCGTCATCGGGGGGAGCGCGTTCAGCATATTCCCGCACCAGTTCATGCAGGAGCTGGGAGCAGATTACGGGATAGTCGGGGACGGGGAGCGGCTGGTACAGCTTCTGGATGTCCTTCAGAAAGGAGGGGACGCCTCTGCGCTGCACGGAGTGATTGTACAAGGTCCGGATAAAGATGTTAGCGTCGCATTCTGGGAGGGCACTATCACGAGGGCATTCGACAAGGACCGTCCGAGTGTAGGGTTTTACCTGAAGAACGGCGGCATACTCAATCTCCAGACCAAGCGCGGCTGTCCGTTCAAATGCATCTATTGCACTTACCCGCTGATCGATGGTCACGGGGTCCGGTGCTTCGACCCTGCGTTGATCGGAAAGATGGCGCGGGAGCTGCAGGATGCGGGTGCAAAGTTCATCTATATAACGGACTCTTCGTTCAATGCGGACATGGCGCACAGTATCGCGGTGGCAGAGGCATTCGCCCGTAATCACGTGAGCATTCCCTGGGGAGGGTTCTTTACGCCCAAACACCTGCCCAAGGACTATTTTCGCAGGATGGCAGATTGCGGCCTGACCCATGTAGAGTTCGGAACGGATTCCCTGTGCGATACGGTACTTGCTTCTTACCATAAACCGTTCAATCTCAAACAGGTTTTCGAGAGCCATCAGATGGCCCTGGATGCCGGTCTGTACATCGCCCATTACCTGATCATAGGAGGCCCCGGAGAAACCGTACAGACCCTCAAAGAAACACTCGACAACGCGGACAAGCTCCAGCGGTCCGTGCTGTTCTTCTTTTTCAGGATGCGGGTCTACCCGGGCACAGAGCTGCATGCCATTGCCCTGAAGGAAAGCATGGCCTACGCTGACGATGTCTTCACGCGCCAAGTGTTTTACCAGACTGATCCGATGTGGAACGATGTTCTAGTGCGCACGGTACATGAGCGGTCCCGCGGGCGGTCGAACTGGGTCACGGGCTCCGGCGGTGAAGAGATGGAAAAGGTCGTTGCCCGGATGTACAGCCGCGGTCGTACAGGGCCGTTATGGGAAAAGCTGATTCAGTAGCCCCGCAGCGGGTGACCATCTTCCCGCTCTCGCCCGCTGTCCTTGCCGGTATCGGCGCACTCCAGATAGCCATTGCCCTTGCCTTTCTGTCTCCGCACCTGATCGCCGCGCCTCTGGTTGTTTTTCTCGTGCTCTGCCTTCTCGCCCCGTTCTTTCCGCAGGCAAGGTTCTTCATGCCCGTCATCACCAGCGGCACCAAGGGGAAGAATGCGGTTGCGCTTACCTTCGACGACGGGCCTTCACCGGAAACGACACCGCTTTTGCTGGGGCTTCTGAAAAAATACAACGTCCCTGCAACACATTTTGTGATCGGTAATAAGATGCAGGAGCATCCTGATCTGGTCAGGATGATGCTTGCGCAGGGACATACCCTGGCAAATCACACCATGAACCACGATGTCTTTATCATGCTGAAGCCAGCAAAAAAGCTCGGGCAAGAGATCGAGCAATGCCAGAACGTGATGGCAGCATTCGGCGTCCAGCCGCTCATGTTCAGACCGCCGGTCGGCATCGTGAGCCCGAGACTCTGGAGAGAGCTCCTGATCAGGGGGATGCACTGCGTTATTTTCAGCCTCAGGGCCCGCGATATGGGAAACAGGAAAGTCGCGGGCATTGCGCGCCGGATCCTTGGCAAGGTCAGGGACGGCGACATCATCATACTCCACGATCGCGCACTCAAGACAAAGGACTTGGTTGGTCCGTGGCTCAAAGAAGTGGAACAGGTGATAACCGGTATTCAGGCGAAGGGACTCCGGATTATACCGCTTGCAGATCTAATCGAACGGCCGATCATGGCCGGCGTGCAGGACAGCTCTGTGCACGGGCCGATTGCGGCTTTTTATGACGGTATAGCCGGATCGTATGATCAGGAGCAGGACGCCGGGGTTATAGCGAGACTGCGCAGGACAGAGCGTGCGGCAGTGATCAAGCGGCTTTCGTCGTTCGTCCGGCAGCCGGACAGGGTGCTCGAGATCGGGGCCGGCACCGGCAGATACACGCTGGAGCTTGCGCGTCTCGCAAAAGAGGTCGTTGCCGTGGACGTGTCGGACAGAATGCTCCAGATACTGCGAGGCAAGGCACAGCGGGCGCACCTGAACAATATCAGCTTTGTACGCGGAGATATACAGGATATCCCCGTTGATCACCGCTTCAGCCACATCTGTGCCTTTTCGTCATTGGAGTATGTTCCGGACCTTGCAGCGCTTTTAAAGAACCTGTCCGGCCAGCTTGAGCCGGGCGGCCTCTTCTATTGTACAACAGCACACCGGACGTTCTTCAGGTTTTGGGCACAGATCGGCAATGCCATGCGCCAGGGTGTTTGGCTCCATGCAAGGGGCAGACGGCAGATAAGGACGGCCCTGATGCAGGCCGGGCTAACGCCGCTGGTCATAGAATCACAGGGGACAATGTCCGTCTTGAATGCCGGGGTGCTGCTCGAGATCCTCGCGAAAAAGGAAGGGGCAGGATACAGCACCTGATTCTTAATGACAGCCTTTCTGAGGTATAGTAAACCTGTCTTTACACATGCCGATAACAGCAGTTAGACGTGATATCGACCCAAAGCGCCGCTCTTCCACGGTTTTGATGAACGGCAACGGGAAACGGCCGCATCTTGCAAGATCCGTGGGCCGCCGGTTCAGATCGGCGGTATTTCCGAACAAAGTAAAACGGTATGGCCAGGGAAGCAGATTCCTAAGGGTTTATCTGGTAGCTCCCCGCCATCCGGAAAATGTATGGTCTCTGCAAGGAACAGTTGAGGTTATCGGTGCAAAGACCCTGATGCCGAATGCTGCGCTAGCCACGCTCATGGCATTGACCCCGCCCGGGGTGTCCGTAGAATATTCTTTGGGCGACGAAAACATTGCACCGATCGACTGGGACATGCCATGCGATCTTGTCGCCGTTACCGGCAGCACCATCCATGTACGCCGGATAGCCGAGATATGTCATGCGTTCCGGAGCAGAGGAATACCGATCGCTCTGGGAGGATCGTATGCAAGTATCTATCGGGACCAGTGCGCCCCTCTTGCGGACCACCTCTTTATCGGTGAGGCGGAACGCACGTGGCCGAAATTCTTACAACAGTGGCGCGATGGCAATGCGCAACCCTGCTATGTGCAGGAGTCGCACATCGATCTCAAGGACAGTCCGCCCCCTGACTGGTCGTTGATTCATGCAAAGGATTATGTGAATCTTACGGTGCAAACGAGCCGCGGATGCCCGAACCGCTGTGATTTCTGTGATGTTATCCAATACATGGGAAGACTCTACAGGACAAAATCGGTAGAACAGATACTGGCGGAAGTGAGGAACGCCCACCGTATCGGCGCCAATTCGGTGTTTTTCTCCGATGACAACTTTTTCGGCAACCCGGCATTTACCAGGGAGCTTTTACGCGCGCTCATCCGATGGAACACTATGCAGCTGCACCCGCTCTCCTTTGCCACGCAGATCACCCTCCAGGTGGCCGATGATGAAGACCTGCTGAAGATGTTTGCGGACGCGAGGTTTTCGGTGCTGTTCCTCGGCGTAGAGACGATACGGAGGGAAAGCCTTGAAGAAATCCACAAGACACAAAACATCAGGCATGACATGGGGGAACGGATAAAAAGGATATCCCGGCACGGTATCGTGCCCTTTTTGGGTCTTATCGTAGGCTTCGATCATGACGACATTTCGGTGTTCGATGAGCTGTACCGGTTCGTCGAGGATACCTCCTCTCCGATCGCCTGTGTCAGTCTTTTGAATGCACCTCTGAAGACACAGCTTTTCGATCGTCTTACTAAGGAAGGACGGCTGATCGGCGACGATTTTTCCGGGGAATGGCAGTTGTATACCAATATCGTTCCCAAGCAGATGAGCAGGGAGGAGCTTCAACAGCGGTTCTGGAGCTTGTTCAAGAAGCTCTATGAGCCGAAGCGCTTTGACCAAAGGCTCAGGAATTGGCTTGCACAGGTGGAATACACGAGCCCGCTGTATGTCAACAAGCGTGCAGACATGAAACAGTTTGCCACGGCACTGACCATGGTGAAACATTTTGTGTTTGCATCCGACTCTTCTGTACGAAGGATGTTTTACCGTAACATTGTTCGCATGTGGAAGACGTATCCGCGCCTCATGCGGCGCACGATAACACTCCTTGCTCAGTTCCGGCACTTTTATGACTTTGTGCATGCCCGGGGAGGGGATTGAAAAGGGGCGACTCTTGACGGAAAAATTGGCCGCATCAGTGCCTCCTTGCCGAGGAGGCCTGTCATGAAGAGACAGGTCAGCCAGGTGTGCTCTGTTTAAGCGGATTTCCGGCAAATCCATGTTAGCTTGTTGTTATTGTTGTATAGCCGGCCCTCCATTGAAAGCGGGGACGTTCTTGCGGCTTGTTATAGCCATCTCTTGCATTTGTACCATCGGTAGTGTACATATCTCTCATTATGGAAGACAAAAAATGGGCATTGGTTACGGGTGGGAGCAGGGGGATCGGCCGCGCGACGTGCGCCGAGATGGCGCGTGCCGGCTATAACGTCGTTATCAACTACAAGAGCAACGAGCCGGCAGCACAGGAGACGCTCCGCCTCGTGAAAGAAGCAGGGGGTGACGGAGAGATCGTCCAGTTCGACGTCGTGGACGCCGCTGCGACTCAGGCTGTTCTTGCGCGCTTGTTAAAAGAACACAAAATTCACGCCCTGGTGAACAATGCGGGTATCACCGCTGACGGACTTTTTGCAATGATGCCCCGGCAGAACTGGCAGTCCGTAATCCAGACTTCCCTGGATGGCTTCTACAATGTGACCAAACCGATCCTCATGAGTATGCTGCGCGTGAAGAAAGGGTGTTCGATTGTGACCATAGCCTCGGTGTCAGGTATCATCGGTAACCGGGGACAGGCCAACTATTCCGCGGCCAAGGCCGGTTTGATCGGCGCAAGCAAGGCGCTCGCCAAAGAGATCGCAAGGCTCGGCATCAGGGTGAACGTGGTCGCGCCCGGGCTCATCGAGACCGAGATGATCAAGGACGCGCCCAGGGACATTATTCTTCAGCTTATTCCCATGGAGCGGATCGGCATGCCGGAGGAAGTCGCCAGGGTCGTTCGGTTCCTGTGCTCTGATGATGCATCGTATATCACGGGGCAGGTCATCTCGGTAAACGGCGGCATGGTATAGCAGCCTATGCGGTCAGGCACTACATACAGAGGTCTGCTTGTTTTCGCCGGCATATTGATGATGCCTGTCCTTGCCAGAGAGGGATGGACCCAAACATGGGGGAGTATCCGCCAGTCTATGGCCAACGTCCACTCCGTTTCCGCGCACTTTACCCAGAAAAAGAACCTCAGGATCCTTGCCAGGCCCCTGGTCAGCAGGGGCCTGTTTTATTACCGTGCCCCCGGGGACCTGCGATGGGAGTACCTGTCCCCGGTAAGAGATATCCTCCTCATCCATGGGGAAAGAGTCGCCAAGTATACCTGGAGCAACGGCAAGTTTGCAGAAGATGAGGGCCCGCAGATTGAAGCAACGCGCGTCGTCATGGGACAGATATCTTCATGGCTCAACGGCGATTTCCAGGACAACAGGGCGTTTGTCCCGAAGCTCGAGCCGGGAACCCCGGCGAAGATCGAACTGGTCCCGGTAAAAGACTATCTGAAGACCTATATCGAGCGTGTGATCCTCACCCTGTCCAAAACCGAAGGCGTCATCTCTTCGATCGAGATACTTGAGCCGCAGGGCTCATCTACCCTCATAGAATTTTCGCACATAGCCCTGAATGCAGCCATATCCGGCACCACGTTTGAAAGCATAAAATGAAGCGTTTGCTGCCCGTTGTAATTTGTTTTGCTGCCCTCTCATGTACGACGCTCACCCCGGTCCGGCATACCGTCATAAGAGACCCTTACCTGCTGGGCAAATGCTTCCCTGCGTATCCCCTGCGTGCCTTCCGAGCCGTCCATGTCATCGATGCAACGATCCGGGGGGAAACCAGCCCCTTTATCGGTATCACGATAGCGGATGTACCCGAGAACCGCATCCGTGCCACGCTGCTCAGCGTTGAAGGGCTCGTTCTTCTGGACGCGGTAAGCGATAAAGGTACCATAGATGTCTACCGTTCGATGCAGACATTTTTATCCGCGGTTTTTGCGCAAGGGCTGTTCAGCGACATACGGTTCATGCTGTTTCCGGAGCGGGGCCATCTCATCGGTGCAACGATCAGCGCTGATGGCTCCATGACGTGTCGCTGGACGAACGGCGGTCATGAATATGAAAAGGACTCCGATGCCGCAGGAAAGATGACCATCCGAGAGTACGGTCCGGGCCATAAACACCTGCGCACGCTGACCATGTCTCCCCCGATCATCGACGGCTTGTATAAGCGTATGCAGCTTCGATCCTTCGTAGGAATCGGGTATTCCCTGTCTCTCAAATTGCTCGAGGGCGAGCCGCTCGAGCATACGGACGGGTTATTTTCCCGGTGAACCCGATCCGGAGAACCTTTCTATAAATATTCGTACACCATAGCGGGCCAGCGCACGCATGTATTTGATATTGTCCTTACCGATAAGTAACATCGAGGTACCCCATACCAGAAATGAGAAGCCGTATAGCGCGGGCCCGCCGATGATGAAGATGAGAGGGTTTTTCAGGTAGGTCGCTGCGATACCACTGGCAATCACGCCGGGCCAGCCGATCACATAGCTCAGCCCCATCAGTACCAATCCCAGAACAAGCACAAAAGACGGCGGTTCCTTGAAAATGCCCAGATCCGCCTTTGATTCGACCGCTTCACGCCCGTATGCAGTATGCGCTGCCCATGCTGCTATTGTCCGTAGAATCGTCATAGAAACCCTACGGCATTGCTACACCTTCCGGAAGATGAGCGAGGTGTTGATTCCTCCGAACGCAAAGTTATTGTTCATGCCCGTGGTGAACGTATAGTCACGCGCGTTACCCATGACGTGGTTCAAGGGAGGCAACAGCGGGTCCGGGTTCTCGAGGTTCTTGGACGCCGCGATAAAGCGCTCGTTGATCATGAGTATGGTCATGATGGACTCGAGCGCCCCGCATGCACCCAGCGTATGGCCGGTAAAGCCCTTGAGCGCGCTCACCGGCACGGATGTCCCGAACACCCGGTTCGTTGCGGTCGCTTCCGCAAGGTCCCCCGCAGCTGTTGCGGTAGCGTGCGCATTGACGTGGCCGATGTCTTCAACGGATAGGCCCGCGTCTTTCAGGGCGATTCCCATGGCGCCCGCCATGCCGTCAGCACTGGGATTGGTCAGGTGGGAGCCGTCGCAGTTCGTGCCATAGCCAACGACTTCGCTATAGATATGCGCGTCCCGTGCCTTCGCACGCTCATACTCTTCCAGTACGAGACAGGCTGACCCTTCGCCGACGACAAGACCGTCCCGATCGGCATCAAACGGTCTCGGCGTTGCATCGGGCCGGTCGTTGTATTTTGTCGATGTGGCCCGCATGATATCGAAGATACCCGCGTCCATAAAGTGCATCTCTTCGGCGCCGCCCGCGAGCATGATCTCGGCGCGGCCTTCCTTTATCGCCTCATACCCGAATCCAACGCCCTGAGACCCGGACGTACAGGCCGTACACGATGCTATGACCGGGCCCTGAGTGTGAAACATCATGGCAAGGTTCGCTGCACAGGTGTGGCTCATAAACTGGAGATAGATGGACGATTGCAGCCCTTTGAGGCTCTGGTTCTTAAAGACGTCGACGAGGAAATCCTGCATGGACTGGGAGCTACCTGTGGTCGAGCCGAAGGCTACCCCGCACGCTGGAGACCCGATCACGTCTTCACTGATCCCGGAGTCCGCGATTGCCTCCATGGTTGCCAGGGCGGCAAGAATGGTGACCCTGCCCATGCTCCGCCTGTAGTTGCGCGGTATTACCTTTTCATCAACCGTGCCGCATACTCCCGCGACCCTGGTGCGGAGATGATCTATGTCGTTCCATGCCGGCATTGCACGGACGCCACCTCGTCCGCTCTGCAGCGCTTCTTTCATTGCCTTAAGGGAGTTTCCTATGGGAGACCGGAACCCGATGCCCGTAACTACGACTCTTCGCCTTTCACTCATATTTTTCCCTCTGGATAATTATTTTTGATTTCTAAACGATAAATCCAAAAAGGTCAATAAGAATGTTTTCACTTCGTTTCAAACTCTCCCTTTATGTTCAGTGTAGAACGGAACCGGCCTTCCATCTCTGCAGCGGTCCTGCGTTCCTCTTTTTCTATGGGCGGAGGCAGGGGGTCCAGAAACTCCAACTGGACGATCGATATATCGTAGGGTGGGTAAAACCAGCGGTCTTCATGTGGCAGGAACGGCGGCGTGTTCCTGATGACCACGGGCTGGACAGGAACGTGGGCGGTCCGTGCGAGCTTGAAAGCTCCCGCCCTGAAGCGGTTTAGCCCATGTTTTGGAGACCGCGTGCCTTCCGGGAAAAGCATGAATTTATAGCCATCCTTCAATTGCTCCAGGGCCTTGTTCGTAGTGTCAAGCACCATAGAGGCGTCCGATCTGCCTGTTGCGAAGACCCATCCCGCCAGCCTGAACAGATAGCCCATCCCGAGGCCGGTCCTCAGAGAATGCTTTGCAATGAGCGACATTTTCGGGACATCGCGGATCATGATGAGAATATCGAAAAGGCCGGGGTGGTTGGCTATCAATACACACGGTCCGTCCATAAGCTTCCCTTTATGGGGCAGGGCCTTTAACAGCCTTCCTTTTTCCATGAGCCAGAGCCACAGCACGACGTACCCCCGGTAGAATCTCTGGTTCCACTGCCGGTCATGTCCGGCAAGCCTGTCGCGCAGGAGCAGGTACGGCGTGAGCATATGCCCGAAGAGTATCCCGCCGCCGAACACGAGAAACATGAGCAGCATGTACTGGCCTTTCAGAACCCGAACGATCGCGCGTCGCAAAGGTGTTCTATCGGGAGTGATTGTTGTGGTCATCCGTTCACCGTCTTCTCGCTCGTCTTTACCATTGTTTTCAGTATGATCCGGATCATCAAAGGTCTTTAATAACGGATCATAGAATACGGTCATCGTTTCGTCAAATGATGCCCTTGCTCAGCATCCACTTTTTGAACTGTAAACCATGTAACAGGAGTCTACGGATGCATAGACGATGATATCGTGAACAAAAGGTTTGACATGATACGGTTGAAATGGTAAGCATGTCCAACTTTATAGGGGAGGTAAGAACATCCATGGCACAGACCGGCAAAACGAGAAAACCGCCGAAGAAGTCCAAATCGGTCCTGAAGAGGCAGAGGCAGAACATCAAGAAGAGGATTCACAACGCGTCCGCTTTGGCTTCGCTGCATACGGAGATCACAAAGTTCAATACACTCCTGCAGGGCAAGGAACTTGAAAAAGCGAAGGTGTTCCTCGGAGGACTGGTCTCCCTTGTCGCGCACCTATCCTCAAAAGGTGTATTGAAGAAACAGACGGCAAGCAGGAAGATAGCGCGGCTCACTCAGCGGTTGAATAAGTTTTTTGCTGCAAAAGCTCGATCGTGAGCTTGTCCAGGGCCAGGGTATTGCTTATAAGGCCCTTTCTTATAGCGAGATTATACCGGTAGAGCAGACCGAGACTTTTTATCAAAGTCGGCTCTGATGATTTACCGAGCAGTTGTCTGAGTTTCCATGCAAGCGCTCCGATTACCATGATGCTCTCTGTACCCGTTTCATGTATGCTCTTGAGAGCTTTGAGTGCATCTTTCTGTCTGCGGGCCAGGAGGTCGTTCACGAACCCGAACGTATCGGAGTTGTCGATGTTGAATGTCAGGTCGTTCACCGCCGCTTCATCGATGGTGCCGTCTTTTCCGACATACGTCGATAGCTTGTTGAGTTCGTTCTCGACGATACCCCACGTGGCTACCTCGAATGCGTTGACGAGCATCTCCATGGCGGCCGGAGAGATTCGCACCGCGTGTCCTTTTAAGTAGCTCTGGAGGAGTGCGTAGGTGGACAAGTTTGGGGCGATGTGTCGTACGACCATCCTCGAAGACTGTATCGCCTCGAATCGTTTTTGCTTCAGCAATTCAGGGTTGTCCGATGTCATTATCAAGAGCAGTCCTTCCGGTGGGGAGGACAGGAGCGCAGCAATAGCTTCGATCGCATCCTGTTTTAATGATTGCATATTGTTGATGATGACCGCCCTGTTTGTTGAAATGAGTGAGCCTGTACGCAGAGCGTTGTCGATCTGCTCGAGGGCGGAAGACTTCCCGTCGAAGGACTCGACCGCATTTTCCCGGCCGACATGCTCCGACACGAGCTTCTTCGCGACTGAAGAGATGTACGAGCTATCGTTACTCACTATCAGATGGATGTTACCCATGGTCCGCACCGTCGTCAGAAATTGCTGTGCATGGCATCGAATGCTCTCTGCATCATCGTGACTGCAAGCTGGTTGATGACGTCTTTCTCCCTCTCCTTGGTAAGGAGGGGGTCGTTAATCGGGTAAAAGTCGAGGCTCTCGGTGAAACCGTTCATCTCCCATAGCGTTTTGTTTGTTATGACCTGCACGAGTTTTACATTAACCGTGATCGTCAGTCTGTAAACACTCACGGTACCTGACGCGGAGAAGAAGACCGGCACGGAGCTATACGAGACTATCGTACCATCGATAATGCCGTCAGCGCTTTGCTTCGATGCAAGTCTTGCATCGGAGGAGTCTGCCACGGTTTTTCTCATGGCCGAGGTGAACATGTCCTCAATGGCAACCTCGTCCGTCAGATTGGTAAACACCGGCACATAAAGCTCCGTGACCTTTAAGGGTACGACTCCACCGCCTATCCCAAGGCGGTAGCCGCAGCCATGAAGAACCATAGCTGCGATGAGCAGAAACGCAGAAGACTTCTTACGCAGACTGTTCACATGAGTTCGTTCGTCAGGGTAAGAAGCCCCTTCAAAAGATAGATGCCCCGCCCTGTTGCTGTGGCGGGGCAGCATGCTATAATTACAGGGTCGCGTCAGAAGAGATTGAGCTCGATTTTGCCGAGCTTGCCCTCTTTGACCTGGTCCTGGCCCTCGTTTTCGTTGAGGTGCCCGCTTTTTTTGCAGGAGCCTGTTTTCCGGAGACCGCATCCTTGTAGAGCTTCTCGGCCTGCTTCCTGTAGCCCTCTATCTTGCCCCTGATGTCGGAAACGGCCTTTTCCACCTTGTCCTTGTAGGTGTCCAGAAGCTTGTCCTGGAGATCCATGAATACCTTCTCGTACTTTCTTTGCTCGGCCTCAAGTTTTTGAACGACTTTCTTTATCTGTGGGTTGCTTGACGCCAGCTTTGCAACGTCGTTCGTGGTCTTGATAACGAGCTTCCGGACCTGGTCTTGCGTGCTCTTCACGACTTCCTGAGCCCCATCCCTGAACTCCCTTAAAACATCCAACAACTTTTCCCGTCTTGCCATGTAAAACCTCCTTTACTTTTTTGTTCCTTCTACAATAACTAACTCATAAAACCCAAACTTAATGTGCTGTCAACATACTTCATCGCACCGTGACGAACAGTGCTTGCCTTTTCAGAGGAAAGCACACAATGGTCAAGCTATTATATACATCAATTGGTATTATGCAAGTTTTTTTGACAGGGCCGAGGCAGGATCGTGCATGACACGCTGGTAGGTCGCCTAACTGCTTGACAATTGTCTTCGATATACATATGTATTTGATAAACGAAAATGTAGGTTCAGTAATTGAATGGTCATTCAGTATAATGGGGTTGCGGCTTTGCCGTTGATAAAATCTAATAACTTTGAAAGGAAGGGACACTACCTATGACAAAAAATATGTTTTTTTTGGCGTTGGCCGCAGTGCTTCTATTCAGCGAACACGCGAGCGCAAGCGTCTTCGACATATTCGGCGTGGATTCGAAGGGCATCGCTATGGGCGGCGCGAGGACGGCCTCCGCGGATGACTGGACGGCGACCTACTATAACCCGGCAGGCATCACGCAGAGAAAAAATTCGGTTGGGGTTAGCTTCCTGTTTATAGGGAACCATCTCGACGTCAAGCCGCTCCCCGGCGGCACGGGACTGGAGAACAGGGATAACTCGGTCACGCAGGGCATGTCGCTCGGCTTGACCTACAACTTTGGTGTCGATTTCTTCCGGCTGGGCGTGGGACTGTACCTGCCCCTCGACGATGTCCAGAAGCAGATAACGCACTTCCCGGACGCGACAGAGTATTACTTCACGAACAAGCTGTATTTCGAGCTCGACGAGAACATGACCGAGCGCCAGATAGTGCTGCCGACTATAGCATTCAAGCTGTTTCCGTTCCTGTCGATAGGCGCTGGCGTGTCGCTGTTTATCCATTCGAGCACCTATTCCAACGTGTATGTGCCGAGCGTCATCAACCTGAGCGATGTCTATATCAATGTAAACGACGTACAGACGTACACCTATGTGCCGAACCTTGGTGTACTCTTTAACCCGTCGAAGGACTTCAAGATAGGGGTCTCGTACATGGGGAAGGACAGCTTTCCTCTGGAAGGGGCAGCATTTGTCTACGCGCCTTCTTCTCCTATCGGGCAGCACTTCACCCAACCCATAGAGCAGATAATATTTTTTACACCGGCGCATCTGTCCGCCGGGATCATGTACCGGCCCATCGACAACTTAGAGCTGGACGGCACCATCACGTGGGTTGAGTGGTCGCAGTACCGGGACAACCACAATGTATCTCCGGACACCCAGTGGATAGATCCCAATACCAATACCCTTCAGCCGGGGCAGGCATGGAACGACATCTATGTGCCGAGAATAGGCGTGGAGTACAGGCCTGCGCCTCCATGGAGTATCATGGCGGGCTATTACTATGAGCCCACGCCGGTCCCGCCGCAGACGCAGCGAACAAACTTCGTCGACAATGTCAAGAACGTAATTTCCGTGGGTGGTGGCTACCGGCTGCCGTATAAGGGCGGGAACCTGAGCTTCCTCGTCCATTTCCAGGCGCAGTTGCTGGGTGAGCGGACGACGAAGAAGGTGATCGCGGTGGACGCAGACCCGAACACGCCCGGCATACAGAACCCCGGGTATCCGGGCTACGTGAGCAAGGGCTATATGCTGAATACCGGGTTCGAGGTAAACTATGCTTTCTGAGGGAAACGTGTATGAGAAGGGCCGCTCCGCTATCGTGGACTTCTATCTGCATCACGAGAAGGTCATCATAACGCTGTCCCTGGCCGTGTTCCTTACGTGCGGATTCTACTATGTGGACTGGCACAATCAGGTCCTGTGGAAGGGGGGCATGCGGTTTCACGACATCAGCACACCGATAGACCGTGCAGTCCCGTTTGTACCCCAGTTTATATGGATCTACCTGCTCTACTATCCCTTGTGTTTCACACCGGTATTCCTGCTGCACGACATGGACACCTTCAGGAGGGTGGCCGGTGCGTACCTCATGGAGTTCGTCATTGCGTTTGTCGTATTTGTCTTGTACCCGGTAAAGATGGTCAGGCCCCGGGTCATCCCGGACTCGTTAAGCACGAAGGCCGTTGCACTGCTCTACCATATCGACCCCGGCTTCAACGTGTTCCCGAGCATGCATGTTGCGAATTCGCTGCTGGTCGCTCTGCTTTTCTTAAAGTATAGCAAGCCCCTGGGTGTACTGTTCATACTCATTGCGGTCCTGATATCCGTATCTACGCTCTACGTCAAACAGCACTATCTGCTCGATGTCGCTAGCGGCGTGCTTGATGCCCTCATCGTGTACCCCATGATATTCCGGGGTCACAAGGCGTGGACCGCTTGATGTCTGACTGCGTATGAGGAACTACTCAGTCGGGATAGACATCGGAGGCACGTCGGCGAAGTTCGGCGTCGTCGGCCACGACTGTCGTATCCTCTGCAGGCGCTCGTTTGTTACCTCAGGAACTATGGACCAGGGTCAGATGATCGATTTTATCGTTTCCGGCATAGGAACCATACTGCACGCGTGCGGGCTTACGCCGGGCGACATCGAAACGGTCGGCATCGGCGTACCGGGAACGGTACGGTATGGACGCGGCATTGTAGAGAGCTCCCCGAACTTTCCCACGTGGCAGGGGTTCCGTATGAAGGAAGAACTGACCGATAGGCTCCCTCTGCAGATAGCCGTGGACAACGATGCCGAAATGGCCGCTGTGGGAGAACGGCTCGCCGGTGCAGCGGCACGCTACGACAACTTCGTCCTCGTTACCATAGGGACCGGCATCGGTGGGGCCGTATATGCGAATGGCCGGGCCGTCAGGGGAAGGGACGGTACTGCCGGAGAGATCGGCCACATCGTGGTCGAGCCACGGGGCAGACGGTGCGGGTGCGGCAGCAGCGGCTGCGTGGAGATGTACGCGTCCGCACGGGCCATCGTGCGGTATTACCGGGCGCACAGCCGTGATAACTCGGAAGGTATAACGGCGGAAGAAGTCTATCGCAGGGCGATCGCACGTGATCCATCGGCCCAGTACGCTTTCCATCGGATGGGCTGGTACCTCGGTGTAGCGATGACCGACGTCGTCAACCTTTTGAACCCGGAAGCGTTGCTATTTACCGGCAAGGTGAGCAGGGCGGGCAGGTTCTTTCTTCCCACGGTAAAGACTGTGGTCGATGAGCGGGCGTTCAGGCTGCCAGCACGCGGGATAGTTTACCGGAGAGGGAAGTTGGGAGACGATGCGGCCATCATTGGTGCCGCATGCCGGGCACGGCATTGAGCCATCGGCAGGAACTGCTCCTACCTGTATTCCCCAAACACCTTTTTCAGCACACCCGTGATCTCGCCGATGGACGCGTAGACCTTGACGGCCTCGTATATGCGCGGCATGAGATTCTCCCCGGAGTCCGCTGCATGTTGCAGTCTTTTCAGGGCACGGTCAACCGCGTTGCCGTCCCTCGCTACCTTAGTCTCGCCGAGTCTTTGTACCTGAAGCTTCTCTACCGCCGGGTCCACCCGGAGTATCTCTGCCATCCCGTCGTCCTTCTCGCGGTACTCGTTGACGCCGACGACGACATTTTCCTTCTTCTCGATTGACTGCTGGTAGCGGTACGCGGATTCCTCTATCTCACTCTTGAACGTCCCGTTTTTGATCCACGTCATAGCGCCGCCGGCCATCTCTATCCTTTCGAGGTAGACATTCACTCGTTTTTCTATCTCCCCGGTCAGCGTCTCGACGGCATACGACCCGGCGAGCGGATCCACGAAATCGGCGATACCTGACTCATGCGCGATGATCTGCTGCGTCCTGAGCGCGAGCCGTACGGACGATTCCGTGGGGAGTGCCAGCGCCTCGTCCCGGGAGTTCGTGTGCAGTGACTGGGTGCCGCCCAGCGCCGCGGCAAGCGCCTGTATCGTTACCCGTACGACGTTGTTATCGTGCTGCTGGGCGGTCAGCGTGGAGCCGCACGTCTGCGTGTGGAACCGCAGCATCATGGACTTCGGATCCTTTGCGTCGAACATGCGCTTCATAATGCCTGCCCAGATCCTCCTTGCTGCTCTGAACTTCGCTATCTCCTCGATGAGGTTATTGTGTACTCCGAAGAAGAACGAGAGCCGCGGTGCAAACTCGTCGATAGCGAGCCCGGCCCTGATCCCGCTCCTCGCGTACTCGATCGCATCGGCAAACGTAAACGCGAGTTCCTGCACCGCATCCGCACCGGCTTCCCGTATGTGGTAACCGGATATGCTTATCGTATTGAAGTTCGGCAGGTGGGCCCTGCAGAAGGAGAATATGTCCGTCGTGATGCGCATCGAGGGCTCTACCGGGAATATGTACGTGCCCCTGGCTATGTACTCCTTCAGGATGTCGTTCTGGATGGTGCCGGTGAGCCTATCGTGCAAGACACGCTGCCGGTCTGCTACGGCCATGTACATGGCGAGCAGGATTGCGGATGTCGCGTTTATCGTCATAGAGGTGCTGACCTTGTCGAGCGGTATGGCGTCGAAGAGGACCTCCATGTCTTTCAGCGTGTCGATGGCAACCCCAACCCTGCCTACCTCGCCCCTTGCTGCGTCATCATCGGAGTCGTACCCCATCTGTGTGGGCAGGTCGAAGGCCACGGAGAGTCCGGTCTGGCCGGCATCGAGCAGCAGCTTGAATCGCTGGTTTGTCTTACGCGCGTCGCCGAAGCCCGCGTACTGCCTCATGGTCCAGAGCCTGGACCTGTACATGAGGGGCTGGATGCCCCTGGTGAAGGGGTATTCCCCGGGAAAGCCGCAGTCGGTGCTGTAGTCCCGTGTCTCGGTGTCCAGGGGCGTGTAAAGTGGCTCTATGGCGATGCCGGACGGCGAGGTGAAAACATTCTTCCTCTGCTTCAGTGGTGCCTGTCTCTTCCTCCATGCCTCAACGCGGTCTTTCAGTAGCGTGCCCCCGCGGACTTCCTTCATGATGCACCAGCGTGTATCGCGAGCAATGCGGTGTCCTTTTCGACCTTGTCGCCGGCCCTGACGTACACCTCTGTTACGGTCCCGTCGGCCGGCGCCCTAATCTCGTTTTCCATCTTCATTGCCTCGACCACAACGAGCGCTTGTCCCTTCTTTACCTTCTCCGTTCTCGCTACCTTAACGTCAACGACCTTGCCGGGTATTGGTGCAAGCAGCTTGAATGCATTCTTGCCGTCGTGCAGCTTCTGGTCCTTGTTTTTTGATGCCCCGAACGTGCTCTTAATACTTATCGCAAAATCGTGTCCGTTTACCGACACGGAACGGGGGCCGTTGTTATTGTACACGATCACATCGTACGATCTTCCGCTGCTCAGGATGGAGTAAACAGTAATGGCACGGTCCCGATGTATAAGAGAAACGTCCGCATCGACGCCTTTCCGATCGACGATACACCGGTAGCCGTTCTTTTCGGCTGCCACGATGTCGATCATGTGAACGACATCGTCGATTGCAAGATTGATCTTCATTCCTGACAGCACCTCCCGCGAAGTCCGAAAGCCATGCAAACAGTCAGCCGGGAGAGGGGCTCGAACCCACAACCTGCGCATTACGAATGCGCTGCTCTACCATTGAGCTATCCCGGCACAGCACGCAAATCCTTGCAAAAATATTATCGTACGTCAAGCAGGTGGCCTCTGTGGGCGGCCGGATTCCCTATTTCCGTACCAGTAAGCAGGGTCTCACTGGAGCGTGGTGCGGAAGCGTCGGAAGCTGGCGAGCACGCTGATGATTGCCATAAGGAAGAGGATAGCGGTGTGTTCTACCACGTATGTCGTCCCCCCGCCCTCCAGCATGATGTTGTTGGCCAGACCCATAAAATGGTAAATCGGGTCGAGTACCGGAAGCCACTGGACTGCTGCAGGCATGTTCTCGACCGGAAACAAAAAACCGGAAAACATCATAAGCGGGAATATGAAGAACATCCCCGCGAGGAGCGACTGCTGCTGGCTGCGGCAGTAGGTCGAGATCAAGACACCGAGTGCCACGGCAGTGCAAGCAAAAGCAAGGGAGGCCGCGAATAATTCGAGATAGGACCCCCGCATGGGTACGTGGAATAAAACCCGTGCCACTGCAATGCTCAGGGGCAGGTCTGCCATGCCGAGGATAAGATAGGGTATGGTTTTCCCATAGATGACCGCAGACCTTGAAACCGGGGCAGAGATGAGCATCTCGAAGGTCCCCATCTCCTTTTCCCTGACAATGGCGGTAAGCGTCATAACCATCGTCAGCATGAGCAGGAGCATGCCGATAACGCCGGGAACCATGAATATGGAAGACTCCATGGCTGGGTTATACAGTACCCGTACCTGGAATTGGATTGGCAAGGGCGGCGCAGTCACATGCAGGTCGTCCTGAACGGTCTGCTGGACGATGTTTTGCAGGTAGCCCTCGACTGCCTGTGCCTGTATCACGTTGCTCGCGTTGACCAGAAGCTGCAATTGGGCATCGCCGCGTCCGAGAGCTTTCGTAAATCCACCGGGAGGAGGCACGAGCACGGCGTCCGCTTCATCGGAGACAATCATCTTATACGGGTTCTGCTGTGTGCCCTTTGCAGGGATGAACCACTTGCTTGCTATACTCCTCTCATAGATGTCTCGCAGGACCTGATCGTTTGAATTGTTGAGGACCACGGCAAGGCGTATGTTCTTTACCTCGTTCGAAAGTGCATAGCCGAACAACCCGAGCTGCATGATGGGAGCTATAAACAAAAGCGATCGCATTCTCCTATCGCGGAGCGTCTGGATGAGTTCCTTCTTAATAAAACCCAATAAGGTGCTGTATCTCTTCATGGCTCGAGGTCCTTCTTGAATTTTCTTACCGCCAGAAAGATCATCGTCAGACAAAAGGCAGTCATGGACAGGAACGCCACGCCCAGATCGAAAAAGCTCGACCCCTTCAGAAAAGTATCTCTTATAATGGTGATATACCAGCGAGCAGGTAGTATTGCGGTAAGATATTGGAACGCCAGAGGCATGCTGGCTATGGGAAATATAAATCCCGAGAGCAGGGTGGAGGGAAGCATGCCCGCCATCTGAGCGAGCTGCATGGCAATCACCTGATTACGGGTGGTTACCGAGATCAGTATGCCGATGGCAAGATAGGTAAGCATGAATATAAAGCATCCCAGACCGAAGATCGCTAGATTGCCTACGAAAGGTACCTTAAAAACGGCCCTGGCAATTCCGTATATCAACAGTATGGCTATAATGCTCAATACGGTATAAGGGGCTATCTTCCCCATGATGATCTCAAGCGGCTGGACCGGGGTGGACAACAGCAGCTCCATGGATCCGTTTTCCCATTCACGGGCAACCGTGAGTGCAGTCAGCAGTACCAGCAGGATTGACATGACGACGCCGAACAGACCGGGGATCACGAACCATGAGCTTGTCAGCTCGGGATTGAATAAAAACCGCGTCCTGATATCGTACGGCATGGGCGGATTAAACCCGACGATCCTTTTCGAGGCAATTCCCCGAATGCTGTTGACGTATCCTACGATCGGACCGACGGTTGAGTTGTTGGTACCGTCCACGAGTATCTGCACGTCGGCGCTTCTCCCGGCGAGCAGGTCCTTCTGGAAGTACGGCGGTATGATCACGGCGGCACTGGCGTGTTCCGAAGACAGGTCTGCGAGTGCCTGTGCCGGCGAAACCACATGGTGGATCAGGAAATAGTCGGAGCTTCCGAAGGTCTCTATCAGCCTCCTCGAATCCTGCGTTTTGTCGAAGTCGCACACGGCTAGGGGAACGTTTTTGACGTTAAATTTCATGCTCACGCCATACATGACGATCATGAAGACGGGCAGTACCAGGGCGACCCCCATGGTGAAGGGGTCCCTGAGGATATGGAACACCTCTTTTTTAGCAATTGCAGCGGCCCTACGCCCTACAAACGTGCTCATACCTGTCCGGTCTCCTCCCTGCGGATAAACACGTCCTCGAGCGTCGGTGTAATCTCCCGGATAGTGAACTTTTCTTCATACGTGTGTCTGAGCGCTTTCCACGTCTCTTCGTTACTGACACACGCATGGAAGCGGATGCCGTAAGGCTCGAAAAACAGGAATATATCGCGTTGTTTGATGTTCGAAAACTCCCTGAAGCTCATGGCGTCCTTCGGCTCGAACTCGAGCACCGGCATGGGAAATGTAGAAGCCTTCAGACCGGCCGGCGTATCGAGCGCTATGATTCTGCCCTCGCGCATCAGTGCTATCCTTTTACATTGCTCTGCCTCATCCATGTAATGGGTCGTCACGAAGACCGTCTTACCGTCTTCGGACAGTCTGTGGATCAATGCCCAGAAGCTGCTGCGTGCTTCCGGAGAGACCCCCGCAGTCGGCTCGTCCAGAAAGATGATCTCCGGCGCGTGGAGGAGAGCCGCTGCAAGCGACACTTTTTGCTTGGTGCCTCCGGACAGATCCCTGACCATGGTCTTCAAGGACCGGTCGAATGAAATAAAGTCGAATAATTCCTTTCGCCTTCTGGCATAGTCGGTTTTGTCCAGCTTACGCAGTGCGGCGATGAAATCTAGGTTCTCTTCCACGGTCAAGTCATTGTAGAGGGTGAATTTCTGCGACATGTACCCGACCCTCGATTTTATGGCGCGCGTGCCTTCGTTCGAATCAACGCCCGCGACGTGCACGGACCCATCGGTCGGGAGCAGCAGGCCGCATAGTACCCGGATCGTGGTTGTCTTGCCTGCTCCGTTTGCACCGAGAAACCCGAAGATCTCGCCGCGGTCCACTGTGAAGGTAATGTTATCGACCGCGGTAAAATCCCCGAATTTGACGGTTAGGTTTTCTACTGCCACGACAGCATCAGTCATAAATCCCGAACTCCTGCGTTACCTGTTTTAAAGTGAGACCGTTTCATAATTCTAACTTTAAAAAAATATCCCTAGCCCCTCTCTTTCAAAGAGGGTGATTTTTGTATTTCCCCCTTTGGAAAAAAGGGAAATACGGGGGATTTTCTGAAGGAATCTACTCATGCCTGCTCCGCTTCAGGAACAGTTCATCGAAGCTTCTTACGCCTTCCCATTCCAACAGCTTCCTCGGTTCGCCTTCTGCGACGACCTTCCCGTTTTCCATCAAATGGACATTGCCGCATCGTTCCGCCTCGTCCATGTATGCAGTGGTGATGATCACCAGTATGCCCTGATCGAGCAGACCGTATATCAACTCCCAGAACTCTCGTCTGCTGATGGGATCCACTCCTGTGGTAGGCTCGTCCAGCAGCATGACGTTGGGTGATCTCAGGAGGGCGCACATAAGGCCGAGCTTCTTGTACATGCCGCCTGAAAGCTGACCAGCCGGACGATCGATAAACTCGCCGAGCCTCGTGATACGGAGAAGGTCTTCCCGCCTTTTTCTGTAGATGTTATCAGGCAGTCCGTACAGGGCGCTGAAGAAATCGAGGTGTTCGCCCACGGATAGGTCCGGATACAGACTTTGGCTCTGGGGCATGTACGCTACACCGGGGCGCACCGCTTCAAAGTCCACGCGCTCTCCATCGCGATTGAACTCGATGGTCCCGGCCGTCGGTTTCAGAAGCCCCAGCACGATGCGCATGAGAGTCGTCTTCCCCGTTCCCTCCGGACCGATGACTCCGTGCATCGTGCCGGAAGAGAATGCCATGGTGATGCCGTCGAGGGCCATGGTGGCACCGAATGCCTTTCTGATGCCTTTGACGAAGATGGAGACAGAGGATTGCGACATACGGAAGACCTCCCGGCCCTGCTAAAACTTCCTTATCCGATCGAACACACGCTTCAGGAAGGACTCGTCGTTTGTGGACTTTTTGAGAGGGCTCAGCGCGACCTCGATCGTCATGCCCGGCTTGAGCGTCTCTGTATTGTTCGAGCCGAGAAAGCTTACCTTTACTCCGTACACCAGGCGGGTACGCTGCTCCTGTGTCTGTACATTTTTCGGCGTGAACTCGGCCTCATCGTTGATCTTGACGATCTTACCTTCGAATTCACGGTTGTTCAACTCGGGCAGGTAACCTTTCAGTGCCATGCCCGGCTTCAGCAGTGCAACATCCGGCTGCGGCACATAGATGTATGCCCAGATGTCCTTGATGTCCGCCAGCGTCAGGATCTTCATGCCGGGGACGACATATTCGCCCGGCTCGTGATACCTGCTCAGGACCGTCCCGTCGATAGGCGACTTGATCGTGCACCAGCCCAGGCGTATGTCGATGTCCTGTTTTTTGTTTCTTGCCAAATCCATCGCTGCTTTGGAGACAGCTCCGGTCTTGAACAGATGCAACGTCCTTGCATAGTCTATGTTGATGAGGTTTTCCGCCACTTTGAGGTCGTCGCACGATAGAACGACCAGAGTCTGTCCCTTGACGACGTGATCGCCTTCATGCACTTTTACGGCCTTTATCGTCGAGGCGATCTGCGACGATAAGTCTATCATGGTCGCATCCAGGGTGCCTGCGTACTTAAAATCGTGCCGGGTATCCCAGTACCTTGCTATCAATATTGCCCCCAGTATCAGTGCGATAATAATAACGATTGTCTTCGGTGCCTTCTTCTTGCCTGCCATTACCTGTCTCCTTTCTTCAATACCCCGTTCAAAAATATGCGGACCGTTTGCTGAATCCAACGCTCGCGTGTTTTTTCGTCCTCCAGCGAATAGCCGATAGAGATCTTGATCATCTTTGCGTTACTGATTGTGTGCCCGACGAGACTTCCGATATTCGCCGCCGCGTAAAAAGGATCAATATCATCAGCTATTAAGCCTTTCTTTTTTGCTTGCTTAAAAAATTCTACCATAGCCTCAAAGTTCCTGCTCGCTACTGCTTTGAAGAAATCTTCCTTTGCGATATCGGTCGTCTCGAACCATCTCTGGATAATGGTAAATATGTCGGGCTGCGAGATGACCGCTTCGATAAGCTGCCGCAAAAATATTTCGAGGCGGACTTTCATCTCGTCTCTGGTCGAAGGGGGCTGGAGTAGCTTTCGCGCGGCCTCCCACTTCTCTGTAGCGAACTGCTCTACGATGTGGCGGAAAAGGCCTACCTTCGACCCGAAATGATAGTGTACCGCAGCGATGTTTGCGTCCGCTGCTGTACATATGTCCTCGATCGAGACCCCGGCATAGCCTTTCTCGGCAAACAAGCGGGTGGCGGCCGTAACGATGCGTTGTGATGTCTCGTGGTCCGACTCGTTCCCCTGGTGGTGCAGGGCCGTTCCCGGTGCAACATGACGGGGCCCGTGATCCGCTGTTGGCCTTTTCAAGGACCTTTTTACTCTTTTCTCGGTGAGCATACGGATCCGTTAAAACATTTGATATAGATTGTCAAGTGAATATTATAAATAATAAAACAATTGTTTGACATTATTAAATAATTGATTTACATGGTTGCGATCGTGAACAGGGCAGGAGCGATCCGCCAGGAGGCGGATTCTTTCGAATAGGATGCACTATTCCTGTTTTTGTGGGACTCCGGACCGAGGAAAAGGAGGAAGGTTATGAAGGTCATGAGGACATTGGCTATGGTATGCGTTGCGGCGCTTTTCGCGGTGACTGCCGCCTATGGCGATCAGGTATGCCAGAACATAAGCATGGACGAAGCTGTGAAGCTCGCGCTTGCCCATAACCCGGGCATCAAGCAAGCCGTGCAGGATGTGAGGGCAGCGGAGTCGAGGATTAGTCAGGCACGGGCCGGATTTATGCCGAGCATAACCGCTTCAGCCTCCTATATCTTTGCCCACGAGGTCCCGAAGATCGGTATTCCTGCAAACTCGATAGGTCCGGGCTTCCCGCCATCGAATATCGAATCGAGGCTCGATTCGACCTACACATACAACGCTGGGTTTAATGCGACGTGGACGCTGTTTGCAGGGGGCATGATCCTGAACAGCTACAGCGCTACGAAGGACCTGTTCAAGGCCGCATCGTACACCGAGCAGGACACACGGCTGGACACGGTATACCGGGTAAAAGAGGCGTACTATGACCTTTTGCTCGCACAGGACTCGGTCGGCGTTATACGGCATTCCATGGACCTCGCGAAAGAGCAGTACAGAAACGCGAAGAGCAGGTTCGAGGCGGGCAGCGTATCGGACCTCGATGTGCTCAATGCGAAGGTCAGCGTATCGAACCTCAGGCCGCAACTTCTTGCCGCACAGAACAATATAAAGCTCGCGGAACTTACCCTGAGTAACCTGATGGGCGTGGCGTTCACGGACGCTATATGCGGCAACCCGGCTGTCGCCATGCCTGCGCTGCCGGGGTCACTCGATGACCTGCAGGCTGAAGCTGAGCACAGCAATTTCCAGCTCAAGGCATTGGAAGGCCAAATCAGCGCCTCGAAGGCCTCCCTGGCAGTGTCGGCCGGGAAGTTCTCACCGACGCTTGCCCTTATGGCAAACTATAACTGGCTGACCAACGATTTCTCGGGAGCATGGCAGCCGGTATATCAGGCCGCACTGGTACTGGCCCTTCCTTTGTTCAATGGCGGGGGTGATGTGGGAAGGGTAAGTGAAGCCGATGCAAATTACCGTAAGCTGCTCTCTGTGAGGTATCAGCTCAGGGACACCATCGGAGTGGTGATGGAGACGGCATATGCCAACGCCCTCGTTGCTCAGAAGGAGCTACGGTCCTCCGAAGATGCGCTGGTGACCGCGCAGAAGGCCGAGTCGATGGCTGAGGAGCAGTACAGGGCCGGTACCGCCATCAATACGGACGTGCTGAATGCCAATGTGGGGCTCAGGGAAGCGCAGCTCGACTACATAAAGGCAAAGTACAGCTACCTTACCGCACTGGCGCAGCTCGACAGGATCGAAGGCAAGACGGCGTATTGAACGGGAGCTTGCCGGGCGCTTGGCCTGTCGGCATTTTTGTGCTACGGTGACGTACATGACCGAAAAGGAGTTATGGAAGGATGTCGAGGCCAACCCCTCCGACGAGACGCTGCATCAGAAGTACGTTAATGCCTGTGTGAAGCATAACCTCGAGAAGGAGGCCATCCAGCGGTATCGGCAGATCCAGAGCACGTATCCCGCAATCGCTGCAAAGTTTACGAAACAGCTGGTAACGGTACTCCAGTTCAAGTTGATGCCTTCGCATAGCGATATGGAGGCCCTCAAGCCGACGAAGAATCTAATCATGAGATTGTTCGGGTTCGAATATTCGATACTGATCAGCGGCGTCCTTTCTCTCGCGTATGGGCTGATCGCGGGCTCACCGTCTCAGACGTGGCTCGGTGTCGCCATCATCCTGGGGTTCATGGGCTATAAGTACTTCAGGGTAAAGCGGGCACGGCGGGGATAGGACGTCATAGGCGTCTGTTGGATGAACAAGTATTGAACGTTCCATTCGGTTAGATCATTCTCGGCGCATGACCACTTTTTTGCAGCTATCGAAATCTTCAAGAGCCGGGTGGCCTTCAGTGTAGCGGACAGCTCGCTCTGGTCCATCTCGCAACAGAGTGCTCTGCGGGCACCGACAAGCTCATGGTCTGCGACGACCTATTCGTTATCTGAGTCCCGCCCCTGCCAGGCTAAACCCTCAGCACAACCATGCTCAGCAGGATGAGCGTGCACAGGCATAGCGCGACAGCAGCCCACTTCCATTCTTTCCTGTACAAAAAGTAGATGGCCGCCAGAAGCAGGGCAGTGACGGGCGTGAACACGAGGATGACGATAGACAGGTGGGCAAGGGCGTCGAAGATCGCGGCGGTGCCGGAGGAGTGTCCGGTGTCCGTCAGTTTCAGCACGGCAGCGGCCCCGGAGATTGCCATGCCCGTGTAGGAGCCGATCTTTATGACCTTGCTGATCAGCGTTCGCTCGTTCACAGAGAGGCCCTCATTGCCTGATAGAGCATCTCAGCCGCGATGATCAGGAGCATAACCGCGAAAATGCGCTTGAGGAGTACCGCATCGATCGTTTTGAGCCGTGAGGCACCGAGCTTCGCGCCGATGAAGACACCAAGACCTACCGGCACGGCAACCGAAAAGTTTATCGAGCCCCTGAGCAGGTATACCAGTACCGCCGCAGACGCGGTGGCACCGATCATGAAGTTGCTCGTTGCGGTCGTTATTTTCACGGGCACGCCCATGATGAGGTGCATGACCGGGACGTTGATGGCACCACCTCCCACGCCGAGCATGCCGGCCACGATGCCGGATACGCCGGTGAGCGTAATGCCGGTTGCGTAGTGACGGTAATCGCCCGGGCCGGTATCGGCCGGTGATCGTCTCCGGATCATCTCGAACGAGGCGTAGACGATGATAACCGAGAACAGCATCTCCAGGATGCTGTCTTTGATCGCGTGGGACGCGAGACTCCCCAGGACAGCGCCTGTCGTCGCGCCGAGCGCAAGCAACATCCCGAGTCGTAGGTCTGTTAGACCTTCGTCTATGTACCGTGCGCTTCCCCCGAGCGACGTCATCAATACCCCCACGATGCTCGCCGCGATGGCCTCATGCATCGTTAGGTGAAAATAAGGTATCAGCGCAAGACAAGGCACGATGATAGCTCCGCCGCCGAGACCGAGAAGCGCGCCCAGCGTGCCTGCAACCAGGCCCACCAGGAAAAGAAGTATCGGGTAAGCCATACTATCGGTGTCCTCCATCCCCGGCCGGATGGTCTCTGGAGAAGCCGATCATGAACCTCTCGAACTCGCCGGCAGGCAGGGGTCGTGAAAAGTAGTAGCCCTGTGCCTCGTCGCATCCTGCATCTCTCAGGAAATCGGCCTGCTCTTTCTTGTCGGTTCCCTCTGCTATGGTCTTGAGATGGAAGACGCGTGCCAGAGAGATGATCGTTTCCGTGATGGCTGCATTCTCCCTGTCCTGCGGGACGTTTTTTACGAACGAGATGTCGATCTTCAGGGCCGTAACCGGTAGCTTCTTCAGGTACGAGAGCGAGGAGTACCCGGTGCCGAAGTCGTCGAGAGACACGGATATCCCGCAATCTCTCACCTGGAGAATTTTTTCGACGTTCCTCTCGATGTTTTTCATAAACAGGCTCTCGGTTATCTCGAGCTCTACATCGGATGGTTTGATACCTGCTTCCTTTATCGCTGTTATCGTCATGCTTGCGAAGTCTTGTTGCTCGAGTTGCTCGGCCGATACGTTGACTGCGACCCTCAGCGCATGGCCTTTCTCCTTCCACAGCCGTATCTGTCTCGATGCCTCTCCCAGTACCCATTGGCCGACGTTCAGGATCATTCCCGTTTCTTCGAGGATCGGTATGAACCGTACGGGCTTTACCAGTCCCTCATCAGGGTCCTTCCACCGCAGCAGGGCCTCTGCACCGATGATCGTAAAGGTCTTCAGGTCTATTTTCGGCTCGTAGTATACCATGAACTCCCGGTTCTCGAACGCTTTTACGAGCTTGATCTTCATCTTTGCTATCTCGGAGAGCCGCTGGTTTATGGCGGGCGAGTAGATGATAAGGCTGTTCTTTCCTGTCTCCTTTGCCCGTGCCAGGGACGCCTCAGCGAGCTTGATCAGCTCTTCCGCGTTCTTGCCATCGTCCGGGTATATGGATATGCCCATACTGAAGGTTATGGACACCTCCCGGTCTCCTGTGATGATCGGCTTCGAGAATGCGGCGTTTACGCTCTCCACTCGCCTGTAGATAGCTTCCTCGTCGCTGAGGTCGGTGCCGATGAGGGCAAACTCGTCAGCGCTGATCCTTCCCAGGAGGTCCGGTGGCTTTGTTATGGAAGATAGCCTCTGCGCTATACCCTTGAGCAACATATCTCCCTTTGTGTAGCCGAGTAGGTCGTTTATGCCCTTGAATCTGTCAATGTCCATCACTATCAGGGCGAGAAGTTTGCCGGACGCAGCCGAGCCATCGATGAGCCTCTGGAGCCCCTGCAGCAGATGCTCCCTTGTCAGCAGGCCGCTCAACGGGTCGAAGATCAACAGATACCTCGCTTTTTGGAGTTTGCCTATGTTGCTGAGTGCGAAGGACACGTCTCCCGCTATCTCCTCCAATACCCTCGTCTCGTCCTTCCCGAAGGTGAACGGCGTACCGGCGTAGAGCGTGATGGCGCCGATGACCTCGTCGTCGGAGCTAATGGGCAGGGCGGCGTACGCCCTGAACCCGAAGCTCAGCGCCCTTTCCTTCCATGCGCTCGATACGGCGGCGTGTCCGACGTCATTGCTCGCAACGATGCGCTTATCCCTGATCGCCGCGGCTGTAGGGTCCGTGGAGTGGTCGGCCCCCTGCGATAGCGGGAGCCTTATGTCTTTGATATAGGCCTCGCCCTCGCCCCAGAGGCTGACTGGCCTTATCTCCATGGTCTCCTTGTCCAGGAGGCCGATCCAAGCAAACTTGAACCCCCCCTCGTCCACGATGATCGGACATACGCTCTCGAACAGTTCGTTGACGTCGTCGACCCTGATAATGAACTCGTTTATTTTGCTCAGCACGCTATACAGGTTGTTCATCCCTTTCATGCGCCTGAGGTCTTCTTCCGTGATCGCCGGGGGCTTCTTGCTGCTGTCTGCAGCGGTATGGTCCATGGCCGATAAAATAACATACCGGCGTAAAATTACAAGGCTCAACAAGGGAGGCTATCCAGCGTGTTCCCCCGGTTTAATCATGCCCACCTGAAGGAAATCGTTACCGATGTATCAAGGATGTGTCAGGAGGTACGCCCATGCCGGTGTATCCGCCGCTACGAGCACATCACCGAGAAGGGACAGTACTTGCAGGTGTTCGGATCGTCCGCCGGTGCGAATGGGGTATCGAGATTGAAGATCTCATGTATCAGGGTATCGATGACCTCCCGGCACGTATCGTAATATAGCTGCCGGTCTATCTGAGCACGGCCGCCTCGGTCGAAAAGGTTCGTCTTCATGTCTTTGCCGCTTTGTTTCCCGAGCATCAGCAGCGTGGCTTCCATCTGATTTATGCCGATGTCCGGATGCTGGTATCTGTAAAGCATGATGTAGAAAGGCAGTTGTACCGATTTGATCCGGTCTTTCCATCTTGCGCGATTTTCAGGCCTGAAATCTTCTGTGTCCTTCGACGGGACGTCGCTGCTTGAGCCCGTCTTGTAGTCTATGATGTATATGTTTCCTCCCCTGCGGTCAACCCTGTCTATCTTGCCGATAAGCTTTATATCGTACCCACCTGCACGGTACGGCATCCGATGCCAGTCCTCCACTTCCTGTATTACGATGTCTTTCTGCTCCGTGGTGTCCTGCAGGAGGATAAGCTGCAAACGTCTTCGTATCTGGCTTTTTACGATGTAGCTGAACCCGTCTTCATACTCCGAGTATTCCTTTTCGAACACTTCGTCTATAATCCTATGGAGTCTCCCGCGATCTGCTTCATCTATGCGCAGCGGTTTATGCGTCTTGGGCTCATAAAACCTTTCCAGTATTGCATGGACGATAATCCCGATGTCCCTTGCCTCAAAATCGGATGTGGTATCAGCCCTTTCCTCGAAGCCGAGGACTTGTTGATAATAGAAGCCCAGTTGACACCGGAGATAGGTGTCAAGGCTGCTCGGGGAAATGCTCTTGTTCCGGGCAAGGTAATCGAGCATCTGCCTTGATTTCTGGACTTCGGACGGCTTGCCCGTCGAAAACGACACCTGCAGGGACACCTTGTCCTCATACACCTCGTCGTTTTTCTTTTTAATGTCCCACAGGATCCTTTGCACGAACCTGCTCGGCTCCGTGTCCTGATTGTCGAGATAGAAGACGTGGGAACGATCTGCCTGCATCAACAGGAGATAAAAATAATATTTGTAGATCGCTTCCGTCATCCTGTACGTGGTGAGTCCCAGGTGTTTTCTGACCTCGTAGGGCAGCAGGGGGTCTTCTTTTCTGCCGGCTGGAATAATCCCCTCATTGGCGTCCAGGAAATACACGGACCGGAACTTGAGGTTCCGTGTCTCAAGGAAACCGAGGACCTGCAGTCCCTTTAACGGCGTTCCCGTGAACGGGACGCTCAGCCCATTCAAATAGTTTCTGATGAGCAGGAAATAAGCAGAGTCCCTGTCGAATTTCAGCGCACCCAGCCCTGAGAGCCTTAGCCTGTGCAGGTGCTCGATCAGGCTGTACACGAACTCGTCATAGTATTCATGCAGGTTCGCCGTGCTTTTTTCGGAGATCAGGGATACCAGTGCGAGGATCCGTTCGGCAAAGCCGGCAATGTCCTGAATCGACTCAAAAGCCCTGATTGCATGGTCGTGCAAAAACTTGAGGTGATTGGCAACGTCGTTCACGGACAGCGCCGCAACGGCAGAAGCGTTTATTCTGCAAAAGTTCAGAAGATCGACCTTTTTATTTCTCACCTCGATGGCATAGTCGCCGTGCTCTACCCCTTCGAGTGTAATCGTCTTGCCGAGGTTTGCGGACAAGACCTCTTCGAGGCTATGGACTATGATCCTCGATACCTCGGACGAGCCGATACACTTTATGTTCTTTATATAGGGATGGAGCATAAGCCTGAGGTAGGTGTCGACAGGATACCGGGCATCGTGCGCCCGTTCCTGCAGCCCGAAGATGTTCTCAAGCATGGAATAGACCGGTGTAGAAACGATGGGATAGCCCATCGATATGTTGAAATCGTTGCGGGCGAGCGGCAAGGTCCAGTTTACGACCGGGAAGAGCAGCCCCGGATCGGGTACGACGATAGCATCCTTTGCCGTAAAAGCAGCTTTTTTCTCTTTTTGTAACACGTCGTTGAGCGCGAATATCTGGGCGTGACTGTCCGATGCCTTGTGGAACGTCACACTGCAGTCCGACCAATCGACGTCTGTATTGAGGGATTCGTCGCGTATGGACAAGAATTTCGTACCGTCACCGAGCCCTGGTCCGTTTTGAAAAACAAACTGGACATTGGGCAGGTCTTTTATCGATGAAAATATGCTTTTCTCCGATTGCGTAAAACTGAAAAAACCCGCGATCAAGATATGCTCGAAGTCGTTCAAAAAACCGGACGATTGCTTCGGGTCTGTTGCAAGCCTGTCATAGAGCATGGAGCGCGTCATGAGCCCGCGTGCTTCCATGAGCTCATAAAACTTCTCATAGAGTGTGGAAAAATGGCCGAGCTTCAGGGAAAAGCGTTTGAGCCTGTCCCTGAAGAAGGGCCTTTCATCGAAGTATGTATCGACGGATCGAATGGTCGCCATAGGCACGCGCTGAATTTTCAGTTCTTCGAAGGCTTTGAATAGCTCCATTCCCCACGGGAAAAACTCGTCGAGAGAGATGCCCGGGGAACCGCCGGGCGGCGTTCCTTCTTTTGATCCCGTGAAAAGAGCGCCGGCATCCGTCCGGTGTTCTTTGTAGAGGATGGCTATCGCATCGATGTCCGTTGCCTCTTTCCCTATACGCCCAGTCGTTTTCTGCCAGTATAGTATGAACTCGTCGATTGAAAGAATGAGGGGCGGTTCATAGACTTTCCCGAGTTTTTCGGCGAGATATTTTCGTAGGAAATAGGACGGTCTCTTGCCGGGGAAGATGACCATATTGTTCTGCAATGTCCGCGATTCAAGTAAGGTGGCGCCGATACTGCCGATGACATCGTCCCTTGCGCCGAGGATCGTATAAGAAGGCGTATTCATGATACTTGTTTTACCTCAGCCTCTTTTATATACGCCAGAAAGCCCTTTACGATCCTACCGGGATAGAGCTCCCCGAGGAGCCGCAGGTAGTTCTTTATTTGCGCGTCGTAGTCTCCGGACTCCGTGCCCGATTTGAAGTCGACGACCGTGACCTCTGCGGGCGCAACGATGACCTTGTCCATACGGAAGAGATTGCCCTCCCTGTCTACGAACTCTTTTTCATTGAAGATCTTTTCTCCGGGCCGGAGAGTAAAGAATACGGTTACGGACGCCGTATCGAGGAAATGGACCACTGTTTTGATAATATCGTCTTCAGGCAGGGGTACGTTCTGCAAAGCAGGCAGCTCGCTGCATAGTCTGTGTAGTGTACCGGGCAGGTCCCGGGGGATGGTTTCTATACCCGCAAGCACGGCATGGAATACATCCCCGTTGTGTGCTTCCCTATATCTATGGTAGGTCCATTGTCGGGAGTAAGAAGGTGCAGCTGGCCCGTCATCGGTTTGTGGGGCACAAATCTGCAGAGGAGCTATGTCCTTTTCGGATTGCTCTTCTACCTTTCTCCATTTCCCGGATGACTGTTCCCTGAACAATGCTTCAAGAAGCGCTTTTTTCATGTGTTTCCTTTGTTTTTTGGGTTATCACGATGTGGTAAAGCTCCTGCTTTGCTCTCGTCGTAATGACATAGAGCGTGTTCAGCGTCTGGGCCATTTCTTCCGTTTCCCTCGAAATTTTGATCGCGTCCAGCGTCCTGCTCAGCTTCGTGTCTTCCTTGGTGATTCGGTACAACAGGACGTCAGGATCCTCGGTATCACTCTTATGTATGTACAGAGGGTCGGTCGGATCTTTTTCATCGGAGATGAGGTTGATGATAACGGACCTTTCGAGGCCTTTAGAACCGTGAAACGTCATCACGTTGACAGCGTTCGTGTATTCGGGCAGTGCGATACTGAAACGCTCGGCACTTTTATCCTCTCCGCCGTTATTCCGTGCATGAGCAAGCAGTCCCTTTATATCGTGTACGCCTTCGGCCTGAAGCGTATTCACCGTATCGAGGAACTTTACCAAGCATGCTGACTCGTTGCTGAAATGTTCGAATACATGGAATGTCTTGTACATGTCCGAAACGAGCTCATACACGGGCTTGTACCCGACCGAGGCAAACAGCCGCTCGAAATCGCTTTTCCAAATAGCGGAAAAAGCCGGGTAGTTCTGAAACCATGTATAGAGATAGCCCTTGCCCTGGAAGCGCCATGCATGCATGAGCTCCGTGACTTTTTGTTTAAAGGCCGAAGGGGCCAGCCCGTTGCCGGTATGATGGGCTGCAAAGATATTCCCCGCAATGAATTGAGCGAAGGAAAGGTCGTCCACCGGAGAATCCAGAAATTGCAGAAGGGCTATGGTCTCGGCTATGATCGTGCGCGTCCTGATATCGAGAGACGAGGAGGAAACGACGGGTATGCGCGCTTCGTTGAGCCATGCGACAACGGATTTAATATGGTTGTTCCTCTGAACGAGTATCAGGATATCTTTCCAAAGGAACCTGCTGATGACTCCCCCGGAAACGCCGTCACCCTTCAAGATCTCCAGCAGGGCCTGTTTTGCCCCGGCAGCCTTCTCATCAGCAGTACCGTAACGTACGGTCTTTATCTTCACGAACCCGCTATCCTTTTTCTCTTGCTCCACCTTCTGCGGGAACGAGGTGAGTCCTGTGACGTCTACAAGGCCTTCCCTGGCAAGGTAATCCTTCAGCCTGTTCTGGAAAACATCTTCCACATAGTCGAGAATGTGTCCGCCACTCCTGCGATTGATGGTAAGGTCCTTCACCTCTATACCGTTGGGCAATGAATCGAGCGAAAGGTACTTCGAGTGTCTGGTAGCCTGCGCTAAGAGCAGGTCCTTCATTATGCCGTAATCGGCGTTGCGGAACATATAAATTGCCTGCTTGAGATCGCCGACCATGAACAATGACCCGCCCTGCGACAGCGATTCCTCTATCAATGCCCTGAGGTTGCGCCATTGGATCTTATCGGTGTCCTGGAATTCATCGATAAGGTAGTGGTAGAGTGTGTCACCCAGCTTGAGATAAATTTCCGGCACGGTACCCTTGTTGAGCTGATCGGACAACATCTTCGAGATCTGCTGGATGTGCATGCCCATGGATGGGGACCGTTCGACCTGCCTGAGATGACGCTTGAAGACATCGTATAAGACAATATAGGCATTGAAATATGAGGCCGACAGCAGTTCTACCAGCGCGCTTATCTGCTCATCAAGCGCCAATTTGATCCGGAGGGCTTTATCATCGAGGGTGAGCTTGCCTTCCTTATTTATCCTGACCCGGCACAGGATCCCGTGGGTGCCCAATTGCGACCTGTATTCTTCTATATGCTGGTAAAGCACGTCGTCTTCGATGTCCTTTCCGATGATCTTCTTCGTGGTCTCGTCGACCTTATCCGGAACAATGGCCGCCAGGGACTGCGATAACGTCAGTACCTCTTTAAATACCTTTTTAATCCCCGCCTTTCTTTCTCCTTCCTCCCGGAGATGAAAGGTGCCGTACAATTTATTTTCCTGCATCAGGAAATTCTCAAAAATAGCTTTCATATCGCTGATAGGGTTCCACTTATAGCTTCCCGCTGCCGGCATATTTTGTAAAAAATTATCGATTTGTGCTCTTATACTGGTATCCGAGCGGCTGAATACCGCATACAATGCCGTATCGACAAGGCTTGCATAATCCGTGGAAATCTCCTGATCGGGCCGTAAACCCAGCTCATCCGCGGCGCTGCGCATCACCCTTGCCATGAATTTATCTATGGTCTGGATATGGAAGTCGCTGTAGTTGTCCAAAATGAAGTTAAGCTGCGCAGCCGCTTTTTCCCGCAAGACCACCTCGGAAAGGGACAGCAGAGGGAGCATGCCGTCTCTGTTTTTTTCGGGGTTCTTTCCCATGGCGATATCGGCAAGCAGTTCGAGGATCTTGGTTTTCATTTGTTTTGCTGCCTTTCTGGTAAAGGTTATTGCCAGGAGGTTACGTATGTCGTTTGTGGGGGTGCCGTTTACATCTTTAATCGCGTCCGAGAGCAGAAACTGCACGTACCGGTGCGTAAGGGTATACGTCTTACCGGTTCCAGCGGAAGCGCTGATGAGCAGCGCGTGCGGAGAAGGGAATCCGAGATCGCTGTCTCGCTTGAGGACCGAATCTTTTGTATAGCCTTCCATAGCCAATGTTTTTAGCACAACCGGTCATGAAAGCAATAGGTCCATAAAGGTCTTTTTGTTTGATTTTTAACGGCTTCATGGCTATCTCCATAGTATGCTGGAAGAGTCCGACAGAATAGCGGGGAATGCATATATGATAGGCAGTACGGTGATGCCCGTGTACCTGATCGCCGGCTCGAAGCTGTGCATCCTCATAGACTCCGGCATGACCATGATGGGGCCGGTCTTCATAGACAAGGTCAGATCGTGCATCGGTAGCAGCGACATTCCCCTGTATCTGCTGCTCACCCATAGCCATTACGACCACGTGGGCTCGATCGCGTACCTGAAGAAGCGCATCCCGAGACTCAAGGTCGGTGGCTACCATACTGTCGACCAGGTGCTCCAGAGCAGTCGGGCCGTTGAGCTGATAACGTCCCTGAACCGGGACGGAGAGAAGATGCTGGGCATAGACGATCCGGAAATCGCGTTCAGGACGTTCAGGCTGGACATGCCGCTGAAAGGAGGGGAGACCTTTGATGCCGGGGACGATGTCCTCGAGGCGATTTATACCCCCGGCCATACGAAGGACTCCGTGTGCTACTACCTGAAGAACGCCAGAGTCATGTTTACTGGCGAGGCAGCAGGCATCAAGACTCCGGCCGGCGATATTCTGCCGGAGTTCCTTACGAGCTACCGGTCCTATATCGAGGGCCTGGAAAACCTGCAGCGCTATCCCGTCGACTATATCGCCGTGGGGCACGGCCCGGTCATAGAAGGGGAGGAGGCACACCGGTACATCGAGGACTCCCTGCGTGCCACGCACATATTTGCGGAAAGGATCAAGGCATATTACAATGAGACCGGAAGCATGGATGGAGTCGTCGCACGCATAAAGGAGCAGGACTACGTCCGGTCCGGCAGCGGACAGCCGGAGCGGGCGTATACGATAAACCTCAATGCCAAGGTACGGGCAGTTGTAGAAGACAGATAATCTATGCTATAGCGGTCGAGATGGCGGGCAAAAAAAAGAAGACAGAAGGCATGACGACGGTAGAAAAGCTGTACTCGATAGGGGAGGCATCCAGGAAGCTCGATCTCGCTGCACCGACCCTGCGGATGTACGAGCACCGCGGCGTCCTGATCCCGTATAAATCGAAGACGGGGAGACGGTTCTACTCCAAAGCCGACCTGGAACGGGTGAAGTGCATGAGACATCTCATCAAGGACGTCGGTTTAAACCTCGAAGGTATACGGAGGCTGTTCTCGTTGCTGCCGTGCTGGGAGATAAAACCGTGCAGCAAAAAGAACCGGCTACGGTGTCCGGTCTACCTCGACAGCACCAAGCCCTGCTGGATGTTCCAATCGGTGGTGTGCAGGGCCGATCGGATCGAGTGCAAGTCGTGCAGAATATACCTGATGTCGGACAACTGTACCGATAAGCTCAAGGGCATCCTGAGGGGCATCCAGTCTCTCGGAGACCGGGCTTAGGCTCTTACCGAACGCGTGGGAGGTCCGCTTCCTCCGTTCGTGGCTTGTCAGGACGGGAATGGGCAGCGCTGGCAGGCATGTCCCTGAGGACCTTCGTCACCTGCCGGGGAGGCAGGAGGGCCTTGACCCTCTCGAGCCCCTTGCTCAGGACGACATCCGCATGGGCGATATCGTGGATGTCGGTGGCCAGTATATCGATGATGCCGGCGTTCAAAATCCTGCCGGCGGCCTTCATGACGTCGAACCCGTATATGCCGATCAGACTGCCTATGTTCATCTGGAGCAGGAAGCCGGCCTGTTTGAATAGGTATGCCTTGTTCGGATCCTGCACGACGTCAGCGTACCGCTCCACATGCGCGATTATACAGCGCAGGCCGGACCTGCGGAGCGCAGATAGGTGCAGGGAAACCTCTCCGATGAACGGTATTTCCACCAGAAAGGTGTCCGAGTCACCGAGCGGTATGAAATAGTCGGACGCTTCTCCTCTGTCGAGTGTAGCGTCGAAATAGTTCTCCGCGCCGGGGAGGATCGAGTAGCCAGTCAGCATGTCGCCGGCCTTTTCTGTTATGCCCCGTATCCTCTCCCTGCATCTGGAAAGCAGTGCCCCCCTGTCATTTCCGGGCATGTTGTGCGGCGTGGCAAAGGATACTGAAAAGCCGGCAACCGCAAGCGCCTTCATCATCCGGACGGATTCCTCGACGGTGCCGGCGCCGTCATCGACGTCGTAGAGGATATGGGAGTGTATGTCGATGTACCCTTTGTTCATAGGTTTCTCGGACGGGTCGTTCCTGGCGGTCTACGAGATCGTTTTCTGCTCTTTCGGCATGACGATGTCCGCCTCGGTGCAGGCCAGTACGTCCTTTGCGGACACGCCGGGAGCCAGTTCCTTCAGGACCAGTCCTTTCTCGGTTACTTCGAGCACACAGAGGTTCGTGATGATCATAGAGACGCAACGGAAACCGGTAACAGGGTAGGTCAGCGACTTCACGATCTTCGGTCTGCCGTCCTTCGTCGTGTGCATCATCATGACGATGATCTTCCCGATGCCTACGACGATGTCCATCGCGCCGCCCACGCTGGGCATCATACCCTGCGCAGTCCAGTTCGCGAGGTCACCGTTCCCGGACACCTGATAGGCACCCATGATCGCGAGGTCAATGTGCCCGCCCCTGATCATCGCGAAGGAGACGTCGCTCGGGAAAAAGCTCGCCCCCTTGACATAGGTGACGGGTTGCTTGGCAGCATCCACGAGGTCTGGGTGAGCCTCGCCCTTTCTGGCAAAGCCGCCCATGCCGAGGAGGCCGTTCTCCGTATGGAAGAAAACCGTTTTATCCGATGGGACAAAATCGAGCACGAGCGTGGGCATGCCTATGCCGAGGTTTACGCAGAAGCCGTCCCGGATTTCCATGGCGGCCCTCCGTGCCATATCCTTCTCACTCATACCAGCGATCATACCGCTCCCCCTTTACGACCCTGTCCACGAATATCCCCGGCGTGTGTATCGTGTTTGGGTCTATATCCCCTGCGCCGGCGACCTCCTCGACCTCAGCGACCGTGATATCGGCAGCCATCGCCATGAGCGGATTGAAGTTTGCGCCGGTGTAACGGTACACGAGATTTCCGTACACATCGCCCCGGTACGCCTTTACGAAGGCGAAGTCTGCGCCGAGCGGCTGTTCCAGTATGTACCGGGCCCCCTGGATGGTGCGGGTCTCTTTGCCGCTGCCAAGCAGGGTACCAGCACCCGTCCTCACATAGAAACCGCCTATGCCGGCGCCCTTTGCACGTATACGCTCGGCAAGCGTGCCCTGGGGAACCAGCTCGAGTTCCACCTTGCCCTGCTCATAGAGCTCCTTGAACGACTTCGTTGCTGTCGGGAACGAGCCTATGAACTTTCTGACTCTGCCGGCCTTGAAGAGTATGGCAAGGCCGTACTCGGTGTCCCCGAGCCGTGAGCCCGGGTTGTTGCTGATGACCGTGATGTCCCTCGTACCCTGCTCATACAGAGCGCGTATCAGGTTCTGGGGAATGCCGGACAGGCCGAACCCGCCGAACATGATCACGGCGCCGTCCTTCACATCGCGTATCGCCTCGAGGGACTCCCTGTATATTTTATTCACCATGGTATCGAGACCCTAATATAGAAATCAGGGAATTGCAACCTTGGACGGTATGATCTTGCTCATACACTTTCGGTGGACCGGTGCTTAGTATAATAGTATGAGGCTTGCGACGGACAGATCCCCGGGGCTCACGATACCGTTCAGGTACCTGTTCACGGGTGTGGCGGTGCTTTTGCTGGTATCCGCCGGCATCGTACTCCATGCGCAGGCGCTGACAGGATATTTCTTCAGGTCGCCGGTGTTTCTGGCGCTGACCCACCTCATCACCCTGGGCTGGATAACCCTGACGATCATGGGTGCGATGTTCCAGTTGGTCCCGGTGGTGACCGAAAAAGCGCTGTTCAGCGAGAGGGTCGCGCGGGCAGTCTATTACCTGTACCTCGTGGGGCTTGTGCTGCTGGTACGGGCGTTCGTCTCGGATACCAGTGCCGGCATGGGCGCTGGTATCGTAAGCGCTGCCATAGTCCTGTTCCTCTCGGATATTGCGGTAACGATGTTCCGGCGTGCCGGCCAGGGCCCTGCGGTGACCGGAGCGGTGGTTCCTTCGGGAGTCCATCAGGGAGCGGTGAGCGGTACAGGGCGGGCAGACCTGGCGGTCTGGTATGTCAGGGCAGCGATGGTCTTTCTCCTCATGACAGTCGTCATGGGGTCCCTTGCAGCGGCGGGCCTGCACAGGCATATCGTGGACAATCCTCTTGCACTGTTATCAATGCATATGACCATCGCGGGCATAGGATGGGTCTGCTTCGCCGTGATCGGCTTCTCGTTCAGGCTCGTACCCATGTTTGTCCTTTCCCACGGCTACGATGAGACCTACGGCTGGACTTCCTTTGCCATGCTCCTGACCGGGCTCGTTTTGCTTGTCCTCCATTTCACCCTTGAACTGGTTGTCCCCGGCTTCTGGCCCGATGGAACCAGCTGGCTCGGCCTGGCGGGCGCCATGGCCATTCTCGCAGGGATCGTGGGCTATACACTCCAGATGCGCGTGATCTTCAGAAACAGAGTCCGCAGGCAGATCGAGCCTGCCCTGTGGTTCACGATCTGTGCGACGGCCTATTTCGTCATTGCGGGTGCGGCCCTCGTATGGATGTTTGCGTTCCGTTACCCCATCAGGCTCGGTTCGGTAACGGTCATTGCGGGACTGTTCGGCTTTGCTGGCATGTACATCATAGGCATGATGCACAAGATCGTGCCGTTCCTGCACTGGTACAATAAGTACAGCTCGGGGATAGGGACCCGGGAGGTGCCCATGACAAGGGACATGATAAGCGGGCCGCTGACATGGGTGCAGTTGTTCGTCTTCAATGCGGGCATGGTGCTTCTCGCTTCCGGTATACTCACCGGCACAGGCAGCGTCATCCTTGTCTCGGGCGTCCTGCTGTTTTCCGGGTCCCTGATGTTTGCATGGAATATGGTCAATGTCTTGAGAACGTAAAAAGGAGGAAGCCATGGTCACGCAACAGGAAGTCATGAAGGCGCTCGAGGCCGTGATAGACCCGGAACTCGGGCTCAATATCGTGGAGATGGGGCTGGTCTATGGCGTGAAGGTGGAGAACGACCAGGTCCACGTGAGCATGACGCTGTCCGCGCGGGCGTGCCCGCTGCACGGAAGCATGCTCAGCGGTGCCGAAAACGTGATCAAGAGGATGGACGGCGTGAAGGCCGTGGTCGTGGAGCTTGTCTGGGACCCGCCCTGGACACCGGACATGATAGCCCCTGAGACGAGGAAGCGCATGGGGTTCAGATGAAGATAACGCCTCAGACGAGGATAGCGGACATGATCAGGGCATACCCGGTGCTGATCGACGTCCTTGTAACTTACCATGATCGCTTCAAGTTGCTGAAGAACCCGGTGATGAGGCGGACCTTTGCGCGATTTGCCACGGTCAGGCATGCCGCAAGGGTCGCCGGCGTCAACCTCACCGAGCTCGTACAGCTCCTGAACAACAGCATAGGGGAAAAGGTATCGGATGAGGTTAGTGCCGGTGTGGATAGCTCTCCTCAAGAGGGAAGACCGCCGGCCGGTATACCGATAAAGGCGATGATAGAAAGGGAGCGCATAAAGGTCACGGGCCTCGATGTCCGGTCGATCATACGAAGCGGCGGGGAGCCGTTCAACATGGTCATGCAGACCGCGGCAAGGGTAAAGCAGGGAGAAGCCATGGTGCTCGATGCCCCGTTCGAGCCGGCGCCCCTGTATGACGTGCTCCGGAGAAAAGGCTTCGAGTACCAGACAGAGGTGCTGGATGCCAATCATTACCGGGTATGGTTTTACAGAACGACAAACGCCGGGACCATGCAGCCGGGTCATGACGTTGCAGAAAGGCTCAGGGAAGAGGACGACACGGTGTACCTCGACGTCAGGGGGCTCGAGCCGCCGGGACCGATGGCGCTCGTGCTCGAGACGATGGCAGGGCTCGATCCTTCGAAGAGGCTCGTGGTACAGCACGAGCGTGTCCCGGTGTTCCTGTATCGGAAGCTTGACGAGCGCGGGTATAGGCATGAGACGAAGGAGCGCGGTCCTCACGACGTGCAGATTATCATAAGGAAATAAGGGGAGGACGGTCTCTGAAGACCGTAGGTAGTGTCTCCTTTCATCTGTATATACGACGCCCGGGAAGAAAGCCTGGGGTACTACAACGACAGCGAGCAGTACGAGTGACTCGATAGAAGGTGCGAGCCCGGGGAACGGTGAATCTTAGCGGTGCAGTCTCTATCGTTCCGACAGCTCGTGGATGAGTTCTACCAGGGCCTTGACGTGCGATTCCGGCGTTGTCGGAAGCACACCGTGGCCGAGGTTGAAGATATGGCCGTTCCGTCCGGCCGTCATGCCGAGGATGGTCTTAACCTGCCTCTTTATCTCGTCGGTCCGGGCGAAAAGCACCGCTGGGTCGAGATTGCCCTGGATGGCCTTGCTGTGTCCGATGAGTTCCCATGCCTGGTCGATGCGGATACGCCAGTCGACACCTATGACATCGCCGCCGGAACTGCTCATGAGCCGGAGCAGACCGGCATTGTCGGTCGCAAAGTTTATGACCGGGGCACGGTACTTCTTCAGACCGTTGAGTATTCTCGTATTAAAGGGCATGACGTACGCTTCATAGTCAGGGGGGCTCAGACAGCCTGCCCAAGAGTCGAAAAGCTGTACAGCGTCAGCGCCGGCCTCTATCTGCGCGCCCAGGTAAAGCAGAACGGTCTCCGAGAGTCTCGTCATCAGCTTGTTCCATGCGCCGGGGGCCCGGAGCATCATCGCCTTTGTGGTGAGGTAATTTTGGGAATGGCCACCCTCGACGAGGTAGCTCGCCAGAGTAAACGGGGCGCCGGAGAACCCTATAAGGGGCGTTTCCGTGCCCAGGGCCCGCTTTACGAGCTTTATCGCGGAGAGCACATAGTCCAGGGACTCGTGCGGGTCTGTGGTCTTCAGTGCGTCTATATGCCGCAGGGTTCTGATTGGCCGGTGGATGACCGGGCCATTCTGCTCGGTGAAGCCGAAGCCCACTCCCATGCCTTCGAGTGGGAGCAGGATATCGGCAAAGATGATGGCTGCATCGACGCAGAGCCTCTCGACCGGCAGCAAGGTCACCGTGGCGGCCGTGTCAGGGTCCTTGCACATCTCTATGAACGAGTGCCGGGCCCGTATCTTCCTGTATGACTGCATGAACCTGCCTGCCTGGCGCATGATCCATACGGGGGTCATGTCCACGGGCAGCCTCCTGCACGCGTTCATGAACCTCTGTTTTCTGGTCATTTTTTCTCTCATGGATACGGTGACCGTAGCAGATTATAGAAGGGAAAACAATTCAATTCACTGCATGTAAAGCCAGCCGGTTGCCTTCGCAATCGACGAAGACACCGATATATCCTGCGATTATCTTAGTTCTTGGCAATAATGTTTTTCCGCCATGAGCTTCTATTCTGTCGATTACCTCCTGGATCGAGGGATTAGCATTGAGGTAAATGAGTACCCCTTCCATTGGCGGATTTATTGGATTCGTTCCTGACCGACCAGAAACATTCGACATAATATAGGAGTTTATCGCCAGGATTTCGCTTTTCATAGATAACGTTTCGTACGCTCTTCATGTATCCGCACGTCAAGACACGTTCAGCGGATGGATACACCGCGCGGTGTGGCCGGGCGTGTACTCCGTAAGGTCCGGGTCTCTGTCGAGGCATTCCTTTGTCCTGTAGGCACAACGGTCATAGAACCTGCACCCCACGTAATGGTCGTAGTGCGGTCTCACACTGCCCGGTATTGCCGAGAGCCTCTGCGGCGAGTTAGATGCTATGTCCGTCAGCTCCGGTATAGCCATGAGCAGCGCCTTCGTGTAGGGGTGGTGGGGCCTCGAGAAAACCTCGTCTGTCCTTGCCTGTTCGACGATCACGCCGCCGTACATGACGATGAGCCTGTCCACGAGCTCCTCCGTGACACCTAAGTCGTGGGTGATGAGCAGCAGGGTGAGGTCGTAGTGTTTCTTCTCGTACTTGAGCAGGTCCAGGATCTGCGCCTGAATAGTGACATCGAGGGCAGTTGTTGGCTCATCCGCGATGACCAGGGATGGCTTATGTACCAGGGCGATCGCAAGCATCACCCGCTGCCTCATACCTCCGCTGAGCTCGTGGGGATATTTGTGCCGGGTCTGCGCCGGCTCCGGCAGTCCGACATCTTCGAACATGGTCAGTACGAGCTGCTCCAGTTCCGGGCGCTTGATGCCAGGGGTATGTGCCCTGACTGCTTCAGAGATCTGGTATCCGACCGTAAACAGAGGGTCAAGCGATGCAAGGGGGTCCTGAAACACCATGGATATATGTTTTCCCCTGATCCGCCTTAGTGTCCTGTCCGGAAGAGAGAGAAGTTCTGTGTCGCCGAACTTGACGCTCCCGGAGTCGTAGAGGGCGTTGGAGGGCAGCAGTTTGAGGATCGACAGCCCCAGGGTCGTCTTGCCGCTCCCGCTCTCTCCCACGATACCGGTGCTCTCGCCACGGTCTATGGAAAGGGATATCCCGTCGAGGGCCTTGTGGACGCCTTCAGCGGTTGCGTAGGAGACCGTCAGGTCATATATGTCGAGCAAGTGTGACACGGGCCTTGCTTTTCGTGGCTCTGTTTATAGGTAATAACTCGAGCATGCCGAGTCCTCAACATCACCGTACCACCTGCGGAGCTGTTTTGTCGCGGTGTCGTTCGGGACGGTCCTTACGCCTGTCCTTGTATATCTGCAGGAAAAGCTTGCTCATCTTCACGGACTGCGATTCAGGTGCATAAAAGCTATCCCACGCGTCGAAGTACAGCTTCTGGAGGGTCTCCGGCTTCATCAGGCGCGGCTGAAAGACCACCGTCGATGCATTATAATGGTTCCAGTCCGTATCGAATATCCTGCCCTCAGCGTTCATCTGCTCGTAGACCTGCGTGCCCGGGAATGGCGTGAGCACGGTAAACTCTGCGAGATCGAGCTCTACGGTGAGGAGGAAATCGATGAACCTTTTGATGAAGTCTTCGGTATGCTCGTCCATGCCCAGAAGGATGGTGCCTTCCACACCGATGCCGTGATCATGGTACATCTTTATCCTGTCTCTGATCTTGTCCGAGATGGTGTATATGGCATGATAGACATACCAGCACCCGGCTTTCCGCGCCAGTTCCAGGACCTCTGGTGTCGGAGATAGGGGGTGCGACACCCATCGCTTCCCCATGCCCGCCATCGAACGAAATACCTTTTTCTCCCATTCCACATTTTGTTCCAGGGAGTTGTCCACGATGAACAGGAGGTCAGAGCTGCTTTCCATGTCCGCGATGACGTGCTCGATCGGACGCATGCGGTGGATGCGCCCGCCCAGATACGGGACACAGCACGGATAACAATTAAAGCGGCAACCCCGTGATGTCTGGACAAGGTCAACCAGCTCCCACCCTTTGTATACATAGTCTCTCTTCTTATTATAGAGGTCACGTCGGGGGTTCGGTATCCTGGCGATGTCCGGAAATCCGCGCATTGAATACGACTTTTGGAGGCTCCCGTTCCGGAAGTCTTGAACAACCTGTCCTAGCAGGCCTTCCACCTCGCCGGTAACGATGCTGTCGGCGTGCTGGGCGGCCTCGTCAGGACGTAGAGAGACGTGCAGACCACCGAGAATAACCGTCTTGCCGCGCTTCCTGAATTCACGGGCTATCTCGTAAGCGCGCGGAGCCTGACAACTCAGCATAATGGATATGCCGATCACGTCGAAGTCTCCCTCGAAATTGACCGGCTGCACATTTTCGTCGCACACGCTGGCTTCTACATGATCCGGGAGGCTTGCGGCTACGGTTATGATACCCAGCGGAGGCAGGGTGAACGGTGTTTGCGAGGGCAGTTTCGGCCATCGCGGAAAGATCAAATGGAACTTCATAGTTTTTATATTCCGTTTCGCTTTTATTTCCTGTGGCTATACCATACTTTTATCCATTATGGCAAATTATTCAGGATTCTGCAAATAATTATACAAAGAGGATTCGCGTATAGAGCCAACACTCGCAACCCACTGCAAGATTCTCGAAGAATACTCAAATAAAATGGCTCCATTTTCGGAGTTGCGCCATAGAGCACCATAGAGCATCGTACTTGACTTATAGAGGATACACAATATACTTTGGAATAGTATAGCGATTGATGAATCCCGCGAGAGATTTTACAAGCTGCGGCAGCTATCTCGGGGCGGGGTAAAAGGAGGTAGACCATATGGTTTTCCTTGCAGGTATAGTACTTCACACGGTGCTTATAGCGGCGCAGCAGAGGACCACTACGGAATTCCGGATTACCAAGGCGTATGTGTCCTATGAGGCACGCGAGACCAACCTCGGCTCTTCGTTAAAAACGACGATTGGACGTAACAAAGACCTATCCCTTTTGCTGCTCACCTCTCCCGAAGGCACACAGGCAAAGCTAGTTATCTCGGCCGCTGGGTTCAAGACCGACAGGCCCATGAGGGACTGGTCCGTAAAAACGCTGTATCTGAAGTCCGGCACGTATCCGGAAATAACCTTTGCAGTGACAAAAATAGACGGGGAGAGCCTGTCAAAGGTTCTGCAGCCATTACAAAAAGGAACTGCTCTCAAAGCGGACCCCATCGGCATGCTTGTCGGCCTGTTTGTCCCGGACAAAGAAGGTGCCTCCTTGCTCTTGCGTGCCGGTGGAGAGGATATAGCAATACGCGGAAAACTCAGGGACGACATTCTCAAAGCCATCAACACCGGCAAGGGTGATATTCCGGTGACCGGGAAGCTTACGGTAGCAGGAGGGGCAAAAGATTTTGGTACGGTTGTGTCTTTCCACAAAACCGGGAACAATAAGTTTACGCTCTCGACCGTGATCGATGCAAAGTTTACCGATTTCGGCTTGTCCGCGCCCGCGATACCGTGGTTTATCGAGGTGCACAACAACCTGGTACTCCAGGGACATGCCATCATTGAAGTTTTAAAATAGTCCCGTGTCTTCGCCTGCCCACGTTTTATTACAATAATTACAAATGCTTGACAACGAGCGTTAGACATGTAATTTTTTTTCCTTGGGACACGAATATGGTGAAATCGGACAGCGCAGCAGTGAAGAAGCCCGCAGCAAACAGCGTGGATTCTTCGTCGGTAAGGAATATTAATCGTATAGCTCGGCGTGCCACCGCTGTACATAGCGGTCAGACGCACGGGCTATCCAAGCAAAGTTTGGATCGAGGCGATTCGGGCAAGCACCCATACAGTGTGGCGGAGAGCCCGTTATTGACCAAAGCATGGAAATTTGCAGACCTTCTCAGTGAAGCCGCCGTCCGTGAGCGGTGGGAAAAGGTGAGAAAATACTTTTTTCTCCGGGAATCCACGTACGATATGACCACCAGATGCAACATGCGGTGCGATGGGTGCTATTACTATAACGGGGAAAAACAGTTTGCGCAGGAAAATCTTGATCCGAAGGCATGGCATGGGCTCTTCCGCAAAGAGAAAGATAGGGGCATAACCTTCGTGGTCCTCGCCGGTGCAGAGCCTTCTCTGGTGCCGGACCTTTTGCAGGCATGTTATGAGGAGATTCCGCTGGGGTGCATAGCAACGAATGGGCTGAAGCGCGTCCCGGAAACCATCGGCTACAAAATACACGTCTCGGTCTGGGGCAACGATGAGACCAGCTACAGGGTCAGAAAGGCAAAAAGCCTGCTAACAAGACAGATCGATAACTACCGTGGTGACCCGCGTGCGGTTTTTGTATATACCTTTTGCAGAAATACGATCGATGAGGCCTACGAGGTCTCAGAAATTCTGGCCTCCCATAATTGCAAACTGACGTTCAATGTGTTCTCAGCGCCACAAGGCTATGCCGGAGACCTGGTACATACGCCGGAAACGCTGGACAAGACCAGGCATGTCATGACGGACCTGATGGAGCGGTATCCTGAGTCCGTATTGTTTTCTTACTACAATGTCATGGCACATACCCACAGGAGCAGCCTGTACCAGTTGTTTTCCTGCCCGTATCCGCGGATGAACCCGTCTACGGCACTGGGCCTCGGCCGGTCGTTTCGGCAGTACAGGTCCGATCTGACATGGGACAGAGACGCGGCCTGCTGTGTACCGGACACGGTGTGCGATGACTGCAGACATTATGCCGCGGGGAGCTCTATCGTTACCTCTCGGCTGAACAGACATACCGGGGCCCCGGAGATCTTTAAATCATGGCTTGATTACGTCGATACCTACCTCGCTGTCTGGGTCAAAGGATACGATAAGGGTGAGAACCTGTGCTCTCATCTGGAACATCCCCCGGAAGCTCAGCTCTAAGACGTGTATCAAAAGATAAGAAATACCTTTTTGGAGCACGAACGGTTCAACATAAAGGAGAGAACGATACATGCATACGGTAAGCACCCTCGTTAACGGCGAATGGAAAGAGCGGTACAACGCTATCTCCAATCTCAATATACGTAGTTCGATCTACGACGTTACGAACAGATGTAACCTCCGGTGCAAGGGATGTTTCTTCTTCTCATCGGACGAGCACAAGCTGAAGGAGGAGATGGACATCAAGAGATGGGAAACGTTCGTAGACCGTGAGAAGGAACGGGGGGTGAACCTGGCGATATTGATCGGAGGAGAACCTACGCTGTTCCTCGACAGGATAGAGGCGTTCTATAAGCGCCTTCCCACGTATTGTGCGACAAACGGTCTTATCAAGGTCCCCAGGGACAGGTTCCCGGATATGATGGTCGGTATCTCCCTGTGGGGTGACGAGGAGGACGAGAGGGTACTCCGCGGTAAGGACACCTTCGGCATATCGTTGAAGAATTATGCGGGTGACCCCTTCACCTATTACCTGTATACCATAACCCCGAAACAGGTCGGGACAGGTACGATCGAGCGGATCATCAAAAAGATTGCCGATGCAGGGCTCAAGGTCCACCTCCAGTTGTTCTCGAATGACGAAGACGTGCAGGGATTCGTATGGACCCCTGATATCCTCCAGCGTGTGCACGATGAGATGGATGCCATGCTGGGAAAGTATCAGAGCACGGTCATTTCCAGTAACTATTATCATAAGATAATCACGAGCGGGAAGATGCTGGACCGCACATGGGGATGGATGGAATGTCCCTCGGTTACGGAGCCGATGGACAAGCGCGCCCCGCAGCCCAAGCGCCTCATACGGTTTATACGGTGGGGGGCAGACCTCGAGACCATGCACCGGTGTTGTACTTCGGCCACCAGGGACTGCTCCACGTGCAAGGACGGTGCCGCACATATGAGCTGGGTGATGGTCAATAAGCGTGCGCACATGCGCACCACCGAGGACTTCCAGAACTGGATTGAAGTATACGAGATGTTTGCAAAGCTCTATCGCTATATCCCGTGGTAGCCGGCGGGAATTGGTACCAAACGAACTTTTATATGAGGGATAGGTCATGAGTGAGGCCAGACCCGTGGTCCTGGGTTATGATTGTGCATCCCCTTTGGGCACGGAATTCGGGGATCAATGGGAAAAGGCAGCGGAGGGTCGCAGCGGTATCGGTCCCCTTACACGGTTCCCGCTGAGGGAGAAATTCCCCGTGCAGATAGCAGGGCAGGTACCCGCTGTCGATGTAGCGCCGTACCCGTTCCTGAGTCCGAGAAAGATGGTCCACTGGAAATCGCCGATCTTTAAGTACGGGATGCTCGTGGTCCACCGTGCACTGCAGAAAGCGGGATTGGAGATCACTGCAGAGCTTTCACCGAGAGTGGCGACAACCTTCAGCACGGCCATCGGCGGGCTCGATATCGTCATCGATGCGGACAGGACCATGGTGCAGTCCGGTGAGCTACCCAAGCCGTATGTGAACCCGAACTCCTGTGTCAATATGGTGGGAGGCAAGGTGTCGATCCTGACCAACGCAACCGGCCCTATAGTCACGACGATCACGGCCTGCGCCACCGGGAGCACCTCGATGATTGTCGGGTCCATGATGCTTCGGAGCGGCATGGCGGATGTTGCCATCTGCGGAGCAGTGGATTTCCCGCTCGTGGAAAGCATCGTGGCCGGGTTCGCTACCATGAACGGAGCATACCAGACCACTCCGCACACGCCGCCCGAGGCCCCGGAGCTCGCCAGCAAGCCTTTTTCCCTGAACAGAAGAGGGTTCGTGGCATCGGAAGGTGCCGGCAGTATCGTTCTGGCGACCCCGGAGTTTGCCCGGGCACACGGATTGAAATATGCCATCGAACTGGCAGGATGGTTCATGACCGCTGATGCTTATCATTATGTAGCACCGAGACAGGAGACGATCGTGCATTGTATGAAAGGGGCCATCAAAGACGCGGGTATCGCGCCGGAAGACATCGATACGGTCAACGCACATGCGGCTTCCACCAAACTGGGGGACGAGATAGAATACGCCGCCTTGAAAGAGGTTTTCGGCGAGAAGATACCGCCGGCAAGTGCCAACAAGTCTATGATCGGGCACGCCATGGGGGCCTCCAGTGCCCTGGAAAGTATCTTGAGCATGGAGGGCATGATGCGTGACACGGTCCTGCCGACCATAAACTACGATCCGGATCCTTCCCTACCCATAGATTGTGTGCCCGGGGCCGCACGGACGCTTCGGCAGGAGTTTGTTTTAAAGAACGCATTCGGTTTCGGAGGATGCAATGCCTGCATCGTGTTTCGGAGAGTGGGGTGAGAGGACTATGATAACACCGAAAAACAGACGGGTCTTTGTCGTAGGGTATGCCGCGGCGACGCCGTTGGGCAAGACGCTGGACGAGACATGGGAAAGGGCCGTAAAAGGAGAGACCGGGTTCAGACGCGTCACCAGATGCACCGTGGATACGCCTGCCAATATCGTGGGAGAGATCCCGGACTGGAAGCCGGCGAAGCTTGATTTCTCCAGCGAGAAAGAGGCGAAGGAATGGAACGCCATGTACGTAATCCTGACCATGGCCGTATGCAAGGATGCCATGGACAATGCAGGACTGGAGATGGTTGATGGTGTAAAGGAGAGGACCGCATGTCTGATGGGCTCTGCTATCAACGGTCACGACGCGTACAGGGCCGCCATGATCAACCTGAAAGAGAGGGGCCCCAACAGCGTCAGCAACTACCTTCTTCCCAATCTCTGTGCCAATCTCCCTTCGGGCAAAGCGAGCATGCTCCTTGGGTTCACAGGACCCATCTTCTCACCGCAGGGCGCGTGTGCTTCCGGGAACTACGCGATCGGCACCGGTGCGAGAATGATACGGGACGGAGACTGTGATTTCGTACTTGCCGGTGGTGTGGACACGCCGATTATGCCGGAGATCCTCCTCGGGTTCGCCAATATGAACGCTACGGTAAAAGTTACGGAGAAAGACCGTGCGTGGAACGATCCCGGTCAGGCGTCCAGGCCTTTCAGCGTCGATCGCCTCGGCTTTGTACTGTCCGAAGGGGCAGGCGCCCTTGTTCTTGCTGCAGAAGAGCTGATTCCGGTCTACGGTCTGAAGCCGAAGGCCGAGGTTCTGGGTGTCGGCTGGACATCGGACGCCTATCATTTCACCCGGCCGAACGGCCCTACGGTTGTCCGGGCTATGCAGGAGGCCATCCGGGATGCAGGTCTGGGACCTGCGGACATACAGTATGTTAACACGCACGGTACTTCGACGCCCAAGGGGGACCTGAACGAGGTAAACTGCTTGAGGGAAGTATTCAAAAGCGACCTCGAACACATACCGGTCTCATCCAACAAATCGCAGATCGGTCACACCCTCGGTGCCGCGGCCGCCGTAGAAGGCATCCTGACCATAGAGGGTATGCAGCAGGGGATTATCCTTCCAACGATGAACTATATACCGGACCCGCTGTTCCACGACGTCGACTTTGTGCCCAACAAACTCAGGAAACAAAAAGTGGAGATCGCCCTGTCAAACGCCTTCGGCTTCGGCGGAACGAACTGCTGTGTCGTGTTCAGGGGGGTATGAATGAGACCGAGTCCGTTCAAACCTGAAGCCCTGCATGAAGGCTCTCCGTTCGTCCGGGACACGGTTGGTAATATGGTCTGGCACAAGGTATTCAACCGGACGCTCTATGCGGACACGGACCGGTCGGAGGTCGTTTACCATGCCAACTATCTGAGGTATTTTGAATTGGGACGGGCAAGCCTGATGAGGGATGTCGGGTACCCGTACAAGGAAGTGGAAGGCAGCGGATACGTGTATCCCGTCATCGACCTCGGCGTGACGTACCTTGCGCCCCTGTATTACGATGACCCCATGTGGATCTATACGCGCCCTGCGGAAATAACCCGTGTCAAAGTCGCCTTCCGCTATATCATAGCACACGCGGAAACAGGCAAGCTTATCTGCACGGGATTTACCCAGCATTGTGCGATGAAGACTACAGGATGGCCGGTTGCCGTGGACAAGAAGACTGTCCATATGTGGCAGACGTTCCCTAAATAAGACCCGCATGCGTCTGACATTGCGGCTGAGAAATTATCCCTATCTCGGCGACCACAGCGTGGAGGGACATGCAGTGTATCCTGCGGTCGAATCCCTTGAGCGGCTTGCCGAAGCCGTCATTGCGCACTACCCCGGACAAAGCGTCCTGCATTCCCACAATGCCGAATTTCTGAGATTTCTTGAGCTGCCTGCGGGAAAACCGGAGGTAGATGCCCTTGCGGATATCGGTGAACCGGGGAACGACGGCGTTACCGCATCCCTGTGTACTGCCGCGCAGGCACCGCAAACCGGCATTTCACGCACGCGGGACCACGTCCGTGTGACCTTTGTCGATGCCGAAACCCCTGTCCCGTTGACCCTGGACATTGCTTGTGCGGCTGAAGGCATATGCTACAGGGTCCCTGCTGAACGGCTCTATAAGGAACTGGTCCGGTTCGGCCCGTCATTTCATAACGCCGTGGGAACACTTTCCCTCTTTCAGGACGGGGCCGTTGCCCCGCTGAAGTCACCTGAAACCGCTTCTTCCCGCCTTTCCCTGGGCTCTCCCTTCGTTCTCGATGCAGCGTTCCATGTTGCCTGTGCATGGGGACAGCGTTACCACGGATTCATTGCCTTTCCGGTAGGGTACGCCGAACGGTCGATCGTCCGACCGACCGTGGCCGGGGAGCTCTATTTTTGCAGGGTCGTGCCGCGGGGTGCAGAAAAGGATGTCCTTATCTTCGATATATGGATATACGACCAGGCCGGTGCACTCTGCGAGGTGGCATCCGGCGTACGGATGAAAAACGTATTCAAAGACAAAATGCCTGTGCCCGAGTGGATAAAGACAGCGGGACAGAACAGACTCCATGCAATCAGGGAAAGGATCGCCGGTAGTTCCGTCGTTGAACTCGCGAGCATGTTGCCGTTTGCGGAAAAGGCGCTGTCAGCCCGGGAATCGGAAATAGTGCAGCAGCGGCAGCAGGGAAAAAGAAACCGATACCATGGGACAAGGATTGCGCTCAAGCGCCTTGCGCGCATCCTCTATAAGGACCGTGCCCCGTATGACCCGGTGCTGATAGAGACCATCGCCCCTGACCGTCTCCACCCAGCTTGTGCCGTGCCCGGGGAAAAACAGGAATTTTACTGCAGTGCGTCCCATGATGAACGTTTTGCAGTTGCTGTGGGAGGGAGAAATCCGATCGGTGTCGATGTGGAACGACTGAGCAATACCCTACTGAAGGGCGCGCATATTTACATGACACCACACGAGCAGATACGCTCTACACAGTCGCCGCTCGGCGAGATAGGGGCTGCTATCCGGGTCTGGACGACGAAGGAATGTGCTGCGAAGGCGCTCGATGTTCCGCTTACCACCGTATGGTCCGGAATCGAATTGAAGGAAATCGGGGAGGATCAGAGCATCATTTCGATAGGGGGCAGGAACATCGAGGCCGTCCACGCCACCGTAGATGATCACGTATTCACCGTCCTGGAGATACCCAGGGACTGATCACCGTAGAAGTCCACCGCCTTTGCCGATGGTTATGCAACGTTGGCTATGCCCCTTTTATCATCACCATGCAAAGATTAAAGACTTCCCCCATTCTCCTGTAAAAGCGGTAGAATTTAAATTTCTATATATTCCGCATAGTTTTGCTCATCGTGAGAAGCAAGATTTTGACAAAAACATCCCTTTTCCCATTCCACAGCTTCCCTTTCTAACAACCGCCGCAGGGGTTTCTGGGCAGCGCCTATGGAGCATGCGTCCGTATGCTGGAACGGCAGATCAACTCACTGTACTATAAACGTTTGTAGATTCGGGACGTAATAAGGAACCGGACACCAATTCAGATGCAATATCAAGATTTTTAGTGTATAATCCTCCACTATTAAGCTATGGATGCTATAATTGAAAATCAAAAAGAGGACGTGAACTACCCTGCGCCAAGAGCGCAGGGCGTCAAAGTCAAATCTCAAACATTTCCAGTTGCTTGATATCTTCCGGGAGAAGAGGGGTCAGGGCTACACATTTGACATATGAGAGAAATGAGGGGGCAATCCCCTTGATCAAAGGGAAAGGGTCAAAGTATACATTAAGCTATGAGGAATGCAGGGGTTTGTCACAGCAAGTCAAGACTTGTCGAAAAGAATGAAGCAGGCGATCTGTCCGTTTTAATTAAGAAGAACATACGTGGGTATTTACGCCGGCCAATCTTTCCCGGGCGGTGAAAGGATGGAAAGGGCGGCGCGGTGGTCGCGCTTGCCTGCCTGAGTCAGGGGAATTGACCGGACCCGTACGATACGCCGCGGTACCTGCGTTGGCTCCAGCAATCCGGCAAAGGCCTTTCTGATAGAGGACAGCGTTTCCTTCGTCACGATGAGCGCCGCGACCTCGTTTTCCCTGCCGGTCCTTGATGGGAGTGACAGTACCCATGCCTCTGAGATAGAGGGCAGGGATTTTATTTTTTGTTCGATGAGTGCCAGGTCCACCCGCTTGCCGCCGATTTTTACGATGCCGTCTGCCCTGCCATAAAGGGCGAAGGTGCCGTCGTGGTTGTCAGAAGCAAGGTCACCGGTGGTAAAAAATCCCGTTTTATTGGTACGCAGGTTCGGCGAGAGGAAGGGTGACGAAACTACGAGTTTTCCTTTAGCAATGGTCCAGCGGACGCAGGAGAAAGGCCGCCATGAAGGTCCTCCCGCTGTTTGGCAGCGGGTCGCAATCCCGCCGGTCTCTGTGGAGCCGTAGACCTCCGTCACCCCGGTACCGGTTTCACGGCTAAAATGCGCACTGTGTGATTTTTCCAGGAACCCTCCAGAGGAAAAAGCATGCCTGAGACGGGCCATGCGGAACGATGATGTGGAAAGCGCCTTGTAGTGCATCGGTGAGCCGATGAATACGGTACACCTGGACTTTAAGGCCGTTTTAATGATCTCCCTCGGGAAGTAGGGGATGTCGTCAGCGATACATGCGCCCGAGACAAAAGGCAGGAGTACCGAAAAAAGCAGGCCGTAAATGTGGTGCGGCGGTACGGCGGCAAGAAACAGGTCCGTCTTTTTTATGGCAAACTTCTTTTTGAGAAAAATGGCTTCGCCGATTAAGTTCTCCGGGGTCTTCGGCCATAGCTTCGGGGCACCCGTGGATCCGCCTGTGTAGAGCCAGAGGAACGGCTTGTTGTGCCTCCTGACGAAAAGCCTGGCCGGTGTATCGGTTGCTTCTCTGTCCGGGACAAGGGGATACACGTCCTTCGGTACCGCAACAGGATGGTCTGTCAGAACGGCAGACGCATCGATTATCTTGCAGGTTTCGGCAATGGTTGCATCAGACAGCGAAGAGGGAAGCACCAGGGGCGGTGCGCCGTTGAGCGACGCAAGGAGGGCTGCCATGACTAGTGACTTGCTGGAAGTCGCTATGCAGATAGGCCCATTTTTTTTGTTTCCCTTCAGGTCCCATGCCAAGATGGATAAAGAAAGGTCCATAACATCGCGGTACGACGCACCTCCCAGAATGTACTCCCGGGTCAGGGTTTCCCGGACAGAGGGGAACAGATGAGATAGGTCCGGCAATGGTGAGGTCATGGCCCGTCATTTTCCCTGGTAGACATCAAATGGTCTTCGCTTAATGTCTGGATACGGACATAACCGTAGGTCGTATGATCGTCTTTTACCTCGCCCTCGAATTCACCGTACTGATTATCGAGGTTTACAAGTTCCTTACAGGATGTCTTCAGTTTTTTCCCTACGGGTATTTCCGGGACCGATAGGATCGCACTCTTTATACCCACGATTACGCCCTTGCCCCCGGTTCGTGTTTTTTCACGTTTCTTCCATCCCACGTAGACGGATATTGTTTGAGCGACGAGCTCCACAATGACGATGGAGTCGATATGATCGCCGGTACACAGCGGCCACTGTGCAGTGACCATGGATTGCGTTACGCAATGCGTATCATCGACTTCGACGATAGCATTGACCAGCTTCATTCTGTCCCGGTGGGGGATAAAATCCTCGACGGTATGCATGCCTTGTGTACTCAAAGGACCGTTTTGTCGACGATGAGCATACCATCGCAGACCCTCGTATTGCCGGATACGCAATGGAAAGAGGCGTGGGGTGAATCATCTCCCAGATTCAGTGTCACGAGCGCACTGAAGCGCGAACCCGGCCCCAGCATCTGCCTGAACCGGACCCGCTTTATTTCCCGGATCGTAAGTCGGACGCCGGCATGTGCGGCGAATCGGGCAAGGGTATCGCGGACCATGCCCATCATGCCGATTGCCGGTAGGATGGGCATACCCGGAAAATGTCCGGAAAACCAGGGGGAATCGTCCGGGACCAGGAAGTGGCCCTCGGTACCGTTGTCATGATAGACGAACTTCTCGGGGATTATCCAGGTTTCGTGCATGGGAAAGGATCGTCAGGCCGTAGCATTGACTTTAGAGTATACGAAATCCACGACATCCTGGACGGTACGAATCTTTTTCAACTCGTCCACATTCACGTCAAGCTCGATCTCGGACTCCAACATGCCCATCATGTCCAGGGCATCTATGCTGTCCAGCCCCAGGTCTTTGAAGAGGTTGGCTTCCGGCTTGATTTCTTCTTTCGGGATCTCGAATCGCTCCACGAAGAAAGTAGTGATTAAATTGTAAATCTCAGTATGCTCCATAGCTTACTCCTTCATCTCCGCTGTAAAACCTCGGCAGGTATTTACTATAATTCCGAATCGGTTGTCAAGATTTGGGCCTTTCCCCAAAACTCTCTGTGGCGGGCATGCCGGTACGGTAGGTGCCAGGGATGACAGGTGTTCTGAAGGCGGTACTCATGAGCTGTTCACTCGCCCCATATAAGCCGGATACTATCTTGCAAAAGCATCCATCGGGTGTATAGTGTCGTTACCTATGCTGGAAGAGCTGTTCCGAAGCAGGATCATTTTCGTTACGGGCAAGGGCGGGGTCGGCAAAAGCACCATAGCCTGCGCCATGGGACTGTCCCTGAGGTCAGCGGGCAGGAGACCGCTGCTCGTTGAGTTTTCCCCGGACAAAAGTATACAGCAAGTCTTTACCATAAAGGCAGAGCCGTACCGCGAGATAGAGATCGGCGATAATCTCCGTTATTTCAACGTCTCCGCTGACGCCGCGCTTGCGGAGTATATCAAGCGACAATTGATTCTCGATATACTGTCACGGTTCGTCCTCAACACGAAGTTCTATCGTCATTTCTCGGATACGGCCCCGGGGCTCAAGGAGCTCGTCGCCGTTGGTAAGCTCTATGACCTCGAGAAGAAAAGGGACGACAGCGGGGCATACCTGTACGACCCGATCATCGTAGATGCGCCGCAGCTCGGGAAGTTCGTTCCCTTTGTAAGGACGCCACAGGCAGTCATGGAGATGTTCAGGATAGGCCCGGTCAAGAAAGAGGCGGAGAAGGTCTACAACCTGATCAACTCGAGCAGGTGCTCCGTGGCGGTCGTCAGCACGCCCGACGAGATGGGGGTAACCGAGGCCGTCGAGGCAAAAAAAGAGATCGCCGGGATGACGCATCCGCATATCGCAGCGTTCTTTATCAACCAGACGGTTACCGGGAAGATAGGCGCCACGGAGGCCCGATACTATGCAGAGCGGCTCGAAGCGCTTCCGGCGAAACAATCGGTCCGCAGGGGAATAGCGGACGCGATCGGGCGACTGATCGGCTACGCGGAGATAGAGCACAGGGCCATCGACTGGCTCAACAGCAGGGTAAAGGACACGCCGGTCATCGTGCTGCCCCTGGTAGAGACGCCGGAAAGCGAGCTCGTTATAGCAGAGTCCCTGTCTGCATACCTTACCTCAACTCCCCACGCTTGATTTGTTCAACAAATGGTAGGTCTCTTCATAGCGGATAAGATCTGCAACAGTGACAGGAACGGCAAGCTTGTGCGTCTGCTCTTCCATCTGGAGAATTATTTAAAGATCTCTTCGATCATATGGAGTGCTGCCTTGTTTGCTCTTCAGTGCCCTTATTCTTGCAGATGGTCCTTGTCCTTTCTGGCGGTGTCTGGTATACAGAGCCTTGCCATAATTGAGAACATGGGTTTCTGTCCCTTAATTCCTAAAGGGGGCTTTATTGTATGAATGGGAACAATAAGTCCATAATCATCATCGGCGGCGGGCTCGCCGGGCTCTCTGCGGGCTGCTATGCACTCATGAACGGGTACGACGTACAGGTGTTCGAGCACGCCGCAATCCCGGGCGGCGTGTGCACGTCATGGAAGACCGACAACTATATGATCGACGGCTGTATCCATTGGCTCATGGGACACCGGCCGGGAACGTCGGTCTATGAAGTGTACCGGGAGCTCGGGATTACCGATGCGGCAAAATTTCTGGATGCCGGGTCTTACATCAATTTTGTGGATGGACGGACAGGCAATCAGTTCGAGCTTATCGCGGATTATGAGAAGACAAGGGACCGTTTGATCGCTATTTCTCCGGCAGACAAGAACACCATTGAAAAGTTCCTTCGGGCATCGGTAGTTATGGCCGATTTACAGATACCGACAGGCGGCTCCTCCTGGAAGAAAGGCGCCATAAAAAATCTTTGGGATAAGCTCACGGGACTCTGGCGGATGGGCAGGATGCTGGGATATCTCTTCAGGTACAACCTGCCGCTGAACGAGTATGTAAAAAGGATAAAAAATCCATGGGTCCGGGACATCATCGTCAACCTGTTTTTGCAGGACATGACCACGCTGTTCTCCATGCTGATGATCGGGTATCTGTTCAGGAACCAGCTCGGCATGGTCGAGGGCGGCTCCATCAGGTTCGTGCTTCCCATAGAAAAGCGGCTCAAGAAGCTGGGGGGCAGGATTACCTATAATGCAACAGTCGAAAAGGTCCTTGTGGAGAACGGTGCCGCTGTCGGTGTAAAGCTCGCGGACGGGTCCGTCCACAGGTCCGACATCGTGATCTCCGCCGCTGACCTGCACTCGACGCTCTATGATATGCTCGACGGGAAGTATGTCCCGGAGAGGTTCAGGTATATGTTCGGGAACTGGAAGATGTTCAGCCCGCTCATGCTGGTGAGCTTCGGCGTAAAGGGCGAGATAAAGCGCTATCCGCCGGTGAATGTTATTTTCCTGAAGGAGCCATTCAAGATCGGTACTGTCACGGTCGACAGACTGCTTGTCCGCGATTACAGCTATGACAAGGCGATGAACCCCGGGGACAGGACGGTCATCCAGGCGGAGATTGAAACGGAGTACGATTACTGGATGGGGCTCAGGAAGAATGAAGAGGCGTATTATAAAGAAAAAGACGCTGTCGCACACAAGGTGCTGGACAGGATCGAGGATTTCTATCCGGGTATAAAGGCGAAAGTAGAGATGATCGATGTCGCGACGCCGTACACCTTCCTGAGATACACGCGCAATTACCGGAGCGCGTTCGAGGGCTGGCTGATGACGGGCGAGACCATAAAAATGTCGGTACCCAAGATACTCGACGGATTAAAGAACTTCTATCTGGCAGGGCAGTGGGTGGAGCCTGGTGGCGGCGTACCGACCGCAGTCGCCTCAGGCAGGCGGGTCATCAGAAAGCTCTGCCGTGACGATAAAAAGGAATTCATAACAAAGCTGCCGTAGAGATAAAAGCTCGGGGAAAATAAGGGTCACCCATTTAAAGTGCCCGTGTCAAGGGAAAAGATCATCCCTATCGTGAGAAACGGAGTTTCTCACGGCTGTTCCTTGCTTTGATGTTACCATCATCCTTACCATTCCCGTAGTTTCTTTATGTT